>NZ_JANJZR010000100.1 GCF_024623065.1 Bacteroides acidifaciens
TCAGGGACTTTCGCAAATTTAATCACTTAAAAATTAGATGTTTAACAGCATAAATTTAAATTTTGTCATCTACAAAATTACAGAACACAAAAAGAACATAAGGAATGAGTAATGCCTTAGCCTTCTGCTTGATAAATTCAAAAGGAGCACGTCGGTCAGAAAACGTATATCCCGCAAGGATAAAGAACAATGGCATATGAAATGAATAAAAATAATAACAATATTTCCAATCCAACCAATTATGACCAAACATCACCATAAGGATACCAATACCTTTTGCGGCATCCACCCACTCGATTCTCATATTAGAATTTGCCATTGTTTTCCTTACACTTCATTTAAGAATTTCACCCAATCAAACTGATCAATGGGGCGTTTGCCAAACCACCCCTTACCATCAGTTATAATACCAACACATTCTTGTTTCTCATATCCATGCAAATAATAGCAACTTGGATGGGAATCATCCGGTTGACAAGTGAACATAATCTTCTTGTAAGGAAGCGCCTCGAAACGATCTTTCAAAGCTACAGTCATACCTTCACGGTCATTATTAAAGATTACTATCTTCTCCCAATTGATCCGTTTTTTTCGACTATTCCACTTCTGTTGAGCTTCCTCCACCGTATGATAATGCACAAGATAAAGTAAGATATCGCCTAAGTAAGCTACAGGGTATTTACGGTCTTCTACAATGCCCGATTCTTTACACGGTGTCATCTTATCAATAGAAAGATAGTACTTAAGATTCTCACAGAACTTGATAAAGTCCCCTGCTTTTATATAAAGATTGACAGTTGGAGAAAGAAACTGAAGACCAAGATCATGATAAAGAATGCCCCCCGTGCAATTCATTGAAAGGATGGTTATATCTTGATTAGTAAAACGACTTCTATACTGCTTGTCTCTGTACTTTTTAAAAACCCGCCAAATGCGATATCTAAGTGATTGTATTATTTGCATACTTTTAGTCCTTGGTTTATAATTCTTTCAATAGTCGCTGCCGTATTGGCAATGGAATAACCTGCAGATATCAAACTCTCAGACACATCTACACGAGGCATAGAAGCTAGTTCAAGAAGCCTATCAGCCCACTCTTCCACCGATGCATTCAAACTCTTATATTCCACTAGACCTGTAATATTAGCTTCCTGTGAGACTGTATCAGAAACAAGACAACGGATACCAGCAGCTTGTGCCTCCACAAGAGCGAATGGTAACCCCTCGAAAAAAGAGGGCATGAGCAGGCAATTAATGTACGACAACCACTCATTCACATTATCCACACCACCTGTAAAAATGATGCGATGCTGTAATCCCAAAGCTCGCACTTTTGCTTCAAGTTCTACTCGACATTCACCATCACCTATAAACAAGCATTGAGTGTCTCTATCTCTTTGGCACAATACGGTAAATATAGAAAGGCTCATAAAGGGATTTTTTTGACGATCTAATCTCCCTAGACAGGCTACAACTTTTCCGGCTTCATTCTTTAATGTACCTAATACATTTTGATGCTTTGTACTAGAATAGACATATCTACTGATATCAATGCCGTTTTTAATGATTGTATATGGACGCCCATCAAACATCCAATCACCAGCAGTCTTCGAGCAAGCAAGAAGATCAGTGGCATACTTATGCAAATTCTTACGCGAATTTCTTTCCTGCCACTTATGGAGCCAACCAAGAAGACCACCTGCTATAACCTGATTACCTGTGTTATGAGAATGAATAATCCGCACTGGTACATCAGCATCCTTTGCAAACTTCAACAGATCAATACTCACTATATCACATGTATTATAATAAATCACATCAAACTTATTTTCATGGAAAAACTTCCGCCAGAACTGCTGATACTTAATGTAATTATGTCTATTCGCAGGCACTACCCATTCTTTACCATCAATATTCATAGTGGGCCAATGAAGGATAATCTCATATTTGTCTTCAAGCTGAGAACTAATATTTTTAATATAGGCTTCTACTCCACCCTTATCAGTCGAGTATCCTATCATGAATATTCTTTTCATTGATTACTTCTTTAGTTAAAAATAAAACGTCCCCAAAGATATCATTTGACAATTGATTCATATACATCAATATACGAATCAATCGTTTTGCTAATATCATAGTCCTTTGATCTTAAATAACATTGTCCTGCAAGAGTTTTATAAAAGTTGGAGTCATTTTTCAAACGTTCTACAATTTCGGCTAATCTCCTTTCATCACCTTGTGGAAATACGCAACCATAATTCTTCACAATATCCCTTAATCCCACAACATCACTGGCCACTACAGGTTTTCCCGCTGCCATACCCTCAACAGCAGCAAGCCCAAACCCTTCTAAATGCGAAGACATTACAACTACATCAGCGGCTTTTAACACATTCGGAATATCAGAACGTACACCTGTAAAAACCACACGTTCTTCCAAATTCAATCGCTTAACAAGTTCTTTACACTCAACTCGCCTATCACCATCGCCTACTAAACAAAGTTGTACATTCTTAGACAACAGAGTTAAAGCGCGAATAATGGTATCTTGATCCTTCTGATAACGAAAACCAGCAACCATCATAAGTAAAAAAGTATCGTTTTTACACCCAATATTCTTCCGTTCAACTGGAACAGCTGATGAATATCTCTCTACATCTATACCATTCGATATCGTATCAATCGGACATGAGATTTTTATATATCTTCTCAAATTTTCAGTTGTCGCAGATGAGATTGATATAATCTCTTTATATCTGCTATACATCCATTTGTCTATGGGACGATACCACTTCAAACTACGTCTACGATTAGAAGTGGTATGTTCCGTTGTACAAAGTACAACGGAACATACCAGACTCGCAATAGCCGCGAACAGCTGTGGAGCTGTGTTGTGTGTATGAATTATATCGTATTTATGGAAATAGGGCAATAATTTCAATATGTTTATAGGATTATATACTGAACCGCCACACCCCAATTCAAATATATTCACCCCGTCATCTTTCAGTAGCTTTTTAAAAGGAGTTTCGGTTCCATCAAACAAAAGCACATCAACATCGTACCCTCGTTGACGATACATAGGTACCATATCAACAATCAATTTTTCAGCACCACCTGTCTTCAGGGAGGTTATTACTTGTAATATTTTCATGATTTACTCTACTGTATAGACTAAATATTTTGCAGTCGGTGAAGAATTTCTAGTAATTATCCGACCTGGGTTTCCAATAACTATAGAATCATCCGGTACATCAAAATTTACAAAAGCATTAGGAGCAACCAATACATTATTACCAATTTTTACTCCTCCTACAACAACTGCATTTGCATTAATAATGACATTATCCCCGATATGCGGTACGCCTTTGTTCCTTCCATCTGAATAACCAATCAATACACCCTGCGCTATGTTAAAGTTCTTTCCTATCACAGTTTCTCCATTGATAACAATCGTACCCCAATGCGAAATTCGAAATCCCTTACCAATTCGTGTACATACAGGAATTTGAATGCCGGTGTTAAGCATACAACTCCGATGACAAATCCGCCAAAACAGACGAGAAACAGAATTGTTGGCAAGTTGTGCCTTCCTAAAATAATAAGTAAAACGAAATCCTGGCGTGAAGAAAAAATAACTTATCTTCACCATAAGATTCTTACTTCTTAGTCCTTCGTAACGAAAAAGATCATCTTGAATAATACTATTCATTTATCCTACCTTCATTTTAACTTGATGTTTAACACTATGTTTTATCTTCCAATACAATAAACAGCCCAATGGAACTGCCAAAATTGTAAGGAGTTTACACGGACTTTCTGCTATAAAATTCCTGTTTTTACAAATAATGGAACTTGATACATAATGTATGCACACCTGAAAACGGCGCTTAAAACTTAAGGAATGAGTCATCTCAAACTTACGGTAAAACGACCATCCCTTGGGATTTCTCCAATACTGCCGATACATGCTAGAACTTGACCCATCCGATTGGTAATCAACTATTATTAGAGGTTCATTCAGAACTAAAAGTTCATAGTTTTGATCAATAATCAGATACTTATAATTTAATCCCACATAGTTTTCTCCTCTGAATATGGGATATTTAGGAGTTTGTTTAATAATATCTGTGCGATAAACTAATTTTTTATCTCCTTTGCCTCCATCTTGATAATATCCACTCAAAGTTGTACTAATTAACCCTTTCGGAAATGGCAAACCTATGATTTCCTTATGCTTATCGTCTATATCAAGCCCAATAATGCCAGCATACTTTTGTCTGTCTTCCATTGATTGTGATTGCCAAAAAATAACAATCCTTTCGACAGCGTTGTCTGGTACATAATCGTCAGAATCTATGCACATATTAAGTTCAGTAGATAAGTGGTCGTATGCAGTATTATGCGCTCCGTGCATGCCTTGATTCTGTTGATAGATATAATGTATGTGAAGCCAAGGAACATCTTTACTATAACCTTTCAGTTCTAAAGCTGTTTCCTGAAGCGTAGCATTTGCATACCACGAACGCACGAGTTCACGCGTATTATCACTAGAACCATCATCTACTATAAGCCATTCAAAATCATGATATGTCTGCCGACATAAACTCTCGTATGTCCTACCTATCGTATGAGCCCGATTATAAGCAGGTGTAAATATTGTAAGTAATGCCATTATCTAAATAATCTTAGAAGCCTTCTTATGTATTGCTTTATCTTTTTCTTCCAAACAGGCTGAGGAGGTAACCAAGATGCCATAAACCAATGAATACTTCGTGTATTTGGGGAAACATGTAATTCACCGGTTCCAATATCAAGCGGATTGAAATACTCTGCAGGATAAATAGTGATATCCCCAACTTTCTGTATAGTATTGCTTTCCTGCATACCTAATTCTTTCAAAAGATCAGTTACTAATGGAATCATCGTGTATTTATTAAAACGTCCATCTTCTCCCCAAAAATTAAGCTTATCATATCGTTTGAGAACCTCTTGGTAGAAGGTCATATGTGCATATGCTCCAATGCACAAACCTGGTGCAACTTTTGGATACTCCCCTTTCTCTTTTTCACCATCAATTTCAGCACCTAGAAAAGCTCCTTCAGCAATAATGCTTTCCATACTTTTAATCACCTCTACATCGGTATCAAAATATAGCCCTCCGAATTTCTCTAATATCCAAAAACGGGCATAATCACTTACAAAGGCATACTTCTTGGCTTCATATGCATTTTTGGTATAAGGAATGATATTTATATCAAAATTATCCTCATTCCACTCCCTAATCTCATAATCAGGAAAAAACTTCTTCCAGCTCTCAATGCACTTGCTTGCCGATTCTGGCAACGGTTTACGTCCGAACCAACAGTAATGAATTGTTTTGGGTATCATATTAACCTCTTATCTTAAAATATAAGTCATGCAAAAACTTACTGCCATATCTGTATCCATCTATGACAACCTTATCTCCAAACACATTAAATGTATGGAATCCTTCAGGATACATCTTTGTAGGTGGATACAATCGCTTGATTTCATTTAATTGAATCTTATCACCTGTAAATGAAATTTCTTGAAAAGATACACCCTCTCCATAATTATGATTACACACTTGAGCCGGACTAATCAAATGTCCTTTCCAAGTGAAAACATTACCCGCTCTTCGTGCTATATTATTATCAAACTTTATCTCTTGATGGAAAATATATCCTGATAACGGCTGATTGCTACGATATATTTGCAGTATATTACCATTACAATTTTCCCCAATAGTAAACAACATATAAAAACTATCTTCATACTTAAAAATTGTAGCATCAGCAAGTGGCAAGCTTGACAACTTTCCACACAATTCTACAGTTCTCCCGTATTTGTATAATTTTGTATTCCTAGCTTTCCCATTTTCAGGATACATATACATCTGTCCGCTCACCTGTATAATATTAGGGAAAGAAAGATGTGTGGGTAAATCAAGTATAGTTTCGTTTTTGACAAGTTTACAATCATTTTTAGCTACTGTAAGTCTTGCCAAGCGTCCCTTTTGAGTATCAAGCATACACTCTTCAACAAGGATAATGTAGTTTTCATCTGTTTCATCTACAATAAAAGGATCAGCAAACCATCTATCATGATAGGAATGCTTCATCCATTTGATGTTTACAGGACTTAAATCATCTGCAATATCTGCAATAGCAATATTCCAATCTTGATAGACATAACGATTCAATAAATTTCTTATGACATTCATATTCTCTTTTTATTATTTAATAAATCCTGTTAACTCACTATTATAATAAAGCCCACCACTCATTAGGAAATAGAAAAGCAAATACAATAAACCTAAACCCCAATATAATTGCTTTTTCATATCGGTATAAACGTAACTAAATAAATAGGGAATAAGTATCAGACTATACAAATCAAAATATACTGGCAATCTACCTATCATAATTCCACTCGTAAAAATACCTATGACATAAATTCCTACTGAAATAGTACTCATATTAATACAAATATTTATAAATTGATTGTTTATTTTTTCAATTTTTTCTCTTCTTATAAAAGCAAAAACAATAGGAATTGCTTTGAACAAAACCCGCAGCGGATGCACACCATCATCCTCTGCAAATTGTTCAAGGTTAGATGCATAAGCTGTATTATGCAAAACAGTTTCCATTGCTTCAAGTAAAGGAGAAATTGCAAATACGCTCATGAGAATGAGCAAAACAAACAACATCATCTTCCTTTTAAATGGAGTCTCGAACACTATAAAATAAATTGGAAGCATAATAAGAATAGTTGTATGGACTGTAGAACACAAAAGAACGGCAACAATAAACAAAATCGTTTTTCTTTTGATAATCAAATCACACAATCCAAACATAATGGCCGCTACTAGAAACTGGCGGATGCCATTAAACATCCAGACCACAATCATAGATGTTACAAACAGATACATACTATAAAGGTAATTGACCGAATACTTACGGAATGTCATCATGATTGGTACTCCTGTAGCGACTGCAATCAAAGTCAGCCACCAATGGTAACTTTCAGAAAAAAGAGTTTTAAAAAGTATCTGTAAAAAATCAAATCCCTTCTGTTTTCCCTCTTGAAATAAAGCCTGTATTGCCTTATCAATACCTGTCTCTGCTTCATTAAAACCACTGATATAAGCAGCAGTATCTACAAATTGGATACGCAAACTTGCCCAAAATACAATATACCCCATCGTAAAATAAGCTACAGTTTTGGAGGTATAAACTTTATAGGAGATCCCATAGTTAACTACTTGTGTATGTGAGACACACATCAAAAGTAGGATCAAAAGAATCATCGAATTAAATATTAGCATACTTGTGCTGATGTTAGTACTCAGTTTTGGGCATTCCCTTTTATACAGACACTCTTACAAGTGTCTATGCCTTGAGTTTTTAAATTTTAAATGTTTGCTTAACTATTGGTACTACCAATCCAATCTTATATCTCTACAACCGTTAAGAATATCAGTAAAAACTTACTTAAGTATCTCAAACGAACCTGCCTTACAACTTTACTATACTAACTACACTGTGATAGCTAACTAACATTTCAGTCCTTTCGTCACTGCCGAAGTGAAGCATGAAATTGCGTTGGGTAGTCAGTAGATGAACCGCACTTTCGGCTGCATTATTATAGAGTATCTGTCGTCTTTAGGTAAGCAAATGTTTTATTCCCCAAACATCCAAATAGTTTAACACTGCAGACAGATAAGCCATAACCATATTGCCAGCCTTTGGAAAATAACCCCACTTGAGTTTATTTCTTTTCTCAACATACTGAAGCATCTCGAAACACTCTTAGATAAGACTCATTTCCAAATGAGGTCTTTTTGAGGATGTTTTTCTGTTTTTATGAAGAACATAGAGGGCCATATAATGACTAAAAAGAGAGCAGACCGAAAAGAAGCTAAATAAAACTTTTCAAGTAAAATTTAAATAGGCTCTCTGTATATGACCGGAAATCTTGAACGGTTCAGACTTGTATCCTTAGCATCACCTTTGCTCCCCCCATAACGCTATATGTGTCAGGCCGATTCGATAAATCACAATCTTTCTTTAGTGATTACGAAGAAAAGAACCATACTTTGGAAAACTTAGCAATAGAATTGTCCGGTTATGAGCGGTGATTAAAGCTATCCTAGGACACGACTACAGTCAGTTTCCTGACTATTGAAGCCTCTTCTTTCTTCAGACTCTATTGTTTGAAGCCAAAGTAGTTCTTGTTGGCAAACTTCAGTTTATCAGACAAGTCGCCCCCGATGTTCAACTACTTTACGTTTGGCTCTAGAGAAGCAATACGTATAAAATTTCATCGAATTTAACCTGATGATCAACATACTCTTTCTGCTTGCCAAGGTAATCCTGTAATACAGCATCTCTGACATATATCTCCTAACTCAGTAACATATGCACATTTGGTCAAATATTGATATAGCGTCTTTGTTTTTGAGACCAAAAGTACTCCCACGACATGTCCATGAGGCAAAATCTCGACCTGATACAGGAAATAGAATCTTTCTAAATCTTCGTTGTCGTACATATTTTTTCAGTTCAGCAACGAAAATATACATTCCAAAATTAAGATCTAATTTGACTACTTACTAATGAACGTACGGAAAGCGTTTTAAGTCATACGCTTACTATTTGGAGATATTTCATTTGATATTTATAACAATAAACATCTTAAAATAATTGATTACAAGTTACTTTTCCTTTACTTTATGCTCCCCATATCCGTAACCATAACCATATCGTTTACCATAGCCATAGTACTTGCCATATCTACCATAACCATAATAATAACCGTATTTCTTCTTTTGAAGATCCACCCCATTGATGGCAATACAGAGATTAGGCAATTTATTATTCTCGGCAAGTTCGTTAATCAAAGTGAACTCAGCCTTACGGGTGTAATCAGCACGACATACATAAACTGATAAGTCCGCTACACGTCCTATAAGCAAAGTATCTGTCACCATACCTATAGGAGCAGTATCCAATATCACGTAGTCAAAATTCTTCTTCAGTGTTTCAACAGCCTTCTCCAATCCGTCACGAGCCAACAACTCTGTCGGATTAGGAGGAACAGTACCACCGGGAAGAATATATAAGTTCTTGTTTATATCAGAAGGCTGTACCAAGTCCATCAGATTGATAGCAGGATTAGTCAGAAACTGGGTAATACCATGATCTTTCTTAGGTATGTTGAAGACCGTGTTCAAGCCCGGTTTACGGATATCAAGACCGACTATCACAACTTTCTTGCCTAACAAAGAAAGACTGATAGCCAAATTGGCGGATATAAAGGACTTGCCTTCACCACTAATGGTAGAAGTCACCAAAATCACATTCTTACCATTCTCAAGCATAAATTGAAGATTGGTACGAACATTGCGGAAAGTCTCGCTCATCAAATTGTTCTGATTCTCAAATACGGCAATAGAACCCGTCTTTTCATCTGCCAATGGGACATCACCGATAACAGGGAGCGAAGTCAGTTTTTCAACATCAGCACGACCTTCTACCTTGAACTTGGTCAGACCAATCAGATAAATGATACCTACCGGAATACCTATTCCGAATACCAAAGCTGCCAAATAAATAGTCATCCTCTTTGGGGAAATCGGAGCACCCTCCGCCTGTGCCTCGTCAATAATCTTGGCGTTATTGGCTATAGCGGCCAGGACAATGGCGTTCTCCTCACGCTTCTGAAGCAGCATCAGATACAGACCGGACTTGATTTCCTGCTGGCGGGCAATACTCACAAACTGTCGTTCCTGAGTGGGCGCGTCACTGATACGACGGGAATAACGACCTGCCTCACGAACCAAATCAGTCTTCGTAATCTCAAGGCCTTTCAATGTTGCATCCAAGGTGGTCTGTATATTGCCGCGCATCGCACGGATGCTGGCATTTAGATTTACAATTGCCGGATTACTTTCTGTTGATGTGCGTAACAGGCGGTTACGCTCAGACACCATTTCATTATACCGGTCAATTGCTCCTGCAACACCAGCATCCTGTAAACCGACATTCGAAGGCAACACTTCATATTCAGTACCCTGCAGATATCTTTGCAAATCCATGACAAGATTAATCTGGGTCTGATTCTCCACACGTTTCTTCTCGTATTCGGCATTACCTGCCAAAGCTATCTGGGCTTCACTTGTCAAATCCGTAATACCCGCACTACGCTTGAAATTCTCCAAATCACGCTCTGTACTGCCCAGTTCTTTAGAGATGATACCTATACGCTCGTCAATAAACTCGGCAGTTCTCTGAGCCACCTCATTCTTTTCATTGTTGGCATTGACATTATACATTTCAAGCAGCTTGTCTATATAGTCCTTACCGCGTTGAGTATTGGAGTTCTTGAGTGAAACGGTCACTACGGAAGTAGCTTTCGAGGTAGGAGTTATCGACAGAGAACCGGCGTATCCTTTCGCTACAGAAAAAGGTCTGTTAATATAAGCTGTGATATGGCGTTCTTTTGTTACACTCTCCGGACGGACTGATGATAGAGTGTCGTTGTTCGTAAAAAAAGCAACCGTACCTTCATCGGTTGGGAGTACGGCAGGCAATTTATCGAAACGTTTCCCATACTCTTTTTCTCCCACTTTAATCTGTACATCCATCACGCCGGAGGGGTGCAAAGACATCCCAACCTCCATTGTCTGCGGAAGTTTGTCCGCCTCCTGTGGAGTCAGGCTTACCAGAACTGGAGAAGTGCGATACAGTTCCCTCTTGGGAAACTTGTCTTCGTCCATATAAGTCACGAACAATCCCAAAGAACTGACCACCTCTCTCGCCAATGTCCTGGAAGTCAAAACCTCAATTTCATTCTCTATATTACTTGATGAAGAGACAAAGCCGTTCATCCCCATCTTTTCCAACTCGGAAGACATATTCGCACCACCGCCTTTCTTCTCATCCTTAATCAGGACTGTGGCAGAAACATTATATACAGGTGTTGCCAAACGTAGATATCCCCATGCAACAGCAACACAGACTATTACCGAAACAACGAACCATGGCCAATGAATCAGATAACGGAAAAGGATTTCCTGAATGTTGATCTGTTCTTCGGATTGTGCCCCTGTTCTTTCCTTTCTTTCCTCAACCATATGATGTTATTATCTGAAAATATTTACTAATAAACTTGTTAATGAAACTAAGACTGAGGTAGCTGAGAACCAAAGGCTTGTACTGTTACTGATATCCGAATTTCGAGCCTTTGCCTTGTTAGGAGTCACATACACAATATCGTTCTGCTGTAACCAGTAATAAGGAGAAAGAAGAGTTTCGGCCTTATTCAAATCCAGTGTTATAATCTGTTGTTTACCGTCGGCACTTTCACGAATCAGTTTAACATTGTCGCGGATTCCATAAATGGTCATGTCACCCGCCATGGCCAAGGCCTCCAACAGATTCACTTTCTCATTGCTGATAGTAAATGTGCCTGGAGCGGCAACTTCACCCAAGACAGAAATTTTATAGTTGACCATACGGGCAGTAACAATCGGAGTTTCTTTGATATAGGGCTTCAATTTTTCCACTATCATCTGCTCCACCTCCTTTTTGGTCAGTCCACCTACTTTCAATGTCCCCAATACAGGAAAATTGATATTGCCCTCATTATCCACCAGATAAGTCTGTGGGGAGGATTGGGAAGCACCCTGTGAGTTTCCGGCAGTCATACCGGCAGAACCGCTCGCTCCCAAATTGAAAGGGGCTGCCAATTCAGGGTTCGTACATGACACCACAACAGTAAGCTGATCCTTAGGCATTATTCTGGCATCATACAGAGTTTCCTGTTGGGCAGTCTGTCCCACAATTTCAGAATCTTGCAGATAAGGGACTTTCTTGTATGACTGGCAGGAAGCAAGCAGAAAGAGTGCAATCAGACAGGAAAGTATTCCACCGGCTTTTTTCTGTATACTTGCAGCAATGCAAAATGAATTGTTCATAATATATTCTAGTTTATTGTTCTTTATCCAATACTTCAAATCGCGGAGAATTCTTTGATTTGAATTCAGGAACCACTTTCTTCATCAGCCTGACCGTATCCATAATCTTAACCGCACGGGAAAGTCTCTCAAACTCTGTGTACGTATCAAGGATATCGGCATATTCATACCGACGGACTTTGGCGATCATGATTTTCTTATTCTCTGTCGGAATCGTATTTTCTTTATCGCTCAACACCTCTTCATAAAGCTTCTCACCTGGACGTAAGCCCGTAAACTCTATTTTGATATCCTCACCCGGACGATAACCCGCCAGTTCAATCATGCGGGTAGCCAAGTCGACAATCTTAACTGCCTTACCCATCTCGAAGACAAAGATTTCATTACCCTCTCCCATCGTAGCAGCTTCCATTACCAAACGGCAAGCCTCAGGAATAGTCATGAAGAAGCGGATGATATCAGGATGGGTAACTGTGACAGGACCACCATTCTCTATCTGTTCCCTAAAACGGGGGATGACAGAACCGTTACTGCCCAATACATTACCAAAACGGGTAGTGATGAATTTGGTGTGGCCTTTCACCTTTCCCTCACGGATGGCACAGCCCAGACTCTGCACATAGATTTCAGCCAGACGTTTGGAACAGCCCATTATATTGGTAGGATTCACGGCTTTATCGGTAGAGACCATGACCATTTTTTCCGCACCATATTCCACTGCCATATCAGCTACCTGACGGGAACCTGTGACATTCACCAGTACGGCTTCGCAGGGATTCTCTTCCATTAAAGGCACATGTTTGTAAGCGGCGGCATGAAAAACGATTTGAGGATGATAGAGATCGAATACCATGCGTACACGTTCCTTCACACGCACATCACCAATCACAGGTATGAAATCTATGGCTGGATATTTTTTCTCAAATTCAAGACGGACATTATGTAAAGGAGTCTCGGCAGAGTCGAACATGATGAGTTTCCGAATATCCATCTGTACCAGCTGACGGCAAAGTTCACTACCGATACTGCCGGCAGCACCGGTTACCAGCACCACTTTTCCCCGGAACTCTTCGGCGACCTGACGAAGATTGATGTTTATTTCAGCACGGCCCAGCAAGTCTTCAATCTTAATGGGGCGTATCCACTGATGGAAATTACCGTCGGAATCCGCCTCACTGATAGTGGGAGCAATCAGAGTCTTTAGTTTATTGCTTTTACAATATTCCAAAAGACGGTTTTCTTCCAGGCGGGTATCTTCATAACGGGCAAAAAGAATACCCTTAATACCACGCTTACGTATTATGTAGTCAACATCCGCTTCCTTTTCAAAATAATAAACAGGAAGGTCCGCCAAGCGGCGACGGCTGTTGCTTTTGCCATAAACATAAAAGCCTGCAACCTTATAATGGGCACTGTCACGGAGACGCAACTTCAAGGCCACACTCTCTTCGTCAACGCCATAAATAAGGATACGTGTATTCTTTTTATTTACCCAATCCAACAATAGATCGTAAGTGATGATAAG
>NZ_JANJZR010000101.1 GCF_024623065.1 Bacteroides acidifaciens
TAAACTTATCAAAGAACTCTTTGGCATAGTGACAGAAGCCGCTTAGCCAATATGTTGAATTTTTAACGGACTATTATAAAACGAATATTGGACGGGGAAACAGAATACTTTTCTGTGTTGCTTGACCGTTACAGCCGTCCTTTATATTCGTTGATAGTACAAATTGTCAGTTGTCCGGAAGATGCGGAAGAGTTGCTTCAGGATGTTTTTCTGAAGGCTTTTCGCAATTTATCCGGTTATAAGGGCGAATGTCGTTTTTCTACCTGGCTCTACCGGATAGCCTATAATACTGCTATCTCAGCAACCCGAAAGAAGAAACTGGAGTTTCTGTATATTGAGGAGAATACTATTAATAATGTACCTGATGAGAAAGCGGATGAAGTGATTTCTTCGGCAAGAGATGAAGAACAGATAGAATGTTTATGTAAAGCTATCGAGCAATTGACCGGAGAAGAAAAGGCATTAATTACCTTATTCTATTACGAAGGGAAATCAATGGAAGAGATAGGTGAGGTGTTGAAGATAACGATAAGCAATGTGAAAATCAGGTTGCACCGTACCCGCAAGAAAATATATGTATTAATGAATGGTAAGTGATAGAAGAGGAGATGGAAACGGAGAAGAAAATAGAAGATAATATGAGAAGTGCATTGAAACAGGCACTCGAACGGCGGCAAATGGAAGTTTTGTCTTCCAATTTCTCCTATCGAATGATGGGACATATCCGCCGGGAAGCAGAAAAACAGAGAAAAAGAAAAGCGAGAATCAGTTGGGTGGCCTTGCTGACATCAGTCCTTGCATTACTGGGACTCGGCATTTACTTTTTGTTCTTTTATGTGGATATTAACTTTACCGATTACCTGCCGCAGACAGATGTTCGGTCGGAAGCTCCTTTGTTGAAGTTTTATATCTATATAGCTTTGTTGGTCTTAATTTTACTGGGGGTAGATTATTGGTTGCGTAAGAAGTATATATGGAAATAAATCTGTTACTTTACAATTCAATTTAAAATGCAAGGAAACAATGAGAGGTTTTGCCTCTGATAATGATTCCGGTGTGCATCTGTTGGTGATGCTGGAGCAAAAGGAAATTGATTATTAGCCGGTTATTATAAATTGTGCTAAATTTTGAACCCAAAAGCGTGATTGGCGTGTTATTTGCCGTATGATGTATGAACGATTAAATTCATAAAACATGGCCTATATAGATTATTACAAGATTCTTGGAGTAGACAAAAGAGCTTCTCAGGATGATATCAAAAAGGCTTTTCGTAAATTGGCCCGGAAATATCATCCTGACCTGAATCCCAATGACCCGAGTGCAAAGGATAAGTTTCAGGAAATCAACGAAGCCAATGAGGTATTGAGTGATCCCGAGAAACGTAAAAAGTATGATGAGTACGGAGAACATTGGAAGCATGCCGATGAATTCGAAGCGCAGAAACGGGCGCAGCAACAAGCCGGAGGTTTCGGCGGTGCGGAAGGTTTCGGTGGATTCGGCGGTGCGGGTCAGGGTTTCTCCGATGGTAACGGAAGTTATTGGTATAGTTCCGATGGAGAGGGATTCTCCGGTGGTAATGCCAGTGGATTTTCCGATTTCTTCGAATCCATGTTCGGGCATCGGGGAGGAAGAGGACAAGGTTCTGCGGGATTCCGTGGACAGGACTTTAATGCCGAACTTCATCTTTCCCTTCGTGATGCTGCCCAGACGCATAAACAGATATTGACTGTCAATGGCAAACAAGTGCGTATCACTATTCCTGCCGGTGTAGCCGACGGGCAAGTGATTAAACTGAAAGGTTACGGAGCCGAAGGCATCAACGGTGGGCCTGCGGGCGACTTGTATATCACTTTTGTCATCGCTGAAGACCCGGTATTCAAACGCCTGGGTGATGATTTGTACGTAGATGTGGAAGTGGAACTTTACACAGCCGTGCTGGGGGGTGAAAAGCTGGTCGACACGTTGGACGGTAAAGTGAAACTGAAGATAAAACCGGAAACGCAGAACGGTACGAAAGTCCGCCTGAAAGGTAAAGGATTCCCGGTTTATAAGAAGGAAGGACAATTCGGTGACTTGATTGTGACCTATTCCGTCAAGATTCCTACGAACCTGACGGACAGACAGAAAGAGTTGTTCCGCGAGTTACAGAGTATGAACTAAAAAGAATGTGTACTATGCAGACCGAATTAATTATTGTCAGTGAATACTGTCACAAATGTCATATTGAGCCTTCATTCATAGATATGCTGGAAGAAGGTGGTTTGATTAACGTACATACCGAAGGTGGTGAACATTATCTGCTTTTGTCGGAACTGCCGAGCGTAGAGCGTTATAGCAGAATGTACTACGACTTGTCCATCAACATGGAGGGGATTGATGCCATCCATCATTTGCTGGAAAAGATGGAAGATATGAGACGCGAAATGAGTTTGCTTCGCAAACAACTTCTGCTGTACCGGGAACGGGAAATAGAAGAGGTTGACTGGTGAAAAAAAACGAAGGCTCTGTTTGCGCCAAACAGAAGCTCTATTCATATAAAACAGAGGGTCTGATGGGATGAATCAGACCCTCTGTTTTTTTGTATGACAATAGTACGAATGATTTTATCCGATATACGTACAAATCTCTTCCAGATAGCGTGCGTCGATAGTGTCGAAAGTGTCCAGTGCATCACTGTCTATATCCAATACCCCGATTACTTCACCTTGTTTTATTATCGGTACTACTATTTCCGATTTTGAGTCCGAACTACAAGCAATGTGTCCGGGAAACTGTTCTACATCAGGAACAATCAGTGTACGCGCTTCTTTCCAGGCTGTGCCGCAAACTCCTCTGCCAAGGCGGATGCGGGTACAGGCAATGGGACCCTGAAACGGACCCAGTACGAGTTCATCCTCTTTCACAAGGTAAAAACCTACCCAGAAGAAACCGAAAGTCTGTTTTAGCGCTGCCGCAATGTTGGCAAGATTGGCTATGAGATCCGTTTCCGTACTTACCAAAGCGTGTAGTTGTGGAAGTAACTCCCGGTATTTCTCTTCTTTATTTCCTGTGCCGATGATTAAATTCTCTGCCATCTCTTTTCTATTTGATTTGATTCAGGATGCTTGGGTCTTTTATTTTATCGTCTTCTGCGAAGAAGATAATCTTAGTCAATATCTCGGCTGTCTTCGGGTCTTCGTCTACAAAAGGCAGGAACAGGCGTCCGCGGCTTTGCGAATGTACCGGAAGGACGGCAATCTGCGCACCGCCTTCCTGATGAATCACGCCGCTGCCCAAGTGGATGTTATATTTTCCCAGCTTGCCTTCGATGTGAGCAAAACTTCCTTTTATCGTCACGTTCTTGAAATGGAACAATGGCATTGTCTGTTCCACCAGCACGCTGCGCATCTCGATGGTAGAGTGGCTGGTTTCCGGATCGACGCTTCCGGCATGAGCTGCACTTACTGCCAAGTCTACGTCTCTCATCACTTCCGAGAAGATGACAGGAGGAATCTCCGATATTTTCATCAGTTTGTAGTCCTTGCGGTTGTGAAAGCAGACATATTCCAATGTCGGAGCTTCGATGTCGGCAGGAGAGAACCAGTCTGCCATCGCATAGATGGTGGCGATGATGTTTTCTTTGTAATAAATCTTTTGGAGACCGTCTTCATAGTCGGCCACCCAGCGACGGCCTTTCAGTACGGCAACCGTTTTCTGCGGTTGAATCTGATTGCCGGCATAACGGCGGGATTGAGTGGCTTCCACTTCTTCCGGAGTCGGAACATAGAGTTCGCGGAACACTTGTTTGAAAGGCTGGCGGATAGCTTTGTCGAACAGGAATTTCTGATACATATGCCAGTCGCCACTCGCGTACAGGTCGGTAGGATGGGCGATACGTAATTCGTCTTTTGGTTTCAGTGGGAGACAAACGGCATTCGCTGTCACCAACAATCCGTCGGTATAGAAACCTGTTTGTCCGTTGCTGATAAAGACAAGATGCTTCAGTAACGGCCAGATGACAGGATTCTGCATCAGTTTGCGAAGTTCGTTTTCTTCAAAGCGCGTACAGTCTTCCATAGCCTGTTCCAGCATGATACGCGAACGGGTATGTTGGTCTTTCAGTTTCTTGTGTACCGCTTTCAATTCTTCTACATACGGATGCTTTTTCAACTTGGCAGGCATGCTGTTGAGCTCTTTTCCGGCTTTGATTTGTTTCATCTCCGCCTTGCCTTCGTCGTTGATTTGTATATAGACTTCCACACCGTCTATCTCTTTTGGGGACAGGTAGGGGAGAAGTTCCTTGATGAGTTCCGTTTCCATGCTCCAGGTCAGACGGGTGACGTCTCCGTAACCGGAGTTACGCGCCAGGTTTTGCAAGGCGATGTTTACTGCTTTCTTTTCGCTTTCCTGTCTTTGAGCACCGAATTCCTTACTCTCTTTCAGGAACTTCTTCAGGTATTGATAACGATCCAGCAGTTCTTTGTCCGGTTTCCGTCCCAATGGGATGAGGCCGTAGCTCATCAATAAGTCTTTGTTGCGTTTGGCAACTATTTCTTTTTTTACATCTGCCGCTTTCATCGCGCCGTTGGTGGCGTCGGCAAACTTGCGGGCACGGGTGTGGCTGTTGCTGCATGAGATATATTTGGCGGCATTGTAGACCACTTCGAAGCGTTGTTTGCCAATGGTCTTAAATGCATCCCTGAACCAGTCGATATCAAAAGCACCTTCCCGCAAGTCTTCCACATCGATAGGGGTGTAGCGGGCGATGATTGCTTTTTTCTTGTCGTCACATGTTTCATTGGTATGGGCGTGGAAATAATAGGCGGCACTTGTCAGTCCTTTCCAGCCTATTGCCTTTTCAGTCAGTTCAATCCATTGCGGAGCGAACATGGCGGCTTCCACCAGTCGTTTGTCACTGATTCCGGCTTGCTTCGCCAGTTTCTTCAGATTTTCGCTGGTATCTGTCGGCAAGGGATGACAAGCATGGAGCAAGCTGCTCAATACTCCCCGTTTGGTGCTACCCCAGTTGTAGCTGTCGCGTATGAACGTATCTTTGCCGAATGCTTGCAGGATGCGGATAAATGTTCCGGCTCCATAGACACAGGTCAGTTCTTCTGCCAGGCGGGTCACTTGTGTCTCGGAATCTCCGCGTGATAGTTCTATATCCAGAATCCGGTCGACTACCTTTTGCAATAACGGTCGGAATAGAGTGAAGTTGAAGTCTTTGATATAAGCGAATTGCTCTCTGTCCATCTCGTTGGAGCAGCGGTTTTCATTCAATGCCAGAGTGATGTTTTTTATTTGTATGGGGGAATTGACACGTCCTGTCAGTTCACGATATATTTCTTCCGTCGGAATCAATCCCAGCATCCATGCACGGGCAAAGTCTGCGGATTGTAGATAAGAATTGGTTTCTTCCAGTTCGGGCGTGTGTTCCATATAGTTGGTGAGCTTATATAGCTGATAGCGCACGGTGAAGTAACGAGTAAACAGTGCATCGTCTATCGGCTTGCTGGGCGTGTCAAGCCAGAACTGCACAAACTTGTTGTTGTGTATCGGATAAACAATAACCTTTTCTCCGTATTCCATTGAATCTATGAGCCATGTATGCTTGTTTGTATATTGGCGGAAGATATTTTTTGTATTGAGCAATGGTGTTAGCTGGAGCAACATATTGGCGGCCATCCGCTGATAAACCGCTTCGTCTCTGTACTCGTATGCCAGTGCGTCGATGATGTCTTCCATTTGGTCATAATAAGGCAATTTACGGAGTACTTTCTGTAATCCGCGGTAACTGAAGCCTGCATACATCTTGTTTATAAGCGGTTCGAAGCTATTGGCGGATTTGATGTCGGCCTTTCTATCTTCTTCATCCTCTTCGTCATAGTCATCATTCTCTTTGGCGCACCCTGTTGACATCAGCATGAAGCTCATCATCAATAGCTTCTCGTAACTTCCAATTTCCCGTTCGTAGAAGTCCGTCCAAAGTTCCGGGAGTCCAAGACCACTTAGTCCACCGTAGTTGCTCCCTCTCATCAGTACGCTGTTGCCCACTAGTCGCGCTTCTCCGTAGTCGTTTCTGAACTCATCGTTTTTGTGCGTGGCGATGTATTTGCTCAGCCTTTCGAACGTAAGTTTCGCTCTTCCGTAGCTGATAAACTCAAATGCTTTCTTGACATAGAACCCTTTATCCGGTGTGATTTCCGGCAGGCTGACTTCCAATGCGGGATGGTACAGACCGAAGCCGTTTTCTTTGGTGTAGTGTTGCGTAGCTTTCTTCTCTGTTCCGTCGCCAATCAAGGATTCTATCAATACCTTTTCTTTGGTATTGGGTTTTTGAATCTCTTTGATGACAGGAAGAAGTTCCTGGTAGATGTCTTGCAGGTATTCTACGTTATGAATCGTCTTCATCATATCCAGTCCCGCCAGGCGGCGTTCGGCAACCTTGTCTGTGACTAACCGACGGATGCTTCCTGCCAGTTCTTCTTTCGGTTGCTTCATAAGCAGGTTGATGGCATTGATACGCATTTCGCTATATTTGAAACGTAACAGTTCTTCTATTTTCAAGTTCTGTTCGGGCGATAATGCCATTCCGGACAATACTTTGTAAGCCTCGTTGCGTACATCCAGTGAGCGGTCGCCCAATGATTGGAGTATGTATTCTTCTTGCAGCGGACTGGTAGGCGGATTCAGGGCAATGCCGATATAACTTGCCCGCATATAGGAGTTAAGGGATGCCAGATGGCCGCAAAGCTCATCTTTCATGGCAGAATCATTCAGCATCCAGACGATATATGCCATCTTGAGGATAACTTCCGAACGGGTCAGTTGCGCGCTTTCCCAAGGGAAGATATAGGGAGCATAGGTTTCTTTGGTTGAGATGGAGTGGTAAATTTGCTTTAAATATCCATAATGGCGTATTGCTTCTTCTTTGTTCTCAAAGTAATCGGTGAGTTGGGGGGCTTCACGTTCGCTGTATCGGCTGAGATAGAAATTTGTAAGATAGAGTGGGAGAATGGCCGCTACGACCGACGGGTCGTTGTGCCATTTTTCAAACGCTTCTTTACTGATACAATAACTCATGCCGGAGTGTTGCGTACAGAGCAGGAAATAGAGGAAAGTCTGTACCTGATGCTTGGCTCCATTTTTGATAATTTCGGGTGCAAGTGCCAGGATGTCGTTTGTATTATAGAACCCGATACTCCATAAAGCCAGATAGAGTTCGACTGTATCTTTGCTTTGAAGGGCTTTGCACGCTTGTTCCTGATTGTTCAGGAAATGTAGGATTAGCTCTATATATTTATTGGTGACACGTTCGCTGCTGTCCTGTTCTCCGATGCCCGTACTTACTGCGATACCACGTTTCACGGAAGCAAAACGTTGGAGTCCGTTTTCATAAATCACCGTAAGCAGATGAAGATAGCTTTCGGGACATCCTTCGTCCATCGTTTCCACGATAGCCTGTCGAAGTCCTTCCTGTAGTTTGGCAGCCAGCAGCAATTTTCCTTCCAGTTCCAGCAACGGACGGTATCCACTCATTGCGATAGCCTTAAGATGCCCCCGGTTGAGGCGGTTGGCGTTATTCTCGCTGGTCAGTACGTTATGCAGGTATTCAATGACCGTTTGATTACCTTCTGCTATTTGGGCGGCTGTCCAGTCTTCACAACTCATACAGTCTTTGTATGCTTCTATTTCTTCCGGTGTATTTCCACCGTTCAGTATGGCTTGTTCCGTAAAGCCGGTGGCACGTAGTTTCAGGAATTGTGTTAACGCATCTATGACGTGATTGGAGTGCAGATAAGGGTTGGCGGCACGTTGCGAACGCCGTGAATAACCTTGAGTGTACGGGCAATGTACTTTGAGCTTCAAGTAGGTGTAGAACAGGCGGGCATATTCATCCCCTAGTATGTAACGGAGTAGTTTACTCAATTTTCCATCGAAAAGATTGGCTACGCTTTTGATGCTTTCTTCTTTGATGATGCTTATAATGCAAGGTTCCAGCTTGTCGCTATAAGTGCCGTACCGGGTATCCATATTAAAGTATAACATGAATATGTCAAACAGGGCGGCTGTCTCTTTGTCCAGATTGCTCTTCTTTTTGGTCAATCTCTCCAGATACGGAAGTACCCGTTTGTTTAATGCATCATTATAAATAAGTCTCATGATTATTTTCGTTTTAAGTATGTTTATAAGAAAATGATTACCAAAGTCTTCCCGACAGCATAGCCAGCCGGATGAAGGTTAATGTGGAGTCTTCTTCCAGCAGGATGGGAGAGGATAAGTCTCCCGCTTCCGCATCATCGATAAAGATGCGGAAAATTCCGTCCTCGTAAGATTGCAGGGCGTTGGTGATTGCTTCTACTTCTGCGGCAGGTTTGCCGTTATAGTTTACTGCAAAACCAACTTTGCCGGAAGTTGCTTTATTTTCCACTTCTTCCTGTGTGAGGTATTTCAGCACTTCGCTTTGCTGCAAGCGTTCATTATATTCACTGACTTGCCAACTGACGATGGCTTCAATCAATTCCTGTACATCGACAGGCGGAACAGGAAAATCGACAGGAATCTTTTCGATACTGCACTTTCGCTTTCCTAACTGTTTGACTTGGACATATACTCTCATATTCTCTTTATTGGGTAATCTGAATACTTGATGTAATAGCATTCAGATCGGTTTCGGCTTCTTCATATTAGAAGTTACTTATCCCACTGACAAATGTATAGAATAATAATGAAAAATAATAGAATGTGACAAATAAAAAAGCATCCGCTTCCTAAGAAGGGATGCTTTTATGAGATTTGATAGCGTATTTATTACTTTTTGTAGAATGCCAAGTCTTCTTTATCGAAGTTCTTGATGAAGTTTGAGTGCTTTTCTACTTCCGCTTCTGCATAGTTCAAATATACATGTGCAGATTTGGAGAACAGTTCGGAAGCCTTGCTGGCATCCTGAATCAGCAGGTGACACATAATAATGTCAGCAGCCATTTCTACTAGTTTGCGAGCGGTGAAGTCAAGCAATTCCTGGTCTTGTGCTTCTTTCACTGCATTGGTGCTTGCTTCGAATTTGTCAGCCATCTTTTTCAGACGAGACATCAGCGGTTCCATGTCCGGTGAGCAAGGAATGGCTTCAAACTCGCGGATAGTAGCGATGTAAGAACCATTGGTCACGTAACGGATAGCGGCTACGGTCTGCAACTGGGTAGTTCCTTCGTAGATGCTGGTGATGCGTGCGTCGCGATAGATGCGTTGACAGGCATATTCCATCATAAAGCCCGAACCACCGTGAATCTGAATACAGTCGTAAGCGTTTTGGTTCGCATATTCAGAGTTCATACCTTTGGCAAGTGGAGTGAAACTGTCTGCCAGTTTGGCGTATTTCTTTTGCTCCTGACGTTCTTCCGGAGTCAGTTTACGTTCGCGGGCGATGTCGTCCAATGCTTTGTAGATGTCTACGTAGCGAGATGTTTGATACAGTAAAGCACGTCCGGCATCCAGTTTGCCTTTCATGATAGCCAGCATGTCATATACAGCCGGGAATTCGATAATTGCTTTTCCGAACTGCTTACGGTCTTTAGCGTATGCCAAACCTTCATTGTAAGCTGCCTGGCTCAATCCTACAGATTGTGCGGCAATACCCAGACGGGCACCGTTCATCAAAGCCATTACGTATTTAATCAAACCGAGTTTGCGGTCACCGCAAAGTTCAGCTTTTGCATTCTTATATACCAATTCGCAGGTAGGAGAACCGTGGATACCGAGTTTGTTTTCGATACGACGTACGTTCACGCCACCCTGACGTTTGTCATAGATGAACATGGACAAACCACGACCGTCTCTTGTCCCTTCTTCCGAACGTGCCAGTACGAGATGAATATCGGCGTCGCCGTTCGTGATGAAACGTTTCACACCGTTCAGCAACCAGCATCCGTCTTTTTCGCTGTAAGTAGCTTTCAGCATAACAGATTGAAGGTCGGAACCTGCATCCGGTTCTGTCAAGTCCATTGACATGGTTTCACCTTGGCAGATGCGCGGGATAAAACGGCTGTGTTGATCGGAGTTACCAAACTCATAAAGAGTTTCGATACAGTCTTGCAATGACCAGATGTTCCCGAAACCAGCGTCGGCAGCAGCCACGATTTCCGCGCACATGGTGTATGGGGTGATCGGGAAGTTCAGACCGCCGAACTTACGTGGCATGGTCATACCGTTCAAGCCGGCTTTCACCATTGCGTCCAGGTTTTGTTTGGTTCCCGAAGCATATTCTACGCGACCATTGGCACAGTGAGGTCCTTCTGTGTCCACGCCTTCTGCGTTGGGGGCAATGATTTCTCCTGTGATTTCTCCGGTAATCTCCAACACTTTGTCGTAAGAGTCTACAGCATCTTCGAAGTCCAGCGGAGCATAATCGAATTCATCTTTATCTCTGTAATTGCGTTCTTTGAGTTCGCAAATACGTTTCATCATCGGATTGTTCAAGTGAAACTTGAGTTCCGGTATGTCTGTATAATAATTAGCCATCTTTCCTTACTTGCTATTTTGTTTATAATACTTAATCATCTTCGGCACAACTTCTTCGATAGTTCCGTTGATTACGTAATCGGCAATCGTATTGATAGGAGCATCCGGGTCGTTGTTGATGGAGATGATGATACCACTTTCCTGCATACCGGCGATATGCTGAATCTGTCCAGAGATACCGCAAGCGATGTAGAGTTTCGGACGAACCGTAACACCTGTCTGACCGATCTGGCGGTCGTGATCTGCGAAACCTGCGTCGACAGCAGCACGGCTGGCGCCTACTTCTGCGTGGAGTTCTTTAGCGAGGTCGAACAACAGGTCGAAGTTTTCTTTCGAACCTACTCCGTATCCACCGGCTACGATAATCGGAGAACCTTTCAGGTTGTTCTTAGCCTTTTCTACGTGGCGTTCGATTACTTTCACTACATAGTCCGTATCGGCTACGTATTTTTTCACATCGTGACGGATCACTTCTCCCTGATAAGTAGGAGAGAGGATTTCTTTCTTCATCACACCTTCGCGAACGGTTGCCATCTGCGGGCGGTGTTCCGGGTTCACAATCGTAGCAACGATGTTACCGCCGAAAGCCGGACGGATCTGATACAACAGGTTCTTGTAAGTCTTGCCTTCTTTCTTGTCTTCGTGGTCACCGATTTCAAGTGAAGTACAGTCGGCAGTCAATCCGCTGGTCAAAGCAGAAGAAACGCGCGGACCGAGGTCACGACCGATCACAGTGGCACCCATCAGACAGATTTGCGGCTGTTCCTCTTTGAAAAGGTTTACCAGAATAGACGTGTGGGGGAGTGAAGTATAAGGGTAAAGTCCTTCGCCATCGAAAACGTGAAGTTTGTCTACTCCGTAAGGAAGGATTTGTTTTTCAATCTCTTTGAGGCCGGTTCCGGCAACCACTGCTTCGAGCTGACAGTTCAACTGGTTGGCTAACGAACGACCTTTGGTCAGAAGTTCGAGGCTGACGTCTAAAACGTTACCTTCTTCTATTTCGCAATATACAAATAAGTTATTCATGATTATCCGATGGTGTGGTTAGCTAATAGTTCAACAATCAGGTCTTCCACGTCACGGTCGCTGCCGCTGATGGTTTTGCTCTCTTTAGCCTGGAACACGATGTTCTGGATGGCTTTCACTTTTGTCGGCGAACCGGACAGACCACATTGTGCGAGGTCGCCGTTTACGTCGGCTACGCTCCATTCTGCCAGATTCAGATAATCGCGCTTGTCATACAGGTCTGTATAGTCAAGATTGCCTTGCTGTTTTTCAGTCACAGTTTTGGCATGCTTGTATTTCTGAACCAATTTAGCGTTACGCGGACGGCAAGGAGCTGCAGAACCGTTGACAGTAATCACGATAGGCAGCGGGCCTTCTACTGTTTCAACACCACCGTCGATGTGGCGTTTCACCTTAATCTTACCATCGCCCACTTCCAGAATTTCTTCTGCGTATGTGATTTGCGTCAATCCCAGCTTTTCTGCTACCTGCGGACCTACCTGTGCCGTGTCACCATCGATTGCCTGACGACCACCGATAATAATGTCATACTCACCGATTTTGCGGATGGCAGTGGCAAGTGCGTAAGACGTAGCCAGTGTGTCTGCACCAGCGAAAGCACGGTCGGTTAATAAGTAACCGTTATCTGCACCACGGAAAAGTCCTTCACGAATAATGTCGGCTGCCCTTCCCGGTCCCATTGTCAGAACGGTTACGGTAGAGCCTGGATGAGCATCTTTCAATCGGAGAGCTTGCTCGAGAGCATTCAGGTCTTCGGGGTTGAAGATGGCGGGGAGTGCCGCACGGTTAATCGTTCCGTCGGCTTTCATGGCATCTTTCCCAACGTTGCGTGTGTCGGGAACTTGTTTTGCCAATACAACAATTTTCAAACTCATGCTATTAAATTTAGTATTAGTATTTCTACAAATTAGTAGCCAGTAGTCAAGTAGTAATCTCTTGCTATTCAAACTATCCGGTTAACTATCAGCGTGCAAATTTACTCAAACACTTGGTTCTGACAAGAAATCCAAGTAAAAAATGCACAGGTTTAAGAATTTTGAGCAAAAAAAGAACGTCTTTATAGGCTTCTTAAAATGGTAGAATAGAAATGGAAGTTACAAGTATAACATCCTTTTATTCCTTTAACAGAACTTCAATGGCTTCAATAAAGTTGGTTGCTTTAGGCAGCAATTCGTCTATTTCTTCCTCGCTTGAATAGGCGAAATCATCATAATCACTACTATGCCGACGTTCGAAAAGTAGGGAAAAACAACGTCCTAATTCACGTGACAGATGACCGGTAGCGACGAAATGTAATCCTAACATCTGTTTGACACCTGCATGGGTACTAGGATTTATTTCGTGTTTAATAAGCAGAGCGACTGCTGCATAATAACAAGCATAATAAAGACGATTGACAGCTGTATTATAAGAGCCTGTTTAAATTCTCTTCAGTCATAATATTATAGCTCTTACCCCAGCTTTTCTTGTCGCGTCCGTCTGTA
>NZ_JANJZR010000102.1 GCF_024623065.1 Bacteroides acidifaciens
GGACGCGACAAGAAGAGCCGGGGTAAGTTGAAATATCAGCTATAATATTATGACTGAAGAGAATTTAAACAAGCTCTAAGAATGTATACATTTTCTGTCTAGGAAATGAATAGATACTTATAAGAAAAATGAATCATGTTTCGAATTTGGTAATCATCCTGCACAAGAAACGGAAAAAGAATCCGAATAAAAACAAAAAAGAAAGAGCCATGAGTCTACAGTATGATTTGAAAGAAGCACCGGACGTGAGGAAAACTGGAGAACAACAGCCCCTCTACCCGCTTATCGTGACGAATGCTTGCGGCGTGTCAACGAACACTTCGCACAGTATCCCTGCCTCACACGCAAAGACTACAGCTGCCTGACAGGACGAAAGGCAAAACAAGCGGTGGACGACCTGAACCGGCTTATCAAACAGGGAGTGATAGAACGCTACGGGAAGGGCAATCAACCAAGCAATATTATCAGGCTGTATTATCTTATTACACATTCCCCACCTCACTAATATCCATAAAATCAAGAACAACCCACAACTGCGGCTATTTCTTTCAAATTCAGGGTGTCATGTAGGCGGCAGTTCAACTTTGACAAGAGCCAATTCTCAATGTGCTTAACACATTGATGTGTGCTTGCACAATCGAAAATCCGCGAGGCAACTTCATTCAAACTCCTGTTTCCAATGTCGAATCCCGATATTTCAGTACCCAATAATAACGTATATACGGACGCAGTCCAATGCTTGGCTTTATTACAGTTACTATCGGATTACTCATGATTAGTCCGTTTTGTCGTTACTGATACGTTTTCGATTATTTATTATCGTGTCGAAATTCTCGCGCCCCCAGTCTATAAGGTTTTGGACAAGTGGCAACAGCGTCTTGCCGAAATAAGAGACCGAGTACTCGACCCTCGGAGGAACATCGGGATAGAGCTGACGGTCAAGAATACCATCAGTGTATAATTGGCGCAGAACTTGGGAGAGGACTTTCTCTGAGATGGTCGGGATGTTCCGATAAAGCTCATTGAACCGCACAGGCTCATTCTCCGAAACTTTCAGAAGCACCACCAAAGCCCATTTGTTGCCCATCCATTCAAGCATGGGAGCGGCCTTGCAATATTCATAGTCTAATTTTTTTGCCATTTTCTCGATGTCGGAACTTATTGGTTTTGTGCAAAACAAACTTTTCGGTAAGGGTCAAACCAATCGGTAAGTTATTGTTTTACCGCTGATTCTCACCTAATTTTGCGCTGTAAAATTAACAAAAACAATCGAGATATGATACATCCACAACTCCATTTCTCAGGCCAGGTATGGCGACCGCCATACGAAGCCAATTCGCAGCTTCTGCAACTGACCTCTGGTTGCACATGGCACAAATGCAAGTTTTGCAGTCTCTACCACGGCACACCGTTTCGTATGTCGCCACTTTCAGAGGTTGAGGAAGATTTGAAAGTGATACGTCAATGGCAGCCTCGCGCCCGACGGGTTTATCTCACAGGTGCTAACCCATTCGCATTGAGCTACAACAAGTTAGTAGATGTGGCATTGCTGCTCCGCAAGTATCTGCCTCACATGGTATCTTTTGGAATGTTTGCCCGTGTGACCGACATCACGCCAAAATCGGTGGAGGAATTGAAAAATCTCCACCACCTCAAACTCGACAGTATCAATATCGGCATCGAGACAGCCCATGACCCGACACTTGACCGAATGAATAAGGGCTACCGTGCCTCCGATATTTTGGAGCAACTTACCAAACTCGACGAAGCAGGAATACACTACAATGTCTTTTATCTGAATGGACTTGGAGGAAAAGGCAATGGTATGGCAAGCGCAACAGCGACCGCCAATGTGCTGAACCAGCTTCATCCCTGCATCATCAACATTGTATCGCTGACAATCTTCCCGGAATCACAACTATATCAGGAGGTGATTAACGGAACATACGAAGAAGAACCGGAAATTGAGCGTCTTGCGGAGATGCGGACACTTATAGAACGGCTGAAAATAAAGACCAACTTACTCGGCCACCACGTTTCCAATACAGTACCGATAACCGGGGTATTGCCGAATGACAAGGCGGCTATCCTCACGGAATTTGATAAGGCTATCGCATCCTTCCCTGAGAAGGAGTTGAAAGCCTACCGCGACAGGATATGGCATCTGTGACAGACACCTATCCCGTCTTTCAGCCTACTCATTTCGGGTAGGCTCTTTTCGTGATTGAAAAAACTATTGCTGAGATATTCTCCACTTATCATTCAGTGATTCCCTTTCTGCACAATAGCCACAAGGCAAATTTTTCAACACCCCGATTGTATGGTCTAATTCAAACACATATTTCAAAGAAACAATCTTGGCGTCATCATCGCTATGTTCTCTACCACAAAGAAATTGCCACATTCCGTCGTCTTCATCGTGCGAGACAAACAATATCGGTTCTTTGTCATCCACTATATGGGTACAGGTAATCACCGCTGTATTTGGAGTGTCAGAAAAAGGAAAAGACTTTTTTGACTTGTCAACATATTTGCTTATTCCCATAGCCGACAATCCAATGACAAGATATACAGTGGCATATATCAGAAACCATATCTCCTTTATGTCAAAGAATAACCATGTCCCGGCAAGAAAAGCTATTGAGGACACCAACGGAAGATTCCACATCCGACGTATATTTTTGCCGCAGTTGAAACCAAGTATTGCTGAATAGATTGGATTGATGATGAAGAACAGCATTAAGCACAATGCCATGCCGGAACATTCGGAAGAAAGACGTGCTACGGCAAAGGGCAGAACAAACATTACTACTATTGTGACACACAGCCAACAAATATATTTCCTATAACATTGTTCCATAAGGCTCATGGCTTGTAGTTGCGTTTGATTTCATCTATTGGCTTGCCGCCGATACCGAAGTTTTCATCCGGCAATTCTTTGATTGTGACCGTGAAGAACTGCGCTGGGATATTGGTTATCTCAGAGGCTGTTGTTGTCAATCGTTCGATAAGTTCTTTCTTCTGCTCGGAGGTCAATGCTCCGCTTTCTATTGATATGTATGGCATAATTCTAATTTATAAAATACATGAGCCCCAATTGATGACCTGTTGATAAAAAGCCCCAACCGCTCCATTTCCGTTAACGTAAATGACATAATTGCCCATCATTTTATGCTGCGAACTTCACCAAGCGGTTGGAGCGTTTCACACACAAATTCGATAAATACAACTGTGAACTGTGCAAGGATATAATTATCCCGGAAATAAGTCGCAGAAACCCTGTTTGTTGAACTGATAGTACATCTCGATACGCTCCGGCGTGTCGTTTTCAAACAGTATAAGTAGTTCTTTGGCAAATTCAAGTGTCGCAGAGCCGTTGGCTGTCACGATATTGCCATCACTCACAGCTTGAGCATGGACATATCCATCAAAGTTGGTATAACTGTCACCGCCCCATAGTTTCAGTTGTTCCAATCCATTGCCTGTATGCTTTACTGTATTGAGAAATCCATGCTTTGCCATAAACGATGCAGCATTGCAGATTGCGCCGACAATTTTGCCTTTATCAATAGCTCGCCCGACAATAGAAACAACTTTATCAGCCACAGGGGTACTCCATCCGAAACCGCCAATCAGTACGAGTGCCGCATAATCATCGGGCATCGTTTCAAACGAATAATCCGGCACAGTATGGAAACCACCGATGGATTTAACAGCATCCATTGTCGGAGCGACAACCTTGTTGACATACTTCGGATTTTCTTTCAGAGCAAACTCGTCGGAGGCGATAGCCTGTGAAAGATACACCGCCTCATGTGCGGCATAATCAGGTAAAAGAATATACAGAATTTCGTTGTTCATAGACTTCATTATTTTTTCCAGCGTTTGAGATGGGGGAAGAATTGACGCATCATTTCTTTTGCCTGTTCTTGTGTCAAGTTCTGCCCAGACTGCTTGTTTATCTCGTCAGTAAACTGAACGCAGTGGTTAATCATTTGCTCCATAGTCATGGCCTGAGTGAATTTGCCATCCTTATAGCAATAGATGCAGTAATCTTCGTTTTGAGTGCCGTCGGCACTCGTTCCTTTGTTGTCATCGGTCAGCGGCATACCGCAACTTTGGCAGAATTTCGTTTCCATTGTCATTTTCCTTCATGCTCCGATGGAGCGGTTTATAAATACAGAAGCGCTAAGTTTGCAGCAGCGCAAATCGGCATACGCCAATCCGACCACAAAGTTAATCATAATCTTCGATACTCAACAGATTATCAGTATTTTTTGTATTTCCGCGAATCAGATACTGCATAAACCAACTAATAGCCTCCCTTTATATCGCAAAAACATGACAATATATAAAGGTACAAATTCCTCGAAAACTTATACACGCACTTTTAGTTTTTTTTGCTTAGTCAGGAGAATTATTGGGTTTACCTTTGCACCGTGATCACAAAACAAAAAAAACGATTAACTAACTATTAAAAGACAGAAAGAATTATGGCAGTACGTTATGTTGTCAGAAAAAGAAAAGTTGGGTTCGGCACCCAAAAAGTAGAAAAGTATGTAGCACAGAACTTCATCACCAACAACATGAATTTCAAGGAGCTGTGCGAAGAAATCACCAAAATCGGTATGGTGCCCAGCGGTGCAGTGAAGTTTGTGCTCGATGCGTTGATTGACACGCTGAACCTCAATCTGAGAAAAGGAATCTCCATACAGTTGGGAGACTTCGGACAGTTCCGTCCGGGGCTCAGCAGCGAATGCCAGGAAACGGAGAAGGAAACAACGGTGGAACACCCGATCCGGCTGCATAAAATAAGTACATAAATTCATTTAAAACAAGAGGGAACCGATTTTGTAGTCGGTTCCCTCTCTTTTTTCATATCTTCAAGATGGCTTATGAAAGTCATCCGAATCATTTTCTTATTTTCTTTCCGGTTTCGGCAATAGCACTTTACGTGAAAGTTTGAATTTGCCTGTTTTCGGATCAATATCAATCAATTTTACATCAATTTCATCACCTTCTTTAATTCCGGCTTCTTCTACAGTTTCAAGACGCTTCCAGTCAATTTCGGAAATGTGCAGCAAACCGTCTTTGCCCGGCAAGAATTCGATAAACGCACCGTAAGGCATAATAGAACGAACTTTACCTTTGTACACTTCACCTACTTCAGGAACAGCAACGATTGCCTTAATCATGCGCATCGCATCATCAATACATTTCTTGTTTGTTCCGGAAACTTCGATGCACCCCATACCGTCGAGTTCTTCGATAGTAATCACAGCACCAGTTTCTTCCTGCATACCTTGGATAATCTTTCCGCCAGGACCGATCACAGCACCGATGAATTCTTTAGGAATTGTCATCGTTTCGATACGAGGAGCATGTTCTTTCAAGTCAGCACGCGGTTCGGCGATTGTTTCTGTGATTTTATTGAGGATGTGCATACGTCCTTCTTTTGCCTGATTCAAAGCACGCTCCAGAATTTCGTAAGACAGACCGTCCACCTTGATATCCATCTGAGTAGCGGTAATACCGTCTTTAGTTCCGGTCACTTTGAAGTCCATATCACCCAAGTGGTCTTCGTCACCGAGGATATCGGACAATACGGCATATTTCTCTTCCCCCGGATTCTTAATCAATCCCATAGCGATACCTGATACCGGTTTCTTAATCTTCACACCGGCATCCATCAATGCCAATGTTCCGGCACATACGGTAGCCATAGAAGAAGAGCCATTGGATTCGAGGATATCCGAAACCACACGTACTACATACGGATAGTCAGCAGGAATCTGTCCCTTCAAAGCACGCCAAGCCAAGTGACCGTGACCGATTTCACGACGGCCTACCCCACGTTGTGCTTTTGCTTCACCTGTAGAGAAAGGAGGAAAGTTATAATGCAACAGAAAACGTTCTTTTCCGTGTTCCAAAACATTGTCAACAATCTTTTCGTCGAGCTTGGTACCCAGCGTAACAGAAGTCAGTGACTGAGTTTCACCACGAGTAAAGATAGCGGAACCATGAGGACCAGGCAGAGGACCAACCTCACACCAGATAGGACGGATTTCAGTAGTCTTACGACCGTCGAGGCGCTTGCCTTCATCAAGAATAGAACGGCGCATAGCTTCTTTTTCCACATCATGATAGTAACGGTCAATCAAAGGAGCTTTTTCTTCCAGCTCTTCTTCAGAGAACTGGGCTTTGAACTCTTCACAGATAGCGTCGAAAGCTGCAAAGCGCTCATGTTTATTGTTATTTCCCGAAGCGGCAACCGCATATGCTTTGTCGTAACATGCTTCACGGACTGCTTTACGCAAGTCTTCGTCGTTTACTTCGTGGTCATATTCACGTTTCACGGTTTTACCAACCTCTTCAGTCAACTCCATCTGCGCCTTGCAATGAACTTTGATAGCTTCGTGAGCCACCTTCATTGCTTCCAGCAATTCTGCCTCGGATACTTCGTGCATTTCACCTTCTACCATCATGATATTCTCATAAGTAGCGGCTACCATCAAGTCCATATCAGCTTTTTCCAGTTGTTCAAAAGTAGGATTGATAACGAACTGACCGTCGATACGTGCCACACGTACTTCAGAGATAGGTCCGTTGAATGGAATATCTGAAACGGCAAGCGCTGCTGAAGCGGCAAGTCCTGCCAATGCATCCGGCATATCTATACCATCAGCCGAGAAGAGGATGATGTTTACATATACTTCTGCGTGATAATTATCGGGGAATAAAGGACGGAGAGCACGGTCAACGAGACGGCAAGTCAGAATCTCATAATCAGAAGCTCTACCCTCTCTCTTGGTGAAACCACCAGGAAAACGGCCGAATGCCGCGAATTTTTCTTTGTACTCTACCTGTAAAGGCATAAAATCTGTTCCGGGAACTGCATCTTTAGCGGCACAAACAGTAGCTAATAACATGGTGTTTCCCATGCGTAGCATTACAGAACCGTCTGCCTGTTTTGCCAACTTTCCCGTCTCAAGCGTGATGGTTCTTCCATCAGGCAACTCGATCGTCTTAACAATTGGGTTAATCATAAAAATTGTTTTATCTATACTTTTTCTTTCAAAATTCCTGCAAAGATATACATTTATCGTTGTAATCAGGTGGGAATGAGGTAAAAAGTTAGTTACGGACTGATTTTTTTTCAAAATTAGGATGAAGAACCCGGCAAAATGCTTTGACTAATCTCGAAAAGAAGTATATTTGCATCCCGTAAACAACACACTATATGAAAAAAGTTACTTTTGCAGCGCTCGCCGCACTTACTATTACAGCTTGTAGTTCCGGCCCTAAATTCCAGGTGAACGGGGATGTATCGGGAGCCGATGGTAAAATGCTTTATCTCGAGGCTTCCGGTCTGGAAGGTATTGTTCCACTCGATTCGGTCAAACTGAAAGGGGAAGGTACATTCAGTTTCAAACAACCCCGTCCCGAGTCGCCCGAATTTTATCGCTTGCGGGTGGACGACAAAGTTATCAACTTTTCTGTAGACTCTATCGAAACGATTCAGATTAAGGCGCCGTATGTAGATTTCTCTACCACTTATACAGTGGAAGGTTCGGAAAACAGCAACAAGATAAAAGAATTAACACAGAAACAGATCCGCCTTCAAAAAGAGGTGGACGACTTGCTGGCAGCTTTACGCAGCAACAGAATGGGGCATGATGTGTTTGAAGACAGCCTGGCAATATTGCTCAACAATTACAAGGAAGATGTAAAAGTAAACTATATTTTCGCCGCTCCCAACACGGCGGCGGCTTACTTTGCCTTATTCCAGAAGCTCAACAACTACTTGATATTCGACCCGTTGAACAATAAAGATGACGTGAAGTGTTTCGCGGCCGTTGCTACGAGCCTCAACAATACATTCCCGAATGCCGTACGCTCCAAAAACCTTTATAATATTGTAATCAAAGGTATGAAGAATACGCGCCAGCCGCAAGCAAAAGCATTGGAGATTCCCCAGGATAAAATTGTAGAAACCGGCATCATTGACATCGCCCTGCGCGACGTGAAAGGAAACATACGTAAGTTGACCGACCTGAAAGGCAAAGTCGTATTGCTCGACTTCTCCGTATTCCAGTCGCCCGCCGGAGCTCCTCACAACCTGATGCTTCGCGAACTATATAATGCGTACGCTTCACAGGGACTGGAAATCTACCAGGTATCCCTTGATGCAGACGAACACTACTGGAAAACATCGGCAGACAATCTTCCATGGGTATGCGTACGCGATGGAAACGGAGTGTATTCTACAAACGTAGCCGTATATAATGTCCGTCAGGTTCCATCTGTCTTTTTGATTAACCGCAACAACGAATTGAAACTTCGTGGTGAAGATATCAAAGATTTGGAAGCAGCTGTCAAGTCATTGCTTTAAGTTGTTATAATTTAGCATATTTCTTTTAAATATGTTACACAGCATCATTTTTCACTTGACACGTATCACTTAAAAGGCTATCTTTGCAAAGAAATAATGATAAGAGGGTTCCAACATGACTCATGTTGGAATTCTTTTTTGTTTATATGACCATTTAAAACAATTAAAGGAGGAAAACATCATGGCTTATATGTCAGAAGAAGGTTACAAAAAACTGATGGCGGAACTAAAAGAACTGGAAACAGTGGAACGCCCGAAGATCTCTGCGGCAATAGCCGAAGCCAGAGATAAAGGAGACTTGTCGGAAAATGCAGAATACGATGCAGCCAAAGAGGCACAAGGAATGTTGGAAATGCGTATCAACAAACTGAAAACAGTAATCGCAGATGCCAAAATCATTGATGAGTCCAAACTCAAAACTGATTCCGTACAGATTTTAAATAAAGTAGAGCTGAAGAACGTAAAGAATGGAATGAAAATGATTTATACCATCGTTTCTGAAAGCGAAGCTAACCTGAAAGAAGGAAAAATTTCCGTTAACACCCCGATTGCACAAGGTCTGCTTGGCAAGAAGGTAGGTGAAGTAGCAGAAATTACCGTTCCACAGGGTAAAATCGCATTGGAAATAGTAAACATATCGATTTAACAGAAAGGCAGGTCTTCGTATGAGGCTTGCCTTATTTTATCAATACAAGTTATGGCAACAATATTCAGTAGAATCATCGCAGGCGAAATCCCCTGCTACAAGGTAGCGGAAAACGACAAGTTTTTTGCTTTTCTCGATATCAATCCGTTGGTAAAGGGACATACATTGGTAGTGCCCAAACAGGAAGTAGACTATATTTTCGATTTGAGCGATGAAGACTTGGCTGCAATGCATGTATTTGCAAAGAAAGTGGCCCGTGCTATCGAAAAAGCTTTTCCTTGCCGGAAGGTGGGCGAAGCTGTTATCGGACTGGAAGTTCCTCATGCACACATTCATTTGATTCCTATCCAGAAAGAATCGGATATGTTGTTCTCGAATCCGAAGCTGAAATTGTCGGATGAAGAATTCAAGTCGATAGCACAAGCAATCAACTCCTCTCTATAAAACATGATGACGAAATAAGCAAGAGCGTTCTGTGAAGGGCGCTCTTTTTTTATTCCATGCTTTGAAACGAGAAACTTTTGTCACTCTTTGCTCTCGGCTACCTCAACCAAATATACCCCGATACAGATAAAAATGACAGCAAACATCTGCGTCCAACTGAAACGATCCGATCCTGCCCGAGGATAAGGAAAGCAATAATCGCCAAGAAAAATAGTGAAATCATCAATCCCGAATTGCCACTGGAGAAATGATGTTTTTCCATCATAAAAGGTAGATTGAAGATGACAGCCAATACGATATAGGTTATAACTCCATAAAAAAGCATCAATTGCAACAAGCGTTTTACATGCATACCATATTTGCTTGTTCCGACATCTATAGTTGATTGTTCTGAAAACCATCCGCTGTTGTTGTGGGGAATTTGACGGGAAAAATTCCCATCGCCCTAAACCTTAAAAAATAAATTAAGTATGAAAAATTTAAATTTCAGAAAAGGTGATGCAAAAACTGATGTATTTGGTTCAGACAGAATGTCACAACCCGCTCCGGTGGAGAAAATACCTGATAAGACCGACAACTCCTGAAGTCGCTTATCAAATGGTAAAAGACAAAACATTCGCCCAGACTCAACACCGATTGAACTTGGCTACTTTCGTTACCACCTACATGGATGAATATGCCACCAAACTGATGAACGAGACCATCAATATCAATTACATTGATGAAACAGAGTATCCGCGTATCGCAGTGATGAACGGTAAATGCATCAATATCGTAGCCAATTAGTGGAACTCTCTGGAAAACAGGGCAGATGCATTATATTTTGTCTATTAATTAGTCAACTATTATCTATATTTCATTTTCATTATTTATCTTATTATTAATCTATTAATATTTTGTATATTAACTATTTATTTGTATTTTTGTTGTATTGAATTTAAACAAAAATAAACCCTAAAATGAGCTTAATTAGTCTTTGTAAACAACTTGAAGATCCTCGTATTGACCGAAAAAAAGAACACTCTTTGGAAGTCATCGTTTATATAGCCTTGTGTGCTGTAATCTGTGGAAGTGAAAGTTGGAATGAAATAGAACGGTTCGGTATTTGTAAGTTTGACTTCTTTAAACGTCGTTTTCCTGATTTAGTAAAGATCCCAAGTCATGACACTTTCAATCGTTTTTTCAGTTTACTCAAACCCGGTTATTTTGAATTGGTCTTTCGTGATTGGGTATCTGAGCTTTGTGGTAAGTATGAAGGGGTTGTTGCTATAGACGGTAAAATGCTTCGTGGAGCAAGTAAGTGCAGCAAAGACAATCCCTTTGGCAAAAAAGGATTTAAGCTTCATATGGTTAGTGCCTGGGCTGTTTCCAATGGAATCAGTATGGGGCAGGTAAAAGTAGATGATAAAAGCAATGAAATCACTGCTATTCCTTCTCTTATAAAATCTCTGGATTTGCAGGATTGCATAGTGACAATTGATGCTATTGCATGCCAAACAGATATTGCCGAAGTAATAATAGAAAATAATGCAGACTATATTCTGGCATTAAAGGCCAATCAAAAAAACAGGTTAATGGATGTGGAACGCTGGCTAGACGAGATGGATGGTGTTGATATTGATCGGCCGGTATACCGTTCACACTATGGAAAATATGTCACAGAGGAGGTTTCTCATGGGAGAATTGAGACTCGTGAATGTCTGGTTTATAGCCCGGGAAAGATTATGGAATCAATGCTGAAAGATAAATTTGAGGGGGTCAAGTCCATCGTAAGAATTAGTACCGAAAGACTGGAGGTAGCCACTAAAAAACTTTCCGTAGAAAAAAGATATTACATTACTTCACTAGGGCTAAAACCGAAAGAAATTTCAGAGGCTATAAGATCGCATTGGGATATAGAAAACAGGCTACATTGGCAGTTAGACGTATCGTTTAGAGAAGACGCAGGAAGGAAAGTAGGTAATGCTGCGCAAAATTTTTCTTTAATTAATAAGATAGCCCTTTATATCATCAAACAAGATGAAACAAAGGGCAGTGTAGCAGCCAAAAGAAAAAACGCAGGATGGAATGATGAATATTTGTTCAAACTATTAAATAAGATAAAAATATAATGCGTTTGCCCTGCTCTGGAAAAAGAGACTTGGAATACCGGCGCATTGGCTATCGGTTCTTCCGAAGCATGTATGTTGGGTGGTGTAGCCGCTTGGCTGCGCTGGCGTAAGTAACCATTCTATTTTCCGCCTTGACACGCATCGCAACCCAGCATATCTTTGCGGCATAACCAATTACTAACAAA
>NZ_JANJZR010000103.1 GCF_024623065.1 Bacteroides acidifaciens
AGCTTAAGTGTATTTCACTAAAGTTGCGAGTTTTGATTTATATTGAGGGCGTTTTTGAGCTTTTGACACACCCTCATAGAATGAATCACTTCGTTGGGGAAGTGTTCCTTTTTATAGCTTTATGGATATCGGGTTAAATAATGTTATTACTCACTCCGGTTCCTGTTTTGTTGGTATGCACTATATAAGTAGTGTGTACATTACTTGTTTCTAATGTGCTTCAAGCCAATTCTTACCCCATCCGCAATCAGCTTTCAAGGGAACGTGCATGCGATATGCCTTCTCCATTTCCTCGATAACGATTTCTTCCACGCGTTCTTTCTCGTTGACAGGAACGTTGAAGTTCAATTCGTCATGTACTTGCAAAATCATTTTCGCTTGTATTCCTTCCGCCTGGAACCGTTGGTAAATGCGTGCCATGGCTACCTTGATAATATCCGCCGCACTTCCTTGGATAGGCGCATTTATTGCATTCCGTTCTGCATATCCGCGCACAACGGCATTTCGTGAATTAATGTCCGGCAAGAAGCGTTTCCGATGGAAAATCGTTTCTACATAGCCTTTTTCCCGGGCTACCTGGATACTTTTATCCATGTAAGCCTTCACATCCGGATAGGTTTCGAAATATCCGTCGATAAGTTCTTTGGCTTCTTTCCGGTCTACGTTCATCCGTTCGGCAAGACCGAAGACAGATATACCATATATAATGCCGAAATTGGCGGTCTTGGCTTTGCGGCGCATATCGGAGCCTACATCATTCAAGTCAATTTTGTAGATTTTCGCAGCCGTGGCAGCATGGATATCATGATTGCTGAGGAAAGCGTCAATCATGTTCTTATCCTCGCTGAGATGTGCCATAATACGCAATTCAATCTGCGAGTAGTCCGCAGAGAAGAAAAGGCAGCCTTCATCGGGAATGAATGCTTTGCGGATTTCTTTCCCGTTCTCATCGCGGATGGGGATATTCTGCAAGTTCGGACTGCTCGAACTGAGGCGTCCCGTAGCGGTGACCGTCTGGTTGAAAGAAGTATGCACCCGTCCTGTGCGCGGGTTGATAAGTAGGGGGAGGGCATCTATATACGTTCCCAATAGCTTCTTCAAGCCGCGGTGTTCCAATATTTTCTCTACTACCGGATGTTTATGGCGAAGGCTTTCGAGCACTTCTTCCGAAGTGACATACTGTCCCGTCTTGGTCTTTTTCGCTTTCTCTACAATTTTTAGTTTATCAAACAATACCTCGCCGACTTGCTTGGGTGAGGCGATATTGAACGTTTCGCCTGCCAGCTCATAAATCTCCTTTTCAATTCGTTCCATCTGTGCAGTGAAATGGGCGGACGATTGTTTCAGCGCTTCCGTATCCAGTAGCACGCCGTTCCGTTCTATATTGACCAGTACCGGAACGAGTGGCATCTCTATATCATAGAACAGCCGTTCGGCATCATTTTCTTTCAGCTCTTTTTCCAATACGTTCTTCAGCTTCAATGTCACGTCTGCATCTTCGCAAGCATAGCGATAGACATCTTTCGGGTCGAGGTCGCGCATATTCTTCTGATTCTTTCCTTTCGGTCCAATTAGTTCGTCGATATGGATTGTCTGGTAGTGCAGGTAAATTTCCGCAAGGTAATCCATTCCGTGGCGAAGTTCCGGTTGAAGAACATAATGGGCAATCATTGTATCGAAAAGTGCGCCTTTCACTTCCGCTCCATAATTTTTAAGAACGATCATGTCGTACTTGATATTTTGTCCGACCTTCAACGAATTTTCATTTTCGAATACCGGCCGAAATTCATTGACGATTTTTAACGCTTCCTCTTGTTCTGCGGGAACCGGCACGTAAAATGCTTCATTTTCGGCAATGGAAAAACTCATTCCGACCAATTCTGCGTCCATCGGTTCCGTTCCGGTAGTCTCCGTATCTAACGAGAGAATTTCAGATGTAAGCAACTTTTGAATAATTTCTCGTCTTTTCTCTTCAGTATCAATGAGTTGGTATTTGCAACCGAGCGATTCTAACGTCTCTAGATTTGATTTTTTTGCTTCGTCCGGCTCACTGGTCGTGAAATTTGCAAATAAATCGCCTTGTATGGCTTCCCCTTTTTCGGGAAAAAGTGGGAGAGGGGCGGGAGACTCTTTTTTGAGTACGCGGTCGATGAGAGTCCTGAATTCCAATTCCTCGAAAATACTGCGGAGTGAATTTTCGTCTGCCTCTTCGCGGACGAGTGCGTCCATCTCAAGTTGGATAGGTACGTCAATTTTGATGGTTGCCAGAAACTTCGAGAATGTAATCATTTCCCGGTTCGTTTCCACTTTTGTTTTCAGTGCCCCTTTCAGTTGGTCGGTATGCTCTAATAGATTTTCGATGCTGCCAAATTCGGCAATCAATTTCTGTGCCGTCTTTTCTCCTACACCGGGGCAGCCGGGAATGTTGTCCGAAGCGTCACCCATCAAACCGAGCATGTCAATCACTTGTGCGGGCGACTGGATGTCAAACTTGGTTTTCACCTCTTCAATACCCATTATTTCAAAACCACCCGTATGTTTGGGACGGTACATGAACACCTTGTCGCTCACCAACTGCCCGTAGTCCTTGTCCGGCGTCATCATATACGTGGTGATGCCCTGCTTGCCGGCTTCGGTGGCAAGAGTTCCTATCACGTCGTCGGCTTCATAGCCTGGCACTTCGAGGATGGGAATACGGTATGTCCTTATAATATCCTTTATAATAGGTACGGAAAGGCGGATTGCTTCGGGAGTCTCTTCGCGTTGCGCCTTATACTGTTCGAAAGCCTTGTGACGGAAGGTGGGCCCCGAAGGGTCGAAAGCCACTCCTATATGCGTCGGATTTTCTTTTTTCAGTACTTCCTCTAGGGTGTTGACAAAGCCCAGGATAGCGGAAGTATTGAATCCTTTGGAGTTGATTCTTGGGTTCTTGATAAAGGCGTAATACGCCCGGTATATCAGTGCATAAGCGTCTAAAAGAAATAATTTATTATCTGAATCCATAGATTTAATTAATTTTTCATGGTAAAAGTACAAAAAAATACTGTATTATGCGTTTTATTATTACTTTTGTGGTCAAATTGTGTATTAAATGGACAGTATCTCACTCATCAGAACTCCGATTGAAGCGGAACTGGCGGACTTTAAGAATCTTTTTGATAGTTCACTTTCCAGCTCGAATGCATTGCTCAACAGTGTCGTATCTCATATACGGCAGAGGAGTGGTAAGATGATGCGTCCTATTCTTCTTCTGTTGGTAGCGCGCCTTTACGGTGCGGTCCGTCCTTCCACGCTTCATGCTGCTGTTTCTCTGGAACTGCTTCATACAGCCAGTCTGGTGCACGATGACGTTGTAGACGAAAGTACCGAACGTCGCGGGCAACTCTCGGTGAATGCTATTTTTAATAATAAGGTAGCTGTGTTGACAGGCGACTATCTGTTGGCTACGAGCTTGGTTCATGCCGAACAGACGCACAGCCATCCTATCATCCAACTGGTGTCTTCATTGGGACAGGACCTTGCCGACGGTGAGTTGCTCCAACTCTCCAATGTAAGCAATCACAGTTTTTCCGAATCAGTTTATTTCGATGTCATCCGTAAGAAAACCGCCGCTCTTTTCGCTGCCTGCACAAAAGCTGCTGCTTTCTCGGTAGGAATGGGAGAGGAAGAGGCTGAATTTGCCCGTTTGTTGGGTGAATATATCGGCATTTGCTTCCAGATAAAAGACGATATATTCGACTATTTTGATAGCAAGGAAATAGGTAAGCCGACAGGCAATGATATGCTTGAAGGCAAGCTGACCCTGCCTGCCTTGTATGTGCTGAACAAAACGAAGGACAGCGTTGCGCAAGAGATTGCGCTCAAGGTGAAGGAAGGCACGGCTACTTCGGATGAAATAACCCGTTTGATTGAATATGTCAAAGAAAATGGTGGCATCGAATATGCAATACTGACGATGAATGCGTATAAACAGAAAGCATTCGACCTGTTGGCTTCTCTGCCGGATTCGGATGTTTGCGTAGCGTTGCGTGCTTATTTAGAGTATGTGGTAGATCGTGAGAAATGATTATTTCCGGTGCTTGTCGGGAGCAGATAGGGGAGTATGCCGAGAAAGAGATTCAGAGGATTAGAATTGAATCGTAAGGTTCTTATGTGTGTCTCCATCCTTCGCACTTCTATTAGATTTTACAAAAAAAGCGTGAGAACTGTTGCCATGTATTTTCCTGAGTCTTCGGCAAGCCGTTATGATAATACGCAAGCAACAATCCCACGCTCCGTTCGCTATATAACAAAAGTATATACATGAAGGTGTATGAGCCCCGTTTGCTTATTACCATTCATAACTTTGGATTTTGCCGCATTTCAGGAAGTTGGTAATAAATGAAACATTCTATAGTATAACTAGTTAACTATATTTTTTTCTCGCTGAATCACTTACAAGGATAAGGAATTTTCTTGATTGCCTAATAACTATCTTTAGTTTTTCTTAAATAAAAAATACCGCGTCGGCTTCCGTAAGAACGGCAGCCAGCGCGGTGAGGCATATTTGATTGCTAATGTAGTCTTTGGTTCCTAGAAGAACTTGATTTCTTCGCCTTCGATATCCGAAAGCAACAGGTTGGCAAGGCGGCTGGTTCCCAGGCGGAACAGTCGGTTGTCCAGCCATTCTTCACCCAGCACTTCTTTGACAATGGTGTAATAAATAATCGCGTCGTTGACTGTGTTGATTCCGCCTGCCGGCTTGAAACCAATCTTGTTTCCTGTCTTCTGGTAGTATTCCCTGATGGCTTCGCACATCACATAAGCGGCTTCGGGAGTAGCGGCGGGCTGTTGCTTTCCTGTGGATGTCTTGATGAAATCCGCGCCTGAATACATGGATAGGATAGAGGCTTTTTTGATGTTGGAAGCACTCTTTAAAGCGCCTGTTTCGAGGATAACTTTGAGGTGGCGTTCCTTGCATACTTCTTTCAGTTCCTGTATCTCTTCGCACATACCTTCGTAGTCACCGCTCAGGAATTTGCCTATGGAGATTACAATATCTATCTCGTCCGCACCATCTCCGATAGCCAGCGCAGTCTCTGCGACTTTAACTTCGATGAAGGTTTGGGAAGAGGGAAATCCGCCCGATACGCAAGCGATATTGACACCGTCCACTTCCAGCGTATTCTTGACGATAGCGGCAAAATTAGGATAAACGCAGATAGCTGCGACATTCTTCAAATCGGGGTATTCATCGTCGAACTTATTGACTTTTTCCGTAAAGCGCATCACGCTTTCATCGCTGTCCGTGCTGTTCAAAGTCGTCAGGTCGATGCAGTTGAACAAGAATTTCTTAACTTCTTCCGTATTGTTTTCGGGCACTTTTTTTTCAATTAATTCGGCTACGCGCGCCTGAATGTCAGCATCGCTCAGGTTGGTATTGTACTTTGCCAATGCGGCTTCATACTTGTTGGACCGTAGGCTATTCTCTTCCATGCTCTTTCAGTTTTGGGTTATTGATATGTCTTTGATTATCTCGTTTCGTTTTCTTGTCCATGCTCTTTTGCAGGGCAGCGGTGAGGTCTACGCCTGTCTGGTTGGCGATGCAGAGAAGCACCCAGAGTACGTCCGCTATCTCTTCGTCAAGGTTGTCTTTTTCTCCCTCTTTGAAGGATTGGTCGCCATATTTGCGTGCCATTACACGTGCCAGTTCACCTACTTCTTCCGTCAGGACCGCCATATTTGTCAATTCGCTGAAGTAGCGTACACCGTATGTCTTGACCCATTGGTCTACTTGTTTTTGAGCTTCTTCCAAAGTCATCTTTTACTCCTTGTTTTTAGTATCCATGCATATAGTAACAGGGCCGTCGTTCAAAAGTTCGACTTTCATGTCTGCCCCGAAGATTCCCGTGCCTATTTCTTTTCCCAATGCACTGCTCAAGTCCTTGCAAAATCGCTCGTAGAGTGGGATAGAAACTTCCGGCTTGGCTGCCTTGATATAAGAAGGGCGGTTCCCTTTTTTCGTAGAAGCGTGCAGGGTGAACTGGCTGACGACGAGAATCTCGCCTCCATCTTCTAAGATTGACTTATTCATAACCCCGTTTTCATCGTCGAAAATACGTAGGTTTACTATCTTTTTGCAGAGCCAGTCAATGTCTTCCTGCCCGTCGGCTTCCTCGATGCCGACCAATATCAACATTCCTTTTCCGATAGCTGATTTGCAGTTCCCTTCAATGGTCACTGATGCACGACTTACCCGTTGTATAACTATTCGCATTGTTATTTATCTTATTTCGTAATTACGAAAGGCAAATTTACGAAATTCGGAAGAGAAAACGATGTATTGAAGGGAAAATATTATAGAACTGTGCCGGAAGTTTCAACGGTAGAAATATAGCCCGGTTCTATTCTGCCAGTTTCTTATTTGATATCCGAGTGGTCTGCAGGCTTCTCCACCTTCCAGAAACAGGAGAGTGGAGTTGCCGGACTTATATCGAATCTGCGTTATTTATTTTCGGCTTGTGTCATCGTTCAATCCCACTTTTACGGTCTTGGCTTTCGCTTCTCCAATGATGGCGCTAATCTCTTCTAAAGAAGCCTCTTTTATCCGTTTTACGCTCTTAAACTCTTTCAAAAGGGCGGTTTTCGTCTTTTCTCCGATTCCCTTGATGCTATCCAGCGCGGACGCAACTTGTCGTTTGCTGCGTTTATCACGATGGAAACTGATGGCAAAACGGTGCACCTCATCCTGAATCTGCGTCAGCAGACGGAACAACGGACTATGCTGCTTGATACCGATAGTCTGTGGCGGAAATCCGAAAAGCAGTTCTGATGTGCGGTGGCGATTGTCTTTCGCCAATCCTGCAATGGGAATATTAAGGTTCAGTTCGTCTTCAATAACCTCTCTGACAACTTCCATTTGCCCTTTTCCACCATCGGTGATAATAAGGTCGGGCAGTGGGGAGTTTTCTTCAATAGCGCGTTGATAACGCCTTCTGACAACCTCTTTCATGGAAGCGTAGTCATCCGGTCCCACAACCGTCTTTATATTGTATTTCCGGTAGTCTTTCTTCGATGGTTTCACCTTTTTGAATACAACGCATGCCGCTACCGCATCCGCCCCCTGTATGTTTGAGTTATCGAAACATTCAATCTGCAAAGGCGGTTTTTCTAAGTGTAGTTCCTGTTGTATCTCCTTCATCAGGCGCATACTTCTCTGCTCAGGATTCAGTTTTTCCGCCTGCTTCAGCCGGTCGGCCTTGTATTGCTTCACGTTTAAGATGGATAGTTCCAGCAACTTCTTCTTATCTCCCCGCTGTGGAACGGTAAATACGACATTATTTAACTCCAAATTGAGTTCAAAAGGCACTATGATCTCTCTGGATTGGCTTTTGTAGCGTTCCCGCATTTCAATAATACCAAGCGTCAAAAGCTCCTCTTTCGATTCGTTCAGCTTCTTTTTATATTCGAACGTGAAAGCCTGATTGATGGCGCCGTTTGTGATATGCAGATAATTGATGAAAGCCGAATTAGTCTCGTCCTCTTCGATAGAGAACACGTCGATATTATGTAATACAGAACTTACCACCTCGGATTTCGAACGGTAATTCTCTATCAGCAGATATTTCTCTTTCACTTTCTGCGCCTCTTCAAACTTCATTTCGGCTGCCAATGCCTGCATCTTTTCCAGTAGTATACGACTGATGTCTTGTGTATTTCCTTTCAGGATTTCCTTGATTTCATCGATGTTTTTAAGATAATCTTCGTGTGATTGCAACCCGATACAGGGACCTGCGCAGTTCTTGATATGATATTCCAGACATACGTTGAACTTCCCCGCCCGTATATTCTCCGGACTCAGGTTCAGATTGCAAGTACGTAAAGGATACAGATGTTTTATCAAATCCAGTACCGCATACATAGACGGGATATGACTATACGGCCCATAATAAGAAGACCCGTTTCTGATAATTTTTCTGGTTCGGAAAATCCGGGGGAAATACTCGTTTTGTACACAGATAGAAGGATATGTCTTGTCGTCCTTCAGCAGGACATTGTAACGTGGCTTATACTTCTTTATCAGATTATTCTCCAGCAGCAATGCGTCTTCTTCCGTATTGACTACGATATAGCGTATATCGGCAATCTTGCTGACAAGCACTCGCGTCTTTCCCGGTTCGTGCTCCTTGCTGAAATAGGAATAGACTCTTTTCTTTAGATTTTTCGCCTTTCCAACGTAGATAATCGTCCCTTCCGTATTCAGATATTGGTAGATGCCCGGCTTCTCGGGAAGGTTGGCTACGATTCCTTTTAAATATTCATTGGTTCTGCTTTCCATTTCTGCATTCATGATCGTTAGTGCTGAGGGATATCTAAAATAAAAAAGGCGTAGTTCAACTACGCCTTGCAAATATAATCAAATCCTTTATAAAGACAATACAGATTCTACTTCTACATCATCTCCGAATACAGATTTTCCATTCAGGTCTTTCAATTCGATGATGAAGTTCACATATACTTTCTTTGGTTTCAGCTTCCTTACCAGTTCGCAGGCTGCTTTCATGGTGCCGCCTGTTGCCAGTAAGTCATCGTGTAGGAGAACTACGTCGTTTTCATCCAATGCGTCTTTATGTATTTGCACAGTGTCCTTTCCGTACTCCTTGTCATAGCTTTCTTCAAGCGTTTCGGCGGGAAGTTTGCCGGGTTTCCGGATAGGGATGAAACCTGCATTCAGCCGGGTAGCCAGGATAGGTCCCATGATGAAGCCTCTTGATTCTATACCTACCACTTTGGTGATGCCTTTATCTTTATACATTTCATACATGATGTTCGATAATTCCTGTAGGCACCATGGGTCTTTGAATAAAGTGGTGACATCATAGAACAGGATTCCGGGAATAGGAAAATCCGGTATTTCCCGAATGCTTTTAATCAGCGTTTCTTTGCTCATAATCATTGAATTATATCGTTTATTTAAATGCTTTGTTTCACGTGAAACGTTGGCGGTTATCGTCCGGAAAGTACCAGCAGTACGTTGATGTCGCTTGGTGATACTCCCGGGATTCTGCTCGCCTGGGCAATCGTTACCGGATCTATCTTTGTCAGCTTTTGCCGGGCTTCGGTCGATAAAGATTGGATGGAAGCATAATCAAATTTGCCTTTAATCTTGATGCTTTCCAGTCTTGCCAGTTTCTCTGCTATCATTCGTTCTCTGTCGATATATCCTTGATATTTGATTAGAATTTCGGCAGCTTCGAGAATCTCTTCTTTACGCTTTTGGTTGGCTTCGGTCGCTTTATCCAGTTCGCGTTGAAATGCCGGCACATATTTCGAGATATTTTCAATTGTCACTTGCGGGCGATTCAGGATTTCTATCAGTTTGCATCCTTGGCGTAGGGGAGTTGTTCCAATCTTTTCGAGGGCATCATTAATTAATGCCGGTTTCATCGAATAACTGTGTGCGAAAGAAACAATTTGTTCCACTGCTTCCTTTTTTCCTTTCATTAATTGAAAGCGGTCTTCCTTAGCCAATCCGAGTTTATAGGCTCGTTCGGTCAGGCGCATATCGGCATCGTCCATACGTAGCAATATACGATATTCTGCGCGTGAAGTAAACATCCGGTAAGGCTCGTCAACGCCTTTGGTTACCAAGTCATCGATTAATACGCCGATATATGCTTCATCGCGTGCCAGTGTGAAGGCTTCGCCACCGTGGCAATTGATATGCGCATTGATTCCGGCTATCAATCCTTGTCCGCCTGCTTCTTCGTATCCGGTAGTACCGTTTACTTGTCCGGCAAAGAATAAATTCCCGATAATCTTCGATTCCAACGTGTGCTTTAACTGCGTCGGGTCGAAATAGTCATATTCAATCGCATATCCCGGACGATAGATAACCATATCCTTGAAAGCCGGTATTTTCTTTAAAGCGGCAATTTGTATGTCCATCGGAAGCGAGGAAGAGAATCCGTTGAGATACAACTCCTGTGTTGTTTCGCCTTCCGGTTCGAGGAACAATTGATGCTGTGTCTTGTCGGGGAAAGTTACAATCTTCGTTTCAATGCTCGGGCAATAACGTGGCCCGATACTTTGAATTTGTCCGTTGAATAGGGGAGAATCCGGCAGTCCGTCACGTAGAATCTGATGTACCTCTTCATTAGTATAGCATGTCCAGCATTGCAGTTGCTTCAAGTGGCGTACACTGGTATCCATGAAAGAGAATTTGTGAAAGTCACATTCACCGTCCTGCGTTTCCATCTGATCGAAATGAACGCTGCGCGCATCGATTCGTACCGGGGTTCCGGTTTTCATCCTTCCGTAAGTGATGCCGTGGCGGGCGATGGATTCGGTTAATTTGTAAGAAGCCGGTTCTGCCATTCTTCCGCCCGGCAACTGGTGGCGTCCTATGTGCATCAGTCCGTTGAGGAAAGTTCCTGCGGTGAGGACAACACATTTTGCCTTGAAGGTGACACCCCACGCGGTAACCAGTCCGGTCACTGCGCCGTCTTCAACAAGAAGTTCACATACGGTATCCTGCCAGATATGAAGGTTGGGTGTATTTTCCAGTCTCTCCCGCCAGGACCAGATAAACTTGGCGCGGTCGCATTGGGCACGGGGGCTCCACATGGCGGGGCCTTTCGAGCGGTTCAGTATCCGGAACTGGATAGCTGTCTCGTCTGTCACCAACCCCATCTGTCCGCCCAGCGCATCTATTTCGCGTACTATTTGTCCTTTGGCAATTCCACCCACAGCAGGGTTGCAACTCATCTGCCCGATTTTGTTCATGTCCATCGTAATGAGACAAGTCTTCGAACCTAAATTTGCAGCAGCGGCTGCCGCTTCGCAACCAGCATGTCCGGCACCAATTACAATTACGTCGTACTTAAAATCCATTCTATCTTATTTATTATCAAACGGTGCAAAGTTACGGAAAAGTTGTGAGAAATATATCTCCATGTCCTTTTTGCTTCCGAAAATTCGGGGAGCGGTCCGGCTTCGTTGAAAAAATCGCCGTAATTTGGGTTTAGAAATATACAGTTTGTTCGATATTGATGGCCTGACTGTGTTTTAGATGTCTCGATTCCTTTTCAAAATGTCTATTCTCTGCCCAAATATACTCGCTTATGCTTTCTTTTTGCTACTTTAAAATCGGTCGGAATATGGATAGAACTAGAACGCCAAGTGTTAAAGTTGCCCTTCTTCTTGATATAAATCAAAAAAAAAGGCCGGAATTTGATTTTTTAGATTATAGCTCTTGTCATTTTCCGAAACAGCTCTAACTTTGCAGCGTAGTTGTGAAACTACTAAGTTTTTTAGGTATTAGGAAAAAGATAATATATGAAGGTATTAGTTTATAAAATTAGGGTATTAGATTTAAAGATTAGTTTTTAGGAAAAAGATTGTTTTGATTAGGTATTAGGAAAAAAGATGTTTTCAGGTAAAGAGTAAATGAAAGATGAAGAAAAGAAGAATCCCATTTATGGGGATTCTTTAAAGGTGGAGCGGAATGATTCGCTCTTTTTTTGTGCCTTGTTCTCATGAATGATATAACTTAACGGCTCACCGATAAAATCATGTGGGCTTCTCAACAATTAGTATCTTTGCCCTAAAAAACTTTTATGACTAGTTACGAT
>NZ_JANJZR010000104.1 GCF_024623065.1 Bacteroides acidifaciens
ATTTTGATGATAATCAGAGGATTATTCTAAAATTGTTGCTGACCAACCTGATTGTATTCGATTCGCTGAATAGTTACTCCACTTGCCAATAACAATTCGTTATCTCATTTAAATCGTACCATACGCCCCTAGAAACAGGCACACCTTCAAACATAAAATTCTACATTTAAAAGATTTGCAGTCTGCCGTATATTCAAGCTCTCGCAATACACCTCTGCCGAACTATCGGACATTACCTCTGCAAAGTTAATCTGCAGGTCGGAGTTATTGCATTCCTGCCTGTTGAATGTTTCCAGTAACCCGGTACGGACAGCTGTCCGATACCACAGGCTATCCTTCTTACAGGTTTCTAAAAACAGATCTGATGCTGTCATATTACCATATCTGACCAGAACATCGTCCATTATCTCTATTTCACACTCAGAGAACTCACTGTCATCAAAATCGGCTATAGCCTCAATAAAAATTCCACCGTCCCTGAACTCTGTCCTGACAAAGCCTTTCAAAATATAGGGTACGTCTGAAAGGTCAATAAAGACATCCTTTGCCACAGGACCTGCCTGCCACACCTCATATGGCATGCCGATGAACGGAACATGATATTTCAAAGCCATATGTTCCTCCATCAGATACAGAAGTTTCAATAGTTTATTCCTGCAAAGACCTGATGTATGATATGCTATATACACTATAGCATACAATTATAACAATAACGGCAAAATTACTTCATATTTGCCGTTATTGTTTTACTTTTAGGACTAAACATCGTCAAGCGCAATATGCACAAAAACACAAGCGTTGCCTCTATCATTCCGTAATCTTGCGGTATATAGAACGCATGTGCTACGTAATTGCGAATATTGTATCCTTTAGCTGTGAACACATACTCAAAGAATTCAATATCTTCTTTTCTGAATATTTGCAGTAAACATGGTTCTCTCAGTAGATCATCAAGTAATGCCTGAGAAATACTGTTATCTCGTCCTACTTTTGTAACACAACCTCCATAATCACCAACCATATCACGCAGAATGCCTTCAAAACGTATGGAAAGAATATCCACAGGCAATCGCCAATCAGTTGGTTTTCCTTGCAAAAAACGATTATACTGTTTAATGAGTGCTTCAACTCCGTAATCAATCTGCGAAAACCATGTGGTCGTAACTACTTGACCTGATCTAGTATATTCCAGTTGAATACCAAAACAAGTGTTTTTTAGGAACCATTTCCTCAATTTACTATAGGTTAATTGTTTTATGTTGACTGCTGTAAGAATCATATTTATAACAGTATTTCTCACAATATTCATGAGCCATATACCGTATTTCTGACGCAAATCAAAATCCTTACCTGCGTCCTTGCTGTTTCCGTTGATGTCCATAATCTTATTCTCAAAGCCAAGTTTTTCTACCGTAGATTTGCTTGCAGACATTCGTAGGCGTATTTGTTCGTAAGAGGGAAACAAAAACCTAACGAGACATGAAAGATTCTCCAATAGCCAACTTAATTTCCCTTCAAGTAGTTCCTTTTCCAAGTTGCCAAAATACTCAACAATCTTCTTATCTGTTTTCTTCTCAATTTTGAAATGCAGCATTACCATTTTTTTCTTATTTTCTCGAAATGCCAGTTCTGCCCTGTTCCTTTTTTGGGTCAACCCCGCCTTCTGATAAAACACCATAGCTTTTTGGGAATGATCTTCGTTCATCCATGGGATGGCAATATTATTTGGTGCAGTTGCCGGATCAACTAATTGCCCCATTTCCATATCTCCCAACGCTTCATAAAAAAAGTTCATGTACGGCTTTGCCTCTCCCTGAATCTTTGATGAATAGAATAAACCTAACTCACAGCAGTTCTCACGCCAGCTATCTTTGACTAATGACAACAAATCCTTGCACAAACATACGATTTTCTTTGCATCACGACTTGGAAAGAAACCCTTTTCCTTAGCCAACCTTATGCAAACCATTTTTGTGCGGTATCCATAGTCTGATTCCAACACGCCCCAAATCAAATCGGTAGCCTCGGGTATCTTATACTTCACTCTTTTTATCAGTGACATCAGAACCTCTATAGCCTTTTCTGCTACATGCGGATAATCTTCTTTGTCTTTTGGCAATAAAGTGTTAATCACCGCTATCAAAGCATCAATAGATTGCTTAGCATAGCGGTTGTCATTCGTTAATAGTGAAATAAAGTAATTGTATCTGTATTTTAATAACTGGTTATTCGTAGCTTTAACACGTTCATCAAAATAAGATACAATAAAATTCTTATCAAAATTACAATTCTCATCCTCTATCAGCCGTTCAATTTTCCACCATGTAAGAATCTCAAGACGTGCTTTTGGCTGTTCTACCGATAAAAATGCGTCATACGAGAATCTACTGTCAAGATGACTATCATCCTGTTTTGTTTCAAGGAATTCGTACAATTCAGCTAAAGTTGCCATAATAATTTTACATCTATCCGTTAGACCTCAGATATTACCTAGCCATTTTTTAACAAACTATTGAATATATTATTAATACATTTTTGCGGAATCTTCTCTTGCTCTAGACGTAGGTTGTGAAACTTGACATGATCGTACAGTGCGGCTTCCGCAGGGGTAAGATGGAGAGGCTTTGATACATTGCTTGGTGTGCCTTTGTCGCCTTCAAAATATGTGTCAAAGGTAGTGCGATCCATCAGAAGGCTTTGTGTCTGGGGAAAATAACTGCGGAACTGCGAAAGAATTTCGAAGCCCTGTGCATCAATGTCGCCCCAATAATATAGTGAAGCGTGCCGCATGAACGGAACAGACTTGAGGATGCCAATGGTGAATCCATGCCCCCAAATCAGCAGACTTCCTGCCAACTTGGGAAAAGTCAGGAAGTTGATTTTATTCTCCACCACAAACACCTTTTGCACAGGCAACGACAACGCACAGAACTGACTCTGAGGCATCGTAAGATCGTCTACACCAGAAAAGTATTCATTCGCAATCGATGCTTCCAGCACACGAATCCGCACCCATGACTCATCGTATCGCAATCCAAAGCGCTTCTCGAACACCTTCTCATCCGAACAAACATGCTCTACAATGACAATATCCAGCAAATCACGAAGCACTCCCTTGTTACGTTCAATAAACTTGGTATGCACCTCAATGGGCAATTCACGAATGTACAACCTAGGACAAGGGTTTGCCACAAAATAGCGCAAAACTTTCAGCAAATCAGACCAAAAGGAAGCATTTTCCACCACCTTCAGCGGATAGCGTTCCACCCATGAACGAAGCTGCGGAAACTCATCAAGCAACATTGCCACATCCTTACGAAACTGTGATACTTCACCACACTTCTGCAAGAAGCGCTCAATGTCCGATGCACTCTCGAATAACACGCGCTCAGGCAGATCCTGTTCGCCCAATGCTTTCGTTTTCACTGTTTTCCACTCAATCGTGTAACCAAAGCCCTTCACCTCTTTCGATTGCGAACGGATGTCCGTCAGTTCACGTTGATACTCGTCCATCGATGCGCTAGCCTTCTTGTCGCAAGGGATCACAATTGGCTCAAACTCAGAGCCAGCTACCACCGAACGCAAATAATCTACATACTTGCGTTCAGTCTTCTTACGTATTTCTACTGCCGTTATCATACTTCCATACTCTTTTCACGTTCTGCCTTAAACTCACTGATAGGCATATTATAGAGCACAGAACAGTTGCCCTTGCGCTCCACATAATGCACATACGAAATATCGTTCTCCACGATGTGAATATTGTCGCTCGGAGTCACCACGAGCAACTGCAGATGGAGTTGTTTGCAGAGCGAAATCAGATAGCGTGCCTTGTCCTCGTCCTGTGCGCGAAAAGCTTCATCTATTGCAATGAAGCGGAACGAAGAATCTAATCCACTCTTGGTTAATCCGAACTGGTAAGCGATAGCCGATCCCAGAATCGTGTATGTTAATTGTGCTTTCTCGCCACCAGACAGCTGCCCCATCGCCTCATAGGTGTTACGCTTCTGCCCATCGTCTTGGTAAAACTCCTCCGACTTATATGTGTACCATCCACGCACATCCATCACCGACTTTCGCCATGATTCGACCTGTAAGCGAGACATCAGTGGTTCAATATGCTGTTCGAAATGAATCTTGCTTCCATCGATTGTTGAATTCATCTCATGAATATTAGGTATTGCACTGCTCAGCAGGTTTTGAAACTCCTTCACATCCACATTCAATCGTTTGGTTGCTACCAACTGGATATAAGTCTTTGGAGCATCTTTGAAATCAATGCCTATAAGATACGAATTCAATTGGTCGATGGTCTTGGTGATAGACTGACACCAGTTTTGGAAGAATACATTGAATGCACTGACTTTGTTGATGATATTCTCCTGCAAATACTTGTTGAAGCGCGATTCAAACCCTGGTAAATCTTCGTCAAGCAATCGTTGGTAATAGGCCTGATATTCGCCCATAAACTCCACGGCTTCGGGCAAACGGCTCACATCCGAACGCCAATCGTGATACTTCATGGTAATTTCCTCTGCGGGATTCTTGAAGCGATAAATCAGGTTCTTCAAATCGCTATTCTTGCGACTCTTCGTTTCACGCTGTTTCTGCAAAGCTAAATCGATCTCATGTTGTAACGTGTCACGCTTTCCGTTCAAATCCTCCAATGCCACATTCAGTAAATCTGTGTGTTGCGACTCAAAAGTATCCGTATCAACTACGCCTATTTGAGCCAAAGCTGAATTACTTTCGTTTCTCCTTTCTTTGAACTTATTCTCACGATTCTCCGATAATGTTTTCTTTTTGATAGCTTCATTGTTCTCATCATCAAGTAAACCGATTTCTTTTCTCACCCCCGCCAATTGCTCCTGTAAAATCTTCACCCGATTATTGGCTTCCTCCAGTTGTCGTTTCTGTTCTTGCTTTTGCTGAATGACTAGTACACACGACTGCCAGTCGATATCATCAAATTTATCGTATTTACTAAACAGCGTCAAATAGGTTTCCCGCTTCTTCTGAGCATTCTTTATGTCTTCCTCTAGCTTACGGACTTTAGCTGCTGTCATCTTTTCTTCCTGCTGCAACTGACGCACCTCTGCCTGTAACACGGCAATTTTCTCCTTGTTATCCCAGCCAAGCACATAGTGTTCCTTGCCTCGTATCTCTGGTCGGTCGTCTTTCTCATGCTTACCACCTCTCGCCTTTATCAGCCCCTCTTTTGTTACTGCTTTCTCTTGCAGATGGTTGAAGTCCGCAAGCGAATCAACACAACTATAGTTGAACTCAGCAAATAACCTGTCCTCAAGCCAATCCAAATACAAACACATTGGCTTGTATTCAAGCTTACGGAGCAACGAATCCGCTTTCAATGTCCTATCCTCAAACTCACGAATAGTCTCTGCGCCCTGGTATCGCTGATACACGATACGACCTCGCAGATTATGACCATTCACATACTCATTTACCTGCTTGTAATACTTCTCCGGCACTACCAACCGCAATGCAAAATTGTGAAGAATACGCTCAATGGAATATTCCCAATCACGCTCATCATCCTTCACACATATCAGTTCACCAATGAATGGAATCTCTTCGGTAGTTGCACCAACAGCTTCCAGTATCTCATCACGAATCTCAGCCACACGACCGGATATATTGTTCTTATGCTGCTGCAGATAGCGTATGGTGGCCATTCGTTCTTCTATGTTGCTACAGATTTCATCCTGACGGTTTTGTGCCTGACGCTTCTCTTCCATAAGTTGCCTGTCAATCGTCACTTGCAGAGCATCTTTCTCGCGTTTGGCGGTCGCACGATTAATTTCGAATACCTCTACATCAGGACTTTGTTCCATCTTCACCAGCTTTGCCAACTTATCGTATTCTTCGGCTTTGGCCTTGCGGTTATCACGTATCCTCACTCTCTGATTGATTTCCTTTTCAATTTCACGTATCTGCTGACCCACCTCGTCCTTCTCAATAGCCACCGTCAAGCGCATTTGCTCTTGTTCCAGCTCACCCTTCTGCACCTTCAACTCCTTCAACCTATCTTCCAGTTTCCTCAAGTCGCTCTTGCAGCACACCAACTCCTTGTCGCACAAATCCACCGTTCGCGCAGCAAACCAATAGGCTGCCACACTCTTCTCCTGCTCCATTTCAACTATGCGTATGTCTATCTCCTTCAGTTCCTCTGTCAATGCATTGATTGGTTCCAGTTGGGCAATCTGCTCCTTCACCTTATCGATATTAGTCTTAGCCTCCATCAGATTTTGGAAGTTGTCCTTCAGTTCCTGATACTTCTCCTCAGCCGGCAGTTCCTCGAGCATATTCGTACGAATAAAACTGTCCAGATCGTCCAACACTTTCACACCCACTATCTGATTGAAGAGTGTAAGCGCCTTGTCCGAACGCATACCGAAGAGGGTTATCATCTTTTCGCCATATGCCACCGGACCATCAAAAAACTCTATCGTGCGTTTTGTTTCATTCGTATTGTATTTTTTCGTCAGTCGCTTGCGCCAATCGCCATGCAAGTCAAACTCTGAAAAGTCACGCTCTATAGTCAACGACTCTCGGGCTACACCAAACAGTACCTTTAGTTCCTCGCCAGTGTAGTAGCGCACCTGAAACAGCGTCACCACGCGCTTGTCCACATTGCAGAACGATGCAAGCAATACCGAACGAGCCCCTTTGTCGCGCAATCTCAGCGTGGTTGTGCTCGCTGCACCCTCCTGCTGCTGATTGCCATAGTTGCCAAAGAAGTACGATTCCTCTGTACGGTTGCCCTTCTTCTCCACACCCGATGATTGATTGTAAAATCGTTGGCGCTTCAGTGGCACCATCAGCGTGAGCAGAGCATCTATCAGCGTACTCTTGCCCGAGGCGTTTGCTCCGGTCAATAGCGAGTTGCTACCATGCAAATTCATATGGTACACTTTTTTGTCAAAGGTTCCCCAATTCCACACTTCCAAATAGTCAAGCTTAAAGCCTGCCACTTCCGAACTGGTATTAAATAGGTTCATCTGCTGCATTATAGTCATTAAGTTTGTTTTTAAATTCTAATATATCGTCCAGTGTCACCTTATCCTTGATGATGCGATGTATCTTATAGCGCTTCTCACCCTCAATATGCTTTGCTTCCACCAGGAAACCAAAGCCTGCTATGCTATCTATATAGCGGTCAAGATCTTTCTCAAACTTGGCACGATTGAATGTGGCGGGAAGAAACAATTCTGCCTCTTCCTTTATTTCAGTAGCAGTTACATACTTGTCCGAAGCCTGCGACTCTGTTGGATTGCTGTCGAAGTCTTCGAGTATCTGCCTCAACACGATGAGTATCACCGAAACCTCAAAACCATACGACCTTCTCGACACCATGTTCAATGTTTTGTCTTCGTCCAATTTCATTTGCTTGACAAAGGCAAAACCTTCATCCTTTTTCACGATGAGTTCCAGTCCCATCACACTGATATAGTCCTGAATCTCGCTTTGGTAGTCGAGTAAATCATTCCAAACTACATCGTCTTTCTCTACGATGCCTTTCAACAGTTTCACTACAGCCCTGCTGTATGGTTGTATATTTGCTGCGTTCATCTTGTTATTATAATTTCGGGAATTGATATGGTTTTATTTTCTGTAAAAATAATATGTTGCTGGCGTTCTTCGCTTACCACCGTCTTATATTCCTTCAGCACGCCAATGTATCCAAACACTTCCGACAGACCTTTCTCCACGCCTTCGTTCCGCTCTATCACCTCTGCCAGGGTCGTCTGCTGTCTGTCGTTCAACACCTCGTTGATGCGGTCTCTCAGCACCTTTCGGTCGATGTGATACGGATTGTAGAGTTTACCAATACTCTCCAAATCAGCCAGACTCAGTCCGGCTATGTCAGGCTTATCCTTATACACAGTTTCTTTTACAGGTGTGAGGGTAAGAGGGCGCTCCAGCGGCAGATTGATGTCAATGGTTTCGTATTCAAGCGAAGCATCTGGCTTTTCTTTCCGTCTGCTGGCTTCGATGAGTAGTTTCTTTATATCGTTGATTACTTGCTTTGTCGCCTCAGCATTCATATGTCCGTTCTGGCGAATGATTCGACTCAGTTTCTCGCTCATGCGGTCGTTGGTTTTCGCAACCTTCTCACCAGCGTCAAACAGATGCTTTTTCATTTCCTTGAGAAACATGTCATGTGCATCAATGCCTCTATTTTCCAGCGTTTTGTAGAGTGCACCAGTCAACTCGTCCCATTCTTTCTGCAGATCGGCCGAGAGCAGAAACTCCCAAAATGCATAGAAACTTTTGCCTTGTTGCGATTGTTTTAGTTCGCCATATGCATCAAAGATGTAGTTCAACAAAGCTTTCTTCTCTGCATTTTCTGTCTGACGTTCGTATATCTCTTTGATAATCCCCTTAAAGTTGTCATCCACCTCTTTGAAATCGCTCAGCAGTTCCTTCGCCAGTTTGTTCAAACTGTTGTATCGTGGTTCTATCTGGTAGTCCTCGTAAACCTCGACCTCTTCGCCCATCTCCAGCCGCTGAATCTGATGCTCTATCTCCATTTTTTTGGTTCGAAGCAATTCTAGTCGCTTCTCACGGTCCTCGTTCGAGTATTCCACCAATTCCTTCAGTTGGGAAAACAGTGTCTTGAACTTTGATTCAGTACCGATGTAATCTTCTTTTTTCAAGCTCACCACCCAATCTATCAATTTGCTTGTGTGTGACGAAATCTCGTATATCACCTCTCCCTCTTCGTTCTGATAATTGGTCAAGAATCCCTTGTCTGTCCAGTCTTTGATGAGCCGTTTCGCTTTCTGTTCGTTCGACTCTACTAGTCTCGTCATTTCAGAATCATCCTCCACCAACGTATTTTCCTGCTCATCCAGTCGGTTCTCCAGTAGCATGTGCAAGCGTTCCTGCATTATAGCCGCCTGTCCTTCAAACGCTTCAATAACAAAAGACAAGAAGAAATCCACACTTCTTGATTTTATGAGTCGTACGCTTGGTGACTCTCGTAATATTTGTGTTATTTCTTCTACTTGCATAAATGTTATTCGAAATTATTTTGTTTAAAATCCATCAGTGTCTTAAATATTACATTCAAACACTTTTAAGGTGTTATTTATCTTTACACACAAAACACCACCATTGAATCATTGAAGTTCTATAATTCATTTTCCCCAATCCTTGCGATCAGTTCAGCATTCAGTTTCTCATCTCGTCCCAACAATTGCCGTACAAGCTGATAAATCGTAGTGCAAGGATTTTGATTTGCATAACGTGAATCTGCATATTCTAAATGCTTCGCTTCCGCATACCGCAAGGCGGACTCCATTGAGCCGTAAGTAGTCATTATCTTATAATTGTTAGGATCTTTCTTGGCGTATCTGTACTTTTTCTTCGATTTATATTTCGGAGAAGCATTTACAGCTGTTGAAATCTTCTCTTCATAATCCTTTCGAGACACTCCTGTTATTACATTCTGAAAATGATATAGATACCACAATTCGAATGCTTCATTACTCCAGGCTACCTCAATGCTATTTTTTTGTCCCATCGCAATGGCTTCGTTGAAATCCTTTGCAGGAAATTCATCCCTATCGAAAACAGCCCAAACACGGTCATAGTTATTCTTATTTTTAAGATCAATGGCCTTCTCCACAACATCTTTTGTTCCACGCCCAAGCCCTTTAACCTCGATGTCATATACAATTACCCCCTGTTGCTTTTCGGCAAAAGCTTCAAAGTAATTAGGTTCAGTCTTTGTCCCTTCGCACACAATTAACACAGAGCAACGTATGACTTTCTGTTCTCTCTTTTGCGATTGCCTCCTAAATTTTGAAGAAGCATTATCTATCTTTATTCTCTTTGCTGCCATAGCCTTACATTATTAATCATTCAATATATAAGGAATGGCACCATAACGACCGGCGATATAGTTTTTCTCATAATTTGCATCATTACGAGGTTTGGTCCCGTCTGGGAGTACGATATCAATCAGACTATACAAATCCGTCTGCTCTTTAGAATCTTTCTCCGTGAACCATATCTGGTCTCGTCTTAAAATTTTCTGAGAAAGTAAGTGCGTATCGTGGGTAGTGAATATCAATTGGGCATTCTTTGGATTTGTTTCCGGATTATTGAATAATTCAATAATATACTGAGAAATCAGAGGGTGCATTTTTGCATCCAGCTCATCGATGACAAGCACGCTCCCAGAATAAAGCGTTTCGAATATCGGTCCCGAAAGATCAAATAACTTATTTGTACCGGAAGATTCCCTATCTTCAAACGAGAAGTTAATTGTACCTACTATATTACCTTTATCTGAATATACGTTATGTATAGAATCCAACTCAATACTATTCTTGCCTTGCGTTTCTCTTTGGAAGAGTGCTCGTAATTCCATAGGCAAGTCCTGAGGAATATTGGGTTCTTCCTCATGAGTAAGAATGTTGTTAAATCCAAGTCTCAATTTCTGGAAGAAGTTGAGAGCATCAACACTCAAAGATTCTTTTTTGTGAAAAAATAATTTTGAATATGCTCTATATTGTTGATTATTCAATCCAGAAATCACATTAAAGTCCGATTGAAACCAAGAAATAACCTGACGAGATATTTCACCGCCTAACTGTTGGCATAATGACAGGAACAAACGGTTGTTATTGGTCTTTTCTTCATATCCGACTCCTTCCGGGAAATTATTCTCATCTACACAAATCCCATCTTCGTTTCTTACGAACATCATCTGCTCTTTAGAACGAGGTGTTGTTTTCCGGAATAACCATTCTTCAACGATACGCTCCAGATTATACCTGAATCCATATCTGTAACAATACTCTCCTTTTAAAAATATAATCTCAAACATAGAGGGATGGTGATTGTCCTTCAAAAGAAGAAATGGGTCATATTCCAATTGCTCATTGTCATTTAACTTCACCGACAACAACACGCAACTCGCCATTGCGTGCATCGCACTGACAAGATTGGATTTCCCACTTGAATTGGCACCATACAGCGCAAGCGAACGAAGCAGAGTATATTTATTGCAGTCAAACAAGTTCGTTTCAGTACATTCTTTCAAAGCTTTATCGGCCTCCAATACTAAGGTCTTTTTCCTATAAAACGACCTGTAATTCTCAACTGTAAATTCAAGTAACATATATCTGACTTTTAAGTGTTTCAATTATTTTTCATAACTGTTTTCGAGTACAAAATTATATAGAAAAATCGATTTTTTCTACACCGGCACAATAAAAACCGAGGCCAACCCTCAAACTCTGCTTCA
>NZ_JANJZR010000105.1 GCF_024623065.1 Bacteroides acidifaciens
AAAACAGATATATCAACTATCTTCACAGACAGTTGATATATCATACATACAAACACATATCAGCTTTTACGCCAATATGAGGGATAAGTCAGGAATATACCGCTGTATTCTTCCCAACCCGTATAATGCAGGGAACTCATGAATATATCATGAGTTCAGGGACCTACATATTTCTTTGATATTCCTTCAGATAGTTCGTAATACCTTCCAGCAATATATTCGTGACACACTGCTTCCCTTCTTCCGAGAGAAGGAACTCAACATCCTCCTTATTGTCCTGAAAGAAATTCTCGACCAGCACTGCCGGACAATTCGTTTTCTGACAGATATAAAAATTGGCAGTCCAATACAACTTTTGCGGAGACGGACGACGAACCTTCACCTTCCTGTTCAAGGCAACTTGTGCCAGTTGCCGGGCAAGCCGTTTGCTATTCATTGAAGCATTGACACCAACAAATACGCTCCATCCGCTTGCGGACATCCACTCAGCACCACTCCCCATCGCATTACAGTGGATTGATACCAATATAGCATCTTTTCCGAATGCATTGACACGCCTCACACGCTCAAATAACGCCACATCATTTTCTCCCGGCACAATACGCTGAGCATCAATGCCTTCATTTTGTAGTCCGGTTACCAATCGGTCTGCAATTTCACGAGTATATGCATACTCCTTCAAACGACCGTCAGGCGAACATTTGCCGGGAGTTTCCTTGCCATGTCCGTTATCTATTAATATTTTCATGTATAGATTATAGATGGTACTATTTTTGATACGCTCCGTCCTTGGCTTCAAATATCACCGAAGGCTCAAATACTTCTACTGTATGCCATGCGCCTTTGGGTATTTGGCAACCATACTTAGCTTCAGCAGGATTGAGGCGGATACGTTGTATCTCTCGATATTTCACCTTACGAGCTACATCCTGTGCATCCATACCTTGTGGAAGTTCTTCCGCACTATTCTCATACGAAACTACTTCCTCATAGATTACCTCATCCAACTTTCCACACAAGCAGATTACCGTTTCAGTAGTATCCTCATGCCGATGAATAGGCACAACCGTACCCGGCAACAATGCATTGAGCATGCGCTGACTCGTATCGGCAGGCGAAGTACGCAAATCGAAGTTCTGGCGTAAACGAAGATTGGTCACAGCTTGTTCAAAAAGCGTATCTAAAAATTCTTTATCAAATTCCATAATCGTTATTTTTTCAATGATATAAGATATTCTTCATGTAAGTGATAGTACTTTTTCATGAACAATACATAAGCAATAGCTAATACAATCAATGTACTGATCAAATATACCCAATGAGCGAATATTGTATCAGGGCAGAGATAGATAAATCCGAGAGAGAGCACCAGCTGCACCATCATATACAGAGATGCCACCTTCACATGCCCGATCTTCAGTTCGTTAGCCATAATCTGATAGGCATGCTTACGATGAGCTTCCCCTAGATTCTCATGCAGCAAGATGCGATGACAGATAGTCAGACAGCCATCCACACCATAGACGAGAAGGAAAATGAGATAAGTCACATCTCCTGTTGTTAAGACTAACAAACCTATCATAAACAACAAGATATAAGCTACGCCAATAGAACCGACGTCACCCGCAAAGCACTTTGCCTTACCCTTCGGGCGGAAGTTGAACAAGCAGAATATCACATCTGCAATCAACACCACATAAATGAGCGACTGATTAACAAAGTAAATCGTGTTATTTAACAAAGCAAGAGGTACAAGTGATGCCATTGCATACACCCCAGTTATACCGTTCACACCATCCATGAAATTGACCACGTTCGATGCGCCCACACACACTATAAGCGCAATGATCACAATCCACCACATATTCCAGTGTAGGATATTCAACTGTCCAAACATCATCGTCATGGCAACAATCTGAGCCACCAACCGCACACTATCTGGCAACGAACGGATGTCATCAATGAAGCTCACTCCGGCAATGAGGGTAACTGCCAAGAGGAAAAATGGATACTGAAAGCCATAAAAGACAGACCAAATCCATAGACTTAGCAGGAAGATGATTCCTCCCCCCCTCAGCACGCTCGTTGAGTGGCTCGAACGCTCATTCGGTTTATCGATGATATTAAACCTGTCAGCGATCTTGAAATACGCCAACTCCAATACAAGAAGAATCATAAAGATGATTCCGTAAGTTACAACCACATTCATATACAACTATTTCTTTAACGATTGTGCCACACGTTTCAAACTTTCCTCAAAAGAAACTAACTGATAGTCAAAGTCCATCTTCGACATCTGAGGGTCGTAATAATAGGTGGAAAACATCTTGTTGATTGGCTGTAGTATGAAACTACCCAACCAAACGCAAGGATTAAATAAACGAGTGATCCAAATTTTATGCCCCCTCGCCTTGGCAAAAAAACGGATAATCTCAACAGTATCAGCCAACTCTCTGTTCTGAGGATAGAACGTGCCTGCTAGCTGATGCTCAATAGCCTGCTTTACGAACTCCGCAAGGTTATCGATATAGAGCATAGAACGCTTGTTATGCCACTCCGGGAAGACAGGAATTTTGCAAGCCAACTTCACCAGACGTGAGAAATTGCCCTTCGCGTTAGCACCATAGATCATGCACGGACGTAAAATGCATATCTTCATATCTTCAGAACCATTCTGCACCAAGGCCTTCAAGCCATTCTCCGCCTGCAACTTCGAGTCACCATAGAATCCATTAGGATTCGGCTTGCTATGAGCTGTCAGTACCTCGCTCTTCAAACTCCGACTCTCGTGGAATACAATCTGCGAGCTCATGAAGATGAACTGCTTCACGCCATTCACCTTCGCATGCTTCGCCACCTCAATGGCTAAATCACGATTCACTTTATAGTACAGCTGCTCCATCTTCGGATCCGCATTCACATGTGCGATACCTGCTACATGGAACACTACATCGTACCTGCTATAGTCAACTTTCTTCCAATTATCCTCCATGGTATCCACCGCATCAATCAGGTACTCTCCGGGAGCACTTGCTAAAATATACTGACACACACTCTCACCCACGTATGAACCCGCACCGGTAATAAGAATTTTCTTCATTTATATGTTGTTATTTTTATTAAACTCATTCTCCTCCACATCAATATCCTTAGTACCCCAATAGGAGTCTAAAGCACATTGACAGGATTATACAACTCCCTCATAATTTCCATCACAGCCCCAACGTCCAGACTCTTGGCCTTTTCAATGTTGTATGCGCCCCCAGCCTTCAAGTCTTTGGCAACCATGATCTTACTTAGGGCGATAGTCACCTCATCGCTCTTGGCAGGAGAGAACATAAATCCCCCTTCACCCTCATCTATCAGATCCGTATTACCCCTAATACGAGAGCAAAGCACCGGTAACCCACTCGCCATAGCCTCCATCACAGCCACCGACAACCCCTCTCTGTACGACGGATGCGCAAACACATCTGCAGCCTTGAACAGTTCACGAACATCCGTGCGAAACCCCAACAACTGTAACTGATCGTTGATACCCAGCTCTGTCGCCAACTGCTCCAAATGTTCCTTCAGTACCCCACGTCCAGCTATCACATACTTCAGGCGCTTGTCACCCAAGGAAGCCATCGCATGTAGTACCACCTCATGATTCTTATTCCTGTTTAATTCACCCACACTCAGCATCAAGATATCGCCATCGCCAATACCCAATTCCTTACGCTTAGCAGCACGCACCTCAGCATAATCTGCCGCTGGATTGAAAGCCTTGGTATTAATACCCACTCCAGGCACATACACCACCTCTTTAGCGTACATCTTCTCCTGCGCCAACTTATAGTCCTCGTAAGTGATAGTTACTAGTACATCAGTCCATCGGCTGCTGAACTTCTCAATAGGATAGAATATCAGCCAATTCTGCAATGAAGCACCCTTGAAGAAATGAAAACCATGGGCGGTGTAGATCACCTTCGTACCCTTGCCCCGCATATCACGGGCTGCAATACGCGACAGCAAGCCACCTATGGGCGAATGACTATGTATCAGGTCATAATCGTTCTCCTTCACTAGATGACGCGTCTGACGGTACGCCCTCAGGTTTTGCCCCACCTTTAGCACATTACGGGCAAAGTCCACTTGATGACACTCCACCCCCATCTTCGCCAAGGTACACTTTAGTGCCGCCACCTTCTCATCGCTACACGTGCTACCCTCCACAAAGTTGCATGCCACATCCACCTTATAACCCAGTTCTATCATCAACCGGATATTCGGCATATTAAACTGATCTATCATTGACGCCACCGACGCCAAGACTAATGCTTTTTTCATATTCTTAAAAGATTAATTAAAGAAGAACGAAGCGCAATAACCTAAAGGATACAAGCTTCTTCTAAAATCAGAGTCTCAAGTTTATTATGTATATCATGCGTAAGCACTCAATTTAGGGTATCCCCCTTTGAAAAGGCACATTACTGTGCCCTAAACCGTGTTTTGTTAATTAATTAGTTTTGAAATTAACATTGGCTTGTAGCCAAAGTGATTTTGTCAGGAACCATGTTAACATAATCCCTGCATCCGTTAAAGATATTTTTGAAAAAAGTTCCGATGAAGTTCCAGATAGAACTGCCATGAAGCTTTACCGTTCCTATTACACTATGATAAGTTACAGCCATCTCAGCACCGGCATCACTGCCATAATGGAGTGAATTGTTGCGTTGAGTAGTCAGCTTTCGAATGGTTCGCTCGGCAAGATTATTGTCTATCGGGAGTTCACCGTCATCCAAGTACGCAAAGAGCTCTTTTCAGAAACGATTCAAATAATTAAGAGCTTCGGTATAATACTGACTTCTAAATTCTGAATCCTTTGACGTCTGTCACCAAAACGTTCCTCATTCGCAAAATCAAGTTTTTCCTGAAGAGATTTAGCCTTACGTTCAGCCGATTTGCCAAATCAGATTGTTTCGATTGCAGGGATGCCATCTGCTATTCAGTTCCTTCATCTGAGCCATGAAATCCTCCAAAACAAGCGTCATGGCATCACTTGTCAACCTGAGGTCATAATTCTGCTCAGCAAGGTATTGTATGTATCGGTCTTTTTGATCGTCTGCCATACCTTCACTATAATTTATAGAATTACGTGAGTAGGTTTCCCTACTCAACACATCCTTTTTTTGAGTCGATTTGAAGCCGTTCACGAATAATAGACAACACACGGCTGTGCTTGCAACGCATATCGGTAAAGTCACGGACATAATAAAAATGATTCAGACCGGTAACATTCAGCATAAAACCTCCAAATTCTCTACCATACGAACTAAATCCTGATAGCTTAAATTCTTTGGGGATAAATGTAATCCATTACAGATACGAATGTCAATCCATATGCGAACGGAATTTTCACTGTTTTGTGATACAGGTTGAGGTTGAACACTGGGCTTATCTTTTTTCTCATGAGTAAGCACAGGAGCACCATCAATCTGAACTTCGACTACTTTTTTTCGAGTATCCTTAAACCATTTTTGAAAGATGTTATAAGGAACTTTGTTCTTAAAACAGAATGATTGGAGAGATTCTCCATGAGGAAAAGCCTCGGTCTGGTACTGAAAGTAAAACCTTTCTAGATCTTCACTGCTATACATAATTCTATAAATTGGGTTGGCAGCGAAAGTATCACTTTCAATTAATAGCCATTTTTTGACTGCTTACTTTCAATTCAGTTATCCGATGAATATTCATTCAGAGCTTTCTCCTATGTAAATAATCATACAAACAAACTGGCATAATAGCTAAAACCAAAGGACGTAAACAATACACATAAGTCCACCATGGGAATTTCAGCATCTTATAACCTATATATCGTACATAAGCCTCATTCTTTCGATTCATCCAATTTCTTCTTGCAATTGCATTTCTATCATCACGCATTTCATATATTGGATATTCAAGCATATATCCTTTGTAACCAGCAGCATACATCTTGAACCAAAGATGATAGTCCTCCACCCTAAGCAATTTGGGGTCAACTGTATATCCGCCCACCTTCTCATAAGCCTCGCAACGTACCATACAAGGCGCATGGCAAAAAGGAGTACCGGCTATAAAATCCCGTTTAGTAACAACCCCACGCCCTTTGCCACTCATAAACACACCCTTATCATCAAAATAATGCATAGGTCCACTTACGATTGCAAAATCAGGATGTTCATCAAGGAACTTAACCTCTTGTTCAAAACGATGTGGAAGTGATCGATCATCCCCATCCATACGGGCCACAAACTCCGTATCAACATACTCCAAACAATGATTCAATGTAGCATTCAACCCCATATTATATTCATTCTGTATCACAATATAATTAGGATGCGTCTCCGCCCATTTTTGTGCGACTTCCAAGGTATTATCCTTTGAATCATCATCACAAAGCACCACTTTAAATCTTTTATACGTTTGAGCCTCTAATGATTCAAGAGCCTCTATCAAAGTATCGGCACAATTGTATATGCCCATTATAACAGAAATTCTATATTTCATACACATTACAGATAAATAATGTTCATAAACAAAGTAAAGCCAAGGTGAAGACCAGCAAAAAGGGCTACAATCTTAAACCTCGAACTGCCCCAGACACATTCTTCATCCAGTAGTGGATAGACCAATACAATAGGGTACATAAACCAACTGAGGTATGCAATACGATTGGTGAAACCTGCGTACATACACAAGAGCCAAATACCATTCATTAAGAGATAGGTACAAAGAACTCTATTGTACTTCAAGTTATCTATCTTTTTCTTGAATATTGCCCAATAACCAACTAAAACCGGCATTGCGCTATATACCACAAAGTCTAAGCGAAAGCCCGTCTTACCTTCCCAACCTGCCATATTCTCAGCATCAAGATATGAGGCACCTTTAGCATCAGAATAGGACATAAACAATGTCTGGAAGAAAGTTACATGAGCAGCCGACAACGCAAGACACACTACCCAGAACAAAAAATACCCTTTAGGCTTGCTGTAGAACCATACAATAAAGAAGGACAATACACAAGGAGTCATAGAATGATGGAACCCCCATGAAGCAACAGCCAGAATGGAAGCAATAACTGGCTTATCAGACCTATAAGCTAAAGCACATAGGAACAAAGCTGCAGCAACTCCTGCTTTCACACCATTTACAGAATATGAAAAAGTGGAAAAAGCCCCTAAAAACACAACAAATGCAATCAACGTGTTATCAGGGAAGAACTTTTTGCAGGCAAGATACGTTCCTATAAAATATATGCTTGCCATAAATAGGAACAAAGTATGCCAGCCAAGATCGTATGATGCAAAGAAGTAATAAATGTTTTCGAACAGCAAATTCTCCACATCTGCTGATAGTACAAAAGGTTCATGCAAATGATAATAGTATCCTGCAACATAACCTACCGTATCAACAAATACTGGATCATTCGGGCGCAGTCCAATAAAGATTGTACAAAGCAATGCAAGAATAAATGTGTTGCTAGAACTGTCTTTGACTAACACTCCACTACTGCTCATCCTATACCGATTGTACACTGAAAAGGTGGCAATCGTTACTATGAACAAGTAGATAAATAAATAATATGATCCTGGAATCATTGTTAATTCTCCTTTAGCCAATTATTCTTTTGACTAACAAGAGTTGCCATCAACTCTTTAGCTACCTTTTCACCACAGAAATTCATGCGCACAAATTCACATCCCCTCTTGGCAATCTTCTCCAGTTCGTCCTGATTTTCAGACTTCTGCCAGAACTCTATCGTCTTACGGAGACTTTCTTTAGTACCATCGTAAGCAATGTAATGTATTCCGGGAATAAGACCAAGATCGCGATACATAGGCGAATCGAGACCAATGTAAGCACTACCACATGCCATGCCCTCTACATAGCCGATACCAGGAACACCGAGGATCTCCTCACCAAGGAGATGCATCTTGTAATCGTTGAACTTCTCCACCATATTGAAACTGAAGTATCTCTTCTGCTGACCAACATGGGTGAGGTTATAGAACTTCTTGTACATACGCACAAAATAGTTCTCGCCATCTACATACTTCTTACCTACGTTGTCCTCCAGATAGTCGCTACTGTAGCAATCTACTGTGTCCTTGAAGAAGTCCGGACAATCCTTCACGAACTTACGAGCAGGCTGGTCGCAAGGGTCACCATAGACAGACACGAACTCCTCATGCTCCTTATAGGTGATAGTACCTGTGGAAAAGCACTTGTTCTGACGCTCCTTAAAGGGCTTCATATTCTTAAAACGCTCAGCAAACACAAAAGGTATAACCACCCATGGACGCTCTACGTGATAATATTTGCGGAAGAGTTCAGAAGACTTACTCAGATCCACTTCGTTGAAATAACACTGGAAGTCGGCCTTCTCCATGCATGCATTCTCGGTCTTGCGGCCATGGAAATGAAGCATGCTTAGAGCCTTGAATGCCTTGATATCACCAGCCACCTCATAGTTGCTCTTACCCATGATATTATAGAGGATGACGATGTCATCAAGTCGGATGTCACTTGCCTTTGTCAGAATGGTTACCTTCTTAGGATCGATGCCGTTCTTCTTCAGAATATTCTTATTCTCCCAAAACCTGAGACAATGGAACTTATTTAAGGCGCCACCATCATTCGGAACGAGTGAGAACCCATGCTCAGTGATGTAGTTGCACACCTCATACTTGTCGCTATCAAGCAGATAATCAAGAATATATCTATGTTTCAGAGCTGCCGAAGTCCTGAAATAGATGACCTGCGAGTTACGCACAAGCATCCAGCTGGTATGCAGATTGATGAAAATGATTCTTTGCATATCTTATTTTCTTTTTCTCAGTTTACGTAATTTGTTGTAGAAGTCCAAAAAGCCTTCTCCAAAGATAGGTATGAGGAGTTTCTTTCGAATGAAGCGCACAAAGTGGCTGGTCTTGGAGGTCCATGTCATCGTCTGCCAATGGATGGCATATGAATTTTCAGTTTGATGTTTGGTTCCTCGCTCCAAACTCACCACATGAAAATAGTCGTCGGGATAGAGAATAATCCCCTCCTTCAATTCCTGATACTTATTCTTATGTACATAGCCATATTCTGCAAGCACCTCTTGCAGGTGTTCGTTTACAACTGCCATATTGAGTGAACCATCTGGCTTGACAAAAGACATAGTTCTGTAGTAGTCAAGCACCTTCTTCCAATAGGGGTGTCTCGGTTCTGTACCATACATGGCGGTAATGGCTCCATCCTCATCGGTGCCCAATACTACGCGATGAACTTCCAACGGTGCAATAGGCTTGAGTATCTCGATATCGGTATCAAGATACCAGCCGCCATATTTATAGATAGCTTCGATGCGGGCATAGTCTGATACAAAAGCCCATTTCTTCAGTTCAAAGGCTTCCTTTGCAAACTGGCACGAGTTGACATCAAAAGTCTCTTCGTTCCAAAGTTTGAACTCGTAATCCGGCAGATACTTTTTCCAGCTATCTATGCACTTCTGTATTTTGGATGGGAATGGGGTGTTTCCAAACCAAACATAATGAATAATCTTTGGTATCATTTGTGTATATATTTTAATAAACTAAACGATATGGATGCCGCAATAGCATACAACTTCATTTTGGCTGTTGGGATATCTGACTTGAGTATCAACATCAAGTTGCATCTCACATTTTGCTGACGCATATAGATATGCTCATCATATCCATATGATGTAGTCGATGCATAATACAAAGCCCACATGTCTTCGAGGGCTGCTCTCACTTTGACTACATCAAGATATTGCGGCCATAGTTTGGCTACATCTTCAGTTATCAGTTTCCAGACCTGATGATTTGATCCCTTCTTCTCTGGTGTCCAAGATGCATGAGAGATACTGCTATCATTCATTCTGTAATGATACAGTATCTTGTCAATCAGTACTACCTTATCCGCATTCTGTAATAATCCCCATACAAATAGCGCATCCTCTCCGTAGGAGATTCCACAATGGAATCGCACATTGTGGAATAAACTCGTCGCAACAAGTTTATTCCACAATGAACCGTTAAAACGCACATGACGAAGAAATTCGAAAACTACTTCGGATTGTTCCCAACCTACCTCGTTTTGGGTGTTTTTGTCGAACGAATTATCATTTTTGACCATACCACATGTCACGATGGACGAGTTTGTAGTAAGTGCTTTTTGTATTAAGAGTTCCACCATGTCCAGCTCAATCCAGTCATCGGAATCCACAAAAAGCACATAGTCACCCCTCACCTTGTCCAACAGATGGTTGCGTGTGATGGCCACACCACAGTTGTTCTGGTGGTATATCTCAATACGTTTGTCCTTGGCTGCAAATTCTTGCATCACGCTCCAAGTATTATCTTCACTACCATCGTCTATCAGCACGATCTGCAAATTGCTGTAGGTCTGATGGATAATGGAATCAAGACATTTAGGTAGAAACTTCTCTACATTGTAACTTGGTAAGAGGATAGACACCAAAGGAGTATTATTCATACTTTTATTATTCTAAGTTTCCCCAGCAGGTAGGTAAATTCTATACTGAGCAGAACCACCACCAGCGGGTTGAAATACATATATATATTTTCTATCGACTCGGGAAGTCGCATCGCTACGACTTCGCACACTTGCATAATGAGTATATGGAAGATGTAGATGTAGAGCGAATAGTTGCGCCCCAAGGTCGATATGATATTATCCTTTGTTTGTATGGTTAGCACTGCAAGGAGAGCAATGCCGTATGTGAGTAGCATCAGATTTATCTCCTTAAGCGCAAGCATACCTAAATCCTTTCCTGTTAAATAGTAACGAGCTAAAAACAATCCGGCTATTACTAACGCAAGCAATAGTTGCAATCCACTTTTTTTTAAGCACTTACCTCCAAAATGG
>NZ_JANJZR010000106.1 GCF_024623065.1 Bacteroides acidifaciens
CTTTTGTTTTCAATATCATAGCCCGAAACTTCCCGGTTGTAAAAAAGGGATGTCGGTATGTTCAGAAACATACTCATAGCGTGAGGGTGGAATACAACCACTATCATTTCTATATTTCCGTCTGCATATAGGTGTGACGAGAAATTAACTTGTCCGCTGACAGTCAGTTTGTCTTGTGTAACATTCAGTTCAGGGATATATAACGGTGCTTGTTTATGGAAAATGATTTGAGGGCAACCGATAGGAAAAGTTAGGGTATTCAAAAAATGATTACTTTTGAATACCCAATAATATCTCACGTAAGGTTGCAATAGCTTACATGGCTTGTAAAATTTGAACGCCTCTTGAATCATTTTACAAAAGTAGTAATTTTGTGCTGGTTACGAAGTAAAAAGAGGTAAATGAAACATAGAAACGACTGCGCATAATGACAAAGTCGTTTCTATGATAAGAATTATATTTTCAATCCTTTCGGTCGATTCCCATCTTTTGCATATAGTTCCGAACGCCCGATGATGACATGCCTGACCCTATGAAATTCTCGGCGTTTCGCGTTATTTCACAGGGTTATGTATCTACCGTATTTTTTAGGTGTACAATGGAATTTATCCTTTTTGTTGTTCCCATTTAGCATACATTTCCCTTGAAAGCTCCACGATCTCCCGGCTCAGTTTCACAAAATCGATGGTATGTTTCTCCAACTTGTAGAGCAACGCCATCGCCTTCTTCTCCGAAAAGTGGATGCGTAACTCTTTAACGACCTGATTGTAGTTCGTACCGATGGTACGGAATTGGGCGTGGAAGTCCGACAGTTTGGTGTAGTAGTCCACCATCGTCTTGTCCACCTTTAGCACCTTGAACTTCTGCCCGAAGAAATGCGCTTTGAGAAAGACGGCTTTCGCATACACGTTCGATTCCTCGTACATCGTCAGGAACCTGTTCCACTCCACATCATCGAAGCGCACCATTACGCAGTGCGTCTTCGGATTCAACTTGGGATTTCTCCCGTACTTGCTCTTCTTTTTCATTCTTCTTATTCTTTTAATTTTATGGCTTGTCCATTGTTTAATCTTTGATTAAGGAACCTTGAAATTATCCGACTACGGAGGATAATTCTGCCCACGGCAGTGCTGGGATTTTCAGTTACTCGGAATCATTCGAGTAACTGAAAATATACCTTGCTGTGTCTTTGAGGACACAAGAATCCTCCGCCTGTCGGATTGATTTGTGAGTGCAATAACTAATTGGGGATGTCGGTCAAACCGATGGAGTGTATCCACCAGCTTGATTGGTTCTACCATAATCCGCTCAGAGTTTGCGCCACTGCTCGATGTCTTCCCGGTAGGTTTCAAGGTGCAGGCGGACAAGGTTCTCGACCATTCCCGATGCGCTCATGCCCCTGCCGCCGAAGTAGCGGACAATCCTGTCCAAACTGTCGCGTACCTCGCTGCTGACGAACACGGGCTTGCGGTCGGTTATCTTGGGGACTTGCAGGTAAGTGGTGTGATATTCGTCCAACGACAGCCTGCGTTGCTTGCTGCTGATGCGCCTCTGCGACACTGCCGCTTTTCCGGGCATGTCACTTACGGCTTCTTCAAGCACTTCATTCGCTGTTTCTTCCGCGGCTTCTTCCTTCACGGCGGTTCCCGTTCCCAAAGTGCCAGAAACTTCGGTCTGTTCCGGCTCGTCCGGTTCCAAACCGATACGCTTATAAAAATCGTTAAGGGATGTCTTGTCACGGGATTCCCTGCGGCTCATTCTTTCCACGATTTCCCGGGCTTGCTGTTCACTGACGATTGGTTCTTTTCTTGTTGCCATAAAAACAAATTGATTAAGTTATTACTGTGGTCTTGGTCAGTACCTCGACCGATTATCGCCAGCGAAATAAGGTGCTTTAATGCAGTCAGTCAAGCGTTTGGATTCGATTGGGCAATTTTGTGTGGCTTTGCTTGATGCCTGTCTGAACTTCGGTGCAAACTTCACCGATTTGCCGGATTGTTTGAATCAGACGGAATGTGATGTGAAATAGAAATAAGGGCTTATTCCCAATCCCACCGATGGTTGGTTCTGTCTCGTTAAGAATACGGCAATGGTAGCCCGTTCACCTATTACAATATAGGCACGGTAATCAGGTAGGAAAGGTGTATTTAGCCATTACTACTATGGACAACCACTACATCGTTGTGCCACAAGCTGCCAGTTTTGAAAAATCCATTGTTTTATAAAGGTTTACCCTTTTCTTTGTGACGAGAAGAAACAATAACAAAAAAATGAAGTATATGGAAATAGTATCAATCGAAACAAAGACCTTTGAAGCAATGGTCGCCAAGTTCGACCATTTCGTCAGCCGCATGGATGCAATCTGCCGGCGGCATGGAGAAAAGACAATGAGCAAGTGGATGGACAATCAGGACGTGTGCCGGATGCTGAACATCAGTCCCCGCACGTTACAGACCCTGCGGGGCAACGGCACGCTTGCCTACTCGCAGATAAACCACAAGACGTATTACCGTCCCGAAGATGTGCAACGTATCGTTTCCGTAGTGGAGGACAGACGGAAGGAAGCCAAGTTCAAGGGAAGGACGATATAATCTCAGTGCAATAAACGAATTATAATAACAATACCCACTAAATCCAAGTAACATGAACGAATTGATTAACAAAGACAACGAGTGGATAATCCATTTCATGGGCAGTCTTGACCGACTGCTGGACAGCTACGAGCGTCTGACCGCCAACTACCGCCCGACATTGGGCGGAGAGCGTTTCTTCACCGACAAGGAAGTGTCAGCACGGCTGAAGGTAAGCCGAAGAACGCTTCAAGATTACCGCAATGAGGGACGGATAGCCTATATCCAGCTGGGCGGCAAAATACTCTATCGTGAATCTGACATTGAAAGGATGCTTACTGACGGCTACCGCTCCGCCTACAGACAGACGGCTATCTGATTTTCTTGAAGGAGCGAAGTTTGCCGTTTGCCCTACGGTTGCGGAGCAATGGACTTTTAACATAAAGAAAAAAGGAATGACTTACAGATGAAGCACCAATATCCTGCTTCGTCTGTAAGCCATTTTCTGATTTCCCGCCAGTCGCTTGTTTCCGTTGCCGAATGCTCTTCAAGCGTATGGCAGGCAGTGGCAAGGTTTTCGGGCTGAATACGCTCCGCAGGAGGAAGATTCTGTCCGAAACGGCTCTGCCGCCCGACCTTGCCTCTGCCATCAAGCCATACGCTACCTTTGCATCCGTGCATCGGGAACGAGTGGCTGACGGAATGAGACTCAATTATACCATCGGTTATTACCTCTGACGCTGGCAACAAATAGTGTAATCGGTGTAGCTTTCTTAATGGTGCTAATTTCATTTATTATAAACCGTCTGAACAAGACACCCTCTTTACTGCATATCCTAAATGCAACGGCTATAATCACTTCAATGTTATAGACATCGTAACTGATGCCATCCGGTTGCTTGAGATACTTCATCGTGTCAAGTTCGTTCAGTTCCTTGTGCTTGTAAATGGTATGAATCGCCTTGCGGACATCGCATGAGAACACCCCGAACAGGTCGGCTATCTCGAACTTGGTCATCCATATAGGTGCAGTCGGTATGGTGACTACACCTGTTTCACTGATTGATATTATTCCTCTATCCATATCTATCGCATAACTTTAGACATTATGTTCTTTACATTATTCATATCGCGCAAAATGGAGGAATCCAACACACGTGCATAGTGCTGCGTCATTTTTATATTGGAATGGCCGAGCATTTTTGCCACATTCTCTATGCTCACACCGTTGGCGAGACATACAGAGGTCGCATACGAGTGTCGGGCTACATGTGTGGTCAAGGTCTTGTTTATCATACATAAGTCTGCGATTTCTTTCAGATAGCTGTTCATCTTCTGATTGCAGGGGACTGGCAGCAGTCTGTTTTTCTTTTGGCAAGCTGGATGTTCCGCATATTTACGGAGAATCTCCAATGGAATATCAAGTAAAGGAATGTTACACATATTCTTCGTCTTTTGCCGAGGCTTGCGAATCCATAGGTTGCCGTTGGAGTCTTCTACGATATGTTCCGGTGCCAGTTGTTGCACGTCTATGAAGGCTAGCCCAGTGAACGCTGCAAAGGTGAAAACATCCCGGACAACTGTGATACGCTCTAACGGAAACTCCTTGTGATAGATAGTTAGTAGTTCATCCATTGTCAAGAACTCACGGATAACCTCTTTCTCATGAAACTTGATGCCGATGAACGGGTCTTTGGTAATCCATTCGTTAGCAAGCGCAAGATTGGTTATCTTCTTCAAGCACTTCATGTAGCGGATAACCGTATTCTGCTGGCACTCCTTCTCTGTTTTGAGGTAGAATTCAAAAGCACGTACCATCTCTCCATTGACTTCCGATAATGGCAAATCCTCCTTGCCGTATTTCAGTTTGATAAGTTCTGCAAGATAACGTTTACAACTTTCATAACGGCGGACGGTAATCAGGGCATAGTCCCTTCCGACAAGTTCACGGCATTGGTCGTTATGTTCTTGGATAGTTTGAATAAGTGTACGGACAACTTCCGGTGCTTGGTCTTGTCCGAAGAACTTTTTCTGCAACAGGCGGGCGGTGATGAACTGCCCTTGTTCTTCCAGTTCATTGAAAGTCTGGTGGAGTTTGATTCTTGCATCCTCGATATAAGCATTCAAGTCGCAGGATTTTCGGCTTTTGCCTTTGGCGCACTCCTTCGCCTGATTCCACAAGGCTGGTTCAATGCTTTTGCGGATATTGTTTTCCACTCGCACACCGTTCACGGTGATACGCATACATACGGAGGCTTCCCCGTTTTTCAGCAGTTTGGCTTTCTTGATAAAGAAAAGCATGTTGAATGAGTCTCTTTTCATGTTCCTACAGTTTTTCGTTGTACAAAAGTAGGAAACCATGCACGCTTTCTTTATACGCAAAATGTTGCAAATCAGAGAGAAGTAATCTTATTCGGTGGAGATTTACGCTCCACCTCTTTTGCTCCACCTTTTGGAACACCAATAACGGTAATATTCTGCCGTTTTTTGCGTCCTCTCGGAAAACAAAAAATCCCGATTTCGTTTGGAAATCAGGATTTTACTGTCTTTTACTTTTCTTCTAAGTGGTGCCACCAGCAACCGAAAGTCGGTTTATATGGCACTATTTCTCAATAAGTTATATCTTTATCACGATGTTAATCCCTTGAATAAGGTTTTCACAGCTTTGCAGCGTTCGACATCAGTTTATATCTTGAGTACGATTTCTGAGTGCAAAGATACAACTAATATTAGAATTTCAAATATTATCCTTTTATTTGTTCTCTAAAAGACTTACCTATATCCATTATTAACTTGTCATATTTTTCTTTTGTCCTTCTATTTTTATTGATGGTGTTTTGTGCATCTGCTTTAGATATTATTTGTTGAACTTGTTCTCCACCTTCAATTTGTATTCTTATATCTATAAGCTTTAATTTTCCGAATTGGAATTGTTCAAATTGTTCTATAAGTTGAATTAATTTCTCATAATGTTCTTCTTCTATTAATAGAAGATTATCGCTAATAGCATTACGAGTAAGCCTGATTTGTTCACTGAAAGATGGTATTTGATTAGGGTCTGCTTTTTGCCATAACAAATCAGCTTGTCGTTTTGTATATAGTAGAACTTTCCATAAATCATTATACAATTCAAACTGTTTCTCTGAATATCTGAGAAACTGGGATTTTGCTTTCTCTAATTCATTTTTTGTATTTTCCAATTCAGAAGCATACTTTGTTTTTATCACTTCTAATTCTTTTTCATGTTTATTATTATAAGCATCTAATAATCTAGTTGAAAGGAAATTTCCAAACCATTTAGATAGTGCAATAATAACAACACTTGAACCACCGATTGAGACAATGAAGGCTGTTACTAACTTTACATATTCTATCATTTCCATATTTTAATAATATAATCCGTTATTCTGCATCCAAGTATTAATACTATCAGGGTCAATACTGCCAAATAAGTATTTGTTCTTTGATAAAAAACCAACTCGTTGTCCTCTTAAATATATGGTAGGTGGAGTGGATGTATATGGATTATAAGGGCTTAAAGAAGAGTAAGGACTACCATAAGTTGAATACTGATTCTTAAATGAAGTAGCGGAATAGATACTACCATACAAACCATATTCATAGGAAATGGAATCTATATCGTATCTATTAAGAGAAAGTTTTCCTAAGAATTGCCCGTCACTAGCAATTAAAAAGGATTCACATCTTGCAATTCTATTATTGAAATCATTTATATTCATATATTTATTTTTTTATGATATATTGTTGTAATGGACTATTAGGTTTGTTAGGTATAGTCATAGAAAGAATGCCTACTTCTAAAAGTGGGTTGATGATATTTTTTTTAAATCTACTTCGGTTTGTTTGTCCTACAAGTTTCATTATTTCTTGAATAGAATGGGGTTCTGAGCAATACGAAATTATTTGTTCCGCTATAAATGTATAACGTATATCCAGCTTAGGACATTCTTGGGACAAGCTTGGGACATTTATTATTTCATTTTTGATACTAATCCCTCTTTTAAATACAGCTGTAAACATCCCCTCTGTGTGAAATTCTGGTTCGGGCAGATTTGCTTCCCTCATAGTTTCCTGCATACGAGGAATACCGGATGCAACTCTTTCGACCAAGTGCATACGGGTAAATAACCCGAATATTAGTGGGTTACGTGTCATGCTTTTATGCCCGAAATTTTTAGCTACAATAGGCAAAAGTCCTCCGGGATTGGAAATCTCTACCCGGTCGTCAAACATTTCTATCATAATACTTGCGCCTTGTTCATAGTAGTCACGATGTGACAGGGCGTTTATAATAGCTTCTTTAAATACGGTTAGAGGGATTTCCCAAATTTCCTCTCTTGGTCCTGCTCCCTCTATTTTATAAGCTACTTGCAGTTTGCTTTCCAGCCAAGACATTGCCTGTAAATACTGTTGGTACAATGAACCTCCGAAAGCTTTATCATCTATAATATAGACTTTATTCGTTCCCTTGAAAAGAACACATCTTGTAACAGCATGTGGAAACTTTCGTTCAGGTTGTTTTCCAAAAAACATCGCCGCTCCATTCTTTACCGTTCCGTTCTCGGTAAATAGTTCCAAGTTTTCAAATATTTGTTTGTCGGGTGTGGACGGACTTAGTTTTGCTTCTGTTCGGAAATCCTTAATCATCTGTTCGTCTGCATCCGTGTAGATATTGAACCAATGGCAGGGTATATGGTCAAAAAAGATTTTATTACATTCCTGAAAGAAGCTGCGCATTTCTTCGGCTGTGCGAAGTTTCTGCGAGTTCGCTCCCTCACGCACATAGATAGAACCGGAAAATATATAAGGTTTGTCCTTGCCGGACGGAACATCAATCACCCAAATAGTTTTATCTCCAATATTTACCGAATACAATTCACAGTGGAGTGTAGGAGATATTTCACTGATAGAACCTTGAATGGCAGAACGCTTATCGTTTTCTAAGTTAGTATCTACCACTTGTCCGTTATCATCTACTCCAACAAGCACATATCCTCCGTCTGCATTGGCGAAAGCACATATTTCCTCTGTCAGTTCACGAACTTTTGAAGGGACACGAACTTTAAATTCTACATTGTAACCCTCTCCGCTATCAATGAGTGATTGTATATTTTCTGTATTCAGCATGAATCTCAAATAATTAGAATACAAAGTTAGTTATTTGTTCTGTATAACCCCATTAAGTTTTATTTTATTTGTCTTCAATCGCATCATTGGGTTATATTTATAATTTGCCTTTTACAAAATTAGCTATATTGGATAACGGAACAAATAAAAAACAAGCTATTTTTGCCTTATCAATCAAGGTATTACAATTCATCATGGAAAAAGACTTTCAAATACCGACTCCGGAAGCGATAGAGTCTTTGATAGGAAAAGGGCTTTATCAAATATGGAATGCTCTCTGTCTTTTAATTGAGTATAAGTATGAAATGGAACGATTCTGGAACAATGGTGGGAGAAAATGGAAATATGAATATAAGTATCGAAGAGGTGGAAAAACTCTCTGTGCTTTATACGCTAAAGAAAATTCCTTTGGCTTTATGGTTATATTAGGTAAAGGAGAACGTGATAAATTTGAAATGCAACGAGAACTATTCTCAAAAGAAGTACAGACATTGTATGATGAAGCAACTGTTTATCATGACGGTAAGTGGATTATGTTTGAGTTGAGAAATGCCGAGTTGTTTAGTGATATAGAACGCCTTTTAGAAATCAAAAGGCTACCAAACAGAAAATTATTATCTTAAAGAAGTATCTTCCTTTATTATCATACTTTTGAATTTAAAATGAGCAAGAGATATTGTCAAAGTTGCGGTATGCCACTTCGTTTTGATATGGAAGAATGGCTGGGAACTAATTTGGATGGTTCTAAGAGCGATACGTTCTGTTACTACTGTCTGAAAGACGGGAAATATACAGTAGACGTGTCGATGCACGAAATGATTGATATTTGGCTTAGATACATAAATAAATACAATATGTATGCCCATACAGTTTATTCTCCCGAAGAATTGAAACTGATATTGGAGAAAAGACTGCCGACACTCAATCGGTGGAAACAAAAACAAGATACGAAGAATGTTCATAACCAAGCTATTCAAAGTATAGTTAATTATATCAGCAATCATCTGTTTGAGGATTTTGATATAAATACATTGTGCCAAAAGTGCGGAATGTCAGAATATCATTTTAGAAGGGTGTTCAAATTTATTGTCGGTGAAAATATAGGAAATTACATACAACTACTTAGACTGGAATATGCTGCACACTTATTGACCTCAACCGAATATACATTATCCCAGATAGCGGAACTATCTGGTTATCAAAGCAAATACAGTATTGCAAAAGCATTCAAGAAACATTTTAGAGTTTCAACATCCTTATTCAAGGAAAGATTCACACCTCGAAAACGAAATGCGCATACATTGCTAACTTCCAGAATAATAATGATTAATAAAATGTTTGTTTCTTGTTTGGAAGTGGGGAAAGCATACGAAAATAAGTTTCAATATAAGATGGTATGGGATAAACTGTTGTATTATGCAAGGTTCAATAGGATAGACAAAAAACACACAAACTTTGTCAGTTTAAGTTTGGATAATCCGGCAATAACACCGGAAGATAAATGTCGTTTCTATTTAGGTATAATTATGAATGATATACCGGATGCCAAATTGAATACTATACAAATCCCTAATGGACAATATGCTATATTTAGGCATATAGGTAGTTATGATTTCTTATGTGATTTATATAGGATAATTTATGAAGAATGGTTTCCTGATAGCCAGTACTATCCCCAAAACACTTTTAGTTTTGAGGTGTATATAAATTCTCCATGTGATACAGATGTACCGGAATTGATAACTGACATATATATACCTGTCGTAAAGAAAAAAACATTCACTGATATAAAATAATATAGTATGGGAAAGATTTCAGAAATCGCATTGTTTCAACAATCTGAAACGTATGCATTAGTAGTGGAAACACGTACTACAGTAAAAGAAATTGCTATGACTATAGGCAGAAGCTTTATGGAAATAGAAACGTTGTTTAAAGAGCAAAATGCTGTAATGGCAGATGTTCCTTTTGTGGAATATCTTAATTTTGAATCCATGTCAGAAGATATTCACATGGTTATTGGATTTAAATCAGCTAAAGTCTTGTGTGGAAAGGGGAACATAAGAGCGATTACCATTCCGGGCAGAAAAATAGTATCTTGCTTACATAAGGGGAATTATACTGAATTAGCTTCTTTGTATCGTGAAATGCAGGAATGGATTGCGACTAAAGGTTATAAATCTTCAGGAGCATCGATAGAATATTATTATAGTAAGCCGGGGACTTCAGAAGAAGAACTGGTTACTAAGGTTGAAATGCCAGTTTTGTAGGCATCTTATAAAAATCTATTGTTAAACATTCATCTAAAGCCGTTTATTAGGCGGCTTTAATATTCTGATATGAAGAATTTATTAGAACAGAGATTTTTCCGGCTATTGTCGGAATGCTCACAGCGTAAAGTTTCTGCATCCGAGTTTACGGAAGCTATTGAGGAATTGGCTATGCATGTAGCCAATTTTGGTATCAACGAACAGGATTACAGCGTTTTGCTCCGCTATTTTTCTTTTGGTTTACATCGTCTTAAATCGTACCGTGTGCGGTTTGAGCAAGAAAAAAATGCCCTATTTGCATTTAATCGATGAATCTATAGGACTTTTAAACACCGAAATACGTCTTATCGAATGGCGCATCAAATACCCAGAACAGCTACAGCAACGTATCAACAAACAGCCTCTTTCCCCTCTCTATCTCGCAGACAAGACAACCCTTATCAACATCATGGAAATGGTAAGCGGTCTGTTCCTCTCCAAAGACATCGTGTATCAGAACGGCAAGCCCGCCTACTTGGTGGACTTGGCGAAAGCCTTTGAATGGCTTTTCAATATCAGGATAGGCGACTGTTACCAAAAACATGAGGACGTGATAAAACGAAAGCCGGGCAAGCTGACCGGGTTTCTTAATGGATTGGTAGAACTTATCAAAAAGGAACATGACAAGAAAGGGTACAGATAACCAAAGGTTTAGAATTTGTTTATAGGGGATTCCATTAGTTCCCCCGTAATTTTTTTGCGCCTGTTTTCTGAACTTTGCTTCATCAATCGATTGACAGACCATAATGTATAATCAGAAAAATGAAGCAATCATGTATATAGAGAATGACGATTTCAGCGTATGGATGCAGAAGTTGTA
>NZ_JANJZR010000107.1 GCF_024623065.1 Bacteroides acidifaciens
GCAGCTTAAAGAAAATGAACCGAGTTGTATAGTAATGAATAAAAAAGAAGGTGTATCGTGCATTACGACACACCTCCCTTTATGTGTATGAACACCCTCGATTGAGTGGTTGGGTAAAGATTCGAGTAGCCTAACTGGTATTGACATTAAAAACTCATTTAATCTTTATTAAACAATGAAGAGATTTAGGAATATAGCATTGTGTTCGAACATAAAACTAGTTGTCGTTGCTACTATTTTAGGCATTTGTTAATGCGTTGATTTTAAATGGATATATAGAAAACTCCGGGTGATTGTTTAGTTTATTGTTATTTTATTAGTATAGGCTGTTTCTTTTAGTCTATTTGTAACTGAAATATTTCAAAACTGTTCTTTTTGTAGCATTTCTTGGGCTAATAAGTGTTATCGAACGACAAATAATGACAAAGGAAGAATAACCTCCTGAATTTGTTTCTACATTTGCACCGTTGTTTATTTAACTATTTCTTTTGATGATAGTTTATTAGAAATAGAAAATAGATGAACAAAAGCTGAACTTAGCTGTTTATTTATAGTAGTAAAACAGATAAAGCGCGAAATATTCGTTCTTTGCCATACTATTAAGATTCAATAGGAATAGAGAAAGAATTATATAAATAAAAAGATTGCTTATGTCACAGATTATCGGACATATCTCTCAGGTTATCGGCCCAGTGGTCGATGTGTACTTTGAAGGTACGGATGCAGAACTGGTACTACCGAGTATCCATGATGCATTGGAGATAAAAAGGCCAAACGGCAAAATACTGGTTGTAGAAGTGCAGCAACACATCGGTGAGAATACGGTACGTACCGTAGCAATGGACAGCACCGACGGACTTCAACGCGGCATGAAGGTGTATCCCACAGGTGGTCCCATTACAATGCCCATCGGCGAACAGATTAAAGGTCGGTTGATGAACGTAGTCGGTGATTCTATCGACGGTATGAAAGACCTCGACCGCAAAGGCGCGTATTCCATCCACCGCAATCCCCCTAAATTTGAGGACTTGACAACTGTGCAAGAGGTACTCTTCACAGGTATCAAAGTTATCGACCTGCTCGAGCCGTATGCCAAAGGTGGTAAAATCGGTTTGTTCGGTGGTGCCGGAGTGGGAAAGACTGTATTGATTCAGGAACTTATCAACAATATTGCCAAGAAACATAACGGATTCTCTGTATTTGCCGGCGTAGGTGAGCGTACTCGTGAAGGTAACGACTTGCTGCGCGAAATGATTGAATCGGGCGTCATCCGTTATGGCGAAGCATTCAAGGAAAGTATGGAGAAAGGACACTGGGACCTTTCGAAAGTAGATTATAACGAACTTGAGAAATCGCAAGTATCATTGATATTCGGTCAGATGAACGAACCCCCGGGAGCACGTGCTTCCGTAGCATTGTCCGGACTGACGGTAGCGGAATCTTTCCGTGACGCCGGAAGCGAAGGCGAGAAGCGGGATATTCTGTTCTTTATTGATAATATTTTCCGTTTCACACAGGCAGGTTCGGAAGTGTCCGCCCTTTTGGGACGTATGCCTTCCGCTGTTGGTTACCAACCGACACTGGCTACGGAAATGGGTGCGATGCAGGAACGTATCACGTCTACCCGCAAAGGTTCTATCACCTCTGTACAGGCTGTGTATGTGCCGGCTGACGACTTGACGGACCCGGCTCCTGCAACAACTTTCAGCCACTTGGACGCTACTACCGTGCTTGACCGTAAGATTACGGAACTCGGTATCTATCCGGCTGTCGACCCCTTGGCTTCAACTTCCCGTATTCTCGACCCTCACATCGTCGGCCAGGAACATTATGACGTAGCGCAGAGGGTGAAACAGATTTTGCAACGCAACAAGGAATTGCAGGATATTATTTCCATTCTTGGTATGGAAGAACTTTCAGAGGAAGACAAGACGGTAGTGAACCGCGCCCGCCGTGTGCAGCGTTTTCTTTCGCAGCCGTTTGCCGTAGCCGAACAGTTTACGGGTGTACCGGGTGTGATGGTGTCTATTGAAGATACGATTAAGGGATTCAGGATGATTCTGGACGGTGAAGTGGATTATCTCCCCGAACAGGCTTTCCTGAATGTCGGAACAATCGAAGAAGCGATAGAGAAAGGTAAGAAATTGCTGGAACAGGCAAAGAAATAAAAACATAGAGTGATGAAAGAACTGCATTTGAGTATAGTATCGCCCGAGAAGAGCATATTCGACGGAGATGTGAAGATTGTCACATTGCCGGGCACGATCGGTTCGTTTTCCATTCTTCCGGGGCATGCGCCTATCGTCTCGTCATTGAAAGCGGGAACGCTGAGTTACACGACGATGGAAGGAGAGGAGTATACAATGGATATTCAGGGTGGTTTTGTCGAACTGAGTGACGGGACGGTTTCCGCTTGCATTTCCTAAAGAAAAACACAGTGACATGGTGAACATTACTAAAACGAAACGGAATTTTATCGGTTTGCATACTTTGTTTGCAATCTTAAGCGCGACGCTTGGGGCGGTTATTTTACACTTTGCTCTGCCGGGGCATTATTTTGGAGGATATCCGTTCATTCCGGTTTATTTCTATTTATTCGGGTTGTTTAGTATCTATATGTTCGATGCGTGCCGGCTGCATGCCCCGCAGAAATTGTTACTGTTGTATCTGGCGATAAAGATGGTAAAGATGATTCTTTCTATTATTCTGGTCTTGATTTATTGCCTTGCCGTACGCGAAGAAGCCAAGGCATTTTTGCTGACGTTTATCTCGTTCTATTTGATATATCTGATATTCGAAACTTGGTTCTTTTTCTCATTTGAAGTGAACCGGAAACTGAAGAAGAAAAATAAGAATAAAAATGAAACAGTTGCATAACATAGTAGCTCCGTTGGTTCTGTTCTGCCTGATGATGGTAGCCTGCCTGCCGGTTCTTGCACAGGAACAGGCGGGAGAAGTGCCTTCACAGACGCAGGATGCGATTACTCCCCAAGAGGAGGAAGAGCATACGGTGGACGTGAAGGAAATCGTGTTCGGACATATCGGCGACTCATATGAATGGCACATTACGACATGGGGCAAAACGCACATTACTATACCATTACCTATCATCGTTTATAGTGGTAATACAGGTTGGCATGTGTTCCTTTCTTCACGTCTCGAAGAGAATGGCGGCACGTATGAAGGGCTCTCCATCGCTCCCGAAGGAAGTAAGTATGAAGGCAAATTGGTTGAATATAATGCGGCAGGCGAGCAAGTTCGCCCTTGGGATATTTCTATTACGAAAGTGACATTCGCTTTACTGTTCAACAGCGTATTGCTGCTGGTTATTGTGTTGAGCGTAGCGCATTGGTACAGGAAACGTCCGCAAGGAGCCAAGGCGCCGGGGGGATTTGTCGGATTCATGGAAATGTTCATCATGATGGTGAACGACGACATCATCAAGAGTTGTGTCGGACCGAACTACCGGAAGTTTGCCCCGTATCTGCTGACGGCATTTTTCTTTATCTTTATCAATAATATGATGGGATTGATTCCATTTTTCCCCGGTGGTGCGAACGTGACAGGAAATATTGCCGTCACAATGGTGCTTGCAATATGCACATTCCTGGCAGTCAATATCTTCGGAACAAAGCATTATTGGAAAGATATTTTCTGGCCGGATGTTCCTTGGTGGTTGAAAGTGCCTGTGCCGATGATGCCGTTCATTGAGTTCTTCGGAATCTTTACGAAACCGTTTGCCTTGATGATTCGTCTTTTCGCCAATATGCTGGCGGGACACATGGCGATGCTGGTGCTCACTTGTCTGATATTCATCTCGGCAAGTATGGGACCCGCGCTGAATGGCACGCTGACAGTGGCTTCCGTGTTATTCAATATCTTTATGAATGCGCTTGAACTGTTGGTCGCTTTCATCCAGGCTTATGTATTCACCATGCTTTCGGCAGTGTTTATCGGACTGGCACAGGAAGGAGCCAAGGTAAAGGCGGCAGACAAATAGTGAAATAAAAAGAGAGTAAATAAGAAATATAAACCATTTTTAAAACTGAAAATTATGATACTATCAGTATTGTTACAAGCCACTGCAGCAGCAGTAGGAGTAAGTAAATTAGGTGCAGCTATCGGTGCAGGTCTTGCAGTAATCGGAGCAGGTTTGGGTATTGGTAAAATTGGTGGTTCGGCTATGGAAGCTATTGCGCGCCAGCCGGAAGCATCAGGTGACATTCGTATGAATATGATTATCGCAGCCGCCTTGATTGAAGGTGTGGCATTATTGGCGGTAGTAGTTTGTCTGTTGGTATTCTTCCTCTAAGCCTATGTCATTATTATTACCTGATAGTGGCCTGTTGTTCTGGATGTTCCTCTCATTCGGGATTGTGTTCGTGATATTGGCGAAGTACGGTTTTCCCGTCATCATCAAGATGGTGGAAGGCCGTAAGACCTATATTGACCAGTCTTTGGAGGTGGCGAGGGAAGCCAACGCTCAGTTGTCCAAACTGAAAGAGGAAGGCGAGGCGTTGGTAGCTGCCGCCAACAAGGAACAAGGACGCATCTTGAGGGAGGCAATGGAAGAACGTGACAAGATTGTTCACGAGGCCCGTAAGCAAGCTGAGATAGCCGCGCAGAAAGAACTGGATGCGGTGAAACAACAAATTCAGATTGAAAAGGACGAAGCTATCCGCGACATCCGTCGCCAGGTAGCTGTTCTTTCGGTCGACATCGCCGAGAAAGTGCTCCGCAAGAATCTTGCGGATAAAGAGGCTCAGATGGGCATGATTGACCGGATGCTGGATGAAATATTAACCCCGAATAAGAACTAAGGAAGATGGAAGTCGGAATACTCTCAATGCGTTATGCGAAAGCGATGATTGAATACGCGCAGGAAAAAGGTGTGGAAGACAGGGTATATCAGGAATTCCTGATGTTGTCTTACAGTTTCTGTGCCCAGCCCGGTCTGCGCGAAGCACTTGAAAATCCTGTCATCACAATGAAGGAGAAATTGGCACTGGCCTGTACGGCTGCCGATGGTGACGGTAAGTCGACGAGGGAGTTTGTCCGTTTCATCACTTTGGTACTGAGAAACAGGCGTGAGGGCTATCTGCAGTTTATCAGCCTGATGTATCTGGACCTTTACCGGAAACTGAAACATATCGGAACCGGCAAGTTGATTACCGCTGTGCCTGTCGATAAGGAGACGGAAGACCGGATTCGTTCCGCAGCCGCGCATATCCTACATGCCCAAATGGAACTGGAAACGGTGGTAGACCCGTCTATCGAAGGCGGATTTATCTTCGATATAAACGACTACCGGCTGGATGCAAGTGTTGCCACGCAGTTAAAGCGAGTGAAACAACAATTTATTGATAAGAATAGGAGAATTGTATAATGTCTGAAAATATAAGAGTAAGCGAAGTATCCGATATATTGCGCAAGCAGCTCGAAGGAATCAATGCCAATGTGCAACTTGACGAAATCGGTACGGTGCTCCAGGTGAGCGACGGCGTAGTCCGTATCTACGGCTTACGGAATGCCGAAGCGAATGAATTGCTGGAGTTTGACAATGGTATCAAAGCAATCGTGATGAACCTCGAAGAGGACAACGTGGGTGCTGTGTTGCTGGGTCCGACGGACAGAATCAAAGAGGGATTTATCGTGAAGCGTACCAATCGTATCGCCTCTATCCGCGTGGGAGAGGGGATGCTGGGACGTGTCATCGATCCGCTGGGAGAACCGTTGGACGGCAAGGGACTGGTCGGTGGCGACTTGTATGATATGCCGTTGGAACGGAAAGCTCCGGGAGTTATCTTCCGTCAGCCGGTTAACCAACCGCTGCAGACCGGATTGAAGGCTGTTGATGCCATGATTCCTATTGGTCGCGGACAGCGTGAGTTGATTATCGGCGACCGTCAGACAGGAAAGACTTCCATTGCGATTGATACGATTATCAACCAGCGTAGTAATTTTCTGGCAGGCGACCCTGTATATTGTATCTATGTGGCTATTGGTCAGAAGGGGTCTACCATTGCTTCCATTGTAAATACACTTCGTGAGTACGGGGCGCTGGAATATACGATTGTAGTAGCCGCTACGGCGGGTGACCCCGCAGCATTGCAGTATTATGCACCGTTTGCAGGGGCTGCTATTGGTGAGTACTTCCGTGATACCGGTCGCCATGCATTGGTTGTTTATGATGACCTTTCCAAGCAGGCAGTAGCTTATCGTGAAGTTTCCCTGATTCTTCGTCGTCCGTCGGGACGTGAAGCATATCCGGGTGATATTTTCTATCTGCACTCTCGCTTGTTGGAGCGTGCGGCAAAGATTATCAGTCAGGAAGAAGTGGCACGCGAAATGAATGACCTGCCGGACAGTCTGAAAGACATCGTCAAAGGTGGCGGTTCTCTGACCGCACTGCCTATCATCGAAACACAAGCGGGTGACGTTTCGGCTTATATCCCTACGAACGTGATTTCCATCACGGACGGACAGATATTCCTCGAAACGGATTTGTTCAACCAAGGTGTCCGTCCGGCTATTAATGTCGGTATATCCGTATCACGTGTAGGCGGTAACGCTCAGATTAAGGCGATGAAGAAGGTTGCCGGAACGCTGAAGATTGACCAAGCGCAGTATCGCGAACTGGAAGCTTTCTCCAAGTTCAGTAGTGACATGGATTCGATTACGGCTTTGACCATTGACAAGGGACGTAAGAATGCCCGACTGTTGATTCAGCCTCAATACAGCCCGATGTCTGTAGAGCAGCAGATTGCTATTCTCTATTGCGGTACGCACGGTCTTCTTCATGATGTTCCCTTGGATAAAGTGCAGGACTTTGAACGTAGCTTCATCGAATCTCTGCAACTGAACCACCAAGAGGATGTATTGGATGTATTGAGAACCGGTGTTATTGATGATAACGTGACTAAAGCTATCGAAGAGACTGCTGCTATGGTTGCCAAACAATATTTGTAGGAATGGGGAATGAAGAATTGTTGCAGTCTTTATTCGCACTGCACGACAATTCTTCATTTTTCATCTTTAATTCTTAAATTAAAAAGTTATGGCTTCACTGAAAGAAGTAAAAACCAGAATAAATTCGGTAAAAAGTACCCGAAAAATCACTTCAGCAATGAAGATGGTGGCTTCTGCCAAATTACACAAGGCACAAGGAGCCATTGAGAATATGCTTCCTTATCAGAGGAAGTTGAACAAGATTCTGACTAATTTCCTAAGCGCTGACCTTCCTGTCGAGTCTCCTTATGTGAAGGAACGCGAAGTGAAGCGTGTTGCCATTGTCGCTTTTTCCTCGAACACCTCTCTGTGTGGTGCTTTCAACGCCAACGTCATCAAAATGTTATTGCAAACGGTTGGCGAATACCGTACCCTGGGACAGGACAACATCTTGATTTTCCCGGTAGGCAAGAAAGTGGATGAGGCCGTGAAGCGCATGGGGTTCCAACCACAGGAAACTTCTCCCACGCTCTCCGACAAACCGACTTATCAGGAAGCCGCCGAATTGGCGCACCACCTGATGGAAATGTATGTATCCGGTGAGGTGGATCGTGTAGAGATTATCTATCATCACTTTAAATCTATGGGCTTGCAGATTCTTCTCCGTGAAACGTATCTCCCCATCGACCTGACCCATGTCATAAATGAAGAGGAAGAACCGAACAAAGAGGAAGTGGAAGGGCATGAAATAGCAAACGATTATATCATCGAACCCAATGCCGAAGAACTGATAGCCAACTTGATTCCAACGGTATTGAGCCAAAAACTGTTTACTGCTGCCGTTGACTCAAATACTTCGGAACATGCCGCGCGTACGTTAGCTATGCAGGTAGCTACGGACAATGCAAACGAGCTGATTCAAGATTTGACGAAGCAGTATAACAAGAGTCGGCAGCAGGCGATTACCAATGAGTTGCTGGATATCGTAGGCGGTTCCATGAAATGATGTTCTTTTTCTTTCGTATCAAGACGAAAGAAAAAGAATATTAGCTACCTTTGTTGAAAATTTGAAGCACATGGAAAATAACCCTGAACTGCAACTCGCTTGGCAGTTCATAGAAAATACAGGCACACATCTATTTCTTACCGGTAAAGCCGGAACTGGAAAAACTACATTTTTAAGACGATTGAGAGAACAAAGTCCTAAACGCATGGTTGTTTTGGCGCCTACGGGTATTGCGGCTATCAATGCGGGCGGAGTAACAATCCATTCCTTCTTTCAGTTGTCTTTTGCGCCGTTCGTGCCCGATACCACTCTTAACTCGGCACAGATACACTACCGTATTAATAAAGAGAAACGTAACATCATTCGGAGCATGGATTTGCTTGTGATTGATGAAATCAGTATGGTACGTGCGGATTTGCTGGATGCGGTGGATGCGACTTTGCGGCGTTATCGTGACCGTGAGAAACCATTCGGCGGGGTACAGTTGTTGATGATTGGGGATTTGCAGCAGTTGGCGCCCGTTGTGAAAGACAGCGAGTGGGAGATGTTGCGGCATTATTACGAAACACCCTATTTCTTTGCCAGCCGTGCGCTGAGGGAAACTACTTATATGACGATTGAACTGGAAAAGGTATATCGTCAGAGTGATACTTTTTTTCTTTCCCTGTTGAATAAGATACGGGAGAATAAAGCGGATGATGAAGTCTTGAATGAGTTGAACAAACGGTATCAGCGAGATTTTCAACCCCCAAAAGAAGAAGGTTATATCCGTCTGACGACACATAATAATCAGGCACAGCGGATCAATGACCGTGAGCTGGCTTCTTTGCCCGGGAAGGCTTACAGTTTCCGTGCTGAAGTGAAGGATGATTTCCCCGAATATTCCTATCCTGCGGATGAGGTTCTCACTATTAAGGAGGGGGCGCAAATCATGTTCCTCAAGAATGATGTTTCTTCGGAAAAACGGTATTATAACGGTATGATTGGAGAAGTGGTGACTGTCAACGAAACGGGTATGTTTGTACGTGGAAAGGATAGCGAACATGAGTTTCAACTGTTGCAGGAAGAATGGGGGAATTATAAATACGTATTGAACGAGGAGACGAAAGAAATTACAGAAGAAATAGCGGGAGTATTTCGACAGTATCCTATTCGGCTGGCTTGGGCTATTACGATTCATAAAAGTCAGGGATTGACGTTTGAACGTGCCATTATTGATGCGCGTAATTCCTTTGCGCATGGACAGACGTATGTAGCTTTGAGCCGATGCAAGACTTTGGACGGAATGGTGCTGGAATCTCCTTTGCGCCGGGAGGCTATCATTAGCGACAGTGTGGTCGATAACTTCACAAAAGCAGTGGAGCGGAATAAGCCGGGAAACAAACAGTTGAATGATATGCAGAAGGCCTATTTCTTTGACTTGTTAAGTGATTTGTTTAACTTCTATTCTATTGAGCAGGCTTATAAGCGGCTGCTCCGCATGATGGATGAAGACCTTTACAGGCTCTTTCCGAAGCAGCTTGCCGAATACAAGGCTTTGGAACCCCACATGAAGGAAAGGATTGTGGAAGTTGCCCGTCGTTTTCGCAACCAATATACCCGGTTGATAAATGAAAGTGAAGATTATGCCGGAAATCAGGAGTTGCAGGAACGTATCCGTTCCGGTGCCGGATATTTTCGTAAAGAGTTGGAACCGGTTCGTGCCTTGTTCGATAAGACCAATATGCCTCTTGACAATAGGGAATTAAGGAAACAATTGAATGAACGTCTGCAAACACTGGATGATGCGTTGTGCATTAAAGAATCTTTATTGGACACCGTATGTACGTCAACTTTCACCGTTTCGGATTATCTGAAGCAGAAAGCGAAAGTTATGTTAAGTCTCGAAGAAGATTCTTCAACTTCTGCCTCGTCTTCCAGAGTTCCGGGAGAGAAAAGAGAACGGAAAGAACGTGCGGCAAGCAGTCGTTCCGGGAAAGTGAAAGTAGATGTTCCTACGGATATTCTGCATCCGGAGCTTTATCGTGCTTTGGCGGAATGGAGAACAGAAAAGACGCGTGAAGCCAATGTGCCTGCTTATGTCATTATGCAGCAGAAAGCATTGATGGGAATTGTCAATCTGTTGCCGGACACTCCGGCGGCTTTGGAAGCCATACCGTATTTCGGGACGAAAGGAGTGGAGAAATATGGGCTTGAAATTCTGGGGATTGTTCGTAAGTATATGAAAGAAAATCAAGTGGAACGGCCGGAAGTCAAGGAGATATTTATTTCAGCGAAGGAGCATAAGAAAGATAAGAAAAAGGAAGAGAAAAAAGAGCTGAAGAAAGATACAAAAATTGTTAGCTATGAAATGTTCTGTCAAGGGATGAGCATAGAGGAAATTGCTAAAGCGCGTGATTTGGTGACTGGGACGATTGCAGGACATTTGGAACAGTATGTTCGTTCGGGTAAGATTAAGGTGGAACAGGTGGTAAAAGCTGAAAATCTGGCGAAGATACGGAAGTATTTGGAAGAACATGAATATATGGGGATGTTTGCTATTAAAGCAGCATTGGGGCTGACTAAAAAGTCCCCACCGAAAAAAAAGTTCTCTCTATCCGCTGATATGAGAGAACTTTTATGTATATT
>NZ_JANJZR010000108.1 GCF_024623065.1 Bacteroides acidifaciens
ACTATATTAAAATGCAACAAAATAAGAATCAGCAACTTGATGCGAAATTTAGGAAATTCATAAAAGTTCTGATAATGGCTCAAATCCGAAATTTTGGATTTGAGCCACCGGTTCAAGAACCTGACGTTCACCACCCGCCACGACCGTGTGGCAGGTCTGGGCAACAGCGAGGGAAGCCAGCGTGCGCTCAACATGCTGTTCGCCCTGCGTACTATCCAGCAGCGCACCGGCAAGGACTTGGGAGCCACCTTCCTGTCTGGAACCACCATTTCCAACTCGTTGACCGAACTGTACTTGCTGTTCAAGTATCTTCGTCCCAAAGAGTTGGAGCGTCAGGGGATCAACTCCTTTGACGCATGGGCGGCGGTGTTCGCCCGGAAGTCCGTCGATTACGAGTTCTCTGTCACCAACGAGGTCGTGCAGAAAGAGCGTTTCCGTTACTTCATCAAGGTTCCGGAGCTCGCCTCGTTCTATTCCGAGATTACCGACTTCCGTACCGCAGCCGACATCGGCATCGACCGTCCGAAGAAGAACGAGATACTGCACAACATACCCCCGACACCCGACCAGCAGGAGTTCATACGAAAGCTCATCGAGTTCGCCAAGACCGGCAATGCCACTGTATTGGGACGCCCGCCCCTGAACGAAAAGGAGGAGAAAGCGAAGATGCTCATCGCCACCGACTATGCCCGGAAGATGTCGCTCGACATGCGGCTCATCGACCCTCTGTCCTACGGTGACGATAAAGACAACAAGGCCACCCATTGCGCCGATATGATTGCGGAGTATTACAATAAATACGCCGGTCATAAAGGCACGCAGTTCGTCTTTTCGGACTTGGGAACCTACAAGCCCGACCAGTGGAATCCGTACAGCGAGATCAAGCGCAAGCTGGTGGAGGATCACGGCATCCCCGAAGACCAGATACGTTTCATTCAGGAAGCCAAGACCGAGAAAAAGCGCAAAGCCATGATCGAGGCGATGAACGAGGGAAAGATACGTGTCCTCTTCGGCTCTACTGAAATGCTGGGCACGGGAGTCAACGCCCAGAAACGATGCGTCGCCATCCATCACCTCGACGCACCGTGGCGACCTTCGGACTTGCAGCAGCGGGACGGCCGGGGTATCCGCAAGGGCAACGAGGTAGCCAAGCTCTATGCGGACAACAAGGTGGATGTGATCATCTACGCCGTGGAGAAGTCGCTTGACAGCTACAAGTTCAACCTGCTCTACAACAAGCAGCTTTTCATCACCCAGCTCAAGCAAAACAACATGGGTTGCCGCACCATCGACGAGGGAGGCATGGACGAGAAGGGAGGCATACCCTTCTCCGAGTACGTGGCAGTGCTCTCCGGGAATACCGACCTGCTCGACAAGGCACGGTTGGAGAAACGGATTGCCGGCATGGAAGGCGAGCGCAAAGCCTTCCAACGGGGCAAGGGGGAATCACGCATCAAGCTGGAAACCTTCTTGGCAAACCGGGCAAGCAACGATGACATCATCGCCCGTGTCAAGAAAGACAAGACCGCCATCGAGAGCCGTATGCAGTACGACAAGGAGGGCAATAAGCTCAACCTCTTGAAGATTGACGGCGTGGCAAGCGATGATCCGAAAGCGATTGCCGCCAAGCTCCACGAGATAGAGGACAGGGAACGCACGCACGGCCAGCCGAAAATCATCGGTTCGCTCTACGGTTTCGACATCCTTGTCAAGACCGACACCACCGTCAAGGACGGTCTGGACTTCTGCGAGAACCGTTTCTTCGTGCGTGGCGAGGGCAACTTCCTCTACAATTACAATAACGGCCGCTTGGCAGTCGACCCGAAAACCGCCTGCCAGAACTTCATCAACGCCTTCGACAGCATCCCCCGCCTGATAGAGAAATACACAAGGGACAACGAAGCCATTGAGAAGGAACTCCCCGTCTTGGAACAGGTTGTCGGGGAAGTCTGGAAAAAGGAGGACGAGCTGAAACAGCTCAAAGCCGCCCTTGCCGCCCTCGACCGCAAGATCCTACTCTCCCTCAAATCTGTGGATACGCAGGAAAAGAGCACCGACGGCGTGATCGAAGTCCTTCCGTCCCAACCGATAACGCCCAACGGACAAAATAACGCCCCCGCCGCCGTCGGCATACCCGCTACCGAAACTTCGCCCGGCACTCCCTCGCCGGACACTCTCCCCACACCGGGTACGCTCCCTGCCGAGCCTTATGTCCATCGGATGCCCGACTTCCTCACCGACAAACAGCGCACCCCGCCCAAGGTAAGCGAGATGCCCAAAAGCATCAGCATCAAAGAAGCGATGGGAGCACTTGGCGGCAAGCTCGTCATCGGAGGCATCCCCAAGCCCGGCAACAAGGATGATCCCGATCCTGACCAGCCCGAAAAGCCCAAACCCAAGCTGAAGTTATAAAAATAGAAGCGTCCCAAAAGCATAGTGGGACGCTTCTATTTTTACTCTAAATCAATATTTGGATCAACCTTTATGCTGTCACATAATGCACAATAATGTTCATTGTCTTTCTCTCTTATAATATATAAAATATGTTTTGCTACTTTTTCTGCTTCATTAACATCAACAGGTAAGGTTCCCCTATTTCCCCATGCTAAATGGGAATATTCATTGATCACTCTATTTACTAAACAAGGAATGTGATTGTCAAATAATTTATCTAAATTAGCCAAAGGGTTATCAGTATTAGGATATCTATAATATAAATAGCACTCTAAAAACTTTCGCATATTATTGGGTAGATTGTAAAAATGAGTGTATTGATTTTCTATCATCTTTGCTTTATCTCCTTTAGTTGTAACTTTTGCCATATTATAAATTTCATGAAACAAAAAATTATATTCGGTTACATAATCTTTTAAATAAGATGGCATCAATTTTAAGCAACTAATTGCCTCACTCATTTTTTTTCGTTTCTCAATTAAAAAATATTGAACCAAAGGTTTTCTGTTTACATCCATTGGTGAGGTTAATCTCTTTAAATACTTTAAGAAATCTAAATTATGTGTAGAAACAAACAATTGTCCATATTGCCCTTTTTTTGTAATAATAGTTTCAATAAGACTATACATAAAAAAGATATGATTATTATCAAGACTGGAAATAGGATCATCAATATATATTATCAGTCTATCATGATCTGCCCCATTCAATTCATCTTCTATTTTTGCAATAAAATAGCAGAAAGAAATTAGGCTGCATTCACCTTCACTCAAATTGTGAGCTTCTTTTTCACCTCGTTTTATTATAAATCTCGTTAAAGGTGTATTAGATTCAGTGATAAGTGCTGGCTCCAAAGTTAAACTATCATGTCCGAAAAAATCTGATAAATGTTCATTTATTCTTTTGGCAGCTTCTCCTTCATCTTTCGCTTCTAATTCTTTTGTTTGCTTTTCTCGTCTTAACTCTTCAACAGTCTTTATCAAATCATCAAGTTTTTTTTCCTCACTATTGATGCATTTTTCTTCGTTTTTCCAATCCTTACAAATCTTTTTATACTCAATTGTATTAATAAAAGATTGTATTTCAGAGTATCTTAATTCTTTTCGATAAATATCTTTATCTTTTGTAATAGTAGAAGATTTATCTTTGTTTTTCTGCAATAAAGAATTGAAGTGGTTAATTATTTCAATGATATTCTCCGAGCAATCAACGATATTGTTTATTTCCCTTGGAGTGAATATATCATTATATCTCTCTTGTAATTGAGAAATAAGAAGGTCTATTATATCTCTGTATTGGTCTATATATAGAGTCCATTCTTTGTAATATTGATTGTACTCATCTTGGAAAATCTCATAAATATTTTCCTGTTTTACTCCTCTTGTTTCGAGAAATCCATCAAGTGATTTCTTGGATCTTTCAAGTTTGTCAAGCAGTTCTTCAATACTTTTTTTTAGTTCCTCTGATTCCTTGCTAAAATGGGCATCTAATAATTTCCAACGATCAGGTGTAATAATTCCTCCACAAAAAGCACAGGTTTTCCTATTCTTATTAAGCACACGCCCTTTATCCACCCATTCTTGTAATAGAGTATTAGTTACTAACTCTTCAAGTGTTTGCGTTAAAACGATCTTACGTTTTAGAAGCTCTTGAACCTCCTTTATATATTCCGAGAGATGTGGCTTTGTTATAGGTAATGGTGCTATTTCCTGCTTTATAGATTCGTCTATTCTCTTTTTGCGAATGGCCTTCTCTTTTTCATCTATTATAAAACTCTTTTCAGAATCTATAATTTCATCAATTTCCGATTGAATTGTTTTAATATTATAATTAGTGCCTTGTTTTACATAGTAATTGTTTACTTTTATCTCTTTATTAGCTTTATTGGTTAGTAATGTCTGAATCTTTTCTTTAGCTTTAGCAAATTGTTGTTTTCTTTTTTGCAAGTTTTCTTCTATTTGCCACTTCCGATAAAGTAACCCTTTTTTTTCATCTATACCACCTAATTCTTCATTAATCTCAGTTATTCTTTTCTCGGCCTTTACGTTGTTAGAGCCCAATAATGTAAACGGTTTTATGTCGCCCTCTTCATTACTTAGCCAACTTAGATTTTCTCTGACAAAGTCTGTATTATACACTCTTACTTTATCAGAACAAACTAAATTTGTATTAGTTATAGTTGAATTATCAGTAGTTATAGCGAAAATGCCATTATAATAATTATTGTGTAACTGCTTCATTTCTATACAGCGAAATATTCGAGATAAAGTAGTTTTACCTGAATAATTTCGTCCATATATAATATTCATTTTACTAAAAATATGATTATTCTCTGTTCCAATATGTTGTTTCCAGCAATAATTTGAAAATAATCCAAATCTTTCAATATCTATTTTGGTAATCATAATGTTTAAATAGAATTTACATCTACATATCTTCCATAGAAAACAATCTGCTCTCTATCTCGTACTTAAACAAGACTTTCTTCCGTAATTCCTCTACTTTAAGCGCAAACAAATCCGGCTTGAAATTTTTGGATTGTCTTTTCACCTCTGCCACCAGAGCTTTTTTCTTTTCCGCATATAGTCCGACAATATCTATTTCATCCTGATCTTTATTATTCTTGCCTTGCCACCAAGAACCTATATCTGCAAATTCCTTGCTTTCCATCATCTGTTGGCAGAAATACATTTCCAGAGCCAAACCGGAGAATGTCGGATAATCCTTTTTTATAATATCTGCCAAGCGTTCAAAATTCTGTATCTCTATATAATTTTGATACTTGATAAAATACCGGAACCAGAAACGTAAAAACATATCTGAAACTTCATAACGGACGGTCTGAGAACCCTCTTTCGAGAGTATGGGTCGTTTCTTCTTTACCAGATCATAATCTTCTTCCAACCTCTTCAATTGTCCGCCCAGACTCATTCCACCCATAACCGCTTCCATTTCCGGTAGGGTGTTCTTACCATTGGAGATTGCCGATAAGATAGAAAAATAATTACCATACTTTTTCCCGAACTCCTGTATCAGTAAAGCCTGTCCCTCAGTCAGAAAGGATGAATCGGGTTGCAACATGAAATCGACCATGCTTTCCATGCTTGTACATCCATTGTCCATAAACTGCTCGATATACTTTGGGACACCGCCAGTAAAGGTATAGAGTGCCAACAAGTCATCTTTAGTATAGTCAGCCTTATGATCCGATATGATTTCTTTCAATACGGAAGTAGTAAAAGGAGCTAACTTCATGATACTGTCAGCACGGCCATACAGCGGTTCTTTTGAATCCCTGAAGATTTTATTCATAAGGGTATATACCGAACCACTCACGATAAGATTGACATGGCTCTGTTTCCTCAGTCGATCCCAAGTATCCTGCATCAAACTGTAAATCTCTTGATTTATGTAATAGAACTCCTGAAATTCGTCTATAACCAGATTATATTCCATCCGTGTTCCCAAATCCATTAAGAAGCGGAACATTTCTGCAAAGTTGGTAAGTTCCGGTACATAAATATCAAGTGCCTGCCGGATCTCGGAAGTAAAGCGTAAACAGAGATCTGCTTCATTGCTTCGGCTGACAAACAAGTACACCGTAGGAGTATCCTCGCAACTCTTGAATATAAGACTGGTCTTGCCGATACGTCGCCGACCGGTAAGTACAGTCATTTGGGAATGCACGGAAAAGGATACTCGGCGAACCTTTTCCAATGATGCTAACTCTTTTTCTCTATTGTAGAATTTCATATCCTTATCTTTTTATATTCGATTTCATCGCCGTAAAGTTTACCACTGTAAAATTTACGGCGGTAAACTTTATAAGCGATAGCAAAGTTACTAATAATTTTGAGAATATAATATGATTAAAGCACTGAAAACCCAAAAAGAGTGCAAAGAGGCAACGAGAACACTCGGTAGCAAGTTTGTCATCGAAGACATCCTCAAGCCCGACAACAAGGACGACCCCGATCCTGACCAGCCCGAAAAGCCCAAACCTAAGCTGAAATTATAGTCCCTATAACCGAAGCCATAAAGACAATTCCATCTCGCCAGCTTTCATGAAATAGCGGAGTGAGGTTTATACTATACAGACAATCGAAATTTTACCACCGTAAATTTTACGGCGGTAAAATTTTAGTATTCTCGGAACTGATTTACTATCTCGGTCCTATAATCTATCTCCATTAAAATAAATCATATGGTCTGGATTCTCCGCTATTCAAACTTCGGTTTCCCATGCAATATCAGCCACATGTTTCTTGAACTCGGATCTGTCAGGAAAGCAGTAACATATACTTTTCCCGCTTTGCTTTTTAGATATATACTATCCGGTATTGACTTTTCAATCGTATCAGGACGCTTTTCATGTAAGAAATATTCCAGTTTTTACGCCACAAAACTGGAATATTTTAGAGTTAGCATCTATACCTTCTAATGGCACAAAATCATAATTTACAATAGTCATTGTTACAATGCGAATGAAGCAATGGATTTGAACTTCTCATAAACTTTCTTTGCGGTTTCTCTCTCTTCCTTACTTTCAGGTTTGAGATTTGCCATTTTTTCTGCAAAGCGTTTTGCATCCTTACCGGTTACGACCGGAGTCTCTTTAATTGGTCGAGCCATAGCATCTACATGATTAATACTACACCGCAAAGATACTATTTCTTTCATTATAAGATGATAACCAGCCTATTTTTAAATAAATACATAAAAAATGATACCCCTCCAGACCTCCGTCCTTTGGGATATCACCATTCGAACAAGAAAAGAAACTTCATCCTGTTTCACAACAGTATGAAGCCATTGCTATGACAAACATCAATACGCAGTTGGGGATTTCCTGCCTCACGGCAGTAGTTTCACTGGTACAAAGCAAAAACATAGACTTATTCTTTCGGCAGCGGATAGTTCTCGGACAGCTTGTCCTCACGTGCCTGCCGTTTTATCTCGTTCTCGTCGAAGTTATTACGAATGAACTCGTGCAAGTCCGATTCCTTGTAATATGTCTTGTGATATATCGAATAGAACTTCAACACCCCGTTATTCCGGTATCGTTGCAGCGTGCGTTTGCTGATACGCAGCAACAGGCATACTTCCTGATTATCGTACAGACGCTCTCCGTTCAGGTAGTTCAGGTGCTTTTCCCTCGTTTCTGCCTTGTCCAGCTTCCGGGAGATGCGGTACAGCTCACCCATGATACGTTCCATCCATGCTTCAAATTCCGTTTTATCTACTAACATATGCTTTCCTCCTTAAAAATTCCCGGTAACATAATAGCTCTGGTTATCGGATGATTTCAGAATGATTTCTTTCTCACGCATGAACTTGATGTAACTTTTCGCTGTACGCTCCTTCACCTCCAGTATCGACTGGATTTCTTCCGCAAGCTCCACATAGGTGACAAGACGCTTTCGGCTGAACACCTCTTTGGCTACCGCTACAAGCTCATCCTCTTTGCGCTTATCCTTTTCTTCTTTCGGCTTTTCGCCCAGATAAACGTGCATGGCCTTTTCCTTGTCCCACGAAAACTGCATGATAGGCACGTCCAGCGGACTTCCATCCCTTACTTTCAGAGCCTTCACCACCGATACGGCCGGATCGTTGTCCTTCTCTATGGAAAGGATAGCCGCAGCCTTCCGCTGCAACTCGCTTCCTAAATGTCCCCTCAGTTTCAATCCATTGGGGATGAAATGCAATACCGTAACGATACACGTCTTATAGATACCGGCCAGTCGATACAGTTCTTCCACGACGGCTATGCTCTCCGCTTCATCGTTGGCACATTTTATCAAATCCGCAATCCCGTCTATCACCACCAGATGGACACCGCCATATTGATAATGGTATTTGTCCAAGCTCTGGATAATGGAAAGTAGACGTTCTTTCCGGCTCATTCCCGTAAGGCAATATGCCTTGAACCATTCCGGCATCGCCTCACGTTCGCAACGCCGCAGCAGGTTGCTGATATTTTTATATAGCTGTACTTCACTTTGTTCCGTGTCATAGAACAGTACCGCTTTGTTCTTGCTGTTTTCGTGGAGCGTAACGCCCAGCGCATCCACATCCGTTCCGGAGGGACGGATAGCACCGGCAATCAACGCCGCCACATAGTTACTTTTCCCCGTGCCTTCTCCGCCGGTGACACAAAGCAGGTTGCCTTGAGTTCCGAGAGGCACGTCATTCACCGACACGATCATTTGTGCGATGGGAGGAGGGTTGTTGAAATCCACCTCGCAGGATTTTAATGCCGACATGGTTTCACTGTATAAAGTTTCCAGATAGTCCAGAAAAAGTTTGATCAAGTCCTCACGGCTGTTCCCCAGCATAAAATAGTCCGATACATCCTTCTCCGTCTTTGTACCGGCAAGCGGGAGCAACAACCGTTTAACTCCGTATTCTTTCAGTTCTTCTTCACGCTTCGCCGAGCTTTTCAGCCCGGTGCTATCCACATCATAGAGGAGGATGATATGTTTGAACCGGAACGAGAGCCGATGTATGACAGTCACAGGGATAAAGGCTGTTTCCGAGTTGAAACAAATCGCATGGAAGCCATGAGCCGCCAAGCTCATCACGTCTTTTTCCCCACCTGTGATGAAGAGCAGATCCCCTTTTGTCGGCAGCTGTTCCAGCCCGAAACAATAGTTATCTCCAAAATCACCGGCATACAGGAAGCGCATTTGTGAACACGGACGGTACACCTTGATATGCTGTTTACCCATATACCCGAACATCGGCTCATCGCCACTTGTCATGCAGGAAAAAGGCTTCCTTTCCTGATTTTCACTGCTGAACTTCTTTAACGATACCGTCCGGTATGCCTTCAGAACATTTTCCCCGATACCCGATTTACCCCAGAAAGCAAGTTCCGCAGCCGTAAAGGGCTTTTGCACGACAGTATAAGGTCGGACACTTTTCACTTTCGGCTCTTCCGATACCACTTCGTTCTTTTGGGGCACTTTGCTATGGCTCACATGATATTCCTCATGTGAGGACAACCCTAAATGCAGGTCACGGTTTATTATCTCCATGATCTCGACAAACTCTTTAGGCTCCTTGCAGCTAAGGCCGTTCAGCCTGCCCACCAGCTCAAAACAGTCCCCCGAATAATCCTCGTTCCCGAAATCCTTCATTTTAAACACGCCGGCCTTACGTTCATAATAAATATTGCACGAAGCCTTCGTATCCTTATAAAAAGGATTCAGGAAGTTCTTTCCCACCTTGAAGTCCACCGGCAGGTAATAGCGGAATACGGAAACACCCTTTTCCGTCATTCTCAGTATATCATCCTTTCTTATCATTGCCGGTTCTCATTAGGTAGTTCTTGCGAAAATCCTCCAATGTCTGGGGTCTGCACCGAATGGTACGCTCTTCCAGACAACGTTCGACCTCTGACAGCTTATACATACACCGACCACGCAGCATGGAGTAGCTGATCAGGTTTTCATCTCTCAGGCGTTGCAATGTACGTGTACTGATACCCAACGCTTCCGCCAGTTGGTTGCTGTCCAGCCAAGCCTCCTTTTTTTCTTCTGAAGGCAATTGCGCTTCGGCTACATACCCGGCGATCTTTTCAATCTTGCTCACAAGCGATTTATACGCTTCACTTTCAATTGTAATAACTTCCATAACAAACTTAATTTTCAGTGTTTGCCGCAAAAGAAGAACAATAAAAAGAGTTGGAAGGTATAGTACACGTGTAGTACACCATGATTTTTATGTATTCCAGATTAAATAAAATGGTGATTGTGTCGGTGAGCGTTTTATCATCTCTAAATAGCCCATATATTCAATATCAACATGCTTATTGAATAAAAAACATCTATTTTATTCAGTACAGTGATTTAATTGAATAAAGAGGGCAACGTCCGCCCAGGTCGAGTAGGTCTGGGCATTTCAGCCCAAACCTCTCACAGAACCGTACGTGAAAGTCTCCCCTCATACGGCTCCT
>NZ_JANJZR010000109.1 GCF_024623065.1 Bacteroides acidifaciens
ATTTTGATGATACTCAGAGAATTATTCTAAAATTGTTGCTGACCGACCTGATTGTATTAGATTCGCTGAATAGTTACAACTTTTTTCATTTTAGTTAAAGTTTTCATACTGTTTAAATAATTAGATTGTTAATTTCAAAATTAAGGTGTACGTACATAGCGTAAATGCTACGATTAATACAATACTGCATGAAGAAGTAAAAAAAGAAAGGCTTCTCAAGTGTTATAGTGAAGCTCCCTGTCGGTGGGATCTTCGGATATATAACTTCGTATTTGTTTTATTTGTATAAATATGGGGTTTACTGCTAATATATAAGTTTTCTATGCCTCATAGTAAGTAAAAGTTGTATAAAATATTATATTGCTATATATTCTGTTGTATAAGGATGCTGGTGATTCAGAGTGTGTGATTTGTGGATGAATTCTAATTGTTGAAATGGAGTGTGAAATATTGAAAATATATTGATGGTGTTTATGTATGCTTTACTAAAATCATCAGGCCGATTTATAATGTATTCTATAGCATGAATTAATAAATTTCGGCTTCCTATTAGCTATTTTATATGATGTTTTAGTCTGTTGCTGTTAAGTAACTGTCGAGATGCACAAGTGCGTTAAGCTTGCTGCACTAGTCTATTCATGCGAATACATTAGTGTAATTTGGTAGTTGTTTTATTACTTGATGAGTTGTATAATGAAAAGTGCAGTTTTCTTCTGATAAAAAGTGAAAATATTATAGATGAATTTTGTGAACATATAGAAAATAGGGGGCTATTTTAGGCTTAATGTGTTGATTAATAGTGCTGCCACATTTTTGTTCGTAACTTTCTCACCGGTTAATTTGAGAGTTGAAAAAGTTAGTAGCTTTCGTTATTAACTTAGAGAAGGAACCGTTTCTTAAAAAAGGGAAAATAAAATAGTGACGCTATCCGCAGCGGATGGCGTCACTATATGAGTAGGATAGTGACGGTATCATGAGTGGATAGCGTCACTATTTTTAAGTCTGTTTTTTACCAGTTTCTTTTCACTGTACGGTAACCGTAACCGCTAATTACAAGGAAGCAGATAAAAGGTAAAATGAATGAAACATTGACGGCAGGCAGACATCCGATTTCTTTCATATCGATGATGCTTGCTTGCAGTGGAGGAAGAATTGAACCACCCAGAATAGCCATGATAAGGCCGGCTGCGCCGAATTTGGCGTCGTCTCCCATACCTTTCAGCGCAATGCCATAAATGGTGGGGAACATTAGTGACATACAAGCGGAAACTGCAACTAAGCAGTAGAGTCCGAAGATTTTTTGAAGGAAGATGGTGCCTAGCGTGAAAATACCACCGCAAATAGCAAGGATCATCAGTAATTTACCCGCATTGAAATAGCGCAGGATGAATGTACAGATAAAGCGGCTGATACAGAAGATAACCATCGCTATGATATTATATTGTTGCGAGAGGACTTCAGCACTTTTCTCATCCATACCTTGTGACATGAACAAGCGTGTTCCATACTGAATGATGAAAGTCCAGCACATAATTTGTGCACCTACATAGAAGAATTGAGCAATTACCCCTTCACGATAACACGTTTGGGTGAAAATGCGCTTCAGTGTAGGAAGGAAATCTATTCTATGATTCTGATCTCCATTTTTCGGCATCTTGACGAATCGTATCAGGAGCAACATGGCTACGATGACCAATCCGATAATAAGATAAGGGGCAATCAGGACAGCGAGGTCGCTTTCCTTGATAGCTTGGAATTCGCTGTCGTTGAGTAGGGTGCGGTCTTCAGTACCCATCGGATGTAGTTTGGCTTGAATAAACTGCATAGCTACATACATTCCGAGGAGTGAACCCATCGGATTGAAAGACTGTGCAAGGTTCAGGCGGCGGGTGGCAGTCTCTTCCGTTCCCATAGAAAGGATATACGGATTACAACTTGTTTCCAGAAAGGAAAGTCCGCAGGTAAGGATGAAGTAGGCTATCAGAAACGGATAATATTCTCCCGTCATCTTAGCAGGAAAGAATAAGAAAGCTCCGAATGCATACATTCCAAGTCCTAGCAGGACACCGGCTTTGTATGAGTATTTGCGGATGAATATGGCCGCAGGGAAAGCCATGGCAAAGTAGCCGCCATAAAAGGCTACTTGTACCAGCGCTCCGTCAGTGGCGCTCATCCGGAAGATTTTGGAGAATGCTTTCACCATCGGATTGGTAATGTCGTTTGCAAATCCCCATAACGCAAAACAAGAGGTAATGAGAATAAAGGGGATGAGGTAGCTGATGCCATCTTTCGAGAGGATGGACTGCTTGGTGTGTTTCATGGTCGTTCTTGATATTTTTTTAAGTATTATATAAGTGGAACATTCTTTCCATCGGTTTCCATTTTTCCGCGGAACTCATTCCGGGAGCGGCTTGCTGGAATATAGCCATGTATTCTTCCCATTCCTGTTGGCGGGGAAGAGTGTTCAGACGTGCCATTGCTGTGTCCCAGTCGAAATCAACAGGAGTTTCGACAATCATAAACAGACGCGTGCCGAGAATATAGATTTCCATTTCGAGGATACCTACTTCTCGAATCCCGGCAAGGATTTCGGGCCATGCTTCCGTTTCACTGTGTCTTTTGCGATATTCGGCGATTAATTCCGGGGAGTCGCGCAAGTCGAGTGTTTGACAGTAGCGTTTGACGGGAATCTTGTAAGATTGGACTTGGTAACCAGTTTGGGGTGTTTCCATATACTTTTATTTTTTAGGGTAATATACTTGTGGTGTAACGCTGTGGATTACAATTTCTCTCAGCTCATGAAGGTCGGCAATTTCTCCTTTTGCCATAGCTTGCGTCAGGATATTTCCTATCGCGGTAGCTTCTACGGGACCGGCATATACGGGAATGCCGAGTTCGTTGGCCGTCAGTTGATTGAGCAGTTTATTCTGTGACCCTCCGCCAATAATATTGAGTTGGCGAATCGGAGAGGGTAGACAACGGTTCAGTTGTTCTACCGCTTGCTGATATTTGAAAGCTAATGATTGGAGTACACATCTGACGATTTCTGCTTTATTCTGGGGAATCTGAAGTTCGTGTTCCCTGCAATAATTGACAAGGGCGTTTTCCATATTTTCCGGGTTCATAAATGCTGTATCGTCTACTGGAATGATAGTGTCAATCTTTGCTTCGGTGGCTTGTGGAATGATGATGTCATAGCTTTGTTCTTCACCACGTGCTTTCCATTCGCTCATCAGACGTTGCAGAATCCATAATCCTGTGATGTTTTGTAAGAACCGGATGCGTCCTCCTACGCCGCCTTCATTGGTGAACTGTGTTTGGCGCGCTTCCTCAGTCAATATAGGTTGGTCTACTTCCACTCCCAATAGCGACCAGGTGCCAGAGCTTAGAAAAGCGATGGGATATTCCGTGGCAGGAACAGCTGCTACAGCGCTGGCTGTGTCATGCGAACCTACTGCGATGACATCTACTGTACCTAATCCTGTTTCCCGTGCAATATCTTCTTTTAAGGTTCCTCTGATAGTTCCCGGTTGGATAATTTCTCCGAACAGATGTTCGGGAAGTCCCAAGGTCCGGATTGTTTCTTGTGACCAGTTCCGTTGTCTGGCATCAAGTAATTCGGAGGTAGAGGCAATGCAATATTCATTATTGGCTACTCCGGTCAGGAAATAGCTGAAAAGGTCGGGCATGAATAAGAGTTGCCGGGCAAGTTCCAGCTGGGAATCTTGATTTAACTTCATGCTGTATAACTGGAACAGCGTGTTGATAGCCATCACTTGTATTCCGGTATCGGCATAATGCTTTTTCTCGTCCAGAACTTTGAATACTTCAGCCGGCATTCCGTCTGTCCGTGCGTCCCGGTAGCAGACCGGATTTCCTATCAGGTTTCCGTGTTTGTCAATCAGTCCGAAGTCTACTCCCCAAGTGTCAATGCCGATTCCTTTAACGTTATATCCTTTTTGTGCGGCTAGTTTTAATCCGGTCTTCATGTCCTCAAAAAGCGCGGGGAAGTCCCAGTAGACATGATTTCCAAGTTTGACTTGGCGGTTGGGGAAACGGTGGATTTCTTCCAGTTCCAGCTTCCCGTGGAGAAGGAAGCCGGCGATAACCCGTCCGCTTCCTCCTCCAAAGTCTGCTGCTAAATATATGTTTTTATTGGTATCTTTCATGGTATGGTATGTACGGATACTATTTTGTTTTCTTTCCTAATACATAGATTTCCAAATCTTCAATTTCTGCCGGTGTCAATACAGAATAATCTCCGCCGGACTGGACGATAATGCGGCAAGCCATTTCGAAGAAAGTAGCACGTTCATAGACTTGGTCGAAATCTTTTCCGCATACCACTTGTCCGTGGTTGGTCAATAAGACGGAATTGTGATTCAACATGGCTTCCACTACTGCTTTTGCCAGTTCGGGAGAACCCGGGCGATAGTAAGGGATTACAGGAATCTCAGCACCTACGTGGCAGGGGATTTCTGCCGTTACGTTGAAATTGACCGGCTTGTTTTTCATGCAGGAGATAGCTGTGGCGTATTCCGACTGAAAATGAAGAACGACATTGACGTCCGGACGTTCGCGGAGAATACCCAAGTGGAAAGTGCTTTCCATTGAAGGTTTTACACCGTTAGTCGGCGTTCCGCTGGCGATATTACAGATGGAAACTTTTTCTTTATAAAGGGTAGGAACCCAAGAACCTGTGCCGGAAATCAGTGCTTCCTCACCAATTCGCCAGGAAAGGTTTCCGCTACTGCAAAGCATTAGCCTTGCATCTCCGTAACGATGGGCTTGTTCAATAAACTGTTCGATATGTTCGTTGGTAATCATAATTGCAAAGATACACAAAATAGAATTAAGTGAATTGAAATTATTTGTAGATAGGACCGTAAGTGCTACAAGCTCTGTAATCCGCTCCTTCCTTATCCATGCCGAAAGCGTTCCATGCAGCCGGACGGAAGATTTCGTTGTCTTCTACGTTGTGCATGCATACCGGGATGCGAAGCATGGAAGCGAGAGTGATTAAGTCCTGACCGATGTGTCCGTAGCTGATGGCTCCGTGATTAGCTCCCCAGTTATTCATTACTGAATATACATCTTTGAAAGCTGATTTGTCACACAAGCGGGGAACGAACCAGGTGGTAGGCCATGTCGGGTCTGTACGCATGTTCAGTTTCTGGTGGATTTCCGGGTCGATTTCAACGGTCCATCCTTCTGCGATTTGCAGGACAGGGCCGAGACCCTTAATCAGATTCAGACGCATCATAGTGACAGGCATGCCGCCTTTTGACAGGAAGTTGGAAGAGAAACCACCGCCACGGAAGTAGTCACGATCTGCCGGATACCAGGTAGTTGCTTTCAGGCAGTTTTCTACGTCTGCTTCAGTCAGGTTCCATGGTTCTTTCATTACCGGATTGCCTTCTGCATCAGATGATTGACCGGAGCCATCAAGAGTGGTTGCACCAGAATTGATAAGGTGGATGATACCATTGGCTGCCAGACCTGTCAATTCTTTGCCGGTCACACGTTTTACGGCTTCAGGGCTCCAGTAAGTACGTACATCGGAAAATATCTGCGCACGGTTGGTCAGCAGGTGTCCGAACAGCATAGCTACACCGTTGCAAGCATCGTTTTCAGTAGCTACAACGAATGCTTCGCGGATACCGTTCCAGTCGAAAGAAGTATTGAGCAGAGCTTCGGGGTAGTCACCGTTCGGATAGAAGTCTGTCCATTGGCGTTGTCCCTGGAAACCGGCTGCGATGGCATTGTGTCCCAAAGCTTCTTCTTTGAATCCCATCTCTTTCAGTTTGGGGTTGCCGGTCATCAAGTCGCGCATGATAATCGTCATTTTCACGATAAATTCCCAGTCAGCATCTTTCTGTTCACGGCTTTTGCGCTTTTCAGGACGGTTCTTGAAGTCATCTCCCTCGTTTGCCTTGCAGTTTTTCTCTGTCCATGCCATTGCTTTCGCATATTCTTCGTGGTCGTAGATGCCTTCGTCCATACGTCGGATGATTTCTGTAAGGTCGATGGATTCGTTACGCATTCCCAAATACTCCTGGAAGAAATCAGGATTAACGATTGAACCGGCGATACCCATAGATACGCTACCCATCGACAAGTAGGATTTGCCTCTCATGGTAGCTACTGCCTGTGCGGCTCGTGCAAAACGAAGAATCTTTTCCGCTACATCTTCAGGAATGGTGTTATCATCCAAATCTTGAACGTCATGTCCGTAGATGCCGAATGCCGGAAGACCTTTTTGTGCGTGTCCTGCCAATACGGCTGCCAAATATACAGCACCCGGACGTTCTGTGCCGTTGAATCCCCAAACGGCTTTTGGGTAATACGGGTTCATGTCCATCGTTTCAGCACCATAGCACCAGCAGGAAGTGACGGTGATAGTAGAACCCACACCTTCTCTTTCGAATTTTTCGGCACAAGCCGCGCTTTCGGCCACACGGCCGATAGTGCTGTCGGCAATAACACATTCTACAGGACTTCCGTCACCGTTCCTCAGGTTGCTGCTGATTAATTCGGCTACTGCTTTAGCCAAGTTCATTGTCTTTTCTTCGAGGCTTTCACGAACGCCACCCTGGCGACCGTCGATGGTGGGACGAATCCCGATTTTCGGATACTTTTTCATGGTTTCTTTTTTAATTATATAGTTAATTAATATCTGTGCTGAACTGTGCTGATTTTGTGGCAAAAAAAAATTAGAGTGACTTTCGAAGCCTGACTTCAGTAGGCAGGTACTTCTGTATAGGCGTATCATTAAGGACGAAGTTTGCGGCTTCGTTCCCCATCATTTCCCAGTCGATACTCAATGAGGTGATTCCTTCGTCAATAACTTCATAAGAAGGAATATCATTGTATGCCAGCAGACCGAAATCTTTTCCGCATTTCAGTCCCTCCAATCTTCCTTGTTTCACTGCCTTTACCACATCTTGTTGTTTGATGGCAATGTAGGCTGTTTCTTTTCGTACCACCAGATTTTCAATATCTTCCTGTATCTCATACGAGAATCCTTGCTCTTCGCAAAAACGGATAAAATAATCTTTGCTGCTTTGCGGGTGTTTCAGCCCTTTGGAGAACAGGAAAACAATTTGGCGGTACCTGTGCATCCTTTCTTTCAGTGCAAGTAATGCCTGATAAAATGATTCGTCGAAGTCCTGACAGATATAGAAGTTCTTCTCTTTTGCGAATTTACCGAAGTCAAGCAGTAATAGTCTGGCAGGATTAATCTTATTTAATGCCGTGCTGAATTTCTCATTATCAAAATTCATCACTATATATTTATTGTACTTTCCTATAGATTCACGGATGATGGTATTGAATAGTCGTTCGTTGTATTGATGGAACAACAAGTCTACCTTATAATTAATAGGCAGATGCTTGACGAAACTGTTGTATAATGCTTCTTTAAACGGGGTGTATTGGTCGAGGAGCAGTAAAACGTTTGTTACTTGACTCGTCACATAGTATCCTTTTCCGGGGGTAGAGTCAATCAGTCCCCGTTCGCGTAAATCAAGGAAGGCCTTGAATACCGTATCGCGTGATACCCCATATTGTGCACTCAGCTGATTGATAGAAGGCAAAGAATCTCCCTCAAGAAATTCTTTTCTGGAAATAGCCTGGCTAAGGTTGTCCGCCAATTGCGTGACCTTACTAGATTGCTGCCCGAATGTTGCTTTCTTATCAGTTCGTTTCATATTAGTTTTATAAAAGATAACTGTGCTGAACTATGCTGACGCAAAGAAAGGCATTTTATTCCGAATGAAACTAATTATTTACTATGTTTTATAGCATAAAATGAAAAAAAATCCTCTCCAGCGAACCGGAGAGGATTTATAGCTTTTTCCTGATTTCTTATTCGGAATCTGCCGAAAATTATTCAGCAGCAGCTTCTGTTGCAGGAGCTTCTTCAGCCGGAGCTGCAGCTTCTTCTGCGGGTGCTTCAGCAGCAGCTTTTTCAGCAGCTTCAGCAGCTTTCTTTTCAGCGAGTGCTTTTGCTTTCACTTCGTTGATTTTCTTTTCTGCTTCCAGACGTGCTTTAGCTTCAGCTTTCTTTTCTTCGTCTTGTTTAGCTTTCAAAGCAGCCAAACCTGACTGTTTGTTGTTTTTCCAAGCCTCGAATTTAGCTTCTGCTTCTGCTTCTCCGAATGCGCCTTTTGCTACACCGCCCATAAGATGTTTCTTCATGTAAACTCCTTCGCGGGAAAGGATGTTACGTACAGTGTCGCTTGGTTGTGCACCTTTCAGTACCCATGCCAATGCAGCGTCGAAATTCAAATCTACTGTAGCAGGATTGGTGTTAGGGTTGTATGTACCAATCTTCTCAATAAATTTACCATCACGTGGTGCTCTGCTGTCTGCAATTACAATTGAATAGAACGCGTAACTTTTACGTCCGTGTCTCTGCAATCTGATTCTAGTTGCCATTTTAAATAATTGTTTTTAATGATTGATTTGAATTATGCTATTATCTCGTAATAGCGGGTGCAAAGATACGGCTTTTCTTTTGATTGACAAACATTTCGCCCCTTTTTTACGAATATCGTTTCGGATAGCGGAACAAAATCGCGAGTAGGGCGCATACTCCCATTGTAAACGGATAGTAGAGATTTCCTATGATACTGATAGGGGAGACATTGGCAAGACCCGCCGCAATCAGCATCTGCGCTCCGTATGGAATAATCCCTTGTATCAGGCAGGAGAAAGTATCGAGGATGCTGGCTGCTTTTCTTCGGTCGAGATGGAATCTCATGGCAATGTCTTTGGCAATCGGCCCTGTTGTGATAATGGCAATCGTGTTGTTGGCTGTACATAAGTTGGCGATACTTACTAGAGCGGCGATGCTTAGTTCGGCCCCTCTTTTACCATTGATGTGGCGGGTGAGTTTTCTGATAATGTAATCAATGCCACCGTTATAACGGATTGTTTCGAGCATCCCTCCGGCCAACAGAGTAATAATAATCAGTTCTCCCATTCCTGTAATTCCTGTTCCCATGGCACCAAACCACTCGAAGATTCCGAAGCTTTCGGTCGCGATGCCAATGATGCCACTTGTCAATATACCTATTATGAGTACGAGCATCACGTTCATTCCGGCAATGGCTGTTCCTAATACTATTATGTAAGGTATAACTTTGGTCCATTCGATGGTCTGTGTTTGGGTGGGAGCAGTAATGGACAGTCCTTGAAATATGTAAATTCCCAATACAATGATGGCCGCCGGGACGACAATCATAGAATTTACCCGAAATTTATCGCGCATTACACATTCCTGGGTTTTTGTCGAAGCGATAGTGGTATCGGAGATAAAAGATAAGTTGTCTCCGAAAAAAGAACCGCCTACTACGACAGCTACCATAAAGGGGAGAGTTATTTCAGTCTTTTCTGCCAGTCCTACGGCAACGGGAGTAAGGGCGACAATAGTTCCCACACTGGTTCCGATGGATAAAGAGATGAAACAGGCGGCAATAAAGATGCCTGCCAGCAATAAATTGTCAGGAAGAATATGCAGTGTCAGATTGACGGTAGCATCGATTGCCCCCATTTGCTTCGCACTTTGAGCAAAAGCTCCGGCAAGAATGAATATCCATATCATCAGGAGAATATTCTTATTGGCAGCTCCTACCGAGAATTGATAGATACGCTGGTCCAGTTTCAAGCCGCGTGTAATGGCGATGGCATAACAGGAAGAGATAAGAAAAGCCACTGTGATAGGCACTTTATAAAAGTCGTTGACGAGGATAGAAGTCACGAGATAAAGGCATAAGAATACGAGTAACGGGCTCAATGCCCACCAGTTTCCGCGACGGTCTTTATGTATTTTTTCTTCAGTCATAAATGGACGTTGGGTGTTTTTTTTATTCTAAAATCAAAATAGTGATGCAAAAGTAGTGTTTTTCTTTTTAAACGAGCGTGTTTTTTCATCTTTGGATATCATAATTATTTAATTGAAAGAACAGTTATTGGTAAGTTTATTACTTTTGTGATGCAAATGTATTTTTCATAGAAAGAAAATATGGAAATGAAACTAGTAACTTCGGATAAAAAAGAATTCCTTGAATTATTAGAGCCTGTTTAAATTTTCCTGAGATTATGTTAGATAGGCTTTACCGATCTGTTTTTATTCGTCACATAGTCTCCGTCATGCTCCTCACAACAACAGAAAATATACTCGAAAGCAACTCTCAAAAC
>NZ_JANJZR010000010.1 GCF_024623065.1 Bacteroides acidifaciens
AACAATGCGCTGTGTACAATAAAAAGTCTCCATGAAAACTAAAGAAAGGGAGACTTTTTATTGTGTGGACTATTATTTAAATTGAGGAAAAAGATGAGGGGGGCTTTTTAGTCAGCCCCAAACCATGCGGACAAAATTATATCGAACTTACGTTAAATAAAGGAAACAACTTGGAACTTACTTCTTGTGACAGCAACATTTGCCATCACACTGTTGTCACACCGTGCTGTCACACTCTAACCTCGCACTAATCAGCCCTTTAAGTACAAAAATGTGACAGATGACAGCAAGTTTTATTTCTTATATATATGGAGAGAGGTTTTATTCTTGAGAGCATAGCGTTCATCGACTACTCTATCCGTAGGGGAAAAAGTAAAAATCAATCGCCACTCTCCTTCCCGGTAGATAAATTTACGACCGTTCGCGCCTCGAAGAATCGCCTTATGCTTTTCCTGCAAAAAGGTTTCAATACCTTGGGGCATCCCACTACCCATTGCTGCAAATTCCACTGTAACAAAGAAATGCGGTATGGATATTTCGGCTACTTTCTGGAATATATGGTCGGTTATTGTCATTTCTTAGTTTCTTTCGATACTTCCAGAAGCTTCCCATATGCATCAAAAGACTTTCGCGAAGCCAATGAAATGGTTATCATCAACGACAGCATGGAGGCGGTGAAGGTGATTACCATAATCATCATCTGATATTTAATGGCAACGTTCGGAGTACTTCCGCCTAGAATCTGTCCAATCATTGTCCCCGGGAAAGCTACCAATCCCATTACAGCAATATTCGCAATCAACGGGCTGAATGATTTAATAATCGCCTGCCGGATAAACGGTGCCTGCGCTTCCTGTCTGGTAGCCCCATTGCCCAATAAATATCTATATAATTGTTGTTCACGTTTCAATCCGCTATAATAAGTATTCAAGGCAATAACATTGCTCGAAAGCATATTTCCCATCAGAATACCGAATATCGGAACAAAGTATTGAGCACTGAAAATATTATCCAATTGAAGAACAATACCTATGAAATACAACCCTACCAACACGACACTGCAAAGAAACCCAACTGAAATCGGAATCAGCAAAATACTGCGTTTCAACTGGGTACGTACCAATGCGGTTTGTCCGGCTACGAATATCATAATAATCACCCAAAGGAAATTAATCCAGGGATTATTCCATAAAAAAAGATATTTCAAGTACATGCCGATGAAGAACAGTTGGATAATCATCCGTATTGTACCGATCACGGCAGGTTTCAGTAATCCTGTCTTGAATTTCCATAAATAAAAGAACGGAATGGCAAGCAGAAGCAAGCCTATGGCTAAGTTATAATATGATATGTCAATCGTTCCCACGGTATATATTCTTACTGTTTTATTCGATTTGGATTATAGTTCTATTACATAATGACACCCCGATGCAAAGTCCTTGTCGTGAGACACAGCAAGTACAGCCGCTCCTTTTTCCGCCTGTCGCCGGAAAAAAGAAAGCACTTTATCGGTTGTTCCGGAATCCAAGGCAGAAGTCGGTTCATCTATGATAATGAGAGGTTTATCAAGCATCGCAGCCACTGCAAGCATAATACGTTGCCGTTGTCCGCCCGAAACTTCATTCACTCTCTTTGTATATAATTCGTGATCCAATCCCAATTCGTCAAAGCACGCGAAAAGCCTTTCTTCCGAAAAAGGAACCGAGCGGTTCACTTTCAACTCGAACGGCAGGGCGACCATTTCCTTCACCCATTCAAATGGTAACGCTAACTCTTGCGGAATCCATGCAATCTGACGCCGGACACTATCAATAGTGGATCTATCAAGAAATATTTCCCCCACTCGAATAGTCCCTTCTTTCAATGGGACGAATCCCATCACTGCATTCAGCAACGATGTTTTTCCGCAACCGGATTGTCCTACGATACAGGCTGTTTCTCCCCGTTCCAGTTTCAGGTTAAAACCGGAGAAAAGCACTTCTGTCCCAAAGGTTATGCAGGCGTTATTGATATGTAACATTTATTTGTTCTCTTGAAATTCTCGCCAAAAGTACACAAAAAACAAGACTTTTCGGATATCGATGGGAAACAAAAGCGGGAGGTTTTGTATAAATCCGACAGAACGACATGTTTTGTCGTCATAGCTCATTATCTTTGCCGGTAGAAATCCAAAAGAAAGCAGACTATGGGAAAGAAATTGGAAGGCATACAACGAATGCTGGTTATTATCAACAAATTGAAAGAAAGGCAACGTTATGTTCCGCGTGAAGAGCTGGAGGAATATGTGCGGCTTCGCATGGAAGAGCGTGACGCGACGCCTGTTGATATTCGGACCATACAACGTGATTTTAAAGATATAGAAGATTTGTTCGGTATTTGCGTCCGCTTCGACAAAAAACGGAACGGCTATTATATCAATGAAGAGGACAGTCTGATTAACGAGCAATACGAACGCCTGTTGCTGAACTTCGATTTACTGAATGCTTTGGATAAAACATCCAATCTGCATACTTATGTCCTTGCCGAACATCACCGTCCGTCTGACACCGAATGCCTTCCGGCATTGATAAAGGCCATCAAATTCTCTCATCCGGTAGCATTCGATTATATATTATTGCTGTCCGGTAAAACTTTGACATGATAGGAAATGGACTATTTTTATCTCATACAGCATGAAACAGACTCGTATAGATGTCTTTTAAGGGCTTTTTGATGCTTAATGCTACCAATTTCACATCGCCTCAAATGACAAGCCCTTTTTCGTAAAACAGGTGTAACTTATTATATTTGTAGAGAATATATGATTTTGTCGTTTTTTACCGGACAGCAATAATTATATATATGTACGCGAAGAAGGCAGAATGCGTGAAAAGAAAGTCCTTCCCCATTATCTGAAAGAAGACCAGCAACGCTGGTATCTTCTCGCCTACGATAATAACGTGCTGAAAATATTCAACGTAGACTGTATCCGTAACCTCCGGATTTATTATGAAGAAACCTTCAAGAAAGATATGAATATTGATGCAAACGACTTATTTAAGGACAGTTATGGTATCTGGAACCAGCCGGATATTCCCATAGAAAATATTGAATTGAGTTACAGTGCACTAGATGGCAGATTCTTAAAATCTGTTCCTCTGCACCATTCGCAGACAATCATTGTAGACAACGAAACAGAATTCCGGATTACATTGCGCCTCCGTATTACCAATGATTTTGTAATGGCGTTGCTTGCACGTAGCAGCTCACTTACGGTAATCAAACCGTTACATCTTCGAGAACGCGTCCGAAAGGTGTATGAAGAAGCACTGCAGAGGAATGCATGAAAATAGAACTTCAATTTCCTAAATATGAAAATAAAAAAGATATTCAGAACCGTAGGTATCTCAGCTCTTGTTGTTGTCTTTAGCTATTTTGTCTATCAAGACCAGTTGGCACAGAAAGAATTAATGAGAAGTCTTGACAGGAATGCTTCGTCCATTCATCCTGATTCCGGCAATTGTTCATACACCTCTTCTTCACTGAGCAACGAAGATGAACTTCTTCCGAAAACAGAAAAGAAGGAAAATGACTCCAACACTTATTACCCGGAAGATGATTTCAACGGACGTTTGGATGATTTTCTTGCCGATCCGGAAGATGAGATGACTTTTCCATCGGAAGTTTTCGATACACAAATAGATGAATGCGATGATGAACTGATAGAAAATGAGATTGATTATTAGCGAATAATTTATACGCTAAAAACAAAAAACAATGCCCTTGAAGTGTTATATTGCAAAAGATTGTCTATATTTGCAACGTTGTCACAAGTAGTTGTGCAACTTTACATATAATTAATAGATGAAAGTGTTTTGCTTTTATCCTTATTCGGGAAATCTGGTAAATTTCAAAAGGAACAGGGATAACAATAACACTCGTCACTTGTATTCCATTATGCGCTGTCATGTGCATATCTATACAAGTGTGGGGTATTGTTTATTTGTTCCTTAGGTTTACCAGAGCCTCCCGATAGATAAACAGATGACTCCACACTTTCTTTTTTATGTATAACCTCATTTTAGGGAGTCGAAATGATATTATAAATAGGATGTTTATGGAAAAAAAATCGGCAATTCCCAAACCAGAAATTGGAGTTAGGATTCTTCTTTCTCGAAAAATTGGTGTAAAAAAACATAATGAAGACTTTTTAATTCTAACAGCGCTATTCTGTTTATTCATGTTATGTTGGATATTTGCGTTTTTAAATTTTATAGGAATAGATGTTTAATAATATAAACTTTGATTATATGGAAAACAATAATGAAATGAAAAAGATTGATTCTTCAATGGTTGAATGTCCCTATTGCAAGAATGTGATAGAAGCTCCTGATAAACCGGACGTCATATTCAAATGTCCCAAATGCCATAAAGAACTCATTACTTACGATAAAAGGAAAGAATCTGACATATTATCAAAAGAGCAGAACGCATACTGAGAATCGATCAACTTCCTTAATATTTATTCCCAAAAATATCTATTTCCCTGTTAGGCATTGAGCCGAATCCAGAAAAATCAAAACTATGGGAAGAGGGGATTAAATTTGTGGTAATAGCTGCATAAGTGTTAAAGAAATATTTGACGAACTATTATTTATGAACAGAATTACATTAAAACCATTTGTAAGAGAAAATTTAGACATTTTGTTTGTCGGCTTAAATCCAGCCGTCATATCTAATCAGAAAGGACATTACTTTTCAGTAAAGCAATCTTTTTGGAATCAATTATATAAAAGTGGACTGATTTTAAAAGAAGTCGATAAAGAATATGCTGATGAATGTATATTTGGAGATACAATCTTTAATATTAATCAACGGAATTTTGGTATAACAGATTTAGTCACTAATATAGCAAACAGCAATAGTACTGAAGTCACCCCAACTATGGCGCACTGCATACAATTAGAGAGAACAATTCTTGAATACAAGCCCAAAGTAGCAATCATTTTACATAGTAAAGTCCTTAAAATATTTATTCATAAACATTTGGGATTAAAAAAGAAATACTTTTCTAATTGTGGTAATATGGGGCAATTATTAAGAAATAGTGATACGACCTTTTTCAATATTGCCTTTCCACATGGAAACGCAATACCTGATGCTGCCAAAATTGAAAGATATAAAGAAGTGAAAGAGTTTATTTTAAAATAGATGCATAACAAAATTGCAACAAAGTGTAATGAATCGATTGATAAACAATTTATTACACTTTGTTTTTCTATAAAACAGCCAAGAGAAGACAAATCACTGTTGTTATCTTGAGATTTTCGCCTGAATTATGTCTATTGAAATTGCCTATGATTCAAACCTTACTCTGCCACCCACTTTTCAATGTTTCTTGTCTCAGCGCTGAAATTCACCCCTATTTTGAACAGTCGGCGCTCGTCACTCTCAAAAGGTTTCGCATAATGTTTCTCATTAATCTGTCGCAAAGCCTCTTCAGCCGTACCCTCCAGTTTGAATTCCATGACATAGATAAATTTATCAGTTTGCAAGACAAGATCGATACGTCCCCGACTTGTATGATATTCTACTTTTACATAAAAACCGACTAATTTGAACACGATAAAGAGAACATTCTGATAATGCAATTCCAAATCGCGAACCATCTCATAAGGAGTATCTGCAAAAAAACTCTGAAGACGACGGAAAAAAGAATCATAATCTCCAGAACGGACTTCACGAACGAACTTCTGAATCTCAAAAGATGATTCTACGGCATTTATATTGGCATAAAAAGGCATGAGATATTTCACAAAACCTTCCTCTACTTCACGATTGGGAAATCCCAAACGATAAGTCTCAAATTCACGATCGTAGCCTTTTATGGTAAGATAACCGCTCTGATAAATCACAGGGATAGGATTGTCGGAAGTTGAATCAATACTATTCAGTACATCAGCACTGGTTTCTTCATGAGCCATCCGGTGAAGATCGTAATGATGTTTTTTTAGCAATTCGACCAAATAAGTAGGTGTCCCCGTTTCAAACCAGTAGTTACCAAACGTATTGTATTTAAGTGTATTAAGTAAGCTAAACGGATTATACATACCTACAGAATCATGAGTAAAATGATAACCATCATATCTTTCACGCATTTCAGTACAAATTTTATCATACGCCAAATTCTGCGCATCAGCAAATTCATGCAATTCTGTTTCAAAGTTCTCATGCAACTCATGATCACTGATTCCGCAGATTTCAATGTATTGCTGACGCATAGATATATCCTCCAGGTTGTTCAGGTCACTAAACACGCTCACCTTTCCGGATTTTGTCACTCCTGTGAGCATGCCAAACTTAATGTAGCCATCCTTGCTTTTTAAAGCTCCATAAAAGGCCTTCAATGTATCACGAAAACTCTTCTGAAGTTCATCATTGCCGATTGCCTGCAACATAGGCTTATCATACTCATCCACCAAAATAACGACACTCTGTCCCGTCTGCTCACAAGCACGCTGAATCACACCTTGAAAGCGAGAAGCGAATGTTTTCTCGTAATCCTGTGCGCCATAGAGAGCTTCCCAACCGCGTAAAGCACTTTCTAAAACTTGGTCGAGCGCTTCGGGAGTCGTATATTTCTCCGCATTCAGATCTAAATGCAAAATGGGATATTTAATCCACTCCTTTTCCAGCTTCTCCATCGCCAATCCTTCGAAAAGTTCTTTTTTCCCTTGAAAATAGGCTTCCAAAGTAGATAGTAACAGGCTTTTCCCAAAGCGACGTGGACGACTTAGAAAATAGTAACTGCCCGTTTTCACCATCTGATAAATCAAGGCAGTTTTATCTATATAGCAATAACCACCTTTACGTATTTTTTCAAAGTTCTGTATGCCAATAGGATAAATTTTGTTACTCATATACTCATATTATTTAGGAGTTGACAGATACAAAGATAGACTTTTCCACCCAATAACACAAAGTTCGATATGAAAGTTTTTTCTTTCATCGTTTAATGTAAAGTTTTCCAATTTTAATTTATCTTTGTCTCACTAATTAATTCAAGAAAAGTTATGATACTGAACGAAAGAGATGCCCGTCACGAGCATGTACTACAAGTAGCCCGCCAAATGATGACGGCTGCGCGTACTGCTCCCAAAGGAAAAGGAATCGATATTATCGAAGTGGCACTAATCACGGATGAAGAGATTAAACAACTATCGGACACTATGATAGCTATGGTAGAAGAACACGGAATGAAATTTTTCCTTCGTGATGCTGACAACATTTTAAATGCCGAATGTGTTATATTAATAGGAACGCGCGAGCAGGCACAAGGCTTGAACTGCGGCCATTGCGGTTTCACCACCTGCGCCGAACGTACCGAAGGAGTTCCCTGCGCATTGAACAGCATAGATGTAGGCATCGCCATAGGCTCCGCCTGTGCTACGGCAGCCGATTTGCGTGTAGATACACGTGTGATGTTCTCCGCCGGACTGGCAGCACAACGCCTGAACTGGCTGAAAGACTGTAAGACGGTAATGGCAATTCCGGTAAGCGCATCCTCCAAGAATCCGTTCTTTGACCGGAAGCCAAAGCAAGAAACGAATTCATAATAATACGTAATGATTGCGCAACAGGCACACTAATGACTGACGCAGACAATAAACTGATTTTATAAATAACTAAATAGATAATAGTCTTAATGGGAATCATGGTTGGACTTCCCAGCCCAAGCGGCTCGGAAAAAGATTTGCAGTTGAATTTCGGCAAAAATATGACCGTGCAGGTAGAAATGAGAGCACCTCATCTGCCCGCCGAATGGCATATGCAGAGTGGTATACAGTTGACATGGCCACACGCCGGTACAGACTGGGCATACATGCTGGCAGAAGTGCAAGAGTGTTTTATAAACATAGCCAGGGAAATAGCGAAACGAGAGTTGCTATTGATTGTCACCCCCGAACCGGAAGAAGTGAAAAAACAGATAGCCGCTACCGTCAACATGAACAACGTCCGCTTTCTGGAATGTGCCACCAATGATACATGGGCACGCGACCACGGAGCCATCACCATGATAGACACCGGCACCCCTTCCCTGCTCGACTTTACATTTAACGGTTGGGGACTGAAATTTGCTTCCGAACTGGATAATCAAATCACCAAACAAGCGGTAGAAGCCGGGGCTTTGAAAGGCCAGTATATCGACCGCCTCGACTTCGTTCTCGAAGGAGGCTCTATCGAAAGCGACGGAATGGGCACACTGCTCACTACCTCCGAGTGTCTGCTTTCTCCCCAACGGAACGGAAAGCTGAACCAAGCAGAGATAGAAGAATACCTGAAATCCACCTTCCATCTGCAAAAGGTTCTTTGGTTAGACCACGGCTATCTTGCCGGCGACGACACTGACAGCCACATCGACACTTTGGCACGTTTCTGTTCTACTGACACCATTGCTTACGTGAAATGCGATGACAAAGAAGACGAACACTACGAAGCATTGCTCGCAATGGAGGAACAACTGAAGACATTCCGCACCCTAGCAGGAGAACCCTATCGCCTGTTAGCCTTACCGATGGCAGACAAGATAGAAGAAGACGGCGAACGCCTGCCCGCAACTTACGCGAACTTCTTGATTATGAACGAAGTTATTCTATACCCGACATACCATCAGCCGGTGAATGACCAAAAAGCAAGTGAAGTGTTACAACAAGCATTTCCAGACCATCAAGTAATCGGAATAGATTGTCGTGCCCTGATTAAGCAACACGGTTCCCTGCATTGTGTCACCATGCAATACCCATTAGGAGTTATAAAATAACAAATGAATCAACCAAGTAATTATTCATTATGAAAAAGATAAAAGTCGGAATCATCCAACAATCCAATACCGCAGATATTCGGGTCAACCTGATGAACCTCGCAAAGAGTATCGAGGCTTGCGCTGCTCACGGTGCGCAACTGATTGTGCTTCAAGAGTTACACAACTCACTTTATTTCTGCCAAACAGAAAACACCAACCTGTTTGATCTGGCTGAACCCATTCCCGGACCATCCACAGGCTTTTATTCCGAGTTGGCAGCCGCCAATAAAGTAGTCCTTGTCACCTCTCTTTTTGAGAAACGTGCACCGGGAATTTATCATAACACTGCCGTTGTTTTCGACCGTGATGGAAGCATTGCGGGAAAGTACCGGAAAATGCATATTCCCGATGACCCGGCTTACTACGAGAAATTCTACTTCACTCCCGGAGACATCGGTTTTGAACCCATTCAAACCTCATTAGGAAAGTTGGGCGTATTGGTATGCTGGGATCAATGGTATCCGGAAGCTGCCCGTCTGATGGCACTGAAAGGCGCGGAACTATTAATTTATCCTACCGCCATCGGCTGGGAAAGCAGTGACACGGACGATGAAAAAGCCCGCCAACTCAACGCCTGGATTATTTCGCAGCGTGCACATGCCGTTGCCAATGGTCTTCCTGTTATCTCTGTCAACCGTGTAGGACACGAACCCGATCCTTCTGGACAGACAAACGGCATTCTATTTTGGGGAAACAGTTTCGTTGCAGGACCGCAAGGAGAATTTCTGGCACAAGCCGGAAACAATCATCCGGAAAACATGGTAGTGGAAATAGATATGGAACACTCAGAAAACGTCCGCCGTTGGTGGCCCTTCCTCCGCGATCGCCGGATTGACGAATACGAAGGACTTACCAAACGCTTCCTCGACTAAAGTTCAATGCAGAAGTTCTCCAATAAAGTTTACTCCCAAGACATAAAAGAGGATATTTATAAATATCACAACACCCCAAAGGAACCGTCTAACGAATTCTAAATATTGAAAATCACCCACGCTACAGATAGTTATAGCGTGGGTGAAATTATTAATGAGGGACTTGTCAGACAGCCCTTTCTATAATTTATTATGTGAAAAATGTCCCCTACTGCAGTAAAAAAATAAGAATGGCACAGAGCCAAAATCTAAATTTAAAACTCTGTGCCATTCCTATACACTATATATAATAACTATTTCATTGAAAAGTTATTTTCTTGTTAGCTAGAAAATTAGCCCCTCCATAAATAAACAACCCCAAAAATTGAGCCAGATATTCATTTACATCCAATCCTTCCACTAATAAAATAAGGAATAAGAATTGTGCTGTATACGCCAACCCGAAAGCAGAACAAAAGAATAGTATCTGTTTCCAGATACTATTCTTTTTATTTTCTACAGGGAATATCCAATATTTGCACCAGATAAAGTTATGAATCTGAGCTATCAGGTACGCTGTTATATTAGCCACCATATAGTCACCGTCGAATGATATTTCTTTCATCATCAACCATACAACCAATGCCATAATGAGGGCATTCATCGTACCGATTACTATAAAACGGAATATGCGTACAGATTCTTTCACTCGCCTTCTTTGAAATCAACAATCAGATTAAGTTCGTCAAGTTGAGTCTGGTCAATTGCAGACGGTGCATCCAACATCACGTCACGACCGGAGTTGTTCTTCGGGAATGCGATACAGTCGCGGATAGAATCCAAACCGGCAAACAAAGACACCCAACGGTCAAGTCCGTATGCCAAACCACCATGAGGAGGCGCACCATACTTAAAGGCATTCATCAGGAAGCCGAACTGTGCTTCTGCCTTTTCAGGAGTAAATCCTAAAATCTCGAACATCTTTGCTTGCAACTGTGCATCGTGGATACGGATAGAACCACCACCTACTTCAACCCCGTTGACAACCATATCGTAAGCATCAGCGCGCACTGCCGCCGGATCAGTATCCAACAACGGAATATCCTCTTCCTTCGGATGAGTGAACGGATGGTGCATAGCCATCAGGCGACCTTCTTCTTCACTCCATTCGAACATCGGGAAGTCAATTACCCAAAGGCAAACAAATTTATTCTTATCGCGCAAGCCCAACTGAGACCCCATTTCCAAACGGAGTTCGCAAAGTTGTTTGCGTGTCTTCATCACATCATCACCGGACAGAATCAGAATCAAGTCACCTGGTTTGGCACCAAATGCTTCCTTCATCTGCTGAAGAACTTCTTGTGTGTAGAACTTATCTACGCTTGATTTTACTGTACCATCTGCTTCCACACGAGCATAAACCATACCTTTGGCACCAATCTGAGGTTTCTTCACGAACTCGGTCAACGCATCCAGTTGCTTGCGGGTATAAGTTGCAGCACCTTCGGCACAGATACCACCGATATAAGCAGCATTATCAAATACAGAGAATCCGTGACCTTTCATAATATCCATCAGTTCCACGAATTTCATGCCGAAACGCAAATCCGGTTTGTCGCTACCATAATATTTCATGGCATCAGCCCAAGCCATACGCTGGAACGGTTCGGTCAGTTCCACACCGCGAAGGGTCTTGAACAGATGTTTAGCCATCCCTTCGAAAGTAGTGATAATGTCTTCCTGTTCTACGAAACTCATTTCACAGTCAATCTGTGTAAACTCAGGCTGACGGTCGGCACGCAAGTCCTCGTCGCGGAAACATTTCGCAATCTGGAAGTAACGGTCGAAACCGGAAACCATCAATAATTGCTTCAAAGTCTGCGGTGATTGCGGAAGTGCATAGAACTGTCCCGGATTCATACGTGACGGAACGATAAAGTCTCGTGCACCTTCCGGAGTAGAACCGATCAGAACCGGTGTTTCTACTTCGATAAAACCAAGGCTATCGAGATATTTGCGCACTTCGATTGTCATTTTGTGACGCAGTTCCAAGTTAGAGCGAACAGCGTTACGGCGCAAATCCAGGTAACGGTATTTCATACGGATATCATCACCGCCATCCGTATTGTCTTCAATGGTGAACGGCGGAGTCATGGCAGTGTTCAGCACGTTCAATTCGGAAACAATGATTTCAATGTCTCCGGTAGGAATGTTGGCATTCTTACTGAAACGCTCGTTCACAGTTCCTGTGATTTGAATGACGAACTCACGTCCCAATTTATTGGCACGTTCACAAAGTTCAGCATTGATTTCTTCGTTAAAGACTAATTGAGTAATTCCGTAACGGTCGCGAAGGTCGATGAAAGTCATACCTCCCATTTTACGGCTACGCTGTACCCAGCCAGACAGCGTTACTTGCTTATTTGCATCAGAGATTCTCAGTTCTCCACATGTGTGTGTTCTGAACATATATTTTCTTATTTAATAAACGATTATCACTTGCGTTTTCTTTTTGGCCGAACCAAAACTCTGCAAAAGTACGTAATAATTTGTAATTCGTGATTAGTTACCCTTAATTTTCTCAGACTTTCTTTGTCAACTTTTGCAATATTTTCTTGTTTTTGTCTGTTATATTGTCAACGATGGCTTCATTCATCAATTTAATGCCATTCATATATTCTTGCGCTCTTTGAAGCACATTGGCTGCATCTTTTTCAGCCGCATGCGGCACTACTACACGTAATCCGCTTTGGATTAACTCAATATTGACATCTGCGTCTGTCTCCATGGGGTCACCGTCGAAATGCACCACTCCCGGAGTATTCCGGCGAATACACAACTTCTTGCAACGGAAAGTCTTGATACGGCTATTCTGGTCGATTGTCTTATTAAATAGCTGAAAGGCAAGTGAAGGTACATCCAGAACGGTGAACGGTTCTAATATGGTGACATCCAACAGACCATCTGTCAGAGTGGCTTGTGGGGCAATATAAGCATTATTTCCATATTGTGATGCGTTTCCGCAAGCAATAAGAAAAGCCTTGTACTTGGACACTCCGTTTTCAGTCTCCAGTTCGTAAGTCTCCGGCTGATATTTTAGGCTTTCCTGCAATGTTTTTTCCAGATAAGTCAATAATCCGCGTTTGCCGGCATGCGCAAACTTCAGACTGACAAAAGCGTCAAATCCTACTCCACAAGTGCAGAAGAAATCTGTTCCGTTAATCTTACCATAATCTATTATATCCGTACATCCCTCATTAAGCACCTCCAATGCTTTTTTCGGTTCCATAGGTATATGCAGATGTCGCGCCAGCCCATTACCCGATCCGCAAGGTATAATCCCTAAAGCTGTATCAGTATGCACCAGCGAACGAGCTATTTCATTGATTGTCCCGTCTCCACCGATAGCCACCACTACATCCGTTTTTTCTTCCGCAGCTTGGGCGGCTATCTCTACTGCATGACCGGCTCTTTCTGTATATACTACTTCCCAAGAGTATTTCGTCTTGTCTATTTTCTCATCCAGCAAGCTAAGAACCAATTCTTTACTTTGTGTCCCGGAAATAGGATTGACGACGAATTTTATTTTTCTCATACTTTCGTTCATGCTATTCTTGTCGATTGTAGACGACAAAAGTAATATAAATATCTTAAATTTTAATCTATTAGAGGTTTCTAATCTCAAGCTAGCAACTTTTTTCTCTTAAAAAGAATGTATGAAAGCAAATTTTGTTATCTTTGCCCCCTGTTTTAAACACTTGTTAAGACAAAAGGATATTAGACCGTCGACGAATGGTCTGAGTATGAGTATTATAAATTATAATTCATGGGATTATTACAAGATAAGTTAGCTAAGTACGACCTGCCACAAAAGTTTATGGCACAGGGCGTTTACCCATATTTCCGTGAGATAGAAGGAAAACAGGGTACAGAGGTAGAAATGGGCGGACACGAAGTGTTGATGTTCGGCTCCAATGCATACACTGGCCTTACGGGAGATGAAAGAGTTATTGAAGCTGGTGTTCAAGCCATGCATAAATATGGTTCCGGATGCGCAGGGTCACGTTTCTTGAATGGTACGCTTGACCTGCATGTTCAACTGGAAAAAGAATTAGCTGCTTTCGTTGGTAAAGATGAAGCTCTCTGTTTCTCTACCGGTTTTACAGTAAATTCAGGTGTCATTCCTGCCCTGACAGACCGCAATGATTATATCATCTGTGATGACCGCGACCACGCATCCATTGTAGATGGTCGTCGCCTCTCCTTTTCCCAGCAATTAAAATATAAGCATAACGACATGGCTGATCTGGAAAAGCAACTTCAAAAGTGCAACCCGGATTCAGTGAAACTAATCATAGTGGACGGCGTATTCTCTATGGAAGGTGACTTGGCAAACTTGCCCGAAATCGTACGCTTGAAACATAAATACAATGCTACTATCATGGTAGACGAAGCTCATGGTTTGGGGGTATTCGGAAAACAAGGACGTGGAGTTTGTGACCATTTCGGTTTGACTCACGAGGTTGACTTGATTATGGGTACTTTCAGCAAGTCTTTGGCTTCTATCGGTGGTTTTATTGCTGCTGATTCTTCAATCATCAACTGGCTGCGTCATAATGCGCGTACTTATATATTCAGCGCATCCAATACTCCGGCTGCTACTGCATCCGCTTTGGAAGCTCTCCACATTATCCAGAACGAGCCGGAAAGACTTGAAGCATTATGGGAAGCTACCAACTATGCATTGAAACGTTTCCGCGAAGCCGGATTTGAAATCGGTGCTACCGAATCACCTATCATTCCTCTTTATGTGCGTGATACGGAAAAGACTTTCATGGTTACGAAACTGGCTTTCGACGAAGGTGTATTCATCAATCCGGTTATTCCACCGGCATGTGCTCCACAAGATACGTTGGTACGTGTGGCATTGATGGCTACTCATACAAAAGAACAGATTGACCGTGCTGTAGAAAAGTTGGTGAAAGCATTCAAGGCTTTGGATATTTTATAATCAGTATTGATAACCCTATAAAAAAGCTACTTTCCTATATTGAATTGGGAAAGTAGCTTTTTTATTTATTCAATAAGATGAATATTCACCTATCAATTACATTATTTCTGTTTTGCATAGCGAATCTCCATTCCCCGATTATCCAAAACTAATGAATCAGCCGTCAGCTTTTTAATCGCCATTGTATCTGTAAATTCAATTGTCTGTCCATTACCAATACTTTTTCCGGTCAGAATCAGTTTGCCACCTTCCTGTTTCCAACTTTCATAAATTAATGTAGCCATATTAACAGAAGATGCACCACCACCCTCTTCCATTTTAATACCTTGTACTTGTCCCGCCATACCCGGTACAGGCTCTACCCATGTACCTACCACTGAAGTAGCACTACCGCCACACGCAGCCAATAACCCTGCCAACAGAGTTGCTGCCAACATTTTCTTTCTCATAATTTTGCGTTATTGTTAGATTAATTATTTATTCCGGATCTTCTTTCCTATCACAACTACCTTTTGGGCGGTCGGTATAGTACTCGAACCGGGTTCTTCCTCTTCTTCTATATAATTCACTCTCACCGTATCTCCCAACTCAAAACCTGTGACATCGTTCGGTTCCTGATCCATCGTACTGATAAAAAGCGTATCTCCTTTTGAAGTGATTAACATAAAGTTATTCATTGAAGCATCTCCTACAACTCCGGTTATTGTTTTCTCTTCTTCTGTTGGAGCTAGTATTAAGGTATCCTCTCCCACTTCCTTCTCGATAGCCTGTTTTCCTTTCGATTGACACGCATTAAGACCAATCCAAACTGCAAACAATAAAAACACCTTTATTCTATTCATATACATTCTCTTATTTGAAATAAACTTGGAATTATGCAAAGATACTGTTTTTTCAAATGTCTTTTGATGTAAAATCTGTGAATACCACTAGCACCATACACTTTTTTAACTCCAAACTCACGCGCCCGTTTCAAGATAATAACCGTATAGATATTGATAAAATTGAAGATTCCTACCAACAATAACATACATGCCACGATAGATAAGACCGTGATATGCTCTTTATTTCCCCTCAAGAAAAAACTGGATTCCGAACTTACCACTTTATCAAAATATAACTCTTTCAAAGGCAAGAGTCTGAATTGTATAGGTGAATGACCAAAACAAATCAATGACTGCGGTTTTGATATTTTCTCATTAAAACTCTTTAGTTCAGTCCCTTTAGCCAAGCGTGCTATACAGAATCCCATCCGAGTCCAATCCATATACTTTCCCTGATTCACAGGAGTTATCAGGTCAAATTGCAATGAAGACTTGGTATCTGGTTCATCTACAACTCCCCGTATGGTAAGCGTATAACCTGCCGAAGAGACAAACTGCCTTCCGAGTGGCTCCTCATCTCCCCAAAGATGCTTGGCATACTGTCGGGTAATGATTGCATCATCCGGACGTTGAATAGTCTTAATGCCCGATATGACTGGATAGTCCATTAATTGCAGAAACAAGCTGTCTGTCACTAGGACATTGACTCGATAGCGATGTTCGTCGTATATGATATAATCATCTTTATAAGAAATACCATACGAATACCCCTCTACCTCGGGATTCTTCATCGGGTCAATAAAATTGGGATCATTCCTGTCTGCATTATCAATAATGGAAATGCCACCATTACTTCTTTGAGCCGTCAATATATATAATTGATTCAAGTTCTTACAGAAATGGTCAACTGTTAATTCCTGATGAATATAGCGCACTATGATTAACGTTGCCGCTACACTCACCGCCAATCCAATAATATTGATTATCGTATAAATCCTGAAACGAAATAATGCTTTAATTGATGATAGTTGATTTTTCATATCCATCTTATATGTTATACGATTCTATTACTCACTCTTAATCACTTCTGCCGGATTTTGAATGGCAGCTTTCCAAACTCTCCATACAATGCTTGAGAAAATAACAAGAAGCATTCCCGCAAATATTCCTATATATATCCACAAGTTTACCGGAGTCTGTTTTACATAGTTTTCAAGCCAACGTTTCATAATGACATATCCTAATGGAAAAGCAATGCATGATGCCATAACAAGTAATAGCAAGTATTCTTTAAAGAATAAGTTCAGAATCAGCCTTGCGCTGGCACCATTTACTTTACGGATGGCTATTTCTTTACGACGTTGCTGACAGGATAAAGTTACTAACGAAAATATACCGAATACTGCAATTATTATACAAATAGCGGAAACTACACTTAACAGCTTACACAATGTTCTCTCTGATTTCATATAAGCGTCATAAACTTCTTCCATATTAGACAACATCAATTCTGCATTCGGATTAACTTTATTCACTTCTGCTTTTATCTTTTCAGACACAATGTCCCAAGTTCCTTCCTTCACTTTGAAAATAATACCTCCTCTGTCTCTACTATCCGGTAAATGAAACATGGCAGGAGCTACCGGATGTATTGGAGCGTTATATGAAATATTTTTAATGACACCTTTCACTATATATTGCTTTCCTAATTTACCTATTTTCTTTCCTATCGGTTGTGTCCATCCTAAAGCTTTCACAGCAGCCTCATTTATAACAACCATATCTTTTCCATCCTTTTCATCCAACATATTTCCGTCCAATACCTCAACTCCAAAGAAATCGGCATACTCCTGATTAATCGTTTCATCTTCCAGTTCAATATATTGTTCACTATCAGTATTTTTTCCGTCCCATTCTTTTAATCTATATGTTGAATAGTACATCTTGGGAATAGGTGTATGAAAACCATTCAAACATTCTGCTATTTCAGGTATCTGATTCACTACTTCTTTGAAAGGGATATTTTCAGAGCAATAAACTACTGCCCCCACATTATGCCGCTCTATTCCAAGTTCCCTAGTATTCAATAGAAAATGAAGTTGCATCATCATTACCAAAGTACAAAACACAAAGCCTAAGCTGATAAATAGCTGAAAAAAAATACTGATTTTATAAAACCATCCTGAGAGATGTGTATTTGACTTCTTGCTTATATTATTAAGTAGAGTTCGCCTACTGATATATTGTATAAGCAGAGATGCAAAACCAACTGTCACGGCAACCAATGATAAGATATAAACAAATACTTCAATATAAAAGAATGAAGTGCTTTCATCAATTTGTGACAAACGTTTGAAAGTGGGCAAAATTAACTCTATCAACACCAAACCTACTCCTGAAGATAGAAGCAGTAATAAGACTAGTTCTGTGAGAAGTAGGGTAAGTAAACCTCTATTTGATGAACCATTAACCTTTCTCAACGCCAACTCACGTCTACGCATCCGGATACGAGTCACCAGCATTGTTAAATAATTGCATATTCCACAAATGATGACCAAACCACTAATACAAGCAAAAAGACGAATATGATCCAACTTCACATTTACATCTTCTCTTGGATGAGTACTCCGCAGTGTCGATAATAGGGCAATAGGCGTAGAGATTGGATATTTATGGCCTTCTTGTTGCACTTCATGTTCTGATAATCTTTGTTGTAATGCTTTCATATCACAGTTGGGATAAGTGCGAAAAAGCGTTTGACATCGTTGGCGTCCCCAATTAGGGCTTGCATCATAAAATGGTAACAATATATCGAAAGAAAACAAAGAATGCCCTTCCCATGACTTTACAATTGCGACAATTGTTTTTTCTTCATTATTTTCTTCGAAAATCAAGTGTTTACCTATCGGAGATTCTTTTCCAAATATTCGTTCTGCCGTATTTTCAGTTATAGCAATTTCATCCTTTTTTAGCTGTAAATGATTATCTCCGTCCAATACCTTAATATTGAACATTGAAATGAAACTTGAATCTACTTCTATCCGCCGTACCGAAAACTCGGTATCCTCATTCTTAATCTTTTTTTCATCCCAATCATAATAGATACAACATACTTTCTCCACCTCAGGACAGTTCTTTGCCAAATAATCAGCTAAAAAGCTAGATGAATTATAGTTAAATCCGTCTCCATAAAGACGAAAGCTACTGCCTGCCAAATAAATACGATCGGCCCCCTCATGAAAATCGTCATAAGTCATTTCATAACGAATCCACAAAGCAGACAGCGCAAAACAAGTAAATCCGACTGCCAATCCGATGATACTGACAAGACTTTGTGTCTTATACTTCATCAGATTGCGAAAGGCTACTTTAAGATAGTGTTTTATCATGATACCTCATTTATAGTTGCTTGATGCAACGTACTTACATGCTTACTTCCGTTACCACCTGACCGTCAAACAAGTTGATGATGCGATTGGCATAGCCGGCGTCATGTTGCGAATGGGTTACCATGACAATTGTTGTCCCCTCTCTATTCAGTTCACTCAACAACCCCATGACTTCCTTACCATTTTTGGAGTCCAAATTACCAGTCGGTTCATCGGCAAGAATCAGTTTAGGATTGGCGACTACTGCACGGGCAATAGCAACACGTTGTTGCTGACCTCCGGAAAGTTGTTGAGGAAAATGCTTGCTACGATGAGTAATAGCCATTCTCTCCATCGCTGTCTCAACCCTTTTTTTCCGTTCGGATGCCGAGATTCCCATATAAAGTAAAGGCAGTTCAATGTTTTCATACACATTCAGTTCATCTATCAGATTGAAACTCTGAAATACAAAACCAATGACTCCTTTACGGAGATTTGTACGCTGCGATTCCGTATATTTCGAAACTTCCGTACCATTCAGATAATACTCCCCTCCCGTCGGGTTATCCAAAAGCCCTAAAATATTAAGCAATGTGGATTTTCCACAACCGGAAGGCCCCATAATGGCTACAAACTCACCTTGCTTCACCTCGATGCTGACATTATTCAGCGCCCAAGTTTCCACTTCTTCTGTCTTGAAAATCTTCTGTAAGTTTACTGTCTTAATCATGATCGTAAATTTATATTGTTCGTAAATTATATCATTCTTTTATTCATTCTTGATAGACTCCACCGGATTGATTCTTGCAATCCTCATGATACGAAACCAGATAGTCAATGCCGTTACCATGGCAACAGACAGAAAAATTCCTGTCCAAAACCAGCATCCGCAGTTAAAGAATACTGTATATATTTGTTTCCACCACTGCAACACCATGTACACCAACGGAAAGGATATAATGGCAGTAACCACCAACAAAGCTATATACAAACGGGCAAATAACCAGATTATATGCCTGATTCCGGCTCCATTTACCTTACGGACAGCAACTTCTTTCTGCCTGCGTTCGGTGTCGAGAGTAATGCTGGAATATACACCCAACAATGTAATAATGATACTGACCATTGCGAAAAACAAAATAATATCTTTCAGGATATATTCCATAGCCTGCATCTCATAAAGGTCATCCTGAAATGTGCGTACCTGACAGGGAATATTTTCCGGCAACATCTCCTGACGGATCCTTTCAATCCACTTCACTACTTCCTTTTGTTGCTGAGGATAGCATTTCACATAACAATGTCCTACATATACGGATGGATCATAGAGTATAAAAGCGTAACCGCCGCTATGATTATGAATATCGGTCTGAAAAGGGGCACAAACTCCGCATACAGTATAATCATTGTTCTGGTCATAGAAATTCATCCCGATCACATTCTTCTTTTGCTTGTTCTGCCATACCTCATCCATGACAAGATCCTGTTTTGTCAGGATAGTCCTACCTTCCTTTACCGGAATATTCATAAAAGTAAAAAAGTTCAGCGGCACACACATAATATCAATATCAGTCCAGGAATTATCATTCCCTTTTTCGGTCATCAGCAGATTGCCGGACACTCCCTGCGTATAAGCGATATCTGACAACAGAATATCCTTCACCCCTGCATGTTGTTTGAAACGTTCTACCATGTCCAGCTTTTCTTCGTTTTTCATGAACGGATAATCTAGCGGGATACTCAGAATTGCCTCTTTCTCTTTCTGGCTTAATGTATGGAACAGTGTTTTGGTTGTTGTTTCCGATTGCAAGAATAACGCAACGGTGAATGATACAAATATCCAGCAGATAAAGAACTGAATACCTAACATAAAGTTACGTCCCCATTGTTTTCTGCGACGCTTGTTGCCCCCATGCATTCCGTCCTGTATTGAAATCCTGCGGATACGGACAGATACAAACATACAGATGACAGCACAAAGCAGAATGAGAAAAATGATATATTGCAAAGCGTGTTTCAAAAGGACGGCAGGAGGAAAAGTCATCGTAATACCCGACAGGGAAAAATCCATCCTGTCGCCAATCAACTCTATTCCCCATACAACCAGAAAGGAAGAAGCAACTATGACAATCAGTGACTGTACAAACAGCAGACAGAATTGTTGACTCCAATTACATCCGGCCATTTTCATAATACTGTATTCCTTAGTGCGATTGAGAAAAGAACCGATAAGAAAATGGAAGAAATTGACAAGTCCGACCAGCAGTATTAATGTACCGACTATTCCGGTCGCCCACCCCAGGACAAAAGCGCCTTTTTTTTGACTCCGGTCGCCAATGTAATTCGCTACAACCGAATATGCCTGATTATACATGGTATAACTATAATTGCGCTTCGAAAATTGTTGTTCCAGTGCGGCTATATCCGCATGAGGAGAAAGCAGGACATACGTTAAGGCTCCTGTCATGTCATGACGCTTCGGGCTTTGAAAAAGCCCTTCGCTATCATTTAACACCATAGCATCAGTATGTGTCATAAAGCTGAAACCATTGTTCAACGGAATATCCTCCATTACTACCTGGACAGTGTACACAATACCTCCTGTTTTCGGAGTACTTTCAGGCGAAGTATGGAGTCGTCTCATCAACGTCAGATGCTTGCCGATAGCAGTTTCAATCTTACCGAATATCTTTATGGCGGTAGATTCACTCAAAATGACAGCATTAGGCGTCCGGCTGGCCGTCTCCCAATTTCCCGCCAGTATCCGGGGAGTGAATACCTTATTATATAACGTATCTATTTCTATCGTCTCAAGTTCATAAGGCAGTGATTTCTCTTCTGAAATCCCGGCAAGAAAAGAACGTTCACGGGAATATGCCATACAGGAGATTGCTTCCACCTCTCCCATCGCCCATGTACGGAGTTCTTCGGACAAAGCCACCTGCGTGCCGGAAAAACAAGTGCCGGTCTGGTCATCATAAAGATTCAGTTCCACAATGCGGGTGTAATTACTGAAACAATGATTGGTCGTTTCAACAAAACGGCTGCAATACATACATATACAGAAACATAGCAATCCTACTGCAAGACCGATGATAGAGATTATATTTTGTGTCTTGTATTTCAACAGGTTTCTGAATGCAACTTTCAAATAATGTTTTATCATAATGTTTTTACTGTTAACTCTTTAATCCAATATCAATTCTTCCACATCGCCAAAGGTATCATATCCCGTCGTAATTACCCAATCTCCGGGCTGCAAACCTTCTGTAATTTCATACTGCTGCGGATTTTGGCGGCCGATAGATAAAGGAACGCGGACAGCTTTTGTTTTTGAAGCATTCACTTTATAAATCCATTGCCCTCCCGTAGCCTGATAGAAATTACCGCGTGGGATAACAAGCGCCTGTTCCGGTTGCCCCAATTCTATCTGCACACGAAAACTCTTGCCCACTCTTACGTTATCAGGCATATCACCTGTAAAAACAAGATCGACATCAAACATACGGTCTTTCACTTCGGGGACTACTTTCGTTATTTTCAACGGGTATTTCTTTCCCTGATAATTGATAGTGGCAGGCAATCCGGTAGTAATCCGGTCAATATAATATTCACTGAGCGAAGTATGGATCTTATATTGGTCAAGCACCTTTATTTCAGCTATGCTTTCACCGGAAGAGACTTGTTGCCCGGGAGTAACCTTTACAAAGCTAAGCTGTCCTTTTATCGGAGCTGTTACCACCAAATTATTCAAGCGTTCATGAGCGCGTTCATATTTCTTCCGTTCCCTTTCCCGGTCGTTACGAATCAACTCTTTACGAATCATTGTTACAGCAGAATCATGCCGCAGGCTCTCCTGTTGCAAAGCTGCATTCTTCTGTTTGTAATTATACTCATCTTCAGCCACTTGCAGTTGAGCCTTGCTCTTTACCCCCATCTGATACTCTTCACGGTCAAGGGCAATGCTTTTTTTCAGACGTTCAAGCTCATAATTATTTGTCAGAGCCTGCTGTTTCAGATTCAGACTCTTTTGCTCCATTTCAATCTCCTGCTCCTGATAGGTAATCATTTGCTTTTCCCATTCGTCACGCTGGTCTTCGATGTTACGAAGCAAGTCCGGATTGGAAAGAACAAGAATCGTATCACCTTGCTGAAGCAAACTGCCTTCTTCTCCCACTATCTTTTCTACACTTCCCGCTTCGCGGGTATTGACCTTGATAGTCAATATGGGTTGAACCAATCCTTCCACATCTACATATTCCATGAAGTCAGCATCTACCACTTCCGCTATCTGGATATTCCCGACATCAACACGTAGTTTTCTGGGACCTGATGAAAGGATGATTACATAAATCAGAAAGGAGAGAAACAAAAGTCCCCCTATCAGATAATATCTATAACGAATGTACCACGGCTTCTTTTCTAATTTTATATCCATAAGGTCATATAGTTTTTTATATTCATATCAATTACAAGAAAATCATTCAACCCTATTCGACGAGAAGATTATAATCCTCCGTCAGCAACCTGTTTCTCTCAAAATCATATAGCGTCATACTACGAAGTGTATAATATAAACTCCAATAGTTATATAAAGCCGATACGTAATTACGGCGTGCGCTATCTTTTTCTGAAATAGAAGCGTTCAAATCAAGAATGGTTGATTTTCCCAATATATAAAGTTTACGGGCAACTTCATTCCTCCGTCGGGCAGTTTCATCTGTGCGGGCAGCGATACGGACACGTTGCGTTTGCAGATTAAACTGCTTCACCAGTTTGCGGACATTCAGTTCAAAATCCGTCCTGCTTTGTTCCACCTGCGTATAAACCAGATCACGGTTAGAACGGGCTACCCGTACCTGACCTTTTCCCCGTCCCCAGTCTAAAATCGGCAGGGAGATACTTAAACTTACATATTGCTGGTCTAAAAGGTTCCGATAGGCTTCCGGCAATTTGTCCGCCGTCTGTGTCAGTCCGAAACGGAGATAAATATCCGCCTTCAAACCGGCATTGGCACGGGCTCTCGCAACAGCGCTTTCACTTTCCAGCTTTCGTCGCTTCATCGTCTGTATGTCAGGACTATTTTCATACGCCAGTGCCAGCGCCTCATTCAGATTGATGCTGAAATCCGGCACCCGGGAACTGACACGTACACGAATTTCCTTGTCTTCCTGAATACCTAGATATGAACGAAGCTCCTGCATACAGTTATCCATTTCAATGCGGGCATTCATACGGTTCGTTTCTTCTGTCAGACGATTAAGTTCCAGTTGCAGCATCTCATTTTCTGTTATCGTACCTATATTATAGCGCCCTTGGGCATAGTGGTAAAGTGTATCTGCATTCGCATAATTGAACGACGCTATGTCGTAATTGCTTTGGGCGGTAGCTAAAGCAAAGAATTTATTAATCGCACTGGCTGAAACAAGTTCCAATGTCTCCACATAACTTTTCTTAGCCTCCTGATAACGTACGGGTTCTATACGCTTATCCCATTTCAGACTATTATAGCCAAAAAGTGACTGCCGATAGCCTATCATAACAGGTGAAGTCTGCCATGAATATTTATGCTCGCTGAACAAGTCCATACGTTGGACAGATGTTTCGAGAAACAAGGAACCTCCTGTCCAGGATACGTTTTGTGAAAGATTCAAAGTCAGGTCAGTATTCAATAAGTTCTGCTCGACAAACTTAACCGAACCGTCACCCATTGTTATCTTATTAATGGCACGGTTCAAATTAGGAGCGGATGTCAAACTCAAAGTCGGTAAATAATTGGCACGATAATATTTATAATTCCAATAAGCAGAACGAAAACTATGGCGTGCCGTTTGCGCGTCGGGAGATTCCAAGCGCGCTATTCTTACGGTCTGCTCCAGTGACAGCTCCATTGTCTGATTCTGGGCAGACGATAATTCCGTCGACAGGATTCCAATGCTTATGCAGATTAATTTCAGGTTCATCCTTCGTTATATTTATTAATTTATTATTCAAAACCTGTGCCATTTATATAAATTACTATACTTCAAACAGATACGTTTATCCCTCTTCTATTATCAGCGTGCAAATACGCACAAAACTAGTGCGCAATCGCACATACAACACATGATTATTATCCATATCTTTGCCGATGTAATAAAAAAAAGCAATAAATCTATTCAGCAAAAGAAATGAAAGAAGCAAGCAAACTGGGGAAAATACTTATAGTAGACGATAACGAAGATGTCCTTTTCGCCCTCAACCTGTTATTGGAACCTTATGCGGAGAAAATAAAGGTAGCCACCACTCCTGACCGAATCGAACATTTCATGACCACTTTTCAACCCGATCTTATCTTATTGGATATGAATTTCAGCCGTGACGCTATTAGTGGTCAGGAAGGATTTGAGAGCTTGGAGCAAATACTGCAAATTGACCCGCAGGCTATTGTTATCTTTATGACCGCCTATGCAGATACAGACAAAGCAGTGCGGGCTATCAAAGCCGGCGCAACAGATTTTATTCCCAAACCGTGGAAAAAAGAAAAACTACTGGCCACACTCACTTCCGGAATGCGGTTGCGCCAGTCACAACGAGAAGTGAATATCTTAAAAGAGCAGATAGAAGTACTTAGCGGTCAAAACACATCGGAAGGAGACATTATCGGAGAATCTCCTGCCATGCAGGAAGTTTTCACTACAATAAACAAACTAAGTTGTACAGATGCCAATATCCTGATTCTAGGAGAAAACGGAACAGGAAAAGACGTGATTGCTCATTTCTTATATCGCTGTTCTCCCCGATACGGCAAGCCTTTTGTCACCATTGACTTGGGAAGTATCCCCGAACAATTGTTCGAAAGCGAACTGTTCGGATTTGAAAAAGGGGCTTTCACCGACGCTAAAAAATCAAAAGCCGGGCGAATGGAAGTTGCCACCAACGGAACTCTGTTTTTGGATGAAATCGGCAATCTTTCACTTCCCATGCAATCGAAACTATTGACTGCTATCGAAAAGCGACAAATCAACCGTTTAGGCAGTACACAAGCCGTTCCTATTGACGTCCGCCTGATTTGTGCCACAAATGCGGATATTCGCCAATTAGTGGATGAAGGAAACTTCCGGCAGGACTTGCTCTATCGTATCAATACCATTGAAATACATATCCCGCCGCTCCGCGAACGTGGTAATGATATTATTCTACTGGCCGAACACTTCCTGCAACGGTATGCACGTAAATACAAAAAGGATATGCGCGGCCTGACCCGGGAAGCCAAAAACAAACTATTAAAGTATGCCTGGCCCGGAAATGTGCGGGAATTGCAGCATACGATAGAACGCGCTGTCATATTAGGAGACGGCTCTTTATTAAAACCTGAAAACTTTCTGTTCCATGCCGCTCCTAAACAAAGGAAGGAAGAAGAAACGATATTAAATTTGGAACAACTGGAACGCCAGACCATTGAAAAAGCAATGAAACTTAGCGAGGGAAATATTTCCCGTGCCGCCGAATATCTGGGCATAACCCGCTTTGCCTTATATCGTAAACTTGAAAAACTAGGCTTATGAAACGATATGCAATCAGAGTGTTCTTACACATCTTATTTATAATGCTGCTTTCTATCGGAAGCTGCCTGCTGTTTCAAAAACAGTTATGGTTCAGCACCACTATCTGCATCCTACTGTTGATAACTACCGGTGTACACCTCTATCGTATGCAGTTTAAACAAATTAATTTGTTGCGACGGCTGACAGACGGACTCCGGTATAATGACATGACGCAAGCCTTCCACCCGCCTTTCAAGAATAAAATAATGAATGAGTGGGCAGAAGAACTTTCGGAAAGCCTGAAAGACTTTCGGGGAAAACTGCTGGCAGAGGAAATTAAGCACCAATATTACGAAAACTTATTGAACAAGGTAGACACAGCCGTACTTGTTGCCGACAGATCCGGACATGTAGAATGGATGAATCAGGCGGCCGTCACCCATTTAGGACAAATCTCACAATTACCGGAAGCATTACTAATCGCTTCTGCGACTAATGATATTCCAATTATCCGTATCGAACAAAACAGCACTGTCCTGGAAATGGCCATTTCTTGCACCAAGTTTGCGACACAAGGAAAAGAGCAACAAATAATCAGCCTGAAAAATATCCATTCCGTACTGGAACGAAATGAAATGGAAGCCTGGCAAAAGCTGATACGTGTACTGACTCATGAAATCATGAATTCCATCACACCGATTATTTCTCTTTCCGAAACACTAAGTGAAAGAGGAATACCCGAACAGCTTGGAGAAAAAGAATACTCCATTATCCTGCAAGCCATGCAAACTATTCACAGAAGAAGCAAAGGGTTACTAGAATTTGTAGAAAACTATCGTCGTCTGACACGAATCCCCGCTCCTGTCCGCACCAAAGTTTCTATTGCAGAACTATTCATGGATTTAAAGAAGTTATTCCCGGAAGAATACATTCATTTTGAAACTCCTTTATCAGAACTGAACTTGTATATAGACCGGGCACAAATAGAACAAGTCCTCATTAATTTATTGAAAAATGCCCGCGAGGCGTGTGGAAAGCAAGCAGATAAAAATATTCGGGTAACAATAATCACTTCACCTGCCAACAATAAGATTATGACAGTATCCGACAATGGAGAAGGCATTTTACCGGATGTTCTGGACAAGATATTTGTACCTTTCTTTAGTACCAAAACAACCGGTTCGGGTATCGGACTCAGCTTATGCAAGCAAATTATGACTTTGCATGAAGGAAGCATCAATGTAAAATCAGAATCAGGCAAAGGAAGTAGATTCATTCTCACCTTTCCTAAATAATGGGTTATTGCAATTTTGCAACTGTTGTGTATAAATTGCGATTCTTCATTAAGATAGAGAGAGTTAACGCACCTGCTTTGGGAGCAGGGGGGGCTAACTCTCTTAAAATATACAAATAAAAAAAAGCTGGTACAAACTGTATCAGCTCAAAATTACTTACTTTATCTTTTTCGTCGGGGTAGCGGGATTCGAACCCACGACCCCCTGCTCCCAAAGCAGGTGCGCTAACCGGACTGCGCTACACCCCGAAAAACTTTTAACTTAATAACCCTCTTTCTTTGTAGTCGGGGTAGCGGGATTCGAACCCACGACCCCCTGCTCCCAAAGCAGGTGCGCTAACCGGACTGCGCTACACCCCGCTACTTTTTGAAGGGTTTTCTTTTCAAAAGCGGTGCAAAGATAGAGAGTATTTTTTAATTAACAATAGCCAAACGGATGTTTTTTATTTATTATTTTCCAATGATCTGAATTTCACCCGTTTGCATCTCAACTTTTTTTTCCTGACAGAAATCAAATTCCTTTCTGCAAAGTACCGGCCTACAAATTAAAGTATAGATGTCATGGCGTTTATTGAGATGAATTAACTGAAAATATATTTTGGTAGAATGAACCAACTTTCACTGTTTTCTGTTTTCAAAGTAGAAACTAAAAAAAGAAAAGTCATATGAAAACAAAAAAGCAAAAAGAAACCAATGAAAAAGAAGTTCATTTGTTAGAACAAAAAGGATATGAAAGAATGGTGAATGAGATTGTACCAATGCAACAGGTAGAAGCTTGTCATAATCCAACTAAAAAAGAAGTAAAAGAGGCTGTAAGGAAATTGAATCCTGATATAAACAGCTTGGGTAGTAGAGGATGAATTCATCCTCTACTCCTCTATATTTACATATTCAAATAATACTCTCGCGTCAAAGCTATATATTTCTCGCTATATTGATGACGGGCTAATTCCGTCAATAATTCTTCAATTACACATTCCTGATTAGAAAAAGTAAAAGTAATCAAGGTGCGTTTAGGAATACCGCTGGGCTTAGTTATCACATTTAGCTGCCGGACTGCATATAAATTCTTCGTTGCAGCTATCATCTTCACCCTATCAGCTACATCCGCCGGAATCACAATCGTAAAAGTTCCATCTTCCGCCAATAATCCGACCACTCCTTCCAACAATTCTTCATAGGTCAAAGAACCATTATGTCGGGCTGCATTTCTCTGTTGGTCCGGACACTCTAATGAATCAACAAAATACGGGGGATTAGAAACAATCACGTCAAATTTGTCGGAAGATTGATAGTCTCTGAAATCAGTCTGCACTACCTCTACCCGCTCCTTCCAAGGAGAACGAGTTACGTTTTCCCTAGCCTGTCCGGCAGCGGCTCCATCTATTTCCAATGCTATAATATCCGCATCCGGCAGACTGCGTTGAGCCAACATTAAAGCAACCAATCCTGTCCCCGTCCCGACATCCAAAATTTTATGTGCATTCTGAACAGAAGCCCATGCTCCCAAAAGCACCCCATCCGTACCCACTTTCATAGCACACTTATCGTGCCACACCGTAAACTGCTTAAATTGAAAATAAGGATTTGACATTTTATTCGCTTATTTTTAAACCTGTTTTATTCTACTATTTTATTGGAAACCGCCAAAAATAAATAATTATTATGGAATACTTCTTCAATAGCCTCATATTTTGGCATTGTTTTTGTGTTTTTATTCCAAGCAGTGCTTTATTATTAGAGAGAATCGATTAACTTTGCAAACGATTTATGCATATTTGTATGACATAAGCTAAATTAAAACGAAAAGATGAAAGAAAGATACTTATTGGAAGATGTAAGCGATAACAACGGTTTCTCGTTAATTACTGATTATGATGGTAGCGATGAGAACGCATTCAATGTAAATATTAAATCTGGTGAAATTCTTCCGGTCCTTCCCCTTCGTAATATGGTGTTGTTTCCCGGAGTATTCCTACCTATTACGGTAGGTCGCAAATCTTCTCTGAAACTCATACATGATGCCGAGAAAAAACATAAGGATATCGCGGTAGTATGTCAGAGGTCGGCACATACGGAAGATCCTAAACTGGAAGATTTACACAACATTGGTACTGTAGGACGTATTGTGCGTGTATTGGAAATGCCCGATCAGACAACCACCGTCATCATCCAGGGAATGAAACGGTTAAATCTGAAAAGCATTACCGATACCCATCCATATTTGAAAGGCGAAATAGAACTCCTGGAAGAGGAAATACCGAGCAACAATGACAAGGAATTCCAAGCCTTGGTAGAAACATGTAAGGATTTGACTATGCGTTATATCAAATCATCGGATACAATGCACCAAGACTCGGCATTTGCCATTAAGAATATCAACAACTCGATGTTTCTGGTTAACTTTATCTGCTCCAATCTGCCATTCAAGAAAGATGAGAAAATTGATTTGCTGAGCATCAATTCTTTACGTGAACGTACTTATCGTTTATTGGAAATCTTGAACCGCGAAGTACAGTTGGCTGAAATCAAGGCATCCATCCAAATGCGGGCACGTGAAGACATCGATCAGCAACAACGTGAATACTTCCTGCAACAACAAATTAAAACTATCCAGGACGAATTAGGTGGCGGTGGTCAGGAGCAGGAAATAGAAGAAATGCGCCAGAAAGCAGAAAAAATGCGTTGGAGCGCAGAAGTCAGAGAGACTTTCATGAAGGAACTGGCGAAACTGGAACGTACCCATCCGCAATCACCGGATTACAGTGTACAACTGAATTATCTGCAAACAATGCTTAATCTCCCGTGGGGCGTTTATACAACTGATAACTTGAATCTCAAAAATGCAGAAAAGACGTTGAATAAGGACCACTACGGATTGGAGAAAGTGAAAGAACGCATTTTGGAGCATTTGGCAGTATTGAAATTAAAGGATGACATGAAATCACCGATTATCTGCCTATACGGCCCTCCGGGAGTTGGTAAAACATCTCTTGGAAAATCTATCGCGTCTGCACTCAAACGCAAATATGTGCGTATGTCTTTAGGCGGTGTACATGATGAAGCAGAAATCCGTGGTCATCGCAAAACATATATAGGTGCTATGCCGGGACGAATCATCAAGAGCCTGATAAAAGCAGGTGCCTCCAACCCGGTGTTTATCCTGGACGAAATAGACAAAGTCAGCGCAGACCGACAAGGAGATCCTTCTTCTGCATTATTGGAAGTGCTTGACCCGGAACAGAATACCTCTTTCCATGATAACTTTTTGGATGTGGATTATGACCTTTCAAAGGTATTGTTTATTGCAACAGCCAATAATCTGAATACAATCCCCGGTCCATTGCTCGACCGTATGGAATTGATTGAAGTAAGCGGATATATTACGGAAGAGAAGATTGAGATTGCCCGCAAACATTTAGTTCCCAAAGAACTTGAAGCCAACGGACTTAAAAAGACAGATATTAAACTTCCCAAAGATACATTGGAAGCTATTATCGAATCATACACCCGCGAAAGTGGCGTTCGTGAACTGGAAAAGAAAATCGGCAAGATTCTCCGCAAATCAGCCCGTCAATACGCAACCGACGGTTATTTTGCCAAGACAGAAATCAAGCCTGCCGACTTGTACGATTTCCTGGGAGCACCGGAATATACGCGTGACAAGTATCAGGGAAATGAATATGCCGGTGTAGTTACCGGATTGGCGTGGACAGCTGTAGGCGGTGAAATCCTTTTTGTCGAAACCAGCCTGAGCCGTGGCAAAGGCGGACGCCTTACCTTGACTGGTAACCTGGGAGATGTAATGAAAGAGTCTGCTATGCTGGCGCTCGAGTACATCAAAGCCCATGCTTCTATCTTGAATTTGGATGAAGAGATTTTTGACAACTGGAATATTCATATCCACGTACCCGAAGGGGCAATCCCCAAAGACGGTCCATCCGCAGGTATCACTATGGCTACTTCTTTGGCATCTGCCTTGACGCAACGAAAAGTGAAAGCAAATCTTGCCATGACAGGAGAAATCACGCTTCGCGGCAAAGTACTTCCAGTCGGTGGCATCAAGGAGAAAATTCTGGCTGCCAAACGTGCCGGAATCAAAGAAATCATCATGAGTGCCGAAAACAAAAAGAATATAGACGAAATTCAAGATCTCTATTTGAAGGGACTGACTTTCCACTATGTAAACGACATAAAAGAAGTATTCGCCATCGCGCTGACAAATGAGAAAGTTGCGGATGCCATTGATTTATCTGTAAAGAAAGCTAGCCAGGAATGACATTTGACTTACAATATACAGACACTAAAAGTAATGCCCGTGCCGGTCTGATAACAACAGACCACGGGCAGATACAGACACCGATTTTCATGCCGGTAGGCACATTGGGGACTGTCAAGGGAGTACATCAAACGGAACTTAAAGAAGACATTCAGGCACAGATTATTCTGGGCAATACCTATCATCTCTATTTGCGTCCGGGACTGGAAGTGATTGAAAAAGCAGGCGGACTGCATCGCTTTAACGGCTTCGACCGCCCCATGCTGACCGATAGCGGCGGTTTCCAGGTATTTTCATTAGCCGGAATCCGAAAACTCCGAGAAGAAGGTGCCGAGTTCCGTTCACACATTGATGGTAGTAAGCACATTTTTACTCCGGAAAAAGTGATGGATATAGAGCGTACGATTGGTGCTGATATCATGATGGCTTTCGACGAATGTCCTCCGGGAGATTCGGATTATGCATATGCCAAAAAGTCATTGGGATTGACACACAGATGGCTTGACCGCTGTATCAAACGTTTCAATGAGACTAAGCCTAAATATGGCTACAACCAGTCCCTCTTCCCTATTGTTCAAGGGTGTGTCTATACTGATTTGCGAAAGCAATCGGCTGAGTTTGTCGCCTCTAAAGGAGCCGACGGAAATGCTATTGGCGGTTTGGCGGTAGGCGAACCGGTCGACAAGATGTATGAAATGATAGAAGTCGTCAATGAGATTCTTCCCAAAGACAAGCCTCGTTATCTGATGGGAGTCGGTACTCCCGTCAATATTCTTGAAGGTATCGAGCGCGGAGTGGATATGTTCGACTGCGTTATGCCGACACGAAACGGACGAAATGGCATGTTGTTCACCAAGGATGGCATCATCAATATGCGAAACAAGAAATGGGAAATGGACTTCTCTCCTATTGAAGCGGACGGAGCTTCCAGTGTAGACACATTATACACTAAAGCCTATTTACGCCATCTTTTCCACGCACAAGAACTGTTGGCTATGCAAATCGCCTCTATACACAATCTTGCCTTCTACTTGTGGCTGGTAGGCGAGGCACGCAAGCATATCATTGCAGGAGATTTCTCGACCTGGAAACCGATGATGGTTAAAAGAGTATCAACTAGATTATAAAGAATGAAAAGCAATCGATTTATAAAACGGCTGGATTGGTATATCATCAAGAAATTCTTGGGGACATACGTATTTGCTATTGCACTAATCATTTCTATCGCAGTGGTATTCGACTTCAACGAGAAGATGGATAAACTGATGGAACACGAAGCTCCGTGGAGTAAAATCATTCTTGAATACTACATGAACTTTATTCCTTATTTCTCCAACCTGTTCAGTCCGTTGTTTGTATTCATTGCTGTCATTTTCTTTACTTCCAAACTTGCGGAGAACTCTGAAATTATTGCTATGTTCTCTACCGGTATGAGCTTCAAGAGAATGATGCGCCCATACATGATTTCTGCCGCCATCATTGCATTAACAACCTTTATGTTAAGCTCATACGTAATTCCTAAAGGAAGCGTGACGCGTCTGAATTTTGAGGACAGGTATATCAAACCTAAAAAACAAAATACAGCGCGCAACGTACAGTTGGAAGTTGACAATGGAGTCATAGCCTATATAGATAACTATAACAATGCTATGAAAACAGGAAACCGTTTTTCCTTGGATAAATTTGTCGACAAGAAACTCGTTTCCCACTTAACTGCACGCCGCATTACTTATGACACGACCACCGTTCATAAATGGACTATCCATGATTATATGATACGCGAACTGGACGGACTAAAGGAGAAAATCACCAAGGGGGATAAAATTGACTCTATAATCAATATGGAGCCTTCCGACTTCCTCATTATGAAGAATCAACAGGAAATGTTGACCAGTCCCCAGCTAAGTGATTATATTGAAAAACAGAAACGAAGAGGATTTGCCAATCTCAAAGAATTTGAGATTGAGTATCATAAGCGGATTGCCATGTCATTCGCCTCTTTTATCCTGACAATCATCGGAGTATCCCTTTCGTCACGAAAAACGAAAGGCGGTATGGGACTTCACTTAGGAATCGGATTAGGGTTAAGTTTCTCTTATATCCTGTTCCAAACCATCACCTCAACCTTTGCAGTCAATGGGAATGTACCTCCTGCCATTGCAGTTTGGATTCCGAACATCCTCTATGCAGGCATTGCTTTCTTCTTATACCAAAAAGCACCTAAATAAGGAAAGGATATATATAAAATAGAAATTCCGTCTATTCTTGCTTTAAGCAAGTATAGGCGGAACTTTTTTTTGTTGTATCCATTTCCTCTTTTGTCTATTCTCCGTCAGTCGCCATATGGCAATTCGGAAAATTCTCCTTTCTCCTTACATCTTTAAGATTGTCAACCAATCTTTTCCACATAAGCAGAAAGTTCTGCAGCAGAGATGTTTTTGGCTATAATCACACCATTTCCATCCAATAAATAGTTAGTGAATCCCCGATTTAAACGGTATTTTTTAAATAATCTGGAATCCTCGCCTTCTGTTTCCACGAAACAAGTGGGCGTAACTATTTGATCCTTACGAACGGTTTCCTTAAAAATTGACTGATATTCGTCAAATGAGATAGAAACCATTTCCACATTATGAGAAGAACGAAGCGCATTGCTCAAACTTACGTTCTGCATCCGGGATTGCGCGTCATAACTTGCCCAAAAACTCAGCAACACATACTTCCCTTTCAGATTTCCCAATTTGAAGGATGGTTGCTTTTCTGATGTAGATTCGATTTTAAAATCCGGGGCTACATCACCCTCACTCAAACCTCCGGTAGGTTTGTCTTTCTCAACGAAAGCGGTCAAGGAACAAATTAGTAATACAACAAAAATCCACTTTACATACTTCATGTAATTCGGTTTTAGTTAATACTATCCGGGACTGTCCTTAAACAGTGGTTTCTTCCCGAAACGTTGTCTTTTCAGGCATCAGGCGAAGAGGAATCCGCTGATTATCAGAGCCTTTGTTTTTGAAACCAGGTGCAAAGGTAAGTAATTATTAAATTAACTTCCAAGCGAATAAGCAAAAATCTCACTTTTCGGGTATAACTTTTTATGTTATTTAGCATAAAAACGAACTTTTTTCTCTACTTTTGCAGGATAAAAGTCTATTTCATATGCAACCATCAAATACTGAATTGATTCTGATTCGAGTTACTGGCGAAGATCGCCCGGGGCTGACCTCTTCCGTGACTGAAATACTAGCCAAATACGATGCTACTATCCTTGACATCGGCCAGGCGGATATCCATAACACATTGTCATTGGGTATTCTTTTCAAGAGCGAAGAAAGACATTCCGGTTTTATTATGAAGGAATTGTTGTTCAAAGCTTCTTTGCTGGGAGTTACCATCCGGTTCGAACCGATTACTACAGAAAAATACGAGAATTGGGTGGGTATGCAAGGAAAAAACCGTTATATCCTGACCGTACTTGGGCGTAAACTTTCCGCTCGTCAGATATCGGCAGCAACCAGCGTATTAGCCGAACAAGGTATGAATATTGACGCAATTAAACGTCTGACAGGTCGTATTCCCCTGGACGAATGCCAAACAGATGCGCGTACACGTGCTTGCATTGAGTTTTCAGTAAGAGGTACTCCCAAAGACCGTATTGCCATGCAGGAAAGTTTGATGAAGTTAGCCAGCGAATTGGAAATGGACTTCTCTTTTCAACAAGATAACATGTACCGCCGCATGCGTCGCTTGATTTGTTTCGATATGGACTCTACATTGATCGAGACAGAAGTGATTGACGAACTGGCCATCCGTGCCGGTGTCGGTGACGAGGTAAAAGCCATCACAGAAAGCGCAATGCGTGGCGAAATAGACTTTACGGAAAGCTTTACCCGTCGTGTAGCCCTACTAAAAGGGTTGGATGAGTCTGTTATGCAAGAAATAGCAGAAAGTTTGCCCATTACAGAGGGAGTGGACAGATTAATGTACGTACTGAAAAAATATGGTTATAAAATCGCTATCCTTTCCGGTGGATTTACTTATTTCGGTCAGCATTTGCAAAAGAAATATGGAATAGATTATGTATATGCCAACGAACTGGAAATCATCGACGGAAAATTGACCGGACGTTACTTGGGAGATGTTGTAGACGGCAAACGAAAAGCCGAACTGCTACGCCTGATCGCACAAGTGGAAAAAGTCGATATTGCACAGACCATTGCCGTAGGTGACGGTGCCAACGATCTCCCGATGCTGGGAGTTGCCGGTCTGGGAATTGCTTTCCATGCCAAGCCCAAAGTAGTGGCAAATGCCAAGCAATCTATCAATACCATCGGGCTTGATGGAGTGCTCTATTTCCTCGGATTCAAAGATTCTTACTTGAATATGTAATTAGACCGCAAAAAAAAATTATCTTTGCTGACAAATTAATAAAAGAATGAAGTTTTCCGAACTACAATTAAACGAGAATGTACTTGAGGCGCTTGATGCCATGCGCTTTGACGAATGCACGCCCATCCAGGAGCAAGCAATTCCAATCATACTTGAAGGGAAAGATTTGATAGCCGTAGCACAGACTGGTACGGGTAAAACAGCAGCATTCCTGCTTCCTATATTGAATAAACTATCCGAAGGAAAACATCCTGAAGATGCGATCAACTGTGTCATCATGTCTCCTACCCGCGAATTGGCGCAACAGATAGACCAGCAGATGGAAGGGTTCTCCTATTTTATGCCGGCATCGAGTGTTGCCGTATATGGCGGAAATGACGGCATTTTGTTTGAACAGCAGAAAAAAGGGCTTACTTTGGGAGCCGATGTTGTTATTGCCACTCCCGGGCGTCTCCTTGCCCATTTAAGCCTCGGATATGTAGACCTTTCCAAGGTTTCTTATTTTATACTGGACGAGGCAGACCGGATGCTCGACATGGGATTCTATGAGGATATTATGCAAATAGTGAAATTTTTACCGAAAGAGCGGCAGACCATCATGTTTTCTGCAACTATGCCTGCCAAGATACAACAACTGGCAAATACGATCCTGAATAATCCGGCAGAAATAAAGCTAGCCGTTTCAAAACCTGCTGATAAGATTATCCAAGCCGCCTATATTTGCCATGAAGATCAAAAACTGGGTATTATACGCAGTCTCTTTATTGATGAAGTCCCCGAACGTGTCATCATCTTCGCATCTTCTAAAATAAAAGTCAAAGAAGTGGCTAAAGCCTTGAAGTCTATGAAGCTGAATGTAGGAGAAATGCATTCGGATCTCGAACAAGCTCAACGAGAAGCGGTGATGCATGATTTTAAAGCCGGACGAATCAATATACTAGTCGCCACAGACATCGTTGCCCGTGGCATTGATATTGATGATATTCGTTTGGTTATCAACTTTGATGTTCCTCACGACAGCGAAGACTATGTACACCGTATCGGACGCACGGCGCGTGCCAACAATGACGGAGTAGCACTCACGTTTGTCAACGAAAAAGAGCAGAGTAACTTCAAAAACATTGAGAATTTCCTCGAGAAAGAAATCTACAAGATTCCTATTCCTGCAGAATTAGGAGAAGCACCGGAGTACAAACCGCGTTCTTTTAACAAGAACAAGTATGGTAATAGCTCTAAAAGAAGGAATTTCCGGGGAAAGAATAATGGTGGAAAAGGAAACAACCGCCCCTCGCCCAAACAGAATTAAAATAAAACTCGTTATTGTTATTTGGTGGAAGTTATAGCCAAGTTTCCCTCAAAACTTACTTCCATATCTGCAATGCTATATATTAAACTTTCCGGAATGGCTAAAACAGCTTGATAATGAAAACCATTCCGGTCTACTTTTACAAACTTCGTATCCGACAAAATAGCTTGCGTCAAAAAATCTTCAGGAACTATCTGGTCAAACATCTGTTTAGTAATATCGCTGGCAAATAAACTCTTTTTACCCTCGTAAACACAGATGTGCATCACATTATCGTAATACACATTATCCATGCTAATTCCGTCTTCAGAATAGGTTGTTTTGATAACTTTCATTTTAGAAGGGTTAATATAAACATAAGCACGATAGCGAGTGCCATTATATATCACTACACTATCACGTCGAGTCACTTCGGTATAAGTTGGAATCACCAGCTCCTGGCGAACAAATGACAATGAATCATTCAGGTCCTCTGATTTGTGCAGTTTGATAATGTTATCTGTTATGGAATGAAACCAGAATATATGTTCTGCCTGCTTATCAATCTTGTAATAAGTCGTATCATTGCCATAAGTATAGAGAGTATCCCGTATAATTTTAAACGCAATCGGAGCACTCTGCACATCGGCATAGTAGATGGTATCCCCCTCCACGCGCATCAACGGGCTCTCAGTCTCATCGTCCAGCCAGATACCCTGTAATAATTCCTTAGCATTCGCATCCTCTTTTCCCTGTTCCGAGAAATATAGATTCTTATTACCGCTACATGCAGCAGAAAAAAATACTATTAACGATATAACAACATATTTCATCATCTGTCTTAGTTTTGCCTAAAGATACTCTTATTTTTTCATTTACCAATACAATGATAAGTGAATCCGAGCTCTTCCATCTCTTTTTTCTCGTATATATTACGTCCGTCCAATACAATCTGCTGAGCCATTGTCTTTTTTATCACAGCCCATGAAGGCAAACGGAATTCTTTCCATTCGGTCACCAGCATTAAAGCATCAGCATCAAGCACCGCATCGTACATATCACAAGCATAATAAATGCTATCCCCAATCCGGCGTTTGCATTCCTGCATTGCTGCCGGATCGTATGCACGTACCTGGCAACCGGCTTTTAATAGCTTATCAATCAAGACCAATGCCGGAGCTTCACGCATATCATCCGTTTCCGGTTTAAATGCCAATCCCCAAAGAGCAATTGTCTTACCTTTCAAATCACCGTTAAAATGCTTCATCAGCTTTTCGAACAAAATACTCTTCTGCCGTCCGTTCACTTCTTCTACAGCACTAAGCACCCGCATTGTATATCCATTCTGTTCTGCGGTTTTAATGAGAGCTTTCACATCTTTAGGAAAACAAGAACCGCCATATCCGATACCCGGATATAAGAATTTACGTCCGATGCGCGTATCCGAACCAATTCCGCTACGTACCATATTCACATCAGCCCCGACTATCTCACAAAGATTTGCTATATCATTCATAAAGCTGATACGGGTTGCCAACATTGAATTTGCCGCATATTTAGTCATTTCCGCAGATGGAATATCCATGAAAATCACTCGGAAGTTATTCAATAAAAACGGTTTATATAACTTGGACATAAGTTTCTCCGCACGTGCCGACTCTACTCCTACTACTACACGGTCCGGGCTCATAAAGTCGCTGATTGCATTTCCTTCTTTCAGGAATTCCGGGTTGGAAGCAACATCAAAATCTACCTTCACCCCTCTTTTATCCAGTTCTTCCTGAATGACTGCACGAACTTTGCTGGCAGTACCTACCGGCACTGTACTCTTGGTTACGACCAGTTTATATTGTTTCATATTGCGACCAATAGTACGGGCTACTTCCAAAACATATTTCAAGTCGGCGCTACCGTCTTCATCCGGAGGTGTGCCAACAGCGCTGAATATAACCTCTACATCATCCAGGCAACTCTCTAATGACGTGGTAAACTTCAATCTCTTTGCTTTCATATTACGAAGCACCATCTCTTCCAATCCATTCTCATAAATCGGGATGATTCCCTTCTGCAAAGATTCTATTTTCTCGCTGTCAGTATCCACACAAGTTACATTCACGCCGATTTCAGCGAAACATGTACCTGACACCAGACCTACATATCCGGTTCCTACAATCGCAATTTTCATACTTTATATTTTATTGCTTTAGAAGTTATTCAAAATATGCAGCATTCTTGAAAGCCGTCCCCTCTCTGTCCTTGGAAGACAATACCATTTGCGAGTCAGTCAGCGGCCAATCTATTCCCAATGTTGCATCATTATATAAAATAGAAGCTTCTGCCTGTGGAGTATACTTGTTGTCTACCTTATACGTAAAGATAGCTTCTTCGCTTAATACAGCAAAACCATGTGCAAAGCCACGTGGAATAAAAAACTGTCTCTTATTTTCCTCGCTAAGCAATACGGACACATGTTTTCCGAATGTGGGTGATGATTTACGCAAATCAACAGCAACGTCCAGCACTTCTCCTTTAATGACGCGAACCAATTTGGCCTGGCTATATTCACCTTTCTGATAATGCAATCCGCGCAATACGCCAAAGGAAGATTTCGATTCATTATCCTGTACAAAATTTACAGGCCCGATATTGGCTTCAAACTCTTCTTGCTTAAAGGCTTCCATAAAATAGCCACGTTCGTCGGAGAACACTTTCGGCTCTATCAGCCACACTCCGTCTATTTCCGTCTGTATATAGTTCATCGTTATAGTAATAAAAAAACGATGCAAAAGTAGTGAATTTTTCGTAGTTTTCTGGGATATATTCAATTTATCTCTTAATTTTGCACACATGATTGAATTGGCACAACATATAGAGATTTTATTACTGGAAAACGACTGCGTTATCGTTCCGGGATTTGGTGGATTCGTAGCACATCATGCTCCTGCAACTCATATAAAAGAAGAGAATCTTTTTTTGCCCCCTACCCGTACTATCGGCTTTAATCCACAATTAAAGTTGAACGACGGAGTATTGGTACAATCTTATATGTCAATTTACGACACGAGTTTTGCTGATGCCAACCGCATCGTAGAAAAAGAAGTAAGCGAGTTTATCGGACTTCTTCATGAGGAAGGTAAAGCGCATTTGGAGAATATAGGTGAAATTCATTATAACATTTATGGAAATTATGAATTTATCCCTTATGATTATAAGATAACGACTCCTTCACTTTATGGTTTGGATTCTTTTGAAATGCACGAACTTTCTACTCTGCAACAGAAAGAAAAGGTACTAGTACCTGCTAATCTGGAAAAAGAGAAAAAAACTTATGAAATCAGCATCAACCGTGCATTTCTTCGTAATGCAGCCGCTATGATTGCCGCTATCGTATTGTTTTTTGCTTTTTCAACTCCGGTAGAGAATACCGATGTTCAGAAGAACAATTATGCACAGTTATTGCCCGGTGAGCTTTTTGAGCAAATCGAAAAGCAATCGGTTGCAGTAACTCCCGTTCTTGTAAAAAATAATATTGCTGTTGCACAAAAAGCTAAAAAGTCTTCCGCTTCAAGCAAGACTTCATCTACTCCAAAGCTAACAGCGAATAAAGCACAAACATCAAGACCTATTGCTGTAAAAGAAGTAAAAGTTGCTAAACAAGAAGCTGCCCCCACCCCTGTATCTGTTAAGCCACAAGCGAAGGTAGATCATCCTTATCATATTATAGTAGCAGGCGGAATTAGCCTTAAAGACGCAGAAGCTATGGCAAATCAATTGAACGCAAAAGGATTTGCAGAAGCAAAAGCCTTGAATACTGATGGCAAAGTACGTGTCAGCATCCGTTCATTCGAAAAACGTGAAGAAGCTACCAAACAGCTATTGGAGCTTAGAAAAAATGAAAACTACAAGAATGCCTGGTTACTGGCAAAATAAAATCCCCTATAAAAAGCATGAAACGAGTTCTTTGTCCCAAATGCGAGAATTACCTTTATTTTGATGAAACCAAATATAGCGAAGGTCAATCGCTTGTATTTGTTTGCGAACATTGTGGCAAACAGTTCAGCATCCGGCTTGGAAAAAGCAAAGTAAAGGCTCTTAGAAAGGAAGAAAACTTGGAAGAAGAAGCTGAATCCCATAAAGAAGAATTCGGATATATCACTGTTATCGAAAATGTTTTTGGGTTCAAACAAATACTCCCGTTGCAAGAAGGAGATAATGTCATAGGAAGACGTTGCGTAGGAACCAATATTAATACTCCTATCGAAAGTGGTGATATGAGCATGGATCGCCGCCACTGCATCATCAATATAAAACGCAATAAACAAGGAAAACTTGTTTATACATTACGTGATGCTCCCAGCCTGACAGGTACATTTCTGATGAATGAAATTCTGAGGGATAAGGATCGGATACGTATCGAGGATGGTGCTATTGTGACTATTGGGGCTACTACGTTTATTTTACACGCTGCTGAATAAATTCTCCTTTTTTAGCAAAAATATTATTCATAATTACGATGCAGTTATAGGGCCTATAGCGGATGATGGTGTTGCCCTACAAATCGGACTTTTCAAAGATGGATATATTAACTTGGCTACATTGGCAGAGACATTAAAATATAGGAAACTGAATAATCAATATTATTTTGGAACACCTAAGGCTATCAAATTACTGAGAAGATTATGAATACGAAAGAATATTTAGTGCAAAGCATCGTCAGTCAGATGACAATCTATCTGATGAATGATTTTCATTGGGATATGCAAACAGCTTTAAAAGCCATTTATCATTCGGAACTTTTCCAAAAATTAGATGATTCTGAAATAGAGCTATATATCCAAAGTCCCAAGTATGTTTATTTGTTTCTCAAAAAGGAGCTAACTACTGGGAAATATATTTAATATATTCGGAAAAAGGTATACACACTCAGGTAGTCATAAAAATAATAAGGATAGGCATCAGCATTATTATTGATGTTCCTATCCTTATTTGTTTTATGTTCACACTATATCCGGATGTTCCAAGGAAAATACCATTTGCGAGATTTTTTGTAAAGAAAATATCCTATTAAAACTGCATAAAGGATACAATAGGAAGATGAATGCTTTTCACACGCTGATATAGAGTGTCACTGACCACTACCGACTTTTTCTTTTATTACCAATAGTTCCCATCCTGTTTTCTTAATGTTGTACAAATCCCCCCCAACCTGGGTATATCCTAATACCTTTTGTAGATATTGCTACCCCTTTACTATATTTTTCATGTAGTAAATATACTATATTATCATTTCCCCCCCATGGAGCAGATATTAACCCGTTTCTATTAAGATTAACTTTTACAGCTTCACCTGTTTGTAAATCTCGTTTATACAAATTATTAGTAACTCCATGTTCAAAATCTCCCTCTAAGATGAATTTGGGAGACTTTACAGTATATTTGCCATGTAAATAGCCATTCTCATCCATTTCCGTTTCTAAAGATGAGCCATCTCTATGTGAAGTGAACCTCCCTACTAAAATATTGTTTTTATATTCAGCGTTTACTAATTGCAATATTTTTCCTGTAGTAGTTTCTTTTTCCTGATATTGAAATGTTCCATTAGGTATACCATTCAAATATGTTATTAATACATCAATTTCAATCTTTCTTAAGAAGGGGTCAATGTATTTTATCTTCCAAGCCCCATCTCTATAATCATCTTTAAATTCTCCTTCAATTTTCAGGCTATAAGGAGCTTGCATACCTCCTTTTTTACTTATTGATTCACATTGAAATTTTCCATGGAAAATTCTTTGATATCCTACTTCATAATACTGATAAGTACAATTAGAGCTAGAGTTTGGATAAGGAACTCCTATAGGATAATCTCCTGTGTATGTTTTTATTTTACTTTTATAAGTACTATCAAGTTCAGAAAATGAAATACCTGTTATCTTTTGAAACATTTCATTGGCTATTTTATTACCTTGTTTCGCTGCTGGTATGATATATTTTAACGAATTTCCGATTTGAGATCCCCATTGGTTATAATAATTTGCGAGATTCAATTGCGCTGTTACTTCCCCTTGTGCTGCGGCTAGTGACAACCATTTTATTGCTTTAGTGAGCAATTCGCTTTTCTTCTCCAAATTATTAATACTTTGTCCTAGGTCAATCGCACTTTTAAAATAATATTCACCAATAAAAAGTTGGGCATCACGAGAACCATTCTCAGCTGCTTTAAATTCCCATTCCCAAGATAAATCTCTATTCATATCTACTCCATCGCCATTACCATACATTATAGCTAATACATGTTGTGCTGATGCATAGTTTTTTGTAGCAGCTTTAGAGAACCATTCAAAAGCTTTAGTGGCATTCTTTTCTATCCCTTCGCCTGTGAGATAACAATATGCGACTTGATATTCAGCTGCTGGAATTCCTTGAGCAGCAGCTTTAGACCACCATTCTAAAGCCTTTATGTAATCTTTCTTTTTATGAAAGTTGTTTCCAACCTTTAATTGTGCTTCAGGATTTCCTAAAGTGGCTTTTTCTATTAGCTCCTGTTCGCTATTATTTTGCGCCATACTTATTAAGCTGATAAAAAGAAAAAAAATTGCCAGACAAATTTTAATTTGTTTTTTCATGATTGTATATATTGATTAATAAAATACAAATTAACACCTTAAATATTTAAATTATTAAAGCAGAATGAGATAATATATCTATTTATGAATCTTCTACAAGAAGGTATCTTTTGCTATATTTCCTATAGTATTAGTTGTCACAACATCAAATGTTGCACTTATAATACCACCTATGAAAGGAACAGTCTTACCTAAATTAACAACTCCCTTTTGTCCAAACTTAGTAAGTAGTTTGAATCCAACAGCTTGATTTATCTTTTTCAAGACTTCACCTGATATTTTCTTTATTCCTTGTATCGCTAATTTGCTACCAAGAGTAACTCCAAAATCTTTTGCTACTTCAGCAGTAGAAGTTGCTGCTATACATGAATAAACAAGAGTTCTTACACGGTCATCTTTTACATCATACCCACCCATAATCGCTATGGCGGCAACCATACGAACTTGGACATAAAGAACACTAGTTATATTAGCAGGGAGGGTAAGCGGTAGTGTTAAAAGTCCGCCTACCCCTGTAATAAATCCACTTGTGCCTGCTTTTGTATTTTGCCATCTAATTAGAGAGTCCACTTTATCTACCAATAAACCCTCTTTCTTTAAATAATCATTTGCCATGTCTTGTGCAGAATCTAATCCTGAAATCCCATTGACAGCTTTATCATATGCCCAATCAAGTGATTTTAAAATGACTTCCTGACTTAAAGAAGTAAATTCATTTTCCATAATACATCATTATAAAATGATGCCTATAAGTCTCCAAATTCAGCAATGATTATTAATCTATTGAATACAAGAAAGGCGTGAGACTTGTCTGCCAGTTCATCGAAACTGAGGCATCGCCAAACGCCTTTCTAGTATGAACGAGAAGAAACAATACTCTCACGCCATTTTGACATATGGATACAGCATAGGCTGTACGAATATATACAAAACAGAATGAGCGTCATATTGCCTCTGTCCACTAGAATAAAATTTGGCGAATTTCAGTTTCGGGACAAAGCAAAAACGCTTTCTTATGTCTGCTAAAGCACAAATTGTGTCTTAACAATTGCAAAGATACGTTTTTTCTTCAATATGGCGCTCTAATGAGAGTATTATTTCTTCTTAAAATGCTTCTTCTTAAAAAACGGATAGCATATATTATAAAACGGATTTCATCATAATAAGTAAAATTAATTTCACAGTCACAACTCCAATAGCAGTTTGTTAAACAGCAAAAAAGAAAGTGTGGAGTTATTAGTCTATCTATACAGGAGGTTCTGGTAAACCCAAGACATAAATAAACAATACCCCACACTCATAAAGCGTATGTAACAAAAACACACATTGCGATACAAGTGACGAGTGCTATTGCCATCCTTATGTCTTTTGAAATTTACCAGATTTCCTGTATAAGGATAAAAGCTAAACACTTTCATCAATCAATATAATGTTGAGCAACTTACGCCACTACAACGCTGCAAAGATAAAAATTATTTCTCACAAATAACATTTTTTGAAAAGGTTGATACAGGAAAAAAACAAAAGACCTCCTATTTCTTTTATAAAGGTAGGTGGAAAAAAGAAAGGAGAACAAAATATAATCCCAGTAGAAGTCCCGTTTTTCCGTATGCAATTCTTACTAAAACTCTGCTCCTAATAGCAAATTCGCCGTTGGGCAACGGTGAAATCATCGTTGGGCAACCATGAATTCGCCGTTGCCCAACGACGATTTAAACCATACCTACCCGAAATGTCAAAAAAATAGGGAAAGTTCCCGAAAGAACTTTCCCTATCAAAAGCAATTTTTAGTAAAAACTAAGCCGCCGGATCAGGATCCGGGGTTTCTCCAGAATCTCCACCAGAACCACCACCTGCGTCAGGCTCACCACTGTTGCCACCATTCGTATCTGCCACATTACCGCCAAACAACTCTATGCTCGCAGAGCCAAGCATTTCCTTGAACGCACTTCCCGGAGTAAAGACTATCTTTCTCCTAATAATTGTATTGGCATTCACGTCTTCTACACTATTTTGGCTTTCCGCATTGATAGCCGGACGGAATGAACCAAACTCTCCCAACTTCACAGAGAACCCTTCTTCTATGAAAGATACCATGGTATCTTGTACGCCTTTCAGCACTACGTCCACCATAGCCCGATGGATACCCGTCCGCTGATTTACCTCGTCGCATAACTTGTTATAGTTGATGCTTCCCACTAGTACATTTGCCGCAACATACTTTTCCACCTTATTGTCCTTGTCAAAACACAAGGTGATTTTTTTCTTTTTATATCTTATTGCCATATTTGCTATAGATTAAAAAGTGATACAATATACAGAAGTCACTCTACTGACTTCACAACAAAGGTATAAGTCTTATTCAAGATTTCCTAATAGGGAAATTTTGAAAAAAGGCAGTTTCATTCTTTGTTTATTTACAAATATGAAATAAGACATACAAAATGCAAATTCAAGTCAATCAAATGAATTATATAACTGTAAATCAATATATTAAAAATAAAAACAGAAAGAAAACAGGTGACATATAAAAAATAAACGGCCTACTAAGGATTTGAAGCTTTCAAAAACGCGGAAAGTAAGAAAATAAAGAATGAGAAAAATAAAAAATGCAGAAACAGAGAATTTTCACTTTTAATAATCATTAACCAACCATTCCAAATAAGCAAACAAAAAGAGCGTTTTGAAAGTTATATTTCCTATCAAAACGCCCCTTATATTCATGTTCGACTTTCGTCGTCTCTTATCTATTGCAGGATACCTTTCACAGTCTCCAACATACCTTTTTCCTGAATTGAATCCAAATCCGCTTTCACGGCTTCTGTCAATCCCGGAATCTTATTCAGGTCTTCACCCCAGATGAATTCTGCAGCCAGAACACCTTCAGCAACTTTCTTTGTGCACCCTGTTGCCCAAAGTTCTTTCAGTAAATTCATGATTTCAGGAGCGTCATTCGGTACAATTTCAGTACCATCTGCACGTACACCACCCTTATAATAAGTAATGATAGCAGCCAAACCAAGTACCAATCCTTTCGGAAGTTCACCTTTACGTTCGAGATAAGTTTTTAATCCCGGCAGGTCACGAGTTTCGTATTTCGGGAATGAGTTCAGCATAATGCTTGTTACTGCATGGTCTACAAACGGGTTATTGAAACGTTCCAATACGTCGTTAGCAAATTTCTCTAATTCATCTTTCGGCAAATTCAATGTTTCCATCAGTTCGTCAAACATCACCTTATGGATATATTTACCGATTACTTCGTGCTGACAAGCATCACGAACGATATTCACTTCGGACAGATAAGCAACCGGAGAAAGAACCGTATGAGGACCATTCAACAGAGTAACTTTACGTTCATGGTAAGGAGCTTCCGAAGGAACGAACAATACATTCAAACCTGCCTTGTCAGCCGGGAATTCTTTAGCCACTTCCTGCGGAGCTTCGATTACCCACAGATGGAAAATTTCAGCCTGAACAACCAAGTTATCATCATATTGCAATTTTTCTTTGATAGCAGCAATATCCTTGCGCGGGAATCCCGGAACGATACGGTCTACCAGTGTCGCATACACGCCACAAGCTTCCTCAAACCAAGTCTTGAATTCATTACCCAGGTTCCACAATTCAATATACTGATAAATCGTTTCTTTCAGTTTATGGCCGTTCAGGAAAATAAGTTCGCATGGGAAGATAATCAAACCTTTCGTTTTATCACCGTTGAATGTTTTAAAACGATGATACAGCAATTGAGTCAATTTACCCGGATATGATGAAGCAGGAGCATCATCAAGTTTGCAAGTTGGATCAAAAGCGATTCCGGCTTCTGTAGTATTCGAAATAACGAAACGCATTTCCGGTTGCTCTGCCAACTTCATGAACTCATCATTTTGAGAATAAGGGTTCAAGGCACGGCTAATTACATCAATCATTGTCAGGCTGTTAACCACTTCTCCTTTATCCAATCCTTGAAGATTGACATGATAAAGGTCGTCTTGTGCATTCAGCATGTCAACCATACCTTTATCAATCGGTTGAACCACTACCACACTACTATTAAAGTCTGTTTTCTGGTTCATGTTATAAATAATCCAATCTACAAATGCGCGTAAGAAATTACCTTCGCCAAATTGGATAATACGCTCCGGACGTTGTGTTTTAGGAGCAGTTTCTTTGTTTAATGCTTTCATGTTAGTTGTAATTTATAAAGTTGATATTATACAAATTCAAAATAAAAATCAATATTCTCTTTAATCAATATGTCGATGGGCATATATTTCACGGAATCGACTGCCTTCTTAAATACTACGTGGTCACACAATGCTTTCACTCCACAATATCCTTGCAATCCGGGACGCTGTCCTATCAGATAATGCACATCACCCGATTTCAAAAGATCTACATTTGCTTTCAGAAGGTCATATCCTATCAATCCCTTCATACTACGTCCTGCATGACGAAGATACTCCCCTAACTGATAGACTCTGGAATTAAAGACAACGCCAAGCACAGCTTTCGGATGCGCCTGGAAAAATTCATCCAATGTCTGCTGATTGTTTTCCTGGTTGGATTTATTGAGCACCACTTCATGAATCGTCAAATTGTTGTACTCTTCAGTTATATAGTTCATGAAACCTTTCAAACGGCGCTGCATCTGTATTTCAGCAGGATTATCCTTATTATTACTTAAAAACAGAACCAGTTCCTGCCCTTCTCCTACCGAATAATTGCGCATTAATATTTTGGCCGCAATATATCCACTTTTGTATGAATCCTGCCCGATATATGTCAACGCATCCACCTCTTCCATATTAAAATCGACAAAGGCATAAGCTATCTTGTTCTCTTGCAGATAGGCTGTCAATGACAACGTTTCTTCCCGGAAATTCGGAGCAATCAAAACAGCATCCACATTACTATCCTTAATAGCACAACAAGCCTCTCGATAACTCTCCTCATCACCATGATGATAGCACAGATAATCCACACTCACATTGAAAGGACGCAATTCCTGCCGTGCACGTTCAATACCACCCACTACCGAATGCCAATAATCATGTTCTATATAATAAGGAATCAAGCAAATGAAAGAATATTTCTTTTTAGCAGCCAATCCGATAGCAAATACATTCGGTTGATAATGAATCTCATCCAACACCTTTTGTACTTTAGCTTTGCTCTTGGGAGATACGTCACCCCGATTGTGCAGTACCCTGTCAACCGTTCCGGCGGAAACACCGGCCATGCGGGCTATGTCTTTAATGGTATAGTTCTGGTCCTCCATAGTGCTAAAACTTAAATATTATAAATAATCGCTGCAAATATACGAATTATTTTGTTACTACAAGTAAATTTTCTATTTTTGTGTTCGATAACGGCTAATAAAACTAAAACGAAATTTACACCTATTAGCTTTAATATCAATACTATATAGGTATAAATACGGAAAGTAATAATTTTATATACTTAAAACACAGTAATAATGAAGAACTTCATGGACGAAAACTTCTTGTTGCAGACAGAAACTGCACAAAAGTTGTATCACGAGCATGCGGCTAAAATGCCGATCATCGACTATCACTGCCACTTAATCCCTCAAATGGTAGCTGACGACTACAAGTTTAAATCACTGACTGAAATATGGTTAGGCGGAGACCACTATAAATGGCGTGCAATGCGTACCAATGGCGTAGACGAACGTTTCTGCACAGGAAAAGATACCACAGACTGGGAAAAGTTCGAGAAATGGGCGGAAACCGTTCCTTATACATTCCGCAACCCGTTGTATCACTGGACTCACCTTGAACTAAAGACAGCATTCGGCATCAACAAGATCTTGAACCCGCAAACTGCACGTGAGATTTACGACGAATGTAACGAGAAGCTGGCTCAACCCGAATATTCAGCTCGCGGAATGATGCGTCGTTACCATGTAGAAACCGTATGTACTACGGATGATCCTATCGATTCACTGGAATACCACATCAAAACCCGTGAAAGCGGATTTGAAGTAAAGATGTTGCCTACTTGGCGTCCTGACAAGGCGATGGCTGTAGAAGTGCCTGCTGATTTCCGTGCTTATGTAGAAAAATTAGCAGAAGTAAGCGGTGTTACTATCACCAACTTCGATGATATGATTGCCGCTTTACGCAAACGTCATGATTTCTTCGCAGAACAGGGATGTCGTCTGTCTGACCATGGCATCGAAGAGTTCTATGCAGAAGATTATACAGATGCAGAAATTAAGGCTATATTTAATAAGGTATATGGCGGTACAGAATTGACTAAAGAAGAAATCCTGAAGTTCAAATCTGCAATGCTTGTCATTTTCGGAGAAATGGATTGGGAAAAAGGATGGACTCAGCAATTCCACTACGGTGCTATCCGCAATAACAACACCAAAATGTTTAAACTGTTAGGCCCCGACACCGGTTTTGATTCTATCGGTGAATTTACAACCGCTAAAGCAATGGCTAAATTCCTCGACCGCCTGAATACGAATGGCAAACTGACCAAAACAATCCTTTACAACCTGAATCCGTGCGCAAACGAAGTTATCGCTACTATGTTAGGTAACTTCCAGGATGGTTCTATAGCTGGAAAAATCCAATTCGGTTCAGGATGGTGGTTCCTGGATCAGAAAGATGGTATGGAAAAGCAGATGAACGCCTTATCTGTTCTCGGTCTTTTAAGCCGCTTTGTAGGTATGTTGACAGATTCGCGCTCGTTCCTCTCCTATCCTCGTCACGAATACTTCCGTCGTACATTATGTAATCTTGTAGGACGTGATGTAGAGAATGGAGAAATCCCGACATCTGAAATGGTACGTGTCAACCAGATGATTGAAGATATTAGCTACAATAACGCTAAGAACTTCTTCAAGTTCTAACCATCAGAATAGAAATATAAACAAAGCCGCTGTTTGAATTCAAATTCAAGCAGCGGTATTTTTAGCTCCCCCCCAAAAAACCAAGTAATAGCGTAAATATTTATATAAATAAGGAGGAATATTTTACTCCATTTTTTAGTCCTACAATTATTACTTTGTCTTAGCAACTTTATTATATCTATCTAGTGAATAAAAACTTTTAATTCAATTGTTTAAACACCATTGGATTACAACGACAACTGCAATATTTCTTTTATCAAATAGAATAATTTCATACATCCATAAAATATTCATTATTTTTTTTTAACTAATATAAGTTTAGAAAATCCGCTAAATTATTTTTAATTTTGCACCGTAATTCTTTTTAGGGAAAGAAGTTGCAAAATAAAAAATGTATAGGTTTGACAAGCGAGCAAACCAGAGGGAAATTCTATAATTGGGATTAATTTATAAATGGAATACAGAATTCTACTGCTGATAGTGTCGATGCTTTTCACCGGTACGGTCATGGCAGAAGGTACGTTAAACAAAGATACGATCAGTGTACGCGTTTATTTCCGGCAAGGTTATTCAATTTTGGAATCTGCATATCGAAATAATGGTACACGTTTGGAGATGTTTGCCGCACAGTTCCGTGCGCTACAGGCAGACCAGACTATTCGTCTACGATACATTCATATAGATGTCGGTACTTCACCGGAAGGAAGCAGTAGTCTTAACAGGCGCCTTTCGGATAAGCGGGCAATCCAAATTATGGATTACTTGCACAATCACACATCACTCCCCGATTCACTAATGAAATTTAATTCGCATGGTATAAACTGGGAAGGGTTGAAAAAGCTAGTCTCAGCATCGGATATGTCTTATAAAGACGAAGTTCTTGAGATTTTACACACCATGCCAAAACAGGTGTCATGTAACAGCGGAATCGAAGACGAATGCAAGCAGCAGTTGAAAACGCAACACGGTGGACAACCCTATAAGTATATGTATAGACACTTCTTTCCTGAGTTGCGAAGTGCGAATGTAAATATATACTGCGAATTCGAGCGCCTGCCAAAATTGGAGCGGCCTATTGCTATAGCCAATCACCCTGCTCCAAAAGTTGAGACTCTACCTATGAGTTTAGAGAGCACACACACAGCTCCAGTGTCAGCACCACTCAAGCCTTTCTGTATGGTTCTGAAAACCAATATGCTCTACGATGCACTTCTTATTCCCAACATAGGTGCGGAATTGCACATCGGGCAAGGATGGTCTGTCGGCTGCAACTGGATGTACTCATGGTGGAAAAACGACACGCGCCATAATTACTGGCGTATATATGGAGGTGAATTGGGCATCCGTAAATATATTGGTCGTCGTGCAACCAAAAATCCACTCACCGGGCATCACCTTGGCATCTACAGCCAAATATTGACTTATGATTTCGAAACCGGCGGTCGTGGCTATATGGCAGGAACACCGGGTGGTACACTGTTAGATAAAGCTAATTATACTGTAGGATTGGAGTATGGTTATTCACTACCTGTCAACCGAAAACTTAGCATCGACTTCACGCTTGGTGCAGGTTACATGACGGGGCAATATCATGAATACCTGCCTCTTGATGGGTGTAATGTGTGGCAAAGTACCAAACAGCGTCGCTGGTTTGGCCCAACGAAAGCGGAAATATCGTTGGTGTGGTTCGTCGGACGCAATAGTTGCAACGGGAAAGGAGGTAAACGATGAAAAAGACACATTGTTTCTCCACCCATATGCTTTATCTCACAACATCCCTGCTGATGGTGGGATGTGAGCACAAAGAGCTATGCCACGACCATCCGCACACAACGCAGCTACAGGTTGTCTTCGACTGGGCGAAAGCCCCCGACGCGTCTCCCAAATCCATGTCGCTCTACCTGTTTCCACAGGATGGTGGCAAGGCGCTGCGTTACGAGTTCGCAGGTCATAAAGGCGGCAAAATCCGGGTACCGGCGGGACACTATGACGCATTGTGCCTGAACAGCGACACAGAAGGCATCTACTACCGCAACACAGATAAAAGAACAACTTTCGAGGTGACGACGCGCACGACAGCACTCCTGTCACGTCTTTCTTCATTGGGTGTGCCCTCTCAAAATGCGCCCCGCGCCGAAGGGACGAAAAACGAACGTGTGGCATTGGAGCCGGACCGTGTGTGGAGCGACCATACGGAAAACATACAACTGAAAAAAGCTACCGACGGTCAATCGCTTACGCTTTATCCGGAAATATCGATACACACATGTACCATCGAAATCCGAAATGCTGAAAACCTGAAATATGTATCGGGCGTCAGCGCCTCTATCTCAACCATGGCAGGCGGCATGTTGCCGGGCATAGGACCGAACGCGTTGTCCGAAGAACGGGTCACAATCCCCTTCGGGGTCGCCATGTCGGCCGACAAGACAACCATAACAGGTGGGATACAGAGTTTCGGTCACTGCCCGTTCACTCAGAACAGCCATAAATTGGTTGTTTACACCGTGTTGGCAGATGGCAGCAAATGGTACTACACATATGATGTGACCAAACAGTTCCATACAGCTCCGAACCCACAGCATGTGCATATCCTGTTGGAAAAATTACCAATTCCGAAGCCGATCGTCGATGGCGGTGGTTTCGACCCCTCAGTTGACGAATGGGAGGATATAGAAGTAGACATCGAGATGTAAACAAATCATAATTAATTCACACAACTAAATTTTTATTTCTAATTAAATTTTTATTTTTTTATTTATGAAACAGAAATTATTTTTAGCAGCTATGGCAGCAATTGCCATGACATCGTGTTCAAACGACGAAACTTTGGAAATCAACACTGGTACTGAGCGAGCTATCGACTTCCGTACTGCAATGGCGACACGTGCCACAGAAACAACCACTGCCAACCTTGACAAATTCTATGTTACAGCGTTTAACGAGAACAAATTAAATTTTCCGTATTTCGAAAACTTAGAGTTCAAAAGAACAGAGGCAGAGGAAGAAGGAGAAAGTACTTATTTTACATCAGAGGATAAATATTATTACCCTGGTGATGGTTCAAGTTTGACTTTTTACGCTTATGCTCCTTCTGCGACAGATTTAGGAACCATCGTTAAGACTGACAATACAAATAAAAATCTTACCCTTGACTTTTCACCTGCTGAAGAGATTTCCAAACAAGTAGACTTTATTACTGCAAATGCCACAGGTAGCAAGAATGATGCAGAATTAGGTGTAGCTTTGAAGTTCGCCCATCGTCTTTCACAGATTGAAATTAAGGGTAAAAGCGAAAATACAAGCTATGATTTCAAAGTAAAAGGTATACGTATTGGAAAAGTTTGTTCAAAAGCTTCCTTTGATTTTAAAAATGGAACATGGGAACTTTCAGAGGATGAAGATGTTGATGTGGCAATATATGAAAAAGTGTATGCTGATGATGCTGATCCAACAGAATTATCAGCAGAAGCTACTTCATTTATGGCCGGAGATAATGCCATGCTACTTCCGCAAAGATTAGAAGCATGGCAACCACAAGATTCTGACAATACAAACAAAAAGGCATACCTCTCAGTACTTGTACGGGTCACAACCAAAGCTGGCGCATTAGTATACCCATTCGATGGTGATGAAAGAGACTATGCATGGGCTGCCATACCTGTTGGAATTGAGTGGGCAGCTGGAAAAAAATACGTGTATACTTTGGACTTTACTACAGGAGCAGGCTTTGTGGATCCTACTGAAGATGAAAACAAAGGTGAGTCTGTTATAACAGGAGAAATCAAATTTACTGTAGATGTCGAAGCCTGGTCTGAATCTGAAGAAGAAGTGGAGGTACCGAGAGACCCAAATTTGGATATTGATGAAGGTGAATTTCCAGACCAATGGGAAGACTAATAAGATATCACATCTTATTATAACCCCAAGATAGTCACAAAACCAATTCTTATTGTTTGATAAAAATCAAACATAATAACGTAACAACCCGGCTACTGAAAATCAGTAGCCGGGTTTTATTTTCAACGCCCAAGCCTCACCTTAAAAAGCGAAGGTTCAGATATCAATAGCATGGATTATGAATATAGATGAGCCACTCCAATTTTATGTTTAAATTTTCGGGCTGCCCCCAATTCGTTGTCGGACTGCCCCTATACACCTATATAACAAAAAAAGAGATAACTTTAGCCATCTCCTTTTTGTACACCCTCAGGGACTCGAACCCTGGACCCACTGATTAAGAGTCAGTTGCTCTACCAACTGAGCTAAGAGTGCAACATTAAATTTGTGTTGCAACTTCGGAATTAGTACACCCTCAGGGACTCGAACCCTGGACCCACTGATTAAGAGTCAGTTGCTCTACCAACTGAGCTAAGAGTGCTTATTTCCTCGTTTGCGGTTGCAAAAGTAGGTCTTTTATTTTATTTGACCAAACAATAATGCAGCTTTTTTACTATATTTTTTTCGCTTTTATTCGAACACATAAAGCTCGGAAGGCGTATTTCGCTTTAAAGCAAGCAGTTGCACATCTTTGCCAACAATAACACCTTTGTTCTTTAATTTCCATTCTACAGTTTTAAAAGCCAACTCCGGATGATTATTATCTTTACTCAAGTGGCATAACCAGATATATCGCAAGTGTTCCGTGATATTTTCCGCTAAAAACTCAGCAGTATCCGAGTTACTCATGTGTCCGGTCTTACTTGTGATCCGCTCTTTCAGATATTGAGGATAAGGACCCATTTTGAGCATTTCTTCATCATAGTTAGCTTCCAGAATCAGATAATGTGCCTTGCCAATATAATGAGCTGCTGTAGAAGTAATCTCCCCAAGGTCAGTTAAAAAAGAAAATACTTTGCCATCTATTTCGATGCAGTATCCCACATTATCCGTACCATCATGCGGAACCTCAAAAGATTCAATGCGGAAATCCTCTAAAACCATAGGTTCCTGTTTTTCCAAATAACGAACTGACGAACTAAGCTTCTCCGTCATACAATAACTGCGATTGATTCCTGCATGAATACGTGCCGTTGTGTAAACCGGAATGTTTAACTTCTCACCCAAATGGCCTACAGCCTTGATATGATCCGCATGATCATGCGTAATAAATACGGCACGGATACTATCCATCAAGATATTGAAATCCTTCAGTGTCTTTTTTATAGTACGAATACCAATCCCAGCATCTATCAGTATTCCATAGGTTTCAGTGCCTAGATAATAACAGTTCCCACTACTGCCACTCGCTAAGCTTATAAATTTTACTTTCATGTTTTATCTTCTTTGTTAAAAAATAAAAATGCCGTCAACTTTTACAGCAAAGTGACGGCAAATATACGTAAAAAAAGGAGAAATTTACTGATTAGCTTTCTTCTTTTTGTCGATGGATTCGGTGATCTTTGCAAATAATAGTAATGCTATAGCAGCAATCAGACCAATTGCAGCGAAGTAATACCATATATAATGTGCATTTGCGCTAGCAGCTTCCCATGCTGCACGTGTCTCGAACAAGGCTGGATCCGGACAATATTTGGTCAATAAGATTCCCGCCAATCCGAAACCGAAGATAGACGAAAGGAAAGAATGCAGATGGCTGAATCCTAAATACATCCCTTCTTCCCCTTTAGGAGCCTGCAAAGAGAAATATTCCAAATAGCGTGGCGAAATGAAACATTCGGCAAGTGCCTGCACAACGATACCTGTCACCATCATCAACGTAATATTGCTTATCCCGGAAAGCAAGTCATTGCCGAGCAGGTTTCCACATGCCATCAGCAAAGCTGAAACAGGAATCAAAAACATTCCCACATTCATTGAAGTGATAGCGCTACGCTTTGCCATCAGACGTGTGATAAAACTAACACAGCATACCACCACAAAAGGATTCACATTGGCAATCCAACCCGGCTTTGCCGTTTCGCCGGCCATACGAATCACATACTTCGGCATCGTGGCATAAAGTTGTTGTTGCACCATCCAGAATCCTGTGACAATCAGTATAAGAATCAACAAACGCCAGTTCGTTATAATTCTCATGAACCCCTGCCCGATCTCATGAAGGCTCTTTCCTTCTCCTGCCGTATGAGTGGATTTATAAAGAAAAACAACAGCAAGCAAAGCAATAATAGTCATCGCTCCAGAAAAATAATTGATATAGATATATGCCTGCTCGCCAATCACATTCCGCAAAGGATCAATAATCGTCTTACCGGTGAAAGCACCTATATTCACCAGCATATAAAAAATAGAATAACCGCGGGCACGGGTAGCCTCTGTTGTCTCCTTAGCCACAGAAGCTGAAATAATGGATTTGATGAAAGAACCACCCACCATAAGAATAAACAAGACAGGCACAATCATCCAACGGGAATAGCTATCAGGCAAACCGTTAAACCGGGTCGTCGCGCCATAACTTACTAATCCGGCCGTCTCTAATAAAGTAGGCAAAACTCCTAGCCCCAAATATCCGACAGATAATAAAGAGAACGCTATAATCATTGATTTTCGGAAACCGATCTTATCGGCATAAGCACCGGAGAAAATAGGAAGCAGATATAACCCGCCGGAGAAAAGACCGGAAATCATACTTGCTTCAAAATCATTAAAACCTAAAATAGAAGATAGATAAATAGTGAGAACGATAAAAACGGCATAATACGCCATACGTTCAAACAGTTCGACTGTGTTGCTAACCCAAAATGCTCTCGTAAAGCCTTTGGCAGCACGCTGAGGGGAATTGTTCATGTAGTGATAATTTTTATTATAATGTTAATTCGGAACAAAGATACGTTTTTTTGATTTACTGTCCGTATCTTTGTCTAAAATTAGGTATTAAAAAAGAACTATGATTATAGCTGTTGATTTTGACGGAACGATTGTAGAGCATCGTTACCCGCGTATTGGTGAAGAAATTCCATTCGCAGTAGATACACTGAAGTTGTTGCAACAAGAAAAGCACCGTTTGATATTGTGGAGTGTGCGCGAAGGTTCACTTTTGGACGAAGCTGTCGAATGGTGCAAAGCCAGAGGCTTGGAGTTTTATGCTGTCAACAAGGATTATCCTGAAGAACAAAAAGACCACCAAGGCTTCTCCCGAAAGCTGAAAGCCGACATGTTTATAGACGACCGCAATTTGGGCGGACTGCCGGACTGGGGAGTTATCTATGAAATGATAAAAGAAAAAAAGACATTCGCAGATATATACAGTCAAAATGGAGAAGAGGAAAAAACATCCTTGAAAAAGAAAAGAAGATGGCTACCTTTTTAGACGCTCAAATAAATGTGAATTTTGCCTATTTTGATTAAAAATGTGACTAAACAGTCGATTTTTGCGACTATTCGGTGTATATTTGCATCCCCTTATTTCTCGTGCCCTTATTAAAATCACGAGTATTATATGTTTATTTTGAAAATTGTGCACTCTCATCAAGCGTGATTAGAGTGCACATATATTTATAGGCAATACCATTCGTATGTTCTATTATGCTTCTTTATTCTCCCATTTCTCCCTAAATTCCCATAACTGTTCAATAATGGGATGAAAAGTAGAATTTTCCCAGTTTCTGTCAATCATCGCGATTAAAGATTCCAAATACTGTTTACCATCAATAATAGTAGTACACTTGTTAAGCTGATATTTTTCAGTCGGATAATTTTTAGTCTCAAGCATTTTTTTCGCCCAGCCCAGCAGTTCCTGAACTGATTCATTGTCATAATGTTGCGTCATATCTATTCTATTTTTCGACAAAGATACAAAGTTTATTTATTCATGAATAAAGTTATTACTTTCTTTTCAATATCAGACCTTTCTGTTTTTTATCATCAGCATAGAACAAACTAACGATATTTTACGTTTATTGCAAATAGAGATGAACTTAAAAATAGGACAACTTATGATTTACAATTTTTTATTTCCTACCAAGCCCAATACAACAAAAGTTTCTTTGTTGCTGCTGGCAGTCCGGATAATATTCGGAATATTATTAATGAACCATGGCATTCAGAAATGGAGCAATTTTCAGGAACTATCGGCGGTCTTTCCTGATCCTTTGGGAATAGGAAGTCCAATATCTCTCGGACTGGCTATTTTTGGCGAGCTTGTGTGTTCAATGGCATTTATCGTCGGCTTCCTGTACCGGTTGGCAATGATTCCGATGATTTTTACAATGATCGTGGCTTTCTTTATCGTTCACGCGAATGATGCATTTGCAGTTAAAGAAATGGCCTTCATTTATTTAATCGTATTTATAATCATATATATTGCCGGTCCCGGTAAATTCTCAATCGACCATATTATCGGGAACGAATTACAACGGCGAAAATCTAAATCATACAAAAAATAGGAACAATAACGTTGATTAATAAAAAAATACTATATTTGCATACATCTAAAAGAGAATATATAAACATTTTTTATTAATCAAAAACATTTTGACATGAAAAGAGGGAAACTGTCTTTAGTCGCAGTAGTACTTAGCGGCAGCCTATTATTCAGTTCTTGCGTAGGTTCATTTAGTTTATTCAATCGCTTGTCTTCCTGGAACCAGTCTGTTGGAAACAAATTTGTAAACGAACTTGTATTTTTGGCTTTCAACATCATTCCGGTTTACGGAGTAGCTTATGTGGCAGACGCTCTAGTAATCAACTCTATTGAATTCTGGAGTGGCTCTAATCCGATGGCTAATGTAGGTGACGTGAAGAAAGTAAAAGGAGAAAATGGCAACTACATGGTGAAAACGCTAGAGAATGGTTATTCTATCACAAAAGAAGGTGAAACTGCTTCCATGGATCTGATTTACAACAAAGAAGCCAATACTTGGAATGTTGTAGCAAACGGTGAAAGCACGGAACTGATAAAGATGAACAATGACGGCACAGCCGATTTGTTCTTACCAAACGGTGAAAAAATGAATGTAACCTTGGATGCCCAAGGTATGATGGCAGCTCGCCAGGCTACAACAAGCAACCTGATGTTTGCGGCCCGCTAATAAACAAAAGACAAATATCAAGGAGATGAAACCTGTCCAAGTGAGTTTCATCTCCTTTTTCATTATCATTCTATTCTACAAATTTCTTTCATATTATGAATAAGCTATACATAATTATCCTTTCATCCTTATTATTCATATGTTTATCATGCCAGCAACAAACACCCAAAACTCAAATAGAACAAACGGCTATAGATTTCTGTGAAGCCTTCTATAACTTCAATTATCCGGTAGCCCAAGAGTTGAGTACTCCGTCTTCCCTATCCTACCTTAGTTTTTGGGCATCTAATGTCCGGCAAGTCCACTTGAATCAATTAAAAACACAAGGAGCTGCTAAAGCCACAGTTATTTCAAGCGAAATAGATGCCAATACCGAAAGAGCCACAGTTGTCTGCCAAATAAAGAACGTGCTTATCATAAATCCGGTTAATGGAAAAACGAAGCAGATAAATACCCTGCAAGATACGCTCGAACTAACAAGGGAATATGATAAATGGCTGATTAAAAAGGATATCCCACTGCGAAATGGAAAGCAAAATCACGACTAAATTTAGGATGGACAATAGGGAAATGTTCTTTCCTTGTCTCAAAAGCTGGATTAACCGCTTTCATCCCCCCGTCAAAACGAAGGATGAAGAAATCCAAATCGAGCCGCAGCCCTAATCCGTAAGCCACCGCTATCTGCTTATAGAACTTATCAAACTCGAAAACGCCACCCGGCTGATTCGCATAGCTTCTTATAGTCCAGATATTGCCGGCATCTACAAATACCGCTCCCTGGAACTTCCAAAATAATTTACTCCGATACTCGATACTGGCGTCCAGCTTAATATCACCGGATTGGTCCAACAAATTCCCATTTCCCGCAAAAGAACCCGGTCCCAAATCCCGTACAGACCAACCACGGACACTGTTAGCTCCACCTGAGAAATATTGCTTCTCAAACGGGATTGTTTTTGCATTTCCGTAAGGAACCGCAATTCCTACACCTGCATGAAATGCAAATGAATTACGACGGTCTATTCTTATGTTTTTAGCAAAATCGAATTCGCCTTTGAGATATTGTGCATAAGGAATCCCCAGTATTGCATACTCGCCATTATCATTTTTACGAATACTCGTTGCTTTGGACAAAGCATACATTATATTTCCGGCTGATTCGAAATTAAAACGAATAGAATATGAGTTGGCAGCAATTGTATTATTTACAATAGAACCGCCTACACTATTATAATTATAGCTATATCCCATATTTATAATCAATCGGTCTTGATAATTATATTGGAAAACCTGATTCTGCCCCTTATTTATATAATCCTCCCTAAACTTTTCGGAAATACGCGGCAAATAGAGGAAACCTATGTTAATCAAATCGATACGATGTTGTATTCTTTGACGTTGACTCCATTTATAGCTCCAGTTGGCAGAAGCCATCGTGCGCAGAAATTCAGGTCGCAACTGATAATTATACTGTAATCCAAACTCCGTAGTAGCGCGGATTTTCCGCTTAAAGTCCGAAGAAAGAAAAGGAAACAGGAAGTTAGGGAAATTAATGCTTGTCTCTACCCCATATTCAGTATAGTTATTATTCGAATAACCTGCCTGCAGACCGGAAATCACTTCATAAGCTCCACGGAACTTTATCATAAAAGTCTCCGAACCACGAAAAAGGTTCCGGTTCTGGAAAGAGACGGAGGCCGCCGCCCCCAGGTCACCGGCAGAGTTAGTTCCCTCAACCTCGAAAGCTATGGATTTATGCTTGCTTTTAGTCAACATCACATAACAATCAAGTTTCGCCGAATCGCCTATCTGAGTTTCGACAAAACGGATATTAGTATATTTCAATGCAGGCAAACGTCCGAAACTGGAATATGTATGTTGCACGTTCCGTTCATTATACAAATCTCCGGAGCTAAAACGCAAATTATCCGTAAGCACTTTAGGGCGCAGGTACAGCTTATCTTTATAATAAATCGGATATCCTTTATAATGAACAGAATCATTGATTTCCACACTACTCATCGCCGAAGACTGCAACACATCATAATCTGTAATGAAATTAATTTTGTTTATCCAATATTGCTGGTGCGCTCTTGCAGAATCACTGGCATGAGGCTTATATGGTCGCAAAGATTGGGTTAAATCTACATTATAAGTATTGCGTACTGTATCAGCAGTATAACCAATATAGTCTTTATTGAATTTATAGTAACCATTCCGCAGCAGTCTGTCCGTGATACGCTGCCTGTCCGCATCCAATATATTGACATCAAAATCCATTCCCTCTTTCAGCAGGCCTCCGGCAGAATCCCTTTTCAGGATACCGGCTATCTTAGGGTCAGTTATGTCATATTTAATAGTTCGGACAATGTATGGTTTTCCCGCTGTCACATCATAATATAATTTTATCTTTTTCTTTTTTATCTTCGTCGAACGTTTCACCGTTGCCGCCATATATCCCATATTATGTACAGCTTTAGTAATCTCTTCTTCAGAACGTAACGCTTCTTCCTCACTGTATATCACAGGGGCATCCCCTATTCTTCTCAAGAACTTATTCCCCCATTTGGCAGAGTCGCGTCCCGAAAGGTTATAGACATAAAGCTGCGTCTTTATCAAACTGAACCACTTGGCGTTAGGATTCTGACGCACATACATGCGCAAAGAAGAAGGGCGGATGTTTTTCTGGTCCGTACGAATCTTGACTTCATCTAACAAATAAGAACCATCCGGCACAAACTTAGTGGCAGTGCACGAAGCAAGTGACAGGACAGCAGCGGAAGCAATCAAAAAAAGGAAATTTCTCCTCATACGGTTTTTACGTCGATAGTATAAAAAATACGATTACAAAGATAAATTATATTTTCCGATGAGGAAAATAAATTAAGAAAAAGAGGGCAAAGTGAGGATAGATTGGAAATATCTTTATAGCTTTGCAAAAGAATATCAAATTTATGGCATCACTGAGTAAAAACAAAATAAAGTATATCCACTCGCTGGAACAGAAGAAAATACGTAAGGAAGAACGAGTTTTTCTTGCCGAAGGTCCCAAACTGGTAGGCGATTTGCTTGAGCATTTTCCTTGTCGTTTTTTGGCTGCCACTTCATTATGGCTCCAAAAGCACACGGATATTCATGCAAACGAACTTGTGGAAGTTTCTCAGGAAGAACTTTCACGAGCCAGCCTGCTGAAAACTCCCCAACAGGTACTTGCTATTTTTGAGCAGCCCCAATATACCCTCAATCCGGAAGTAGCCTGCCACTCCCTTTGCCTGGCATTGGACGATGTTCAGGATCCCGGAAATTTGGGTACCATTATCCGGTTGGCTGATTGGTTCGGTATCGAGCATATCATTTGCTCACAAAATACGGTAGACGTGTATAATCCCAAAACAGTGCAGGCAACCATGGGCGGAATCGCACGGGTAAAGGTACATTATACTTCTCTTCCGGATTTTATCCGTTCACTCGGAGATAATACTCCTGTGTTCGGTACTTTTCTAGACGGGAAAAACATGTACGAGCAGCCATTATCCACTACCGGACTGATTGTTATGGGAAATGAAGGAAACGGTATAGGGAAAGAAGTGGAAACATTAATCAACCGGAAGCTATATATACCCAATTATCCGCAAGGGCAGGAAACTTCCGAATCACTGAATGTAGCCATTGCTACCGCAGTAATCTGTGCCGAGTTCCGTCGACAGGCTGCATGGAAATAAAATCAAAGGGATAGAATAAATAAGGGAGCAAGGCTTCTCCCCGCCTTTGAAACTCATCAAGAAACTTCCCCAAACAATGGGAAGGTTGATTGGCAGCAACAGGAAGATTTAATTGAAACACTGGGATGTTTTTCAAATTCATCCCAGTGTTTTCTATTTCTTCCATCCGACTCACAGGAAACAAAACTATAACTCCCGGCATCCATTCGACAGACTCTATTTCTTCAGTCAATGGGAATATATTTTGGACAATTCCTTCATCATTTATCTCCACCACCTGCTGCTTTATAAATCCAATGTCAGGTATCAGTAAATAATGAGATGCAAATCGTTTCATAATAATTAACGGGGTTGGTTTCTTTGCTGTTGTCTTTTACGTTGGTTCATCTGCCGTTCTCTTCTTTGCTCCAGCCTTTCTTGCTGGATATGTTGTTCTACTTCAATCTGTTCCGGCTTCTTTTCACGATGTGTTCCCGTACGGCGACGGTTCATCTCTTCCGGTGTCAGACGTTGCAATTCATCTTTATTATCTTTTACTACCTTATGCAAAGAATCGGTTTTCTCTTTATCAGAAAGTTTCTTCAATGAATCCACCCGCAAAGCTTCTGTCTTATTCAATGAATCACGGACAGCAAAAGCAAGTGTATCCGTACAATGATAACGGGTCATCGTAAATCGGTCTGCCAATAACGCTCCTGCCTTCTTTGGGTTTTCTACCGGATAATAAATGAAGCCTCTTATCTCCTTCATCTGCCCCAATGTATCTGCAAACAAACGTATCTGCTGAATACCCGGTCCGGTCACAGTCTCCCAATGATTGATTGTATCTTTCTCGTATATTACCTGCATCGCCATAGTAACGGCTCTCAAAGAATCGGCAAGCATCGGTTCAAGAAAACGATAGTTCACTTCCCACACCAAAGTATCGCGGTCTTTATAATTAGAATCGGTCGGCAAAGCAAATACATACTGATTATTCATCCTTTCACCGGTCAGGCGCACCATGCGCTGCCACGGCCAAACATCGATACTATCACCGGGTTTTGTCATTTTCGGCTTCTTGTCACGTTTGGCAATCAGGTCACCGACAAATTCCTGTTCGTCTTTCAAACGTTTCCGCACCTTATCATAAATTTTTGATAGCACTTCTGTATTACGTGTGTACCATACCATAGATGAATCAAACGCAGCCTGTGTAGTCCCGTACTTCTTAAAAACAGCATCTATGTACAATGCTTTCTTATAATTTTCGCTATAAGGCAGATTGTCTCCCATGGATCTTGCCAAATGATAATCATACAGCAGATTCTCCATCTTCGACTCCGAAATTACATCATTGGGTCTTTTCACTTTACACCCGGCTACCGCAAACGCAAGCATGCAGACAAGACACAGATGAAACCGAAATTTATTTTTCATGATCCGTAGCTTCCTTTTTATCTTTATCCATCGAATGATAAGACTCATTCAGATATTTACTATAAAAGAGCAACAAAGCAATGATACCACAACTGATGGCGGCATCCGCAAAATTAAAGATCGGGCTGAAGAATATAAAATGTTCCCCACCTACAAACGGCATCCACGTAGGCCAGTTCGTATCTATGATTGGAAAGTAAAACATATCCACTACTTTACCGTAGAACCAGGTAGAGTATCCCCCGCCCTCAGGCATAAACGTCGCAATTTGGGAATGTGTGCTTTCGTTGAAAATCACTCCATAGAATACACTATCGATAATATTACCCAATGCACCGGTCAGAATCAAGGCAACACAAACAATATATCCGGTTTTAAAGCCTTTCTTCACTATTTTATAAAGATACCAGCCTATCAATGCCACAGCAACGATACGGAATGTTGTCAGGAATAACTTGCCAAAGATTTCCATACCGAAAGCCATACCATTGTTTTCGGTGAAATAAATATAAAACCAGTCCGTCACACGATTGCTTTGATGCCAGTACATATGAGTTTTAACCCAGATTTTTATAATCTGGTCAATAATCAATACGGAAAAGATGACGAGAAGGGTAATTCTTCCCTTCGTGAATAATTTCTTCATGTGTTCATTATAAATTAAACATAACGAGCTACAAGTGCCGTGCGTAAAATTTGCGCAGCTACTTGTAGCTCGTCACTCGTAGCTTGTGTAGCTATCTATTATTTTTTACCACTGTTTTTGGCCTCAATGCTCAAAGTGGCATGAGGAACAGCACGCAGACGCTCTGCCGGAATCAATTTTCCGGTTTCACGGCAAATGCCGTACGTCTTATTCTCAATACGTACCAAAGCTGCTTGTAATCCTTGGATAAACTTCAGCTGACGTTGTGCCAGACGGGTTGTTTCTTCCTTGGAAAGTGTATTAGCTCCCTCTTCCAACACTTTATATGTAGGAGATGTATCATCGGTATCATTACCATCCAATCCCATCAGACTCTTCTTCAACTGTTCATAGTCACGTTGGGCCAATTCCAGTTTCTCCATAATGATGGCACGGAATTCTTCGAGTTCCGCATCCGAGTATCTAGTCTTTTCTGCCATAATCTCACAATTTAAAAATGTTAATCAATGATAGTATTAGTTTTTCATCACATTCACGAACAGTGAGAAATCGTCAAAGTTAAGCTCTGTACCGTTTTCCACTTCATCAACAAGTTCCAAAGATGTGCCTAAAACCTGGTTACAAATATAAGTATTATATTCTTTTACCGCATCATCTGTTTGCGTATTTTTCGAGATTGTTATTTTTATTTTGTCTGTAATCTCGAAACCGCTCGATTTACGTATATTTTGAATACGGTTCACCAGTTCGCGGGCAATACCCTCACGACGCAACTCCTCGGTAACAGTCACTTCAAGCGCCACAGTCAGCTTGCCTTCGTTGGCCACCAGCCATCCAGGAATATCCTCGCTGATGATTTCTACATCTGTCGCTTCGATGATAGCTTCCGCCCCATCCAGGTTCAATGCATATTTCCCGTTCTTTTCCAATTCAGCGATGGCTTCCTGTGACATTTCAGCAACTGCAGCAGCTACTGCCTTCATCTGTTTTCCAAATTTCGGGCCGAGTTTCTTAAAGTCACATTTCACTTTCTTCACCAATACACCGGCAGCACCGTCAACAAACTTGACTTCTTTGATATTTACCTCGTTCATAATCAGGTTCCTCACGGCTTCGATATGAGCTTTCTGCTCTTCATCTACCACCGGAACCATGATACACTGTAACGGTTGGCGAACCTTGATATTCACTTTACGCCGCAATGCCAGTACCATAGACGTTACGTCCTGTGCCATTTGCATACGGGCTTCCAATTCCTTGTCTATAATCTCTTCCTGACATTTCGGGAATTCGGCAAGATGGACGGAAACCACATTGTCACGTCCTGTTGCAGTAATCAAGTCTGTATATAAGCGATCTGCGTAGAACGGTGATATAGGAGACATCAATTTGGCAACTGTTTCAAGACAAGTGTACAGTGTTTGATATGCAGACAATTTATCTTGTGTAAATTCACCGCCCCAGAAACGTTTACGGTTCAAGCGAACATACCAGTTGGACAAATTATCATTCACAAAATCGGAAATCAAACGACCTGCCTTGGTCGGCTCATATTCATTATAGCAAGCATCTACCTCTTTAATCAATGTGTTCAATACAGACAATATCCAACGGTCGATTTCCGGACGTTCCGCCATCGGCACGTCGGCTTCCTTATATTCAAATCCGTCTACGTTGGCATAAAGCGCGAAGAATGAATAGGTATTGTATAAAGTACCGAAGAACTTACGGCGAACTTCTTCCACTCCTTCCACATCGAACTTCAAGTTATCCCACGGAGAAGAGTTAGTAATCATATACCAGCGTAACGGGTCGGAACCGTACTTTTCAATCGTAGTGAACGGATCGACAGCATTGTTCAAGCGTTTGGACATCTTGTTACCATTCTTGTCAAGCACCAGTCCGTTAGAAATAACAGCCTTGTATGACACGCTGTCGAATACCATCGTAGCGATAGCATGCAGCGTAAAGAACCATCCGCGTGTCTGGTCCACTCCTTCTGCGATAAAGTCAGCCGGATATACCTTGCGGTTGTCCAGCAATTCCTTATTTTCGAACGGATAATGAATCTGCGCATAAGGCATAGCACCCGAATCGAACCAAACGTCAATCAAATCAGATTCACGCTTCATCGGCTGACCGTCTTTCGACACCAATATGATATCGTCTACATACGGACGGTGAAGGTCAATCTTATCATAGTTCTCTTCAGTATATTCGCCCGGAACGAAACCTTTATCCTTGTACGGGTTGGATTTCATAAATCCGGCAACTACCGATTTTTCTATTTCATTATAAAGTTCTTCTACAGACTCGATACACTTTTCATCTGTATTATCTTCCGTGCGCCAAATTGGTAACGGAGTACCCCAATAACGGGAACGGCTCAGGTTCCAGTCATTCAGATTTTCCAACCACTTGCCAAAACGACCTGTTCCGGTAGATTCCGGTTTCCAGTTGATAGTCTTGTTCAGTTCCATCATCCGTTCCTTGCAAGCCGTAGAACGGATAAACCAGCTATCCAGCGGATAATAAAGCACCGGTTTGTCTGTACGCCAACAATGCGGATAGTTATGGACATGTTTCTCTATTTTGAAAGCCTTATTGTCCGCTTTCATCATCATGGCAATCACAATATCCAGAGATTCGGCAGCCTGCGCAGCTTTTTCATCGTATTTGCCATCTACCATAAACTGAGGGTCATAGGCATTCTTCACCCATGCGCCCTGGTAGTCTTTATATTTGTCTACATCCACACATTCTTTTACGAAAGTCTCATCCAGTTCATCCAACAGATAGAATTTACCAGTCAAGTCTACCATCGGGCGAGTTTCACCTTTCTTATTAATCATGAACAATGACGGGATGCCGGCAGCACGTGCCACATTCGCGTCGTCCGCACCAAATGTCGGTGCGATGTGAACGATACCCGTACCATCTTCCGTAGTCACATAATCACCCGGTATTACACGGAAAGCTTTATCACTAACTTTCCAAGTACCGTTTTCGGACACTTCAACCGGTTTCACCCAAGGAATCAGTTGTTCGTATTCCATGCCAATCAGGTCGGCACCCTTATATTCGGCAATAACCTTGAATGGCACAAGCTTATCTCCAGGCTTATAATCTTCCAAATTCAAGTCTGCCGCTTTTGCATTGAAATGTACGTTCAATAAAGCCTTTGCCAGAACAACCGTAATAGGTTCTCCGGTATAAGCATTATAAGACTGTACGGCAACATAGTCAATTTTGGGTCCTACACAAAGAGCCGTATTTGAAGGTAATGTCCACGGAGTAGTTGTCCATGCTATAAAATAAGGAGTTCCCCACTCTGCCATTTCCGGCTTGGGGTTCTTCATCTTAAACTGGGCAACAGCAGTTGTATCTTTTACATCACGATAACAACCCGGCTGGTTCAGCTCGTGCGAGCTCAACCCTGTTCCGGCAGCCGGAGAATACGGCTGAATAGTATATCCTTTATATAATAGTCCTTTTTTGTGCAATTGTTTCAGCAACCACCATAATGTTTCAATATAGCGGTTGTCATATGTGATATAAGGGTGCTTCATATCCACCCAATATCCCATCCGATGAGTCAGGTCTTCCCACTCTTTGGTATACTTCATCACATCTTTGCGACAAGCAGCATTATAATCGGCAACAGAGATTTTCTTACCAATATCTTCCTTTGTGATACCTAATGCTTTTTCCACACTCAGTTCCACAGGCAGTCCGTGCGTATCCCATCCGGCTTTACGCTTTACCTGATAACCTTTCATCGTTTTGTAACGGCAGAAAATATCCTTAATCGTACGAGCCATTACATGGTGAATTCCCGGCATACCGTTAGCCGAGGGCGGTCCTTCAAAAAATACAAATGAAGGGCAGCCATCACGTTCTGTCATACTCTTGGCGAAAACCTGGTTCTCGTCCCATTTCTTCAGCACATCTTTGTTCACCTGTGAAAGGTCAAACTGCGAATACTCAGTAAATCTCTTACTCATAGCTGTATCTACGATTTTACTATATTACAATTTACACTTTGAGGGGTATCCCCGTTTTTAAGGGTGCAAATTTACAAAAACATTTGTTTAGTTGAGCAAAAAGCAATGACTTTTAATCAGAATCATGTGAAGTTAATGATTATAAACGGCTTGTGCCCTAAACAAAACAATTCAAAAGCGACAGGATATGAAGTTCCACAGGGAGCGTTCTCTTTGTAGGACAAAGACGGGTATTAGTAATTATTATAACCATTATTTCCCTTACCGCATGGATATGGGCTTTTATCTTATTAGGCAACAGCCATTCCCATACCGCTTATTTTGTAGCAGAATACCAGGATTCCGGCACGTATTTTAGCAGGATTAGGAGCAATCCGTTTCACCCTGTTTTCTATCGTTAGCATATTGGAAAGCGGAACTTCTTCGAGGTAAAAATATAGCGTCACTATCCGGGGCACATAGTGACGCTATCCTAAGCATATAGTGACGCCATCGTGACAGGATAGCGTCACTATTTTTATTTCTTCAATCTGACCTCGCAAACATCGTTCCAGCAGTCTTCAAAATAAAAAAGCATTATACTTAAATATTGAATCACATAGAAAAAACAGACCTACCTATATTGGATAATCTGCCATTTTTTTTGTTTTATGAAGTAATACTTCTATATTTGTGTATGCATAGGACTTATGCCAAGCATAGGAATACGTAAACAAAATAAAGTAGAATTTGCATAAATGGTAACAATATGGAACAACTTATAGAATTATCACCTACTGAAATTAAATTAGCTTTCGTTGCTTCTTGCATTGAAGGGACTGCACGTCGGCTCGGCAAATCCTATCAAGAAATATACGCTCGAATGAAGTCCGTAGGGATGATAGCAAATTATATTCTACCTAATTATGAGGTACTTCATACCGAAAGTCGTGAACATGTGACAGATAATATGATAGAGTGTTTAACTACATGGGAGAGTAAAAAATGAAAATAACTGTATATCACGGCGGAACAGAAGTAGTCGTTAATCCAATCTGTGGCTTCGGACGCAAAAACCTTGATTTCGGGCAGGGATTCTATGTTACAAACATTAAAGAGCAAGCTTCCAAATGGGCTATAGCTATATCGGCCAAGAGACAGGCTAAAGCATTAATTAACATCTATCAATTAGATCGTGATACAATTCTGAAAGAAGGACGCTGCAAAATATTTAAAGCCTACGATGCCGAATGGCTGGAATTTATAGTAAACAGCCGAAAAGGATTGAATCCGGCAGCTAATTACGATTATATCGAAGGTGGTGTAGCTAACGACCGTGTTATTGATACCATAAATTTATATATGGCAGGATTAATGAATGCAGATGTAGCTTTACAACGTCTCGCTATGCACCAGCCGAACAATCAAATTTGCCTGTTAAACCAAGAATTAATTGATAAATACCTTAGTTATGATGGAACAGAATCTGCAGAATGACCCCGTAAAATCTCCTGTTATCCAAGAAATGATATTAAGTAACCGGATTGGCTGCATATCAGCCGAACTGGCAAAACGGCTGAATATTGCTCCCGAAAGAGCATTGGAATTATTTTATGAAAGTAAAACCTGCGCAGACTTACATAATAAAAATACTGGTCTCTATTTGTATGGCAATCTCTATATAGCTGATGAATTTATAAGAGAACATGAATACAAATAAGCTATTGATTCTCTGAAAGATATGTATAGAAATGATTATGACACCATACCATTGACATGATGTCATAATCTTGATGAAATTACACTAACCTAATTTATTTGTTTTTCTTCCAAAGCTTGCTCATATCTTCCAGTGTCTTGCCTTTCGTTTCGGGCACCCAACGCCAAACGAAGATGGCGGCAGCTACACAGATAATTCCATAAAGGCTGTATGCGAACATCGGACTGAAATCGTACAATGCCGGGAAAGTGGAAGATATAATATAATTAAATATCCATTGGAAAGCTACAGCGATGGCAACTGCCTTGCCACGAATTGTATTCGGGAAGATTTCCGAAATCAATACCCAGCAAATCGGTCCCCAAGACATCATAAAGAATGCGGCATATACGATAACCGAAACTACCGGAAAGATTCCCTTTATAGCCATGCTATCACACATTGCTACCGCAAATGCCCCTACTGCCATACCGATAGAACCGATAATCAATAGCGGTTTACGTCCGAAGCGGTCTACTGTAAAGATAGCAACCAATGTGAAAATGATGTTTACGATACCCATAATAACCGTTTGCATCATACCGCCACCTTCTGCGCCTGCATTTTCAAAAATGCGCGGAGCATAATAAAGTACCGCATTAATGCCGATAGCCTGTTGGAATACGGAAAGAAGAATACCGATAACAATTACTGCCACTCCATAAGTAAAGAGTTTTTCTGTCTTTTCGTGAGCAGTAGCCTTGATATCATTAAGGATTTCCTGAGCTTTTGCTTTACCATTAATTTTTTCCAAAATAGAAAAGGCTTTTTCTTCCTGTTGTACCAATACCAAATAACGGGGAGTTTTCGGCACGAAGAACAATAACAAGCCAAAAAATGCAGCAGGAAAAGCTTCCGAACCAAACATATAGCGCCATCCTTCTTGTACAGTCCACATATCAGACTCAGAACTTACTGATAAAACACCGGCAGCATCTTTCAGAATAACAGGATTCTGATGGTCGCCCATAATCAGGTAATTCACAAAGTACACCACCAGCATACCGAAGATAATGGCAAACTGGTTGCACGAAACAAGTGTTCCGCGAATGTTGGAAGGGGCTATTTCCGCGATATACATCGGACAAACGGCAGATGCCAGTCCGACGCCGATACCGCCTAAGACACGATAAAGATTAAACGTAATCAGCAAGTCCATATTTGGTTTTCCGTATTCGAAGAACAAAACCTCAGGATAATAAGAACCTAATGCTGAAAGGAAAAAAAGTACAGCGGCAAGCCTCAACGAATTACGGCGTCCCATACGGGAAGCGAAAATACCGGAGAGCGCACCACCAAGTACGCAACCTATCAATGCACTGGAAGAAGTGATTCCATGCATTACTTTGTTATATTGGAAATCAGAGGCTGAAAGAAAAAAAGCTTCCAATCCTTTTTCTGCTCCGGAGATAACTGCCGTGTCATAACCGAAAAACAGTCCGCCCAGGATAGCAACGGATGTGATGGAATACAAATAGAGTTTGCTTCCTTCGTTCGTTGTATTGTTCATAGTTTCTTTAAGTTGGATAAAGTAGTGTGTAGTAGTTGGATTAGATATAAAAAGAAGGTGATAAAGCAGCAGTTCAACCACTGCTTTACCACCTTAATGTTAGATTTTAATTAGCAATACATATTCAGAATTGCTTCATAAAGTTCTTGCTTGCCGCTAGTCTGCTTCGGTTCACCGTTTGCTTTTGCATAAGCAACTACATCTTCCAAAGTCAACTTGCCATCTTCAAATTCTTTACCTTTACCGCTATCAAATGAAGCGTAACGGTCGGCCAGCATTTTCTTGTATGGGGATTCGTTCAGCAGAGCAGCTGCGCTTTCCAATGCACGAGCCATAGCGTCCATACCTGCGATGTGAGCGATGAAGATATCTTCCAGGTCGGTAGAGTTACGACGAGTCTTAGCGTCGAAGTTTGTTCCACCGTTACCCAAGCCGCCGTTGCGGATAATTTGCATCATAGCCTGAGTCAGTTCGTAGTTGTCAATCGGGAATTGGTCTGTATCCCAACCATTCTGATAATCACCACGGTTAGCGTCGATAGAACCCAACATACCGTTGTCTACTGCTACTGCCAATTCGTGTTCGAAAGTGTGGCCAGCCAAAGTTGCGTGGTTTACTTCAATGTTCACTTTGAAATCTTTATCCAAGCCATGAGCTTTCAGGAATCCGATTACCGTTTCTGTATCTACATCATACTGATGTTTTGTCGGTTCCATCGGTTTCGGTTCAATCAGGAAAGTACCTTTGAAACCACGGGCACGAGCATAATCACGAGCGATGGTCAGCATTTTTGCCAAGTGTTCTTTTTCACGTTTCTGATCTGTATTCAGAAGAGACATATAGCCTTCACGGCCACCCCAGAATACATAGTTCTGACCACCCAGTTCGATCGTTGCATCGATTGCGTTCTTAATCTGAACAGCAGCACGAGCTACTACGTCAAAATCAGGGTTAGTAGCAGCACCGTTCATATAACGTGCATGGCCAAATACGTTGGCAGTACCCCACAACAGTTTGATGCCAGTTTCAGCTTGTTTCTGTTTTGCGTATGCTACGATTTCTTTCAGGTTAGCTTCGTATTCTTCGATGCTTGCACCTTCAGAAACCAAGTCTACATCGTGGAAACAGTAGTATTCGATACCCATTTTCTGCATGAATTCGAAACCTGCGTCCATTTTATCTTTTGCAGCCTGAACTGCGTCAGCATTACCATTCCAAGGGAATTGCTTTGTTCCGCCACCGAATTGGTCGCCACCTTCAGCACACAAAGTATGCCACCATGCCATAGCGAATCTCAACCAATCTTTCATCTTCTTACCGTTGATAACCTTTTCAGCATCGTAGTAACGGAATGCCATCGGATTCTTACTATCTTTACCTTCGAACTTAATCTTTTCAATTCCCGGGAAAAATTCTTTTGTTGCCATAATTCTTTTATTTTTTAAAATGGTTATTATTTAAATTGTTAATTATTTATCTGAAGAAAGAACCGGAGCCGGTATCTTGCCTGCCATTGATTTTTCAAGGCGATATTTCCATTTGGCATACGCGTCAGCATATTCCTGACGTTTTGCCACATTAGGTTCAATCACATCCAGTTTGTCGAGTGTAGCAAACGCCTCGTTATTATCCTTGTAGATACCTGCACCGATGCCCGCACCTTTCGCAGCGCCTACGGAACCATCCGTATCGTAAAGCTCGATAGTGGCTCCCGTCACTCCCGCCAGAGTATCGCGGAAGATAGAACTCAAGAACATATTAGCGTGTCCGGCATGAATCATCTTCACAGGAATTCCCATTTGCTCCATGATATCAATGCCATATTTAAAAGAGAATACAATACCTTCTTGGGCGGCACGAATAATATGATGCTTGCCATGCGTATTAAAATCCAGTCCACGGATACTGCAACCGATTTCTTTATTGTTCAGCATACGTTCGGCACCGTTGCCAAAGGGCAGGATACTGATTCCCGCACTGCCGATAGGAGCTTTGGAAGCCAATACATTCATTTCATTATAAGATATTCCTTCGGGAGCAATGTTGCGTTTCACCCATGAATTGAGAATACCCGTTCCGTTGATGCAAAGCAATACTCCCAAACGTGTCTGATCTATGGTATGATTGACATGTGCAAAGGTATTGACGCGTGACTGCGGATCATAGTTCACTTCACCGTTCACGCCATAAACCACTCCCGATGTTCCTGCCGTAGAAGCAATCTCTCCCGGATTAAACACATTCAGGGAAAGGGCATTGTTAGGCTGGTCGCCTGCACGATAGGTAATCGGTGTCCCTTCTTTCAGTCCAAGCTCTTTGGCAGCTATTGCATTTACACGTCCTTGTTCTGCAAATGTCGGCTTAATATCTGCAATCAAAGAAGAATCAAATCCGTAATAATCCATTAAGAAATCAGCCACCCGGTTGTTCTTGAAATCCCAGAACATACCTTCCGAAAGTCCGGAAACAGTTGTGCAGATTTCTCCACTCAACTTCATGGCAATATAATCGCCCGGCAGCATTATCTTATCAATCTGCTCATAGATGGCAGGTTCGTTTTCTTTAATCCACGCCAACTTGGAAGCGGTAAAGTTTCCCGGTGAGTTCAACAGATGAGAAAGACATCTCTCCTCCCCGATTGTCTCAAACGCTTTCTGACCGTATGGCACCGCACGGGAGTCACACCAAATGATAGCAGGACGCAATACATGCTGGTTCTTATCAACACAAACCAATCCGTGCATCTGATAAGAGATACCGATGGCTTTAATTTCGGCGGCACTCACTCCGGATTCGGTCATAATAGCCTGTGTGGACAACTTTAAGTTTTCCCACCAACTCTCCGGATCTTGTTCCGCCCATCCGGGATTCACTGCAATAATATTCGCTTCTGTTTTCGGAAAAAATGCCGAGGATACACATTTACCAGTCTCCGCATTTACCAAACTCGCTTTTACAGACGAGCTACCTATGTCATAACCTAATAGAAACATAATTTTATTTACGATTAAACGATTTACTATTTACGATTTAACGCTCAATGTCCGACAATTAATGCTTTAACATCCAACACCTAATACTTAATACTTGATACTTGAACAGGGTCTACCTCCTTACCTTATTATATATCTTCTTATCAAATTTATAATAACGGGCAGCACGGTGAGCCACTCCCTGTTGTTTTTCTTCCAAAGGAACTACATATTCCATCATGGCTATTTTTTTATGGAAGTTGCGCACATCTACGGCTTTGTCGTATACCAACTCAAAAAGAGTCCTTAATTGAGCGGCTGTAAATTTGCGCGGAAGCAGCTCGAACAACATGGAAGGATTGAATTCTACGAACTGACGGATATAAGTCATCGCTTCCCGGATAATCAGATTATGGTCGAAAGCCAATGTCTTGACGTCTTTCAAAGCGACCCAGCAAGCTTGGTGATCGTCCAGATTCTTATCCAACGCGCGGTCTATCTTCACCATCGACAAATATGCAATGGTAACAATACGCTCCACTTTTGACTGCATAGCTCTTTCCAACCAACGTACATCTTTCGGATTACTCGTTCTGTTTTTAGAACCAAATGCTTTAAACTGTATCAGATTCACATTTTTAAGTCCTGTCAGTTCATACAAAACTCGTTGTGCTGCTTCATCCAAGGCTTCATCCATATAGATAAGACTTCCGGGAAGTTTCATATCATGATATACTTCCCCATTATCCTCACCTGCACGTTTTACAAGCAACACTTTCAGTTGTTCTCCGTCAAAACCAATCACTACACAGTCTACTGATATATGATTGTTTGCCAAAGGTGTATTTTTCTGTATATTCTGCATATCTTTTTCTTTAAGACGATGCAAATATAGAGGCTAAAAACCATCAAAACAAAATAAGAATTATGCTATAAAACATTGTTTTTCATCGAAATACATATCATACATCATACAATATGAATAGTTAGTGTTATCTTACGAATTACAATATGTATTTTAGTATTTCCACGAGTGGATAATTTTATAAAGTACAAAAACCGGACGGACGCTTTATTATCAGTACTTTTCATATAAATTCCACTAAACGGAAACAAAGATACTTATTGTACTTTAAACGATATGTCATTTTGTACCTTATCGTTTTTTATTCTATCTTTGCAGAGTAAATATTAAAAAATCTAAAATGGAACATCATCCAGTCATTTTATCCATTGCCGGCTCCGATTGTTCGGGAGGCGCAGGTATTCAGGCAGACATAAAAACAATCTCGGCTTTAGGCGGATATGCGGCATCGGCCATCACCGCAGTCACCGTACAAAACACATTGGGAGTACGCACCATGCAAGCTATGTCCCCTGAAATTGTCCGCGGGCAGATAGAGGCTGTGATGGAAGACCTCCAACCTGTCGCAATAAAGATAGGCATGGTACATGATATTCAGATTGTCCGTGTCATTTCCGATTGTCTGAAAAAGTACAGACCGGAATATGTCGTGTACGACCCAGTAATGGTATCTACCAGCGGGCGAAAGCTAATGACGGACGAAACCATCGAAGAGATAAAGAAAGAGTTGCTGCCACTTGCCACCTTAATTACGCCTAATATAGACGAAGCCACCGTGCTCACGGGCAAAAGTATCCATAATATCCGGGAAATGCAGGAAGCAGCTGAAATATTGACGGATAATTTCCATACCAGCCTTTTAATAAAAGGCGGTCATTTGGAAGGAGACGACATGTGCGACCTCCTACATACTGCCGACTCCATATACCATATATATAAAGAGAAAAAGATAGAAAGCCGTAATCTGCACGGAACGGGCTGTACCCTCTCCTCTGCTATCGCCACCTGTCTGGCCAAAGGCTATCCCATGCAAGAATCCATCCGGCATGCCAAGAATTATATCACTCAGGCTATCATTGCAGGAAAGGACTTGCATATCGGTCACGGCAACGGTCCGTTATGGCATTTTCCCGCCCCCATTGCGCAAATGTGTACATTTTGTGCGGTCGTATCATAAAAATACGTAACTTTGCACCCGCAATTAAAAATCAATTAAATAATAAAAATATGAAAGCATTTGTATTTCCCGGTCAAGGCGCCCAATTCGTGGGAATGGGTAAAGACCTGTATGAAAACTCAGCTTTAGCAAAAGAATTGTTTGAAAAAGCAAATGATATCCTTGGATATCGCATTACAGATATCATGTTCAACGGCACAGACGAAGACCTTCGTCAGACAAAAGTGACTCAACCTGCCGTTTTCCTTCATTCCGTTATCTCTGCCCTTTGCATGGGCGACGACTTCCAGCCGGAAATGACTGCCGGCCACTCACTTGGTGAGTTCTCCGCTTTGGTAGCTGCCGGAGCCTTGAGTTTTGAGGATGGATTGAAACTTGTGTATGCACGTGCAATGGCTATGCAGAAGGCTTGCGAAGCGACTCCTTCCACCATGGCTGCCATCATCGCACTGCCGGATGAGAAAGTAGAAGAAATCTGTGCAGCAGTAAATGCAGAAGGTGAAGTTTGCGTACCTGCCAACTACAACTGCCCGGGACAAATCGTTATCTCCGGCTCTGTGCCGGGCATCGAAAAGGCTTGCGAACTGATGAAAGCTGCCGGAGCCAAACGTGCCCTTCCGTTGAAAGTGGGCGGTGCTTTCCACTCTCCGGTGATGGATCCTGCTAAAGTAGAACTGGAAGCTGCCATCAAGGCAACAGAAATTCATACTCCCAAATGTCCGGTATATCAGAATGTGGATGCTCTTCCTCATACCGACCCTGCAGAAATCAAAAAGAACCTGGTTGCTCAATTGACTGCTTCCGTACGTTGGACACAATCAGTAAAGAATATGGTTGCCGACGGCGCTACTGATTTTACAGAATGTGGTCCGGGTGCCGTACTTCAAGGATTGATCAAAAAGATTGACGGTACTGTCAATGCTCACGGTATTGCATAAATATCCGTAAGACAGACTTACTTTTTAAAGGATATAGAGTGTGTTGGTAATAGCTGCCAACACACTTTTTATTTTCATCCGATACCGTTCTTGGTAAAATGGGGGCTCAACCGCGCTGTAATTATGCTTCAATGCAGTCAACAATCACCGGCGGGAGAAAGTTTTCCGACAAGCGCCCCGTTTTGTTAACGGATGCAAACGCAATAGAAGATAGTTTGTCCGCATTTTGAAAAACGCAACAAACCATCCATCTATTTACATCATTTAACAATCAAGCATCAAATTCCGCTCCATCCTCGCTTCATGAAGCATTCATTTTCGTTTCTTCACGGATATTAAGTAAATATTTATTCAATTTTAGAACGGAGAAGGAACGAAGGTGATACGAAGGTGATACGGAGAAGTGACGAAAAAGCAGCGGACAAGCGGGGAAAAGACAAAAAAACGGAATCGTGGGGAAGTCTCCGGAAGGAGCTTGTTTTTTCGTTTTTTTATCAGTCCGTTAACCAAGATTAAGCGTCCGGAGTGAACCGCCGAATGGAAAACCTTGGGCACGGATGTTGCAGAGCCATAACAAATAGCAATCACTATCTATTTATTCAATATTAGTTCTTTGGCAATGCTTCTTTCACTACCATTGAACGACCTACATATTCTGCACCGTTCAATTGTTTGATAGCATTGTTAGCTTCTGCATCATCCGGCATTTCGATAAACGCAAAGCCTTTTGATCTTCTTGTTTCCCGATCTGTGATTAACTTTACTGAAGCAACCGTTCCATACTCTTCCATTACATGTCTCAAATCTGATTCCTTAACGTTATAGCTAAGATTTCCAATGTACAAATTCATAAAATACAAATATAAAAAATTAATAATTCAACAAGAAAGTTCTGGGAAGATCTTAATTAGAGATGGATATGCTCAAATCAATGAGAAGATACACGTAAAAAATCAAATCGTAATAAACCTTTTTATTGTTGTTGGCACAAAGGAAAGCATTATTGGGAGATAATGCACTATACCCCCTCCTTTTTCTTTTCTCAAAACATCTTTTTTATGAAAATAGGCCAATACTTAACGCTCTTTCCCTCTATTATCGACTGCTTATGATACAGGTTATTTTTGAGTGGTTTATTTCTAAATATTGCTGTCCGGTAAAAAACGACAAAATCATATATTCTCTACAAATATAATAAGTTACACCTGTTTTACGAAAAAGGGCTTGTCATTTGAGGCGATGTGAAATTGGTAGCATTAAGCATCAAAAAGCCCTTAAAAGACATCTATACGAGTCTGTTTCATGCTGTATGAGATAAAAATAGTCCATTTCCTATCATGTCAAAGTTTTACCGGACAGCAATAATTTCTAAAATGTAAAATGAACAAAAAAAGAGGCTGAACTCCCTGATGTGAAGACAGCCTCTTTATATATCAGTTATTACAACTATCCGCAATGGAAATACTTATGAACCAAATCAAGCATTTCCTGCGGTTTTCCGTCCAAGTCCGCACGCAGTGTCTTATCTTCATAGCTACGCAGTTTACGGATAATGCCGTCAATCATTGCCGGACTAAATACATTGTATTGTTCAAAAATAGCCCGTTGTTGTTCCAGACAATCGGCAGACGCAACGCAGCTATCCGGTAATTGAGCCAATGTCTGCAACTTATCTTCGTTTTCTTTCTGGTGAATATTCAAAAACAGAGGTAAAAAAGATATTATTAAAAAAATAAAATGCTACTTTTGTAAAAGACACCACCTTATATATAACGTTATATGCAATACATTTACAAATATCATTCCCCTATCGGCGGAATAACAATCGCAAGTGACGGTGATTCCTTGACAGGTTTGTGGTTTGACGGGCAGAAATATTTTGCCGCTTCGTTGTCTCCTGAACACGAAGAAAAAACATTGCCCGTATTTGAGCAAACCAAAGAATGGCTCGATTGCTATTTCAGCGGAAAGAATCCCGGCTTCATGCCTGACATACACTTGGAAGGCACTCCTTTCCGCCTCTCCGTATGGAAAATATTAAAAGAAATCCCTTACGGCAAAGTCATTACGTACAAGGATATTGCCAAAGAAATAGCCCATCGGAACGGACTGCCGTCCATGTCAACGCAAGCGGTAGGCAATGCGGTGGGGCATAATCCGATTAGCATTATCATACCCTGCCACCGGGTTGTAAGTTGCAATGGCAGCCTGACAGGATATGCAGGCGGTATTTCTAAAAAGATAGAATTACTCACTCTCGAACAGGCGGATATGACAAACCTGTTCGTACCGAAGAAAGGGACGGCACTATAAATCCGAAAAAAGACCTGCTTGCCAAACCTGGGAAACAACATTCCGTTTCCGATTTTGCTCCGTCATTCACCGATAAACTATCCAAACAGGATGCCAAAGACCAAGCGGACAAATCAAGCTATACCATATCCAGATTCAAAGAAAGCGAAGAGCAGAAGGTTGAAATAGACGATTTCGGGTTCTGACCGACGTAGCATTAGAGTAAAGTTTCCATCCGACATAGTAAAAACTATCTGTTATATTCCTTCTACTTTCAATAAATTCACTAAATTCGTAGCGAATTAAAGAAAGAAAAAAACTCATGGAGGTATATACAAACAATTGGGCGAACCGGAAGTATCAGCTAGGTTATGCTCTAAGTGGAGGATTTATTAAAGGATTCGCTCATTTGGGCGTAATGCAGGCTCTCTTAGAGCATGATATCAAACCGGATATTATCTCCGGAGTTAGCGCCGGAGCTCTTGCGGGAGTCTTCTACGCAGACGGTAATGAACCTCACCAAGTGCTGGACTACTTTTCCGGGCACAAATTTCAGGATCTGACCAAACTGGTAATCCCCAAGAAAGGATTATTTGACCTTTGCGAATTTATTGATTTTCTCCGTACCAATGTAAAAGCAAAGAATCTGGAAGACCTTCAGATTCCCTTAATCATTACGGCAACTGACCTTGACCACGGACGTATGGTTCACTTTCACCGTGGTTCCATCGCCGAACGGGTAGCCGCTTCGTGTTGTATGCCTGTCATGTTCGCTCCGGTCAACATTGAAGGAACGAACTACGTAGACGGCGGATTGATGATGAACCTTCCGGTTTCTACCCTCCGCAGAGTATGCAACAAAGTGGTAGCAGTCAATGTAAGTCCAATCATGGCACAAGATTATAAAATGAATATTGTCAGCATCGCCATGCGCTCATTCCACTTTATGTTCCGTGCCAACACCTTCCCCGAAAGGGAGAAATGCGATTTACTGATTGAACCTTACAACCTCTACGGATACAGTAACACAGAATTGGAAAAAGCGGAAGAAATATTTGAGCAAGGATATAATACAGCCAACGAAGTACTGAATCAATTACTGGAAAAAAAAGGAAAAATATGGAAATAGCCCCTATTTTCCGAGAAGAACAATGAATACGAATATTAAAATCTACTCTATATGAATGATGAGAATAAAATAATTATCTATCAAGTGTTCACCCGCCTGTTCGGCAATAATAATAACCATTGCGTCTACAACGGGGATATAGCTGCCAACGGTTGCGGTAAAATGGCAGACTTTACTCTCAAAGCACTTGGAGAAATCAAGAAACTGGGCAGTACGCATATTTGGTACACAGGAATTATCGAACATGCTACCCAGACAGATTATCGCCGATACAACATCAGCCCGGATCATCCCGCTATTGTGAAGGGCAAAGCCGGTTCGCCTTATGCTATCAAAGATTATTATGATGTTGACCCGGATCTGGCAAACGATGTGCCGGGACGTATGAAGGAATTTGAGAACTTGGTGCACCGAACACATCGTGTGGGACTAAAAGTTATCATAGACTTTGTCCCCAACCATGTAGCCCGCCAGTATCATTCGGACGCACAACCGGATGGCACAACGGAACTGGGAGCCAACGATGACTCAAACATCGCTTTCAGCCCTTATAATAATTTTTATTATATTCCACAAGCGGAACTTCATGCACAGTTTGATATGAAAGACGGCGCCGCAGAACCTTATCACGAATTCCCTGCTAAAGCAACAGGCAATAATCGTTTTGACGCCACTCCTAATATCACCGACTGGTATGAAACCATCAAACTGAATTATGGGGTGGATTATCAGAATGGTGGCACCTGCCATTTCTCCCCGATTCCGGACACATGGATTAAGATGTTGGACATACTTCTCTTCTGGGCGTCTAAAGATATCGACGGCTTCCGTTGCGATATGGCCGAAATGGTCCCCGTTGAGTTTTGGGAATGGGCTATTCCGCAAGTAAAAGAGGCTTATCCTGAAATTCTTTTCATCGCTGAAGTCTACAATCCGAATGAATACCGCAACTATCTGATGCGTGGCAAGTTTGACTATTTGTATGATAAGGTAGGCTTATATGACACGTTGCGCAATGTAGCATGCGGATATGAATCCGCTGCTGCCATCACGCATTGCTGGCAAAGCCTGAACGGAATAGAGAAGAGAATGCTTAATTTCCTCGAGAATCACGATGAGCAACGTATTGCTTCCGACTTCTTCGCAGGCAATCCGCGCAAAGGAATTCCTGCGCTTATTGTTTCGGCATGCATGAATACGAATCCTATGATGATTTATTTCGGTCAAGAATTCGGAGAAATGGGAATGGACAGTGAAGGATTCAGCGGAAGAGACGGAAGGACTACCATATTTGACTATTGGAGCGTAGACACAATCCGCCGCTGGCGCAATGGTGGCAAATTTGACGGTAAGATGCTTACTGAAGACCACAAACGGCTCTATAATATCTATCAGAGGATACTGACACTTTGTAATGAGGAACCGGCAATCAGCAAAGGAGTATTCTTTGACTTGATGTATGCCAACATAAACGGCTGGCGTTTCAACGAACGTAAGCAATACACCTTTATGCGGAAATACAAAAATGAATTATTGTTTTTCATTGTCAATTTCGACAGTCAACTGGCAGATGTGGCAATCAATGTACCTTCACATGCTTTCGACTTTTTGCAAATTCCTCAGATGGAGTCTTATCAAGCTATAGACCTGATAAGTGGCGCAAAAGAAGAAATCTGCTTATTGCCATATAAACCGACAGATGTATCGGTCGGAGCCTACAATGGAAAGATTCTGAAAATTACTTTTTAAGTGAAAGGTAAGTAAAAGTTAAGATTTATAAGTTCATTGCAACCCGGTCCTCATAATGACCGGGTTATTTTATGTATATCGCTCAAACAAATGTTCTCAAAGGCTGTTTTAGGTAAATAAACAACCCTCCAGACTCAAGGATTATGAAGAAAATTAATATTGGAGTATTCTTGTTGCTTTTGCTGTTATCCATATCTGCTTTCGCAGGCACCCCGCCCGACAATGGGCAAGTGACTTTCAGAAAAATGTATCCGAAAGCAAATGACATAGCTTGGTCGCAGGATGATGTATATAAAGAAAACCCTCGCAAATCATTGAATATCTGCGAGGGTTCTTTATTTTAGAACAAATTATTATTTCTTCTTTCTAAGCACTACGGCACTACGCGCAGGGATATAGAGTTTCAGCCATTCTTTCTTTTCCTGTTTGTACAATGGATCGGCAATCGTAAAATGAACAACAGAGTCGTCTGCCAAACCATTTCCGCCAAATACTACATTGTCTGTATTCAGTATTACTTCATATGCTCCCGGCTCTACCAGGAAACCATAATCAACAAATGACTGTTTCGGATTGAAGTTGAAGACGAATATCAGATCTTTACGTCCATATGCCAATACCTGGTCACCGTCATTATGCCATATTTCCTGAACAGGCGTTGCCTGGAAGTCTTTCACACTCTTGATTACTTTCAGCATCTCCGCATCAAAATCACCCATATAGTGATAAGTCAGATTCTGGTTGTCTACCAAATCCCACTGGCGACGGGCATATTTGCAAGACCATCCATTCCCTTCGCGCGGGAAATCAATCCATTCAGGATGGCCAAACTCATTTCCCATAAAGTTCAGATAACCGCCATTAATGGTAGTAGACGTCAGCAAACGAATCATTTTGTGCAAAGCAATGCCCCGGTTGACAATGTAATTTTCATCTCCCTTTTGCATATGCCAATACATATCAGCGTCAACCAGACGGAAGATAATTGTCTTGTCTCCCACCAATGCCTGATCGTGACTCTCTGCATAAGAGATGGTCTTTTCATCCTGACGGCGGTTGGTTACTTCCCAGAACATGCTGGAAGGTTTCCAGTCCTCATCAATCTTTTCCTTGATTGTCTTAATCCAATAATCAGGAATGTTCATAGCCATACGGTAATCGAATCCGTAGCCGCCGTCTTTCACTTTCGCAGCCAATCCCGGCATACCGGAAACTTCTTCTGCAATTGTTATTGCTTTCGGATTCACTTGATGAATCAGTTCATTGACCAATGTCAGGTAACAAATTGCATTGTCATCCTGATGACCGTTGAAGTAATCTCCATAATTACAGAAAGCTTCACCCAATCCATGGCTATAATACAACATTGATGTCACTCCATCAAAACGGAATCCGTCGAACTTATATTCTTCCAACCAATATTTACAGTTGGACAACAGGAAATGAATCACTTCGTTCTTACCATAATCAAAACAAAGAGAATCCCAAGCCGGATGTTCGCGGCGACCGCCCGGATAGAAATACTGGTTGGGATCACCGGCAAAGTTTCCCAATCCTTCCACTTCGTTCTTTACAGCGTGTGAATGAACGATGTCCATAATCACAGCAAGCCCCAACCCATGAGCTGCATCAATCAATGCCTTCAACTCATCGGGAGTCCCGAAACGGGAGGAAGCGGCGAAGAAACTGGATACGTGATATCCGAAACTTCCATAATAAGGATGCTCCTGGATAGCCATAATCTGGATGCAGTTATATCCTTCTTTAGCAATACGCGGAAGTATCTTTTCGCGGAATTCGTTATAGGTCCCGACTTTTTCCTCTTGCTGTGCCATTCCGATATGGCATTCATAAATCAGCAAAGGATTCGTGCTGGGCTTAAACGTTTTCTTCTTGAATTTATAGGATTTCTCCGGTGCCCATACCTGGGCGCTGAATATCTTGGTCTGTTCATCCTGAACTACACGTGTAGCCCAAGCAGGAATACGCTCACCTTGACCACCATCCCAATATATATTCAGTTTATACAAGTCTCCATGATGGATAGCATCGGCCGGCAAGTTAATTTCCCAATTGCCGTTCTTTAGTTTTTTCAACTTGTAGGCAGCTTTTTCTTCCCAGTTATTGAACGTACCTACCATATATATATGCGTAGCGTTCGGTGCCCATTCGCGGAAAGTCCACCCCTTATCGGTACGGTGCAATCCGAAATAAAGATAACCTGACGCAAAGTCCGAAAGAGTCTGTTTGCCTTTGTTAGTCAGTTCGGCTTCCTTGTTCAGCACAAACTGATGACGACCTGCAATAGCATCGGCAAAAGGTTCCAACCAAGGGTCATTTTTAATAAGATTAAGTGTCTTTTCCATATCAGAATTGAATTTAGATTATGCTTTTACTTTTACGATTACTTTCTTCACACCATCCGGGGTAATGCCGGGAGCATGTCCGTCCTGAGGAAAGAATATAGCAAACATTCCCGGTTTCACGGCAACATAAGTTTCGGCTAATCCTTCAAAAAAAGTAATATCCTTTTCTACATTATAAGGAGCATCTGTGGGAACACAGTCCTTAGCAGCAGTATAACCCATAATTTCCGTTCCAGACAATGGAATCTGAATATCGATAAACTCATTATGTGTTTCCAATCTGGCTTCTTCTTTGGTCTTTGGCTTGGTTTGTGCAATATTCACCAGCAGATCTTTTCCTTTCAATTCTGTCTTACCGATTTCCATGGCTTGAAGGTCATGAGATTTCAGAAATTCAATAGCTTGTGCAAATAAAGGATTTAAAGACGCATATTTCTCCAAATTTTCTAAAGTATCTACTATCATATAAGTTCAATTTTAAAGTTTATATATTAGGTATTATTCAAAATCATCAATCGTATAATTAATAAAATCGGCAAACCGCTTGAATTGGCGGAACACCTTATCTATCTGCTCCAATACATCCGGCTGGGTAAAGAAGTTATCGGGGACATTATAGGAACAGACATATTCCTTGCATTTCAGATAATCAATGTACTTGAAATCTCTCGGGAAACCTTTAGGAGCTGTTTTCAGGAAGTCTTCTCCAATCACTGGAAAGTATTTCTTAAATTCCGGGTCTTCTACAATGGAAACAAACTCCTCAATATTATCATAAATAGATTGGCGGACAGCTTTCAATATATTGGAAGGCAGACAGAGGCTTCCTCCGGCAAGCATCGAACCGTCCGGTTGCAGATGCACATAGTATCCGCAATGGTCGGACTTCTTGCCCTTCGCATTGATATAACCGCCGAAATGTATCTTATAGGGTGTTTTATCCGTAGAGAAACGGGTATCCCGATAAATACGATAGGTACAGTCTTTGGGTTGGATTCCCCGGACTGTTTCATCAAACAGAGAAATACGCGCAATCACTGTTGCCAAAAAATTGTCGAACTCAGCACGGGCCATCTCATATTCTGCCTTATGCTCATTAAACCACTCACGATTATTGTTCGCGGAAAGATCTTTTAAAAACTGAAAGATAACGGGTATGTTCATCTTTATCATTTTCTATTATTATCTTACAAACGTACAAATTTTATTTCATATAAACTACAAAAGGGAACAAAAGGACATAAAAAAAAGCATCGGCCTGGTAAACCGATGCTCTAACACATTTATCAAAAAAACAGACTCTTCTGCCTCTGACGTACTTTAGCTTTCACAAGTGGAGTACAATCTCTTTAATTAATCTTATATCTAATACTATGAAAAACACATAAATATAACAGTACAAAAGGGGCTTTTGTTCAGCACTTCTCTGTATATTTCAGTTAATAATAGTTTATAGAATCAAATGTTTGTCATCAACAGGCAGTATGATACATCCCCAGTCAATCATTGCATTGAATAACATGATTTTAGAATATTTCCCCAAATGTGCCTGTGGAATATCTTTTTCTACAATAATCTTCTTGTCCAACAGCTCGGCGCGTTTTGTTCCCCGAAGCAATGGGTGGGAAGGGGTGCACCACATCTTCCCGTCATAGAGTGCCACGTTAGCAATAGAGGTGTCTGTCAGACAACCGTCTTTTACTATTAAAACATCATCCGCCGTTTTCCTTTGGGCATACAAGGCATTCAAATTTTCCCGGTTCGTGCTTTTATACGTATAGTCGACAGTATCAGCTACCACCAGGCGCAAAGAAGAAATGTCCCGCATCTGATAAGGCACATAGGTGATTTCTTCTATTTCTTTGCCATATACAACCCTGCATTTGTATACTCCTGCCAACGATTGCGGCGAAATTAACGCCCGCAAATCAATTGGGGCGCTGTCTTTCCAAAAGATCGCACGGGTTCTATCAAAACGTTCTATATGATAGTCAAGATTATAAACCTTTCCATCCTCTATCCGGATGGTTTCAATAAATAGGCACATATACTTTTTGTTTCATTTCATTATATTCGCTTTCCACATCACTTTGGCAGGTAATTCCACCACCGCTTTTGAAATACATCTTTTCCCCTTCCTGCTCTACGAAACGTATCATAACAGCGCTATCCAGATTTTCACCGTCAAAATATCCCATAATGCCTGTATAAAATCCCCTGTCATAGGTTTCTGCTTCTTGAATTATCTGCATCGTTTTTTTCTTCGGAGCCCCTGTTATAGATCCTGCGGGCAATAACTTAAAAATAATATCACCTAAGTGCGCGTGATAATCATCCGGCAGAGTTCCCTGAATTTCCGAACTTGTCTGAAGGATAGAACCGAGATTAGTCCGTAAGGTATCAATATATCGGTAGCGGGATACTGATACTTGATTGGCAACCATGCTTAGATCATTCCGTATCAAGTCCACAATAGTGGCATGTTCTGCCGCTTCTTTCGGATCATTTATCAGCAATTGGGCGGCATCAGGAATTGAAGCGTCGATAGTTCCTTTCATTGGGAAGGAGCAAATTCTTCCTTGATGGATTCTGACAAATATTTCAGGAGAAAATACTGTAAACGAATCTTTTAACCATAACTTATAGGTAGCTCTCGAACGGGAATAAATATCTTTCAGAGTGAGGTTGGTTTCTATCGGAGTGCGACAAGTCAAGTTCGTGAGAAAGCTGTTTCCTGCAAAAATATTTCTTTGAACGATATGAAATGAATGCCTATAAGCGTCAAAAGATTCGGGCAACGGTTTCCAACGAATATGTTTTTCCTTATTATTTGGAAACGAATCCTCATAGCTTTTGTCTGATACCGGTTGATTGGTAAATCCATTCAGATTATAAAGCAATTCTGCAGAATCTACGGATGAAACATCTTCTACATAAGAAGCGTCTTGTAGGTAATTTATAATAAAGATAAAAGGGCGACGGGATATTCCCAGCTCATTCATCTGCTTGACAGCCTGTTCCTTGGTATATAAATGCATAAAATCCTTCTGTGTTAGGAACGGCAAAAGTACACAAAAAAGTATGGATTAAAAAAAATGCAATAAAAAAGGGTTGCCAAATGTGTCTATCGGCAACCCTTCATACTTCTTTATAAGAATCTGATTACTTCATGGCAGCTTTCACTTGCGGAAGCATTTTCTTCACGTTTTCGTTTTCCGGTGATACTTTGGCAGCTTCTTCCAAATAATCTACTGCTTCTTTAAATCTGGCATCAGCTTTTTCTTTTTCTGCTGCATATTTATCAGCATCCGAATTTGCCAAAGGAGCGGCTTTTTTCAAAATATTAGCTCCGTCATTGTAGCAAAGAACTCCCAAGCTGTAAAGGGCATTCGTCTTATAAGACTTATGATTCAAAGGGATTACTTTTTTAAAGTTCTCTTCTGCTTCCTCAGCCTTACCTGCTTTCTGGGCAGCAAGTCCTGCTTTCAAGAAATGAAGGCTATAATTCTTTATCATTACCTTATTATTTGGATCAACTTTCAATCCTTCTTCCAATGTAGCTACGTATTCATCAGTCTTCTTCAATGCATCTAAAGCCGCCGCCTTACGAGCATATGCATTTCCTATATTGAACTTCTTTTCGATGGCTATATCAAAATATGTAACCGCTTCAGGATACTTCTTTATTTCATTAGCAGCCATACCACAATAATAAGCCGTTGCTGAATCTTGATTATTAGTCTGCTTCAAATATTCACTGAATTTGGCATACGCTACGGAATAATTCTTAGCGTTAAATGCATCATTTCCTTCTTTCTTAATTTGAATAGGATCGGTTTGCGCAAAAAGGTTAGTTACTGTAATACAAAATGCAAATAAAAAAATAAATTTCTTCATAACTTATATGTGTTTTTAGTTGTTTATCGCTCAAAAGTAAGCCTTATAATACAAAAACACAACCCTATTTAAGTTTTTTGAGCTTTTTGAAAGCAATATAACGTTCGTTATTCTTCGTAAAAACAATGATTCGCTATCCATACATATTATAATGCATAAACAGATGAAATATTATCTCCTCATAAATTACTGATTCATAGTTATAAAAAAAAATATAAATAAAAAAGTGACGAAAAGTTTTTGAAATTTCATAAAAAGCACTACCTTTGCATCCGCAAATAAGGATGGTTCCGTAGCTCAGCTGGATAGAGCAACGCCCTTCTAAGGCGTGGGTCAAGCGTTCGAATCGCTTCGGAATCACAGTTAACATCCGGTAACATTCATATGTTACCGGATTTTTCTTTTAAATAGCTGATATTAAACGTTTTACTTTCGCCCCGTTTAACTTTTAATAACCTGTCTGTGTAGGCATATTTGTAGGCATATACCCTCTACAGGCATAAAATAGGCATATAAAAATGACGGCAATAAGAATTGTAAGACAAGGCAAAAAAGGCAAGACCGACCGCCTCCCCCTGTATGTGGAATTTTATATCAACCGCGAAAAAATAAGGATCGCGGTAAGGTTAAGTGTCACGTCCAAAGAATGGGATGAGCAAAACGAAGTGATAAAAGGCCGGGACAAAGAAAGTAAAGACAAAAATCTAATCATCTCAAACATCCGGTCACGCGTAAGCGATATATTTGTCCGTGCCCGTCTTAAAAATGAGACGCTGACAAAAGAAAGTTTCTTTCGTCACTATAACAATCCTTCCGATTTTGGTACCTTCTTTGATTTTGCACGGGTTTACCTCAAACAAATTAGCAAAACTATTTCTTTCGGTACCTGGAAACATCACGTTTCTATCATCAAGAAACTGGAAACATTCGCCCCCGGCCTTGTATTTTCAGAGATTACCCATGAATTTCTCCTGTCTTTCTTTGCATATCTCCGCAAAATAGGTAACATGGATTCTACGGCATGGCGTAACATGGCTACTATCAAAATATATGTAGGTGCCGCCATACGCGGCGGTTATATGGAACAGGACCCGTTCGCGGCCATAAAGATACGTCGCCCCAAAAGTGAGGTTATATACCTGACGGAAGAAGAACTCCTCCGCCTGACCGCCTTGTACCGGTCCGGCCGCCTGGAAGAATGTACCCAGAACGTACTTCGCTTTTTTCTGTTTCTTTGTTTTACTTCTTTGCATATAGGCGATGCAAAAGCATTGCAGATAAACCAGTTCATAGGGAATGATCTTCATTACACACGGGGCAAGACCAAAATACCGGTAACTGTACCTTTATCGGACCCGGCACGTTATATCTATGAATATTATCGGGCCGGACGTACAAAAGGCAACCTGTTTATGAACCTTCCCACGGATCAGGATATAAACCGGGTACTGAAAACTATAGCCGGTAAAGTAGGAATAACAAAGGATATCAGTTCAAAAACCGGCCGGCATACATTCGCTACCCTGTATTATAAGAAAACACATGATATCGTAACTCTATCCCACCTTTTGGGACATAGTTCTATAACTATGACAATGGTTTACGCACATGTTCTGGAAGACGAGCGCGAAGTGGGGATACACGCTTTTGATGATATGTTATAAGGAAAGAGAGGGTACGGCGGAACTGTCCGAAAGTAACGGTTCCGCCGCTTTATCTTCTACAACGTCAGAAAAACAAGTAGAATCGTAAATACGGTAATACAAACAGGCACTAA
>NZ_JANJZR010000110.1 GCF_024623065.1 Bacteroides acidifaciens
AGGGACTTTCGCAAATTTAATCACTTAAAAATTAGATGTTTAACAGCATAAATTTAAATTTTGTCATCTACAAAAGTTGTATTTGTAAAGTTATATATGTTTAATCGTAATAGTCCCGTCCTGATATTCTACACGTACTTTTTCCAGTTTATTCAGCAGTTCCACTGCCTCGTCCAAATGAGCGTTGCGGTTCGCCCAAAAGTTCAGGCGGATATTGTATAGTTCCACCCGTTCAAAGTCTACGTTCACGTTGTACCATCTGCCCAGAGAATTCATAATTTCTTCCAGTGACGAATCTTCAAAATAGAACATTCCTTCTGTCCATGCCGTATAGGTAGCTATGTTGACACTTGATATTTTCTCTTCTCCAGTTTCCGTATAAGTCAAGTCCTGTCCGGGTTGAAGCGCTACGGATGTAAGGCTGTTCGTGTTGGTCACTTGCACTTTTCCCTGCACCAATGTCACGTGGCGGTCTTCTGTTGTGTATGAACGTACACTGAATTTAGTACCCAACACATGGGTATCCATATCATCGGCACTTACGATAAAGGGACATTTTTCATCCTTTGCCACTTCAAAGCAGGCTTCACCTTTCAACTCTACCCGTCGTTCCTTCCCGTTGAATGCGACAGGATAGCGCAGGGTACTTTCAGCATTTATCCACACTTTAGTCCCGTCTGACAATACCAGCAGGAAACTTTTTCCACGTGGTGTAGTCAACGTTTGGCAGCAGGTGGCATCCGGCGTCAATGTTTTCCATTCTTTGATGTCCATCACACTGTCTTCCAACAGTTGTTGTTCATGATGACCGTCCATTTGCAGCATCACATGTTCTCCACTGACAGTTGCGGCAAAGAATCGCACCGGTTCCTCTTTTTTTATAAAGAAAGAAGGAAGTAAAGAAGGTATAAGAAAGGCCAAAACCAAAATGGCAGCCACAGCAGAAACCGCTACCCAAATACGTGTTTTCGTTTTTGCCTTGCGTCTCCTATCCAGGCTTTCACGCATAACAGCCTCCTTGCAAGCCATCAGGTCGAGAAATAGTTCCTTGTTTTCAGGTACGCTAATCCACTGGTTGAACTCTTCCGTCTCTCTTAGTCGCGATTCCTGTATCGCACGCAATGCATAATCTGAATTTTGGTCTGGATTTTCCATCATAATAATCAACTGTTTATCTTAATACGTAGAGCCAACCGAAATTAATGACACCTAAGAGAGATTTTTTTTTCTTGATGGAAATTCAGAAGAAACAAATGCTCTTTTTAGTTGCTTGTATAGATAGAATGACGTATTTTTACTGCAATATTACTAAAGAAAATAACAGCGGATGTTTATTGTTTCGCTCTTAGCATAACGTTATCGTTAAATTAATGAAGAATGAAAACAATAGAGAAAGTTAACAATGACGATAACACACAAATGAACTATTCCAATGGTCCACAGGTTTCACCTTTGAGATGAACAACTATAAATCAGCTAAAGTGTGAAACCAGTGAAGAGCAGGATTCAACATTAAACCGTAATAAGTAAAAAGACACTCAATCGTTTACGGAGTATTTTTAAAACCCGGGCAATATGGGTTCTGACTGTATTGTCACTGATATTTAATATTTCACTAATTTCCGCACATTTCTTTTCATTCAGAAAAAACTCTTCCACTACTATGCGCATTTGCGGCGCCATCTGGCGGATACTCTCCTGCATCCGGTCTATTTTATCTTCGTAGTCCCGATACTCTTTGGCAGTCCAACCGCTATAAAGTTCTTCCAAGTATCATTCCGCGTTCCGGTTCACTACATTCTGATGACGTATGTGGTCAATGCAACGGTTTTTCACCATGACATAGAATAAAGGCAGCAAATCAGTCTTCCCCTCAAACTGCTCGCTGTTTTCAAGTACTGAGCAAAACACATCGCTCAATACATCCTTTGCGCTTTCTCCGTCATTCAGCAGATTATATGCATGAATATAGAGCTTTTGCCAATATTTCCTGTACAATACAGCTATGACATTTTGGCTACTACTCATACCTTTGTGGTTACTTTTTACATTTAATTAAGCACAAAGATAGCCAAATAACACAAAAAGCAATCAATTCTTAAAAAAATATTAGAAATCACATTCTAATATCTTGACGTATCATTTCTTTTCAAAAAGATGCGGTTTGTAATCGTATCCGGAAGTTCCGATTCATAATGTGTTACCATAATCATCGTCTTATCTTTACGTTTGCAGAAGGCTTCAATAACCTTTTTGACCCGGCGACGATTGTAAGTATCCAATCCATGAAGCGGCTCGTCCAAAATCAGCAATTCCGGATCTTTGACGAAAGCACGTGCCAACAGAGCCAGACGTTGCTCGCCACTGGAAAGTTGCAAGAAAGGTTTGTCTTTCAAATCGGCAATGCCGAATATATCCATCCACCACTCACAGACAGTCATCTGTTCCGGTTGGGGGCGTTTGTACAGTCCGATACTGTCGTGCAGTCCGCTAGCTACAATCTCGATAGACGGTAAGTTCTTGAGGTAGGCACGGTGCATCTCCGGACTTACATATCCAATGTGTTTCTTGATTTCCCAAATACTTTCCCCAGTTCCCCGTTTGCGTCCGAAAAGGCTGATGTCGCAAGCGTATGATTGTGGATTATCCGCACAAACCAAACTCAATAATGTAGACTTTCCTGCGCCGTTCTCTCCGCTCAACGCCCAGTTCTCCCCACGACGCACTGTCCAGTCCAATTCGTTCAAAATAGTGCGGTCGTCATATCGGATACTTACCTTATTCAGTTTCACCACTTCATCCGAGTCATAGTTGTTGCCGTCATAAGGCAAATCAATAATTCGTTTCTGCAATTCATCAAAAGAGATAGCCACGTCTCTGTCGCAGAAAGCAGTCAGGTAGGCTTCGCGTTCCATCTTGGGAAACACTTCCATTTTATCGACAGGGATAACGTGAGTAATAAAGGAAGGTATATCATCCATCATGGAAAGTACCAGAATGATCTGCACAGACGATATTTTCGTCAGGCGTTCGAGCAAAGTGAATAACAATTCGCGGGTAGGCGCATCCAGTCCGATAAACGGATTATCCATTATCAGCACGCGGGGGGCTGTCAACAGTGTCTTTGTAAGCTGGAATTTACGCAGTTCACCGCTCGAAAGCAGGATTATCTTTTTATCAAGAAGAGGTTCGATGCGGAAGAGTTCGAACAGTTCATTTTTCAGTTGTTCGTCTTTAATCTCTCCCAACATTTCGCGGACGTCCGGCGTTTCATCTTGGTCATGCGCATTCCAACGCTGTTGGTAGTAATAATTGGCGTCCGCCGCTCCATAAGTATCACGGAACGCGATATATTTCACATTATCATAAACAGTTTGAGTAGCGGAAGGAGAAAAGTCATACTGGAGTGTTCCTTCACGTAGCGGATATTTTCCGATTAATGTATCTACAAAAAGGCTCTTGCCACCCCCATTAGGGCCTACAATGGCTATATGTTCATCTGCACCGATAGTTGCCGTGACAGGTTTGTCCAAACGCACAAGCGGGTTGCGTGCAACGCCCCCCGCCATGCAAAATGTATTTTGGCTCATATTCTTATATTCTGTTTTATTATTGACCGCAAAAGTAACAATTTTATCACAGAATAAGCAGTTTTTCTTGTCTATTTAATAATTCCGTAAGGCGGACATTCAAAATTAGTGATATTCAGTTTGTATTCCATCATATCTTTCAATTCATGCACCGGACGTTCCAGTTCATAAGGTATCGGCTGCTTGCTGAATTGCTGGAAATAGAGCAAGCAGGCATCTTTCCACCACACTGCGTCTCGTGCCTGAATCTTCAATCGGTGCTGCACGTCACGGAAACGTTCCGGGTCGATGTATTTCTCCATAGGCGCCCATAACTTCTGGAAGTTTCTGATTTCTTGCACCCCACGGTCATAAGCGTAGCACAACTCCGCCCAAAGTGTACGCCCGCTCTTCATCCGATGATTCCAGGGAACATGGTGGAACCAGAGAAGCAGTTTTTCGGGACAGGTATTTACGTCATCCAGTTGTTTGCACAAAGGAGAGTGATATTGTGCCGTCGCATTGCTCCCTTTGCTGCTGCGGTCGAATCCGATACCGCTGTCATCTGCCCTATGGTAATAAGAAGGCATCCAGTCGGGACGGGCACCGGGAATATCACACCAAGGCTCGGGCCCGTAATGATGTCCCCATGCAAAGATGTGATGCAGTCCTAACGGCATCATATAATCTACTACGGCTTCCCTTGACTCTTGGAGAAGTTGAGAGTTGAGAAGGGAGAGTTGAGAGTGAAGTTCCTGTCTTTCCTTTTGAGATGTTTCATTGACGGAATTGTGGGATGGTTGTCCGGCAATAGGAAGGAAGGTTTGTTTCAGCCATTCTTCGCCTATCTCTTCGGATGAAAGGGAATGTTTCCAGGCAAGACGCCCGAAGGCATACCAGTTGGCTTGCGCAAAAGGATGTCCGCACCAGTTTATGTCGTCGCCGATGTTGGTTACTCCGGCAATGGCGGTCAGCGGATGAGCAAACAGAGAACCGTCCGTCACACGGGCGATGGTAGATCCTGCGCCTTGTACGTAAGTGTCGCTGTCCAGACATTCTTTCCACATGGGAGCGAGAAAAGCGAGGTGGTTGGAGAATCCCAAATATTCCTGCGTTATCTGAAATTCCGGCATCACGGGTGTTTTCTTCATGGCTCCGAATAACGGGCTGAACGGTTCGCGGGGCTGGAAATCAATCGGACCGTTCTTTATCTGCACAATCACATTGTCGCGGAACTTTCCGTCCAAAGGTTCAAATTCAAGATAGGCTTGTTTTGCCCGGTCGCTGTCGGTAGGCGAGTAAACGAAAGCACGCCACATCACGATGCCCCGATAAGTCTTCAACACATCGGCAAGCATGTTTGCCCCTTCGGCATGGGTACGTCCGTAATCACACGGTCCGGGTTGTCCTTCGGAGTTCGCTTTCACCAGAAATCCGCCGAAATCGGGAATCAGAGAATAAATTTCTTTCGTTTTCTTCTTCCACCAGGCAATGACTTCTTTATTCAATGGGTCGGAAGTCGGCAAACCGCCCAAGGCTGCCGGAGAAGAGAAATTAATGGAAAGATATACTTTCAAGCCGTAAGGACGGAATATATCCGCCAGTACTTTTACTTTTTGCAGATACTCATCGGAAAGAATCTTGGGACTTGCGTTGACATTATTCAGTACGGTTGCGTTGATGCCGATAGAGGCATTGGCACGGGCATAAGCTTCGTAACGGGGAGAGACAACGGCAGGAAGCTCTTCCCATTTCCAAAGCGAATGTCCCGCATAACCACGCTCGATGGTTCCATCCAGATTATCCCAGTGGTTCAGGATACGAATCCGGTAATCCGGTTTTTCCGAGATATTCAGTACCCTCAATTTTGAGTTCGGGGTCGAGTCTGAGTTCGATTCCGAAAGCTGTTCCGCAGCCTGCAAGCGGAGTAAATGGTAAACTCCATAAAGTACACCTTGTTCACCGGAAGAAGCAATGGTGATTTGCTTGCCATCGGCAGAAGTACGGATGGTGTATCCTTCGTTTCCAAGTGCACGTAACTCTTTTGTTGCGTTTACCTCCAAATCCACAGGAAGACCGCCTTTCCAATATTTCTGTAATTCGGAAACGGCAATGTTTAATGTCGGCGATTGCTTCCTGCAACTAATCTCCGCCTTCGTCCCCGTCGCATATCGAAGCCACAGGGCACTTCCATCTTCCGCATGAGACGAAAGACCAAAGAACAAGGCTAATAATATAGATATTATTCTCACAAATAATAGTTCAAAATTCATCTATTCCTTCAATAGTGATAATCCGCCCGTCAGCATCATATTGGAGTTCGCAGACTTTCAGGCTACGAAGCCATGTCTTCCCTTCGGACGGCACACAATCGTGATGGAACAAGTACCATTTGCCTTTGAATTCCACAATGGCATGATGGGTAGTCCATCCTACCACCGGAGTAAGAATAACGCCTTGATAGGTAAACGGCCCATAGGGATTGTCACCAATCGCATAACAAAGCAGATGGGTGTCTCCTGTAGAATAAGAGAAGTAGTATTTGCCATTATATTTATGTACCCAGGAAGCCTCAAAGAAACGACGTTCGGTATCCCCTGCCGTCAACGGCTTGCCGTTCTCGTCCACAATTATCACCGGACGGGGTTCTTCCGCAAATTCCATCATATCCTCACTCAAACGGACTACGCGAGCCGGCAATGCTTCTTCCTCTCCTTCCGGCAAAACAGCCGATTCCAACGCCTTATTATTACGGTAACGTTGAAGTTGCCCGCCCCACAGACCGCCAAAATACATATAGAAAATCCCGTTGCCATCATCCAACACGGCAGGGTCAATGCTATAACTTCCCTTCATCGGATTAGCTTCCGGCACAAAAGGCCCGTATGGTTTATCGCTGACAGCCACTCCGATACGGAATATGTCATTCCGGTCTTTCAACGGGAAATACATATAATACTTGCCGTTCTTAAAAGCGACATCGCAATCCCAAAGTTGCCGTCCCGCCCAAGGAATATCTTCCGTAGACAGTACGACCCCGTGGTCGATAATCTCACCATTCATCACATCATCCGTAGAATAGACGTGATAGTCTTTCATATTGAAATGATCCCCATTATCATTTTCGGCAATCCCGCTTTCCCAGTCGTGAGAGGGATAAATGTAGAGTCTATTGTCAAATACATGTACGGCAGGATCAGCCATATAATCATTGGGAACTAAATATCTTTTTTCTGTTTTCATGATTCTATTCTTTTTAAAGTTATTATTATCGCCCAGACAAACAATTCATTTCCGCGCTGCTTCTTTAATAATCAGGTCGACTATCGGTTTCGGCCGGTAGTTACGGTCGAAAAGCAACGGATAATCCGTGCGTCCATTCATCGGCCAGTCGTTACGCCAGGAGTTATGGTCGGCTACTCCCCAAAGAGTAACCCGGGTTATTATATCCTGATGTTTCAGGAAAAGACGGAAAAAGTCGTTCATACGCGCCGTCCATGCTTTTGCCACTTCTGCAGGCAGTTCCTTCGGATAGGGATTCATCTCTTTCTTATATTCGAAAGAAGCGGAGACTTCCGCACCAATATTGGGATTCGGTGAGGGAATAACTGTCAGATCCAGTTCCGTTATCATCACCTTCACGCCTGTTTCGGCAAAAGCAAGCATGCTCTTCTCAAATTCACTGATTTTCGGATAATCCATGCCGACATGTCCCTGCATACCTATGGCATCAATGCGGATACCCCGTTTTTTCAAGTCTTTCACCAGTTTTATGACAGCCTCCCTTCTTCCCGGAAGAGCCATCGAATAGTCGTTGTAATATAGTTCGGCGTTCGGGTCGGCTTCGTGTGCATACTGGAAAGCCAGAGGAATATACTCTTCTCCCAAAATCTCATAAAATTTAGTCTTGCGATACTCTCCGTCGTCTTCAAAGGCTTCATTCACAACATCCCAGCCTTTGATACGACCTTTGTAGCGTTTCACTACGGTAGTGATATGGTCTTTCATCCGCTTCTTTAAAATTTCGGGAGAGACATTCTTTCCGTCCTTGTCTACACAGAACCAACGCGAAAGTTGCGTATGCCATATCAATGTATGCCCTGTAATCGTCTGGTTGTTTTTCTCACCGAATGCAACGAATTCATCCGCCTGCGTAAAGTTATAACGGTTCTCTTCGGGATGTATCTCTTGGCTTTTCATACAGTTCTCCGCTACAATAGCACTAAATTGTTCCCGAATCACCTCTGCCCCTGCTTTATCTTTGCCAGATGCCTGCAGTGTGTTAACTGCCGTCCCTATCAGGAATTTATCTTTCAAAGCCTCTTTCAAGGTGTTTTTCTCTTGCGCCAAAGCTATTGAAGAACCTGTCATCAAGACCGCCATAGCCCAAAGGGAAGTTACAGTTGTTTTTGTCGAAATCTTCATATAGTCTCTAATCTATTATATTAGTAATTAATTATTTTCCAGTCTTCGTTTTGCCAGATCTGCCTGAATATGCTCATTCAATTTCTTTGAAATCGGATAGAAGAACAGGGCAATCACTCCGATAAAGTATGTAATAGCAGGAATCACGCTCGATGTCAGGCGGATACCCAAAATTGCACTCTCCGTCTGCGTCACATTGGATATGAAACCAAACGAATCGACAATCGCGCCACAGATAGCTCCGCCGATACCCAGTCCCGCCTTCAAGGCAAAGACTACTCCTGCAAAGACAAAACCTGTAGCACGACGATAGTTCACCCACTCGGAATGATCCGCCACGTCACCCATCATCGCCCAAAGCAACGGGATAGTAGGTGCATAGGCCAGGCTCTTCAAACAGTTTATGGCGAATATCGTGCCAATGCTTGTCGGTTCTACCACGAAAAACAAAGCTGTAAACAATGCGGTCAGCGCCAGACAAATCAAGAACACATTCCGTTTGCCAAAGATATCGGAAAGATAGCCGGAAAGCAAAATTACCCCCACTAAAGTGATAATCTGCCCTATCATATTGAACAAACTGAAACCTACGGCAAATACATTACTATGGTCGGGCTGCGCTATCAAGCCGAAAGCATCCAGAAAAGTATGCCACATGCCATACGTCTCTCCTTCTACCCGCACCAGTCCGAAGTTCTGCAAGAAATCGAAAAGGGCTGTCTTGTCTACAAAATAATTAAAATAGTAGGACATACTGCTGCCCCACATGGCTAATGTCGTAAACAGGAAGAGAGTCAGGACAAACATAGACTTCCAAGGACGGCTACTTATGATATCTACAAAATCCTGCTTTACAGAATTCTTCTGTCCCACAGGCGGAGTGATACGTTCCTTGGCAGAAAAGAAAGTGATAACCAAAAGAACAACTCCGATGACGGCAAATAAGGTGATTGTCAGGAACCACCCGCGTTGGTCGTCTCCCTGTCCGAATTTGGAGACTAACGGCAAAGTCAGTCCTTGTACGACAAAAGTCGCTATCGTAGCGGTGACGAAACGGATGGATGAAATGCTGGTACGCTCCTTTATATCACTGGTCATTACACCACCCAGGGAAGAGTAAGGTGTGTTATTGAAGGAGTAAATGGACATTAATAAGGTATAAGTGATACCCGCATAGAGAATCTTACCACGCTCACTGAGATCGGGTGTCGTAAAAGCCAGGATAAAAAATAAGGCGAAAGGGATGGCAGTCCACAATAGCCAGGGGCGGTATTTCCCCCAACGGGTATTTGTCCTGTCGGACAAGATGCCTACTACAGGATCAACGAACGCATCGAAAATGCGCGCGACCAGCAATATCATTCCCGCCGCCGTTGCTTTGATTCCGAACACATCCGTATAAAAGAAGAGTTGGAACATCATCATCATCTGGAAAATCAGGTTCGCAGAACCATCTCCCAAGCTATAACCGATTTTCTCGGCCATCGACACTTTTTGAGTCTGTGTTTTCATGGTATTATTATCTATTATTAATTAGTTGCTCCTTTGTTGAAAGACCGCCTGGGAAAGCTGTTGTCCCAAAGTCTTTTTGTCCAATGGATGAATATCATTCCACTCGTCCAAGCCACTGTTCGTAATTAAAGTGACATTGGCATTTGTATCGACAACGGTCTTATATTTCTTTTTCAGGAAAGCCACATTCACCGTTTCATCGGAAGCTGCCGTTCCCCAAAGATTCACTTGTTTCCCATGTTGAAGTACCATACCGTCGGAAACAAGAGCAGGCTGTTTAACCTTTGCCCCGCCTACCAAGGCGAAGCAAAGGAATACAACTACTAACCCAACCTTATAAAACCAATACTTATTCATTTTCTATTTTTTACGATGTTGCAAATTTAAGAAGTTTATTCCCCTTCGTCTAAAATTTACGATTCAGATTATCTCTTGTCTGTTACATCATTGCTTGTAAATGTTACAAATACATTTTACCATGTTACATCCAAGCAGAAACAGGCCTCTAAAAGCAGGAGTAAGCAGTATATCTATGATATATAGAAATAAAAAAGAAGGTGTGTCAAAATGCGCACCTTCTTTTTTTATGCACAAAGCCCCTACTTTCACAAGCTGGGGCTTTGT
>NZ_JANJZR010000111.1 GCF_024623065.1 Bacteroides acidifaciens
TTTGTTAGTAATTGGTTATGCCGCAAAGATATGCTGGGTTGCGATGCGTGTCAAGGCGGAAAATAGAATGGTTACCACATTTTGGACATGTACCTAGGCAATCTCCCCGATATCTACATTTAGATGTTACAAGCTTTATGTCATTCGCTTCCGCTATCTGTTTCCGGATTGTCTTCAATATCCGGCACTTTTGTTTACCTTCTTTCATCTTACCAAAACTTACGTCACATATTCTTAAAACTATCAGCCTCACATACTGTCAGATACAATAACTCTTTATCAAATTACAAAGTTGAACATCCATAACACATCTGTTTTTAATTAACAGTGGCAAAATAAGGAAAATAAGAAGAATAAAGAAGAGAACTGTGTACCCAAAAAGTTTACATTTTTTCAATATCCCCTAAAGTATCCGAATAATATCGAAAAAAGTTACAATGAAGAATCACTGATATTTTGAGAAGTAACATAGTATTGATATCAGAATGAGAGAAAATTTTATAGATATTACTTCGAGAACAACATAGCTGCTCTGCAAACCAAGTAATAGACCGATTTTGACGGTATAATTCTTTTTGTATCAACTGACCTATATGTACCATGTTCCATCAAATTCATAAAAAGAAAGTTATGGAAGGCACATAAAGTCTTCACATAACTTCTACCAATAATTAATCCTTAAACAATCTTTCTATTAAAACTAAACACACATCTATCTATTTACTTTGGGGAATAATCAAAAAACTAAACCCACACGGCCCGCCACCTCCATTTTCCAGCCGGACCAAAACTTTATTCCACCCCTGTCGAAACTGAAAAGGAGCGATATGTTCATCAATATTATACCAACTAGTTCCATAGTCACGCCATACATCCTTGCCGTTAATCCATACACGTCCGCTGTCATCCGTACCAATAGCCACCAGCATTGTAGTAGCTTCATCAAAATAAAGCTCGGTATAAGCATAGTAAGTTGAATGTCCGGTAGTCACAGGTGGCACATTGTGCATCGATTCACTTTGCATAAACTTCCAACGTAGCGTCCCGTCAAGCTGTACCTCGTCTCCGATAACTTTTAGCGGATCGGAATCCGTTTCCGCAATTCCTGTTCCTATCTGTCCATCAGTATATACAGCATCAAAGTCAATAGAAACTTCAGGTGGATGAACGATGGAAAAATCCTCCCGGCCGAAGCTCTCCCACGGTCCAATCATATACCATGTATTGATATAGAGCCATCCCTTACGTTCTGCATCTTTAGAGAAACGCCGTCCGGGCAACGCTTGTGCTTTCACCATTTCCTTACTCAACTTCGATCCAGAATAAGCACTGAACGTTCCCTTTCCGCCTCCGGAAGCAGAAACCTCTCCACTGCCTCCCATCCCCATACCAGTTCCGTTCCCATTACCGCTACCATTGCCTCCGGGACCTCCATTCCCCGGACTGCCAGTACCTTGTCCCATTCCGTTTCCAAGATTACCAGCCTGACGAACTGCCCCGAACAACCCTTCCAAACGAGATTGTGCCAACCCTGCCTGACGAGTAGCTTGTCCGAGCAACCCACGATAATTATTCAAATCAGCAGTGCTCTTTATTTCCAATCCTCCACTAGCATTACTGCCTGCCGAAGTTGCCCACTCACTATCCCTTGACTGCATTCTTATCAATTCATCAAAACTCGGCATACGTGAATTACCCGCTTTCAAAGAACTATACACTTCAGGAAACGACTGTCCCTTGGATAAAGACTGTTTAGCAGCACTCACAGCCAAATGACTTTGTTGAATTTCAGCCTCATAGTCACGTAATACAGCATAAAGTTCTTCGACAGAAGCATTATCTGACGGATTTCCTGCTCGAGGAATAGCCCGTGCTTTCGATGTATCATTCGCATCAGCAGGTGCTCCCCACGGCAGTTTTCTTTTCTCCACTTTCGCCAACATATCGTCTTTACGCCGTCTCATTGTTTCAGCCATCGTTTGAAACTTCTTCACCTGCTCTTCCAGATTCTTCTTTACCAAAACTTCCGACTGTTCTACCAACTGTCTGGCATAATTAGCAGGTAGTGCCCGTTGTGCCTGTTCCTGTTTTACCTTTTCCGTCAAACTCTTTCTGGACTTTTGATTTTTCTGCTGTTTCATTTGCAAAGCTATCACCTCCTGATCCGGAGACGGCATCTTCCAAATATAGAGTGCTCCGCCCACAAAACAAATCAATGCTATCATCCATGATAGGATAACCGTCAGACGGCTACTCCCTGTTGTAGTTTTCGTCATACGTCCTGATTCCTATATTAGTTAAGTTATAAAACTGGCAAGCATCCATCACTTCTACAAAACGTCCGAACGGAGTATGCCTGTCCATATCAATACGAATACGCTTTCCCGGGTCAGTGATACATGTCTGCCGTAACTGTTCCATCATAAAATTGGTAGAACAAGGTTGCCCATCCCAATAAAAATTACCATCGGCATCCAATCCGACAATAGCCTGCTTATCATCCGGCTTCAATTTAACAGCCGATTGTGAAGTTGGCAGATCAACGGGAATATCCCTATTTTTCACTTTCGTCATGGTAGATACCAGAAAGAAAATAAGCAGAAGAAACACACAGTCGATTAAAGGAGACATAGAAACTTCCGGTTCGTCCTCGTTATTAAATAATGATAGTCTCATAGGCTTAATAAGGTTTGCTTCCAAGGCGTACACGTGTATGTGTAAACCCCTGTATTTGACATTGGTCGAATATCTCTATTACTGTACTTACCGGTACAGTACGATAGGCCGTCACATCGATATTTGTTTCCACTCCCCGACTATTGCGTAATTCAGAAAGAAAAGCGCTTAAATCTTTTACAGGCAAGTAAATACTTTCCCCCGAATAGGCATCGTGTCCTACTACCTGATACACATTCTTCTTTTCGTCTACTGCGATAATCACCGCTTCCTCGCCTGCCCGTGTAGTGGAAAGGCTTGAAGTCATTGTAGGAAGCGTTAACGGAATCTGCATTTCCCATTTTTTCATCATCGTAGTTACTAAAAAGAAAATGAGCAGCAAGAACACACAGTCTATCAAAGGAGACATTTGCACTTCTACCTTATCATCGTCATCATAATTCAGTCTCATTCTTTTCCTCCTTGTTGTCCAGATACAATTTGGTAATCACTTCTTCCACTTTTACCTCTACCAGTGAAGCCATACGCATGATACGATTCTTGATAATAAAGTATAAAGCAATGGCAGGAGCAGCTATAATCAAACCGGCAGCAGTTGTTATCAATGCTTTGGAGATAGAATCAGACAAAATAGAGGCACCACCTTCATCCCCATATAAAGCAACCAGGCCAAACGCCTCGATCATACCGACCACAGTACCTAACAAACCAATTAACGGAGCCAATGAAGCGATAACAGAAAGAGGATATATACGTGCCAAATGTGTACGAATATCACGTGCAGCCATGTCACCTGCCGTCTGGCTTACAGCCTCACGCCCGGCTTTTACATGCTCAAAAATAAAACGCAGTGAGTTCGCTAGCGTAGAAGGATACTTGTCACAAGCAGCCAATGCTCCTTTCAAATCCCCATTTGCCAAACATTCATTGACACTTTTGCACAAAGGTTTCGGAGCCAGGCGACCTTGACGCGAAGTTATCAGTCTCTGAATTGCAATTACAAGAGCTATCAATCCCAACAAATACAATGGATACATCATTGTACCACCTGCCTTAATCTGTGCTCCCCAGTCGATTTGTACTCCCTGATCAGCAGCGATACTATCTGATGCAGCCTCATCATACATCAACTCATCATCTTCCTCCACTGCCGGAACGGCTGTTGCAATTTCACTCGGAAGTACTTTCGGAGCATTTCTTATATCATCCTGCGTTCTTGCCAGAAAGATTTCATCAAAACCTGCATCCCGTCTTTCAGGACAAATAAATGACATTCCGGTTAACGTAATATTACCGAAATCCTTCCAAAGGTCGCGTGTCATCACCATCCAGTGTCCAGGCTTGTCACCAAGATCCAGACCTTTCAACTGGTTTATCAAATCTTTTGGTTCTCCGGCGATATAAGTAAAATCATATTTCTTTCCTTTTTGACTGACTGACTTTTCGGAAACATGAAATTTCATTCCGATCTGCTCTCCACCCCATTTCACCCAGGCAAAAGTAATATAACGATACTCTCCCGGTCCCGGGTTTTCTCGGATAGGGATGGATAAACCTGTCATTTCTGCGGGACTTTTAGCAGCTCCTACATATATATAGTTTTCCGTCTTCTTTGAGTACCCTCCTTTCCGAACATACTTATTATCTTTTACCCATTGCGCCCCATCCGGCAGTTTAGTACTAAACAGTTCATACAGTCCTTTACCGGATTTACCATTCGTTTGTGCCGAAAGCGGGGTAGTAAACAATAGTATTGCTCCCAAGATGCATACACCCACTATCCCTTTCTTTAAACCAAATTTCATTTTTGTGTAATTCATGTCTATTCTTTTTTTATTATTAACTTTAAATTTATAGCCAACGTAAGTCATCGAACTAATTCACAATGGCAAAGTTCTTAAAAATAATAGAGAAACGGGTACTCTAATCATTCAAAAAGTTCCAAATTTTTAATATACGGCTTTATAAAAAGTCCGATAATCATTCAAAGAGGGGCAAAAATAAATCATGCCTGAATCTTCCTTCACAAACAGTTGCTCATACGCTATAAATTAAAGGGGATGTGTCAAAACTAAGACACATCCCCAACATATAAGTAAGCCGCATACCTAAACTGTCAAAGATTAGTGTATGCGGCTATTCGAAATCAATAGCACTTGGCATCTTAAGAATTATCTTCCACTATTTTCCATTCCACAATTCCACGTATCTCGGAAGAAAAGTTCACACCGATCTTATATAATTTACGGGAATCCTTGGCGAAAGGCAAAGCATACCCTTTTTCCTCTATTTGACGTAAAGCCTCGTCAGCACTACCATCCAATTTCAGTTCCATCACATAGATATAGTCTTTGGTTTGCAGTACAACATCGATACGACCATTGCTGGTAGTACGTTCTACATCTGTATAAAATCCCAGCATCTTAAATACCAAGTACATCGCATTCTGAAAATAAAGTTCCATCTTCCCCACTATCTTATAGTCGGTATCGGCAAACATAGATTGCAGACGCTGCATGAAACTATCAGGCTCTCCTCTCTCGATATCCATAATAAAATTGGTAATGAGAAAACCAGTTTTCTCTTCTTCTACCGGTGTATAAAAGGGAACTAAGTACTTTATGAAACCTGTCTCCACTTCCTTGTTTGGGAAACCCAGCCGATAGATACCGAAACGGTCATCATATCCTTTTATCGTCAAATATCCGCTTTGGTAAATAACCGGAATAGGGTTGCGCGACATAGAATCGATACTATTCAGTAAATCGCCCGAAACCTGCTCCTCGGTAATCCTATCCAACCTATAGTTGGAATGTTTCAGCAGATAAACCAAGAAAGACGGAGTACCTGTCTCAAACCAATAATCGGAAAACTTCAGCTTAGACAACGTATTAAAGATACTGAATGGATTGTAAAGTCCTACGGTATCGTAATCGAAATGATAACCGTCATACTGTTCTTTCAACTTGACATAACATTCCTCTTTCGTCAAGCCGTTCCTTTCACCCAATAATGCCACATCGCCATCAAAGTTTTCATGAAGCTCCTTATCCGTAATGCCGCAAATATCCATGTAACGATAGTCCATCGATATATCATTCAGATTGTTCAAATCACTGAATACGCTCACCTTGCCGAATTTCGTCACACCGGTTAGGAAAGCCAGCTTTATATATCTATCCTGCGACTTGAGTACGGAATAAAAAGCTTTCAACAGATTACGATATTCCGCCTGTAATGTCTCGTTACCGATAGCCTGCAACATAGGCTTATCGTATTCGTCCACCAAGATAACCACACGATGCCCTGTTTGCTCGCAAGCACGTCTTACAATCCCTTCAAAGCGCAACGGCAAAGAGGTCTCCACCGCCCTTGTACCATAAAGTTGCTCCCAATAAGAAAGAGTACTGTCCAGCCGTCTTCGCAAGCTATCCGGTTCTTTGTAGTTCTCCGTATTCAGATCCAGATGCAGGATAGGATGTTCTTCCCATTTCTGTTCCAGCTTCTCAATGGCAAGTCCTTTGAAGAGTTCTTTCTTTCCGCTTAAATAAGCTTCAATGGTAGATAACAGCAGACTCTTCCCGAAACGGCGGGGACGGCTAAGGAAATAATAACGACCGGTAGTCGCCATCCTATACACCAACGCTGTCTTGTCTACATATACATAACCGTCGTTTATCAAACTCTCGAAATTCTGTATACCAATAGGAAATTTGCGTATCACACTATCCATAGTTATTCTTCATTTAATAATTATTCAAAGATAAACATTATTTTCGAGTGACACTCTCACATTCCAAGTAATTTTTATAAGCCCTTCATCTTTTCGCTACAGAACCCTATCCATAGGCTAAAGCGGGTGAAGGTCTCCCCCCCTTCACCCAAGCCGTCACTCAAGGCATCACCCAAAACGGTTCTCTCTTATCCAATTTTTACCACCCGATATACATTTCCATACTTTGTATGCTTTCGTTCAATCCCTGCCGCTATCAACACCTGCGCCAAACTTGCCGGATTTGCACCACGCATAGCTGCAGGATTCCTCCTTTTTAAACATTGAAATATATCGGCCGCAGAAAGAAGATCACACTCCTCTCTTCTTTCCGCCGACCGATAACAAGCACGCAACACATCTTCCACTGGCCCTTGACGGTAAAACGCCAGATTGCTTTTTTGCAATTCCTGTTCTTCTTCTTTCGTAAACCAATAACGTTGACCGGACAGAATTGCCGTTTTCAACTGTGCATAAAGTTGTTCATGTTCAATCGCTTCACAATCAATCGGGTGCTCTACTTCCACACAAATAAACCTGCGGCTACCAGTCGGGTCAGTGAGCAAATCTTTCCTGTTAGACGTACCAATAAAAGAAGCTATTCGAGGTAAGGCACGATAGTTCTTCTGATAAGCTTTGCACAAACTCAATGAAGCCATCTGCATCAGATTCTTCAACAAAGGCATTTTTGCAGGAGAAAACTTGTCAAATTCGTCCAAATTGAGAAGTCCCATCTCCGCCAGTCTACGCTCCACCTTTCCCTGACTTGCCAAATCCACCTTATCCATATAATAACGCCGAAGCGCAGGAGGGAGTAAAGACTTACAAAAAGTAGATTTAAAATATCCCTGTTCTGTACTAATGAGCAAGGGAGCTACACTATTCGCATGATCTCCCATTACCCCCATCCATTGTGCCGTCATCCCCAATATCCAAATGCGGAATCCTTTTTCCCACAACGGGTTTCCAGAAACCCGTCGTGCCAATGCGGACACACGGTCTATACCATCCCACTCCGGCAATTCATCCAGATACAGCCTGAAAGGATGATATTCTGCTATGCGAGTGGAATAAATGCAACGCGACAAATCACGTTCCCAGCATGCAATACCAGCCTCATGCGCTTCCAGGCAAATCGTATTCAACACACGTTGATTGACAGGCTGAAATCCCTCGTTCATCCGTTCCAACAAACGAAATTCAGTTTCTTCCGTCAGAACATTATAACGAAAATCATAATGAGACTTCAAGAAAAGACCTACACTTTCAGTCAACAGTTTTGTTTTAGAAAGAGAATCCCTCTCTTTTATCTCCTTTCTCTCTTTAGGCTCTTCATAACAACTAACCGAAGACTTTGATGCGTCTTCCATTAATCCTTCACACTCTCCGCTTTTATAAAAGCTGTTTACAAACTTCTGCCATAATGAAAGCAGCACACTTTTCTTGTCCATAAAATTTCGTTTTTAGTATTTAATGGATGCGAATATAATATCCGAAATATGGGATTTACAACTTTTTAATCCCTTCATTTTTATAAAAATGAACTTGGCGTTTTACCTTATTATTTCTTGTTTATCTCCTAATTAAACCTTATCTTTGGTGCCGACATTTATAGTTTATCACAATAATGATAATATCTTATCACAGTAATGACATGCATATATCATGTTAATGATAAGCACTTATCGCAACAATGATAAATAACAGATATCAAGAAGAAAATTAAGAAACATCAAAAAGATAATCTACAAACATCTAAAGAAAAAAGAAAGACTATGGCAGTACAATTTGAACTATATAAGACTCCGATGCCGAAGGAGAAGAAAAACAAGGTAAGATATCATGCGCGTCCGATTAGTTATGAAACAGTAAATACGAAAAAACTGGTTTACCGGATTCACGATCGCTGTTCATTAAGCCCGTCTGATGTGACAGCAACTTTGGAGGAACTGAAATACGAAGTGGCACAGTGCCTTAAAGAAGGGAAAAAGGTGCATATCGACGGATTGGGATATCTACAAGTAACTCTTTCCTGCGAAGAAGAAATACGGGATCCTAAAGACAAGCGAGTACATAAAGTAAAGCTGAAAGCAATCAAATTCAAAGCAGACAAAGAACTGAAAGCCGAACTTTCCGATATGGAATTCCACCGTTCGAAATACAGGCCACATTCTGCCGGGCTTTCCGAAGTGGAGATAGATATGGAATTGACAAAGTATTTTGCAGAAAACCAACTGATCACTCGGAAAGACTTCCAGTACCTCTGTGGAATGACACAAATTACTGCATACCGCCATATTAAAAGATTGATCGCAGAAAAGAAGTTGCAAAACAAAGGGACTACCCACCAACCCATTTACACACCCGTTCCGGGCAATTACAGGGTTTCGGTGGCTGTGAAATACAAAGAATAAGAAATGAAAGAGCGGGTGAAACTCTAACCCTTCACCCGCCTTCTCCCTTCCAATAAGGGTTTCACGAAAATGTGAAGTAAGCCATCAGTATTGAGTCGTTATATAATTATGCTTCGGTATTACAAAATATCATTAGCCTGATGAGCTTCAAGAGCAATGGCAAAATATAATAAATCGGATGGTAGTCCTTTCCTTTGAATCGACCATGTCTATTTACATTATCTTCTTAAATAATCCTCCAATAGTCTCATACCCAACTCGTGTTGTGGCGTTTCACAACAATAATAAGGCTTGTTATTCACAAAGAAACAGACACGTGGATATGTTCTCCCTCTGGTCAGAATGAAAAAAGAACCATCATCAGAATGTTCTCTTGCATATTCAAATTCTTTATGTCCCGGGTCTTGTGGGGATACTACAATAATTTCCCATCGTTCAGGACCTTTGGCATTTCTCAATTTCTCAATCACCCTATCAGCATATTCTTGCCCGAACAGTTCAACCTGGTCTCTATACATCCGAGGATTAGTTTCTTTTGTAAAATTACTCCTGTCTGTATATAAAGCATAGAAGTACAGAGTCTCCCCTTTTTCATTCTGTCCATAGAAGCTAGCAAAATCTTTTTGAGGCATCAGTATTTTATCAGAATCTGTAATAGATGGTAAAGATGGCGTATCAATTACCGGTACAAATTTTATAGTAGAATCTATTAAAGGCAAAGACAAGCCTTTTCTATGACTATACCATTCTCTGGCTATATTAAGTTTTAATCGTTCAAGTACAGTATCTTGAGCATTTTTATCAATCTCAGTGAGTAAACTACATCCTGGCGTTAATTGATTAATCGCACGAGTAACTACCATATCCTTTTTTATTATTTGTTTTGAAGCACTGTCAGCGTATACACCTTGTTCACTGCATGAAAGACACACAAACTGAACAAAAAATAAGATTAACAAATATATTAATTTCATAATATTACTATTTACTATAAACCATTGAATATGTATTGTTTGAATCAGAAAGAGTGAATTCTCTCTCAAATCCAAAACAAAGAATCCATCAGATAGTACATTGTGGTAAACTCATATTACACCTCCCTTCTAGTATCCGTAATCATTCTATTTTCCGCCACGACAATTTTATCGGCTGTTCTTCAGCCGATAAAATAAAAATGCCCGCAAGAAAA
>NZ_JANJZR010000112.1 GCF_024623065.1 Bacteroides acidifaciens
GAGAATAATTATACCGATGCAGGGATTTGCGTGTTGAGGTATTGGAGATGAGTAAATTATTCAGGGAACTCTAATTAATCCTATAAAAAAAAGTACAATGAAAAAGTTATCTGTTTTTTTATTTTTATTATGTATAGTGGCTATTGCAGCCATTAAAAAGCAAAGTTCTCATCAAGATAAAGTGAGTTCATTACTTTTATATAATATTGAAGCATTAGCTGCTGGTGAAACTATGCGACCGGTTAGATGTTTGGGTAGAGGATCCATAGATTGTCCTGCATCGCATGATAAAGTTGATTATGTTGCCGAAGGATACAGCCTTGAAAAGTGGCGTTAGCTTTCTGTTTGTTTGTCTTTTATTTCTGTTTTCTTGTAATAATAGCCATAAGGAATATGGAAAAAATGTATTTTCCTATTCTGGATTCCTGCAAGAAAAAGAATTGAGAGGAGAAGTAATAGAGCTTGATACAGCCTTGTTCCGCTATCCTTTTCGGATACGGATAAAAGGGGATAAAGCTATTGTGATGGATTTGCATGGTTCCGAATATTATGGGCACTTATTCCAATACCCAAGTTTCCGGTATCTATCTTCTTTTGGCAGACGAGGCGATTCTCCAACGGAAATGTTGTCAATGGAAAACTTCCGTTTTCATAACCATAAAGTATGGACGTTGGATGCCAACAAAAGCGAATTAACCAGGTTAGATTTTTCTTCATCCGGTGATTCACTGCTTCGTGAGGAAACGGTAACATTGGATGAAGATATACTTCGACCGCTTGATTTTGCCATATATAATGATACGACATTTGTCATTCCTGACTATTCAGGTGAGAGTCGTTTCTTAAAGGTTAGTTGCGAAGGTAAACTTATAGAGAAGATAGGCGCTATACCTACAGCGAATGAGAAAGCTTTGCAAGAAGCCCGTCCGGCATTAGCACAGGCATGGCGTAGCTTTTTAGATTATAATCCCCATAATGGCGTTTTAGCTGCTGTCACTCAACTGGGCGAGGTGGTTGAAATTTATAATTTGAAAGACAGTACTCATGTTGTTCGTATCGGTGAGCATGACGAACCTGAATTCAAAGTATCTGATGGATATGGTATACCAACAGGCATCATGGGATTCAGTGATGTTCAAGTAACGGATAGTGCCATTTATGCGGTGTTTCATGGAACGCCCTTTAAGGAGATAGCGAGACAAAGCGGAAAGCTTCCTGACGGAGGAAAATATATTTATGTATTTAGTTTGCAAGGAGAACCGTTATGTAAATATGTACTCGACCATTATATATATGGTATTTGGGTGGATGAAGCTACTAAAACAATAATGGCGACAGATGTAAATAGCGATCAGCCAATAGTAAAGTTTAGCTTTGGTAGCGTATGAGAGAATTGACTTGATTATAAGGAGCAGAATGATGCGTTTGTTCATCTTGGCGGATTTGCTTACATATCATCTGCTCCTTAACCCCTAAAAAGAAAGGAGGTTATTCAGATACAAACATAAGAATAAAAAATTAATGTAGCAAACTATTGCTATTCTGTTGAAATGATAGATACAGAAGAAAAACGAAAAAGTGCAATTTAAAAAACTACAAAATGAAAAAGAAAATAATGGGGCTTATAGCCGTTGTTGCCATTGCTATCGTTACGGGATACAATGCGTATACTTCGCAGAATAATGCGAAGTTGTCCAGCTTGGCACTGAATAATATAGAAGCTTTAGCTGATACGAGAGAAAGTGGAAGTGAGTGTGTTGGTTGCGTCTATACAAGATTGCAAATCTGTCGAACTTTAGGAGATTGGGGTGCATGTCTTGGTGAATATCGTTCATATATTTAGAAATATAATGAGAACTAAATGTTTATTTGTTGTAGTAGCTGTAATTTGTTTATTTATATCTACATTTTGTGGCTACAATTGGAATGCTAAAACATCTTCAAACTTATTGCTTTGCAACGTTGATGCGTTAGCTAATAATGCAGAAGTTGATTTTGATTTTTGTGTAGTTACATCTGGAATTTGTGTTATATATAGTGATGGATTGGCTATAAAAGGCTATAAACTATATTCCTAAATTTAATGAAGGTGTGATAGTAAGTGTGTAAGAAATATACTTTTCACACCTTCTTATAATTTAATTATGATATTTATATAAGCTATTTTTAATTAGTATATAATGAAACTGAAATATATCTTTATTTTTTTTATATCGATTGTCTTTTATAGTTGTGAAAATAATAAGATAAATAGTCGATTGGATAATTTGTTTACCAGTAAAGTTTTCTTAGAATACGAGAAAATGTCATCAAACAATTATATTTGGGGAACTCCAATGGACATGCTATATTGTGATTCAGCAATTATGGTATTTGACGAAAAGTCAGAAAATGGGTTATTTCATTTAGTAAATTTGAATAATTTAGATTCAATATATGATTTTGGAAAGAAAGGGCAAGGTATTGATGAATTTTTAATGCCTTTTGATTTTCAACTATTTAATAAAAAAACTATAAGTGTTTATGATTTATATAAAAAAACATTGAGCGTTTTGAGTATACCTGAAATAAAAACAGGAATTCGTAATTATTCAATTTTAATTAAGGATACAATTCCTGGGACGATTAAGGTGCTTCCTACAGCATTTAATACTTTTGTATCTTTAGGCTTTTATGAAGATTGTATGTTTAGGCTTTGGGGGTCTGGGCTAATTGAAGAAAAGAAATATGCAGAATATCCATATAGAGACAAAAAGGAACAGCAAATAGCAAACAACTTGCGTGGTATGGCTTATCAAGGTATTATCCGTGTAAATTCAAATATGAATAAGTTTGTTTATGCAGTGAATACTTCTGAAATTATTTATTTTTACAAGATGGATACTGTTGATATTTCTTTAATAAAGAAATATGAGATGAATTATCCTGTTTATAAGACGCAAGTTGACGGAGATATGCGAGCAGCTCCCATTTCATCCTTAAATAATAGTACATTTATTAGTTTGGGTACTTCTCCCCAATATGTATATGCGCTTTACTCTGGTAAGAATTTTAAAGAAAAAGGTTTGGAAGCACTTACTGGTACAATTATTTATGTATTCGATTGGAATGGAAATGCTGTAAAAAAATACGAGTTGAACATTCCTGTCACATTGATTAGTGTAGATGATGAAGATAAGGTGTTATATGCTTTTTCTAATATGCCTGATCCTGAACTAATAAAATTTAAATTAAAATAGATAGGTGATGACGTGTCGATATATTTATGTGTGTTTGATTTGTTTTGTATGTTCTTCTTTGTTTTCATGTAATGAACGAAACAAGAAGAATATAAAAAAAATAGTTGAAGAGTGGAGCTATAAGAAAATAGTATTTCCTAATAACCCCACTTTTACTAGATTTGCTAAAGATACTATTATTGGTTATTTTGAAAAAGATTGTAGCTATAAAGTATTAACGTATATTGATTCAATAGGTTGTCTCCGATGTCATTTGAAACTTGATGCATGGAAGCCTTTTATTAAACAATTAGAAGATACATTTCCGGAATGTAATGTGTTGTTTTTTATACATCCTATGAACAAGAAAAGTGTTGAACATTTGCTTAAAACAGAAAATTTTGATTACCCTGTTTGTATAGATGAGAAAGATAGTATTAATAAGTTAAACCATTTTCCTGTTGAAATGCAGTTCCACACTTTATTATTGGATAAAGAAAATAAGGTGCTAGCGATAGGTAATCCTGTACAAAATCCTAAAATAAAAGAATTATATTTGAAAATAATTTCAGGGGAATCAGCTTATACGCATATTGATAAACCATTAACACAGGTTGAGGTTAATAAAAAATCCATTAAATTAGATAGTTTTGATTGGAAGCAAGAGCAAACAGTAGATTTTATATTAACTAATATTGGTAAAAGATCATTGGTAGTTGAGAATGTAATAACATCTTGTGGTTGTACTACAGTTGAATATTCCAAAGAGCCTGTTTGTTCGGGAAAGAATTTAATATTGACGATAAAGTATCAAGCAGAATATCCAGAGCATTTCGATAAAACTATAACCGTGTATTGTAATGCAAAGGAATCACCTTTACAATTGAGAATTATTGGAGATGCAAAATAAAAGTATATGGTAAAACGAGTAGGGTATTTTCCATTTGTTCTCATTCTGTTATTTGCCTTTATGGGAGGACAGTTGGTAGAGTCACTTTCAAAAGACGAAAAAATAACATCTGTAGAAGCATCTTTACGTTCTTCAGGAGTAAATCGTAAGGAATTGGAGAAAGTACTTCATCATTATCAAAAGAATCCTGCTGATAGTTTAAAATATAAAGCTGCTTGCTTTCTGATAGAGAATATGCCTTTTTATACCTATTCCTATGGAGAACAATTAGAAAATTATAAATCTTACTATACATGGTTGAAAAAGAGCAAAGGTAAAACACCGCAACAAGTAGTTGATTCTATAAAGAAAATATATGGTCCTATGAAAGAGCCCAGTAAGAAGCGGGATATTATGGAGATAGATTCCGCTTATCTATGCCGTAACATTGATTGGGCGTTCAAAGTTTGGCAGGAACAACCTTGGGGAAAGAATATCTCATTTGAAACATTTTGTGAGTACTTACTACCTTACCGGATAGGGGATGAACCATTAACTTATTGGCGTGAAACGTACTATGAAAAATATAATTCGTTGTTGGATTCATTGCGTATGTCTGATTCATTGGATATTGAAGACCCTGTGGTTGCCGCTAATTATCTAATAAGTAAATTGCCTGATAAAAGCTATTATTATACTTCTGTAACGCCCTATCCATTTGGGCATATAGGGCCGGAATATGTACAATACTTATCCGGTACATGTAGGGAAGTGACCGATTTTGCTGTGTATCTATTCCGTGCTTTGGGTATTCCTTGTGCCATAGATTTTGTTCCTGCACGAAGTTACATAAATGCCGGGCATTTTTGGTTGACAACATGGAATAAGGATGGAGAGGAGTATATGACCGATTTCCCGCAAAAATTAAGACCTGTACGTAAGAATTGGTGGTATCGGTGGGATGATAGTTCCAAAGTGTATAGATATACTTTCAGTGTGAATAGAGGCCTGTATGAACAAATGGCAAAGTATGGTGAAGAAGTATATCCTTTTTGGCGTTTGCCAAAATTTACAGACGTAACTTATGGATATGGCTATAATTTTAAGAAAGAATTGGTTATTCCTTTAGACAAACAGTATAAAACAAAACGAAACGGAAAAATTGCTTATCTATGTGTCAGTGCGAGGGATCGTTGGACACCCGTTGATTGGACTGTATATGATGCCGGTCACTTAGCGTTTCAGTATGTACGGAAAGGTTCGTTTATGAGAGTTGCTACCTATGAGAATGGGGAATTATGTTTTTTGACTGATCCTTTTTATGCTGATAAACAGAATGATGAAATTCATTATTACCCTGTAGGAAAAGAGAGGCAAGATGTGGTATTATATGCAAAATGTAATATTGAAATAGAAAACAGGTTCAGAAATAAAATGATAGGGGGAGTTTTTGAAGGGAGCAACCATCCTGACTTTCTGGAAAAAGATACTTTGTTTATTATACAAGGCAAACCTAATCGTTTGAATACGACTGTCAAGAGTTGGTCTGATAAAGAATATCGTTATCTTAGATATTTTGGTCCTGCTAAAGGCTTTTGCAATATTTCGGAAGTCGCTTTTTACGAGAAGAATGATACCGCTGCTCTGTCAGGGAAGATCATAGGGACTCCCGGATGTAGTCAACATGACGGAACGCATGAATATACCAATGTCTTTGACGGGAAAACATGGACTTCTTTTGACTATTTTAAGCCTACCGGAGGATGGGCGGGGCTTGACTTGGGCAGAAAAGTTCGTGTAGACCGTATTGTATATACTCCGCGCAACAGAGATAACTATGTTCGTCCTGATGATTTATATGAGTTGTTCTATTGTGACAGGGATTGGAAGTCTGCCGGAAAAATCAAGGCGGCTGCCGATTCATTGGTATTTCGGGATATTCCCGTAAATACGCTGTTACTTCTGAGAAATCATACGCGCGGACTGGATGAAAGAATCTTTATTTATGAAAACGGGAGTCAACTATGGAAATAAGAACTCATATCAGGCTTGTCGTGGCATGGAGAATAATTGTAATCTCAGGTATTATTTCTCTGATATATGCTTGTTCTTATTCGGAGGAGAAGATTTCGCATCTTTCCGGTATTGTTCCTTCCAGGCATACGCTGTTGGCTGTTACCCCCAGTTTAAGTCTCCAATTAACGGGGGATACATTAAATAAAAGTTACCCGCAGTTGAAAACCGGAAAGGCGTTTCCGATAACTGGTATTTTACGTGTAGACGGCATACTTTATCGTTTCATGGGAGGTGATTCTTTACGTATATCTCCTTTAGCCTCTCTTTCGGAGGATACTGTCGGGTGGACGGGAAAATATTCTTTCTTGTTTCCGGGAAAAGGATGGGAACAGAGGATATATGACGATTCTTGGTGGAGTGAAGGAAAAGGGGCTTTTGGCCCGGTAAAAGGGTATTATTATCCGGCTCATACGCTGTGGGGAGCGGAAAATATTTACGTCCGCAGGCATATCAAGGTGGACAATAAAGAGGTTTTTAAAAACCATAAAGTGTATGCCCGTTATGTATGTGACGATCAAATAAAGCTTTTTTGTAATGGGGGATTTCTGTTAGAGAATGGATTTACGCATCTAACGAAATGTCAACGCTTGACTGATGAAGCTGTTAGTCAAATAGTTGATGGAGATAATGTCCTGGCTGCATATTGCCGTAATACGGGAGGTGCCGGCTTATTGGATTTTGGTTTGTATATCGAAAATAAAACGTATGCCGATGCGAAACCTGCAACTTTGAAAAAGATAGATGTGCAAGCTACGCAGACTCAATTTATTTTCCAATGTGGAGAGGTGGATCTTCAGATTGACTTTGTCTCACCTTCCTTGTCGGAAAAGTGGGATCTGACAGACTGGCCTGTCGGTTTTCTTTCCTATCAGGTCTGTACGGAAAGCGGAAAGGAACATGCGGTGGAAGTTTTGTTCGACGTGGATACGGAGTGGATGTTTGACAAGAGGGAAATTGATAGTTGGATTGAACAGGATTGGCGTTTTGTGAAGTCCGACAGCTTGTATTTGGCTATGGCAGCGGATGAAACAACCTTTTCATGTATGGATGGTCATGCCATCTTGTCTCAAAAGCTGTACGTGGGAAATGAAAGGGATAAGAATAGTAGTGGGGTATTACTTGTCGGATATGAAGAAGGACAGGTGCTACAATATGATGGCGAGGCTCTGTCTCCTCTTTGGAATAGTGATGGGACAAGGGAGGTAAAAGAATTAATGAAATCTGTAGGGAATAGATATAAGGAACTTAAGGCGGAATGTGATATTTTGGATAACCGATGGAATACCAAAGCACTTCAGGCGGGGGATAAGACATTGGCGGAACAAATGCTTCCTGCTTATCGTAATTTTGTATCCTCTCATAGGTTTATGTCATCTTCGGATAATAAGCTTTTTTGTTTTGGTGATACTTTGGGTAATGTCAGAGAAGCTTATAAGAGTTTTCCGGCATTGTTATTCTTTCATCGTACCGACTGGATGAGAGGTTTGTTGGATCCCATATTCGAGTACTGTGAAGATATTCATTGGATCAAGAACTACCCACCGTATGATATAGGCTTGTATCCTGTTGCCAGTAAACAGGTGAAATTAGAAAACTGTGCCGTAGAAGCGGCTGCCAATATGCTGATGATGACAACTGCTATTGTAGAAGCGGAACAGGACTTTGATTATGCTGGTATGCATTGGGAGCAATTGGAGGTGTGGGCGGATTATCTGCAACAGAAGATGAAGAAAGAGACATATCCTATCATCGGGTTGTTGGATGAAAATGACGAACGTGTGAAATGTGTGTTGGGGCTGGCAGCTTATTATAAATTGATTCAATTAAAGGGAAACTTATGAGCATGATAAAGAGAATTCGGGCGATATTGGAGAATTTTGCTTTCTTCATATTCTGTATGGTGGTTATTCTGTTCTTGATGCAACTGTTCTGTTTTACTTCATTCAGGATACCTTCGGATTCTATGGAACCTGCATTGAAGGACGGCGACCGGATACTGGTCAATAAGATGATAAAGGGGGCTCGCCTGTTCGATGTGTTTGCAGCCTTGGATAATGAGGATGTCACTATCCGCAGGATGCCCGGATGGGGGAGTTTCAAGAGAAATGATATACTGGTTTTTAATTTCCCTTATCAGATGAACCGTTGGGACAGTGTCCGGATGGATGTAATGCAATATTACGTAAAGCGTTGTATTGCTTTGCCGGGGGATACATTGGAGATTCGTGGGGGATTTTATAAAGTACGTGGTTGTGACGAACAGTTGGGAAACTACGATGCCCAGCAATATCTGGCGAATCTGAAGCATCCGGAACAGCATGGCATTGTGGTAGGTACATTTCCTTATGACAAACAACTGGGCTGGACGATCCGCGAGTTCGGACCTTTGCCGATTCCCAAGAAAGGTCAGATAGTAATGATGAACCGTACGAACTGCCTTTTATACCGGCAATTGATAGGGTGGGAACAGAAGAAGAAACTACGTATAAAAGACGGACAGATAGTATTGGGGGACAGCGTTATTACCCAGTATCGCTTTAAAAAGAACTATTATTTTGTTTCCGGTGATCATATGGCAAATTCGCAGGACTCGAGATATTGGGGGATGTTGCCGGAAGAATACATTGTAGGTAAAGCTACCCGTATCTGGTATTCGGAAGATAAATTTACGGAGAAACCCCGTTGGGACAGAATTATGCAGAAAATCAAATAAAGAACGAAAATAAAGTTGGAATTGATGCGGATGACACAGAAGAATATGGCGGATGTGATAACTCTTACAGGAGTTGCGGCAATTTTGAGCGTAGTAGTTTTTGCTACTTCGAATGATATTCCTGTCGGTGAAATGGCATATCAAAAACTATGGTTGGGACGCATGCTTTTTGTTTTCGTCGTTTGCTGTCTATTATCCTTTTGTCTGAATAGAAAAAACTATTTGTCTTTTCCAACTATCGTGACATGGGTATTGATTATATTGGGAGGAATCGAAGTTGTCTGGGGATTGAGACAGATATACGGCCTGGCTGTTTCCAATCATTCTTTATATGCGCTTACAGGATCTTTCTATAATCCGGGACCTTATTCGGGATATTTGGCGATGATATTCCCGCTTTGCCTGTATGAATGGCTAAGCTTGAAAGAAAAAACAGAACGTACATGGGCGGAACAGGGAAAGTATTACATCGCATTAGGAGTTATGCTGTTGATTCTTTGTGTACTGCCTGCCGGAATGAGCCGTTCGGCTTGGATTGCTGCCGCAATATCGGGTACATGGGTATATGGGATGCACGTTTCATGGGGAAGTAGATTAAAGGAATTTGGACGAAAATATAAGAAAAAACTAGTATTGGCTTGCATTGCAGGCAGCGTTATAATCATAGTGGCAGGTTATGCTCTTTTTCAGCTAAAAGCGACTTCTGCCAACGGACGCTTGTTCATGTGGAAAATAAGTAGTATGGCAATTGCCGAAAGTCCGGTTATAGGACATGGCACAGGGAACTTTGTTTCAGCTTATGGCAGAGCGCAAGAAAACTATTTTGCAAATGGGGAATTTTCGGAGACAGAAGAGTTGGTGGCAGGTAGTCCGGAGTATGCATTTAATGAATATCTGCAAGTGGCGATGGAATATGGGATTCCTTTCTTATTGGTTGTCTCGCTGGTAATTGCATTTTG
>NZ_JANJZR010000113.1 GCF_024623065.1 Bacteroides acidifaciens
AATGAATGAAAAGTGGGTTATTAAGATCCTGCTCCGAGTTTTGCCCGACACAGTTTTGAGAGTTGCTTTCGAGTATACTTTCTGTTGTTGTGAGGGGCATGACGGAGACTATGTGACGAATAAAAACAGGTCGGTAAAGCCTATCTAACATAATCTCAGGAAAATTTGAACAGGCTCTAAGTGTTAAATCGCTGCTATTTTATTGTATGCCGATTTCGGCTAATCCCATCGGTTCTCCATTCTGTATCATCCGCGTTGCTTTCAACTGAACATAACGGGCTTTGACAGGGGTAAAGTAAACAGATTGCAGAATCGGGTTATTCTTTATATTAGAAAACTCATCTTTGGCTACTACCTGATTGATTGCATTACTATCCATACCGACAGATATTTCATAGGCTGCAATTACACCTTTATTATATTCACTTTGATCGGGCAGATAATGGAAGGAAGTGATAGTACGTTCCTCTCCCAAGTCAATCAATATTGTATTCCCGTTGACGAAACAAGTAGTCCGGTCGTTTTTATCCATACATTTTTGTGCCTCTTCCGCATCTACCTCGCTAAGAGTGAACAGGTAACTTTTCAGTTCTTCAGCTTTGGCAGTGTATATATCGGAAGTCTCTCCTGCATAAAATGCTTCAATATTATTGATACAAAGACAAGCACGTGAATCGGTGAAACGGATACGAATCTTATCGCTTGTGATTGTTTCAAAACGGAGAAGACGTTTGTAGCCGATGGTGGTGGTCTCTTCGTTAAGTTTCACAGGGAGCCATTCACCTTCTTGGTTATATTCTACGACGAATGATTTGACACGTTGTCCGAGAGGGATATACTCCTGCAACATCATGCGGTTGATTTTCTCCGGTTGAGGCAAGTCAAATTCGATAGTGGCAGAGGTTACTCCGTCGTTAGTAGCCCAATAAGTATTGTAATCGCCGTCGGTTACGGCTTTTGCAGGAAACGCAGCGTCCCGTTCGTCCGATGCTTTCGGAGAGACGCCTGCCAACAGGTTGTGTGCCAGTTGTTTTTGTACGTTCTGGTGGAAGTTTACGGCGTTGGTAGAGTCTGTCGGATGGATCAGTCCGTCACGATCGACCGGGAAGTTGAGTAACAATGTTGCGTTATGTCCTACGCTGCGGTAGTAGAGGTCGGTCAGTTGTTCTACTGTCTTCACGCGGCCGTCTTCTTCCGGGTGGTAGAATCATCCCGGACGGATGGAAACATCGCATTCGGCGGCTACCCATTGATTGCCGTCAGCGTGACCGTATTGCAGTTCGCGGTAGTTGGGATAGCCCGGATAGACCTCTCCGGCACGAAGGAAAGCCCAGTTGGTAGCTCCGGCAAATCCTTTTTCATTACCTACCCAGCGGCAACCCGGACCACCATCAGAGAAGATAACAGCTTGTGGTTGCAGTTCGTCAATCATTTTGTAAGCTCTCGGATAATCGTAATAAGTCTTACGGTCGATAGTACGGCTGTCTTTTGCGCCACCATACCAGCCGTCTCCGCCATTGGCACCGTCAAACCAGATTTCAAATACATCACCGTAGTTGGTCAGCAGTTCGTTGAGTTGCTTATAAAAGTAGTCTACATATTCGGGAGAACCGTAATTGGCTTGATGCCTGTCCCAGGGAGACAGATAAACTGCGAATTTAATGCCGTACTTCTTGCAGGCATCCGATAGTTCGCGAACGATGTCGCCTTTTCCGTCTTTATACGGGGTGTTACGGATGCAATATTCTGTCAGTTGTGTAGGCCACAGGCAGAATCCGTCGTGATGTTTGGCTGTCAGGATCACTCCTTTCATGCCCGAATTTACAAACGTTTGTACCCATTGCTCGCAATCCAGTCTGGCAGGATTGAATGTTTTAGGGTCGGAATCTCCGTATCCCCATTCGCGGTCGTTGAATGTGTTAAGTCCGAAGTGTACAAAAGCATATGTTTCCATCTTTTGCCATTCCACCTGCTTGGCTTCGGGAACAGGCAAAATAGCTTCCGGTGCTTTTGCCGGATTACAGGCGCTCAGTAAAAGAACTCCTGTACAGAAAATAAGAGAGTGTTTTTTCATGGGGGTGATTATTGCTAAATTATTAAATAGATAAATTCGCTAGAGTGTTATTCCGAATACAAAATAAACCTGCTCTTCGTAAGGATTGGCTATCAGTTTTCCGAATACAGGTAATGAGAAGCCAGACGTTATTTTGATCTCTTTAGTGGCGGATAGTCCGACGTTGACCACATTGAATTTGTCGGAATACATACTTTCCCAAGGTGTGAAGCCTGCTTCAATACTTAAATCGACGTCTTTCACACTGAACGGGTAACTCAGTTCACAATAGCTCGACCAGGCGCGTTTTCCATTTTCCCGATAATCGTTTCCGGCAAATGTAGTGTACCAGCTTACTGATAGCGGGAATTTCTCACTGAGCATATATCCGGCTCCTACTTCAAAAGTATGGCGCGTGGAGTGCGAGTTGTAATTGAAATATTTGAAAGGCTCGTCTTCTGTTTGGGTAAAATAGTTGTTGGCGTAAAGAGTCAGGTTTTTATACTCATACTCCAATGAAAGGTCTATCTCATTATTCTTTTCACGAAATTCGGTAGAGCCCCAGGCGTAGACAGTCAGTCCTTTCCAGATGAGGCCGAGTGAGGGTTGCACACTTGCATTGCCGCTGTCTATACCGCGCCAGATATAACTGCTGACAAAATCTGCATTTACAAAAACTTCTTGCGCCTGTGCAAAGGCAGTGCAAAATAGAATTGCAATAAGTACAATATTTTTTTTCATTTTATCGGTTGTATCTTTTCTTTCCGGGGGTAAAGATACGTAATATATAGATAAATGATGACAGATGAGAAAAAAAGAAAGCGGCTGCACGATGCAGCCGCTTTCTGAATCAATTATAAATTTTAAAAGTTATCTTTATTTAATCCCCAGCTTCTTTGCGATTTCTTTGGGAAGGGCATCTTTGTGTACAAGAATATTCATAGTCTTGTAAGCTACGAATGCTTTGGAAGCATACCAGATGCCGTTGTATTTGCCGGATTTACCCCATGAGTTCTTCACCATGAAGTATTCTTTTCCGTTCTGGTCTTTGGCGATACCGTAGATAACCATTCCATGGTCATCTGTTGTTTCCCAGTTGTCGAAAGCGACCTGACGCATTTCCTGGGTAATATCCTTTTCCGGGAAAGGTTTGGTGAACAATTCTCTGCGTTTGTCGGCGGCAGTCAGACCTGTCCAACGAGCCATATCCGAACCTGACAGTTCCGATTCTTTGGCTGCGTCCGGCATAACGGCTATACCATCGCGTGAGAATCCTTGTTCGCTCACGTCGCTACCCCATGCAAAAGTATAACCTTTCTTTACAGCGTTGTCCATTACAGCCATCAGTTCGTCGATAGGCAGGTTGTAAGACAAACCGTTGCGCCAGTTATCCTGAATTTCGATAGCGAATTGGGAATAGAACGGATGATGTGTATAAGAAGTCAGTGATACGTAATCGTCAGGATTCAATCCCAATGATTCAGCAAAGGACTTCGGAGTATATTCCTTGCCTTTGTAAGTGAAGTTTTCCGGGCACTTTCCTAAATAGGTGTCATAGACTGCTGCCAGCCCGTTTTTCCATACTGGAGTCAACTTGCTCAGTTTGCCTTTAGCGATGGCGTTGATATAGCCGGAAGCAACAGCGTCCAGTTCGTTATGTACCGGCAGAGTATCGCCGTACATGATACCCGGCATCACTTCCTGCGGAACGATACCGTAGTTCTTGATGCAATATATGACATCGTAGAAACTTCCGCCCGGAGAGAAAGAACTGTCACCGTGATAACGTACATAGTTCGCGCCACGGTCTTGCATTGTTTTGTGCACTACGAACATTTCGGCCAGGTCATACTCGCCTTTGCCCATACGGAGTAATTCTGACTCTACAAATCCGAGAGTTGAGAAACTCCAGCACGTACTCGAACGGTTCTGGTTCTTGATGGAAGTAATAGGGTTTTCTTTCACTGTCGTGAATACAAATCCCTCTTGGGGCTTTGCGTCTTGTGCCATCATGCCCAAGCTACATAAGCTCCAGGCAGCAATAAGGATACTCTTTTTCATTCTTATAATATTCATATTAAATTTGTTTTGGCTACAAATATAATGATTCCTCTTTTGAAAACCATCCGTTTGGATTCAATTTGCATAAAAAAAGAATGAATATTACTGTATCTTGGCACGGTAAGTCCGTTTGGAGAAGGTGATTATGCTGTATGACAAAATCTGCAGAAACGTATGATTATTGTTAAGTCTTTTCTTACTTAAAACAATAAAGTTAGCCTAAAGTTACATAGATTGATGCAGAAAAAAATAAGATTTTGTTTGAATATTTGCTATTTTTGTCGGGTAATCTGTCTTTTGTTTGTTTTTATAATAAATATGCAACCAACAGTAATTAGACGGAGTATGTAGAGAGAGTGGTAAATAAAAATAGGGGGAGATAAAAAATGAAGAATTTGGAAATAGATGAATTTACCGGCTTGGTGTTGGAAGGCGGGGGAATGCGCGGAGTGTTCACTTGCGGGGTGCTCGATTATTTCATGGATCATGATATTCGTTTTCCTTATGCGATAGGGGTGTCTGCCGGAGCGTGCAATGGACTGTCCTATGCTTCCCGTCAACGGGGACGTGCCAAATACAGCAACATTGACCTGCTGGAAAAATACAATTATATCGGTCTGAAGTACTTGCTCAAGAAACGGAATATCCTCGACTTCGATTTGCTGTTCAATGAGTTTCCCGAACACATCCTTCCGTATGATTATGAGACGTATTTTGCTTCGCCCGAACGTTTCGTTATGGTGACGACGAATTGCCTGACGGGAGAAGCCAACTACTTTGAAGAGAAAAAAGACAAGAACCGGGTGATTGACATTGTCCGTGCTTCCAGCAGCCTGCCTATTGTTTGTCCCATCGCTTATGTGGACGGTATTCCGATGCTTGATGGGGGAATCGTAGACTCTATTCCTTTGCAGCGTGCCATTTCCGACGGTTACACTCGCAATGTCGTTGTGCTCACCCGTAATCGTGGTTATCGGAAAGACTCGAAAGATATTCGCGTTCCGTCATTCATATACCGTAAATATCCGAATTTGCGCGAAGCGCTGGGGCGTCGTTGTGCCGTGTATAATGAACAGTTGGAAATGGTGGAGCGTATGGAAGACGAGGGAAAGATTATCGTTATCCGTCCGTTGAAACCTGTTGCCGTAGACCGCATCGAGAGAGATGTGCGGAAGCTGACGGAGTTTTATCAAGAAGGATATGAGTGTGCAAGAGTTTTATTTGAGGAATAAACGGCCTTCATTCTTCTTTTATTGAATGGCGGATAGGACAGTTGTTTTTTACTCTGAGTTTGTTGTATATTGTTCGGCAGCCCTTTTTAGTTTCTTGCCCATCAATTCTATCAATGTCTGCGGATACAGAATTTGTATTCCGTCGGCATATCCGAAGAATACCCGTTCCAGTTCGTGGTTGACGACTACTTCAATTTCTAGTATGACACTTCCGTCGGTTAATCTTTCTATCAATTGCTGACTGCGGTGTATTGGTTTGGTTATGATGTAAGGCGCTTCGTCAGCCTTTACTTTGAAACCTACTTTTTCCGCTTTGCTTCCTGAGTTCTTGGTTACTCCGACAAGGTCGTCAAAGAATGTGTTCGGATCGAAGAATGTATTTCTTATGTAATGTTCCTGTGGCAGAACTTCCAGTGATTGTATTCTGTCCAAAGCCAAATTTTGCAATATACGTCCGCTTTTCCTTACTCCATAAACGAACCACCGGTTGCGATATTCTTTTAATAGATAAGGATAAAAAATAAAGCTGTTGGCCGAGCGCGCTTTGAACGAACGGTATTTCAGCCGTATGGGATGCTCGTTCACAATGGCGTGATAGATCGTATCCAGATAATCCAGTCCTTTCAATGATTCATTCTTTTCAAAGTCAATGACAGGAGTGGTTTTCATTCGGGCAGAAGCGACATGGTCTTCCAGGCGGTTGATAATATCGCTCATTTCTTTGAAATGGGAGAAACCTTTAAACTGCCTCAACACTTCCACGGCTTCCGACATCGTTTTCAGGTCTTGTTCGTTCAGCGGAGTTTGTGTAATGCTGTATTCCGGGTCTTCGTATTTATAGTATTTATTTTCGTACACCACAATCGGAGCGTTATAACCCAGCTTCTCGCTGCGCATCATCTGTATATCCATCTGCACGGTACGTTTGCTTATTCCTTTGTCGATGCCTTCATATTCGTAAAGGGCATCCGAACAGGCGTCCATCAAATCTTCCAACGTCCAGCGTCGGTAAGGATTACGCAGACAGTTGTCAATTGTTTTATAACGTATCAAGGCATTTCTATTGGCCGGCATAAGCAGAAGAATAAAGATTGGCTTCAAAAGTAGAAAAATAAATTCAGGAAAACAAACCGATACAAAATACATATGTGTAATGTCCGTTTTATTCTTCTTTTTTTGTAATTTTGGCGGACAATATAAAACTTAGTACGATATGGCAAAGAAAAATAAGACCGCTAAAAGTGCGAAAGAATCAATAAATAAGGTATCCTATCATTATCGACCGGACAATATGACTTTGCAGGAATGGCAGATTGCTTTGCGCAGGCAGGCGGCAATGAAAGAGAAGTTTGCCATTTCCGAACATAACAGGAAGGAGTACCCCGGCTATTATAACGTGGTCAATTCCGTAACCCGTAACGAATATAGGGTAGTATACAGAGGGCAAGATAGTCCGTGGAACTACTGCTCATGCATGGATTTCAAGACAAGCCAATTAGGTAGCTGTAAACATCTGGAAGCTGTGAAACTCTGGATTGAAGACAATCATCGCAAAGTATGCCGGGACATTCCGCCTTATACATCCGTTTATTTGTCTTATCAGGGAGAAAGAAAAGTATGTCTGCGGATAGGGACAGACAATCAAGAAGAGTTTCGTCGCCTGGCAGCTCCTTATTTTACTCCCGATGGAGTAATGCGCCCTGAAGCGTTGGATTCGGTTACCGAATTTTTTCGTGATGCCGTGCGGTTGAATAATACATTTCGCTGGTATCCGGATGCTTTGGGGTTTATTCTTGAGCAACGTGACCAGCGGAGACGCGTACAACTTTTACCTGAGTATGCTTCCGATACAGCCTTGGATAAGTTGTTGAAAACCAAACTTTATCCTTATCAAAAGGAAGGTATACGTTTTGCCTTTCGTGCAGGAAAGTCTGTTATCGCTGATGAAATGGGCTTGGGAAAAACAATCCAGGCCATTGGAACGGCAGAACTGATGAAAGCTCACCATTTCATATCTTCGGTTCTCATTGTATGTCCTACATCATTGAAATATCAATGGAAAAAAGAAATAGAACGTTTCACGGACTCCAAAGCAATTGTTGTAGAGGGCAATCATCTGGTGAGAAAGAAACTCTACGAAGCGGAAGAGACTTATAAAATAGTTTCTTACAACAGCATTTGTAATGATATAAAGATTCTCAAATCTTTGCATACCGATTTCCTCATCATGGATGAAGTGCAACGCCTGAAGAACTGGAACACGCAGATATCAAGAAATGCCCGTCATATCGAATCGGAATATGCAGTAATTCTTTCGGGTACTCCGCTCGAGAATAAGCTGGAAGAGCTTTATTCAATCATGCAGTTTGTTGACCAGTTCTGTCTGGGGCCTTATTATCAGTTTATCGATGAAACGGTGGTCAAGTCGGATACCGGTAAGGTGGTCAGCTATAAGAATTTGAATGCCATTGGCGAACGGATGAAGAATGTGCTTATCCGGCGCCGGAAAAAAGACGTGGCTCTTCAGTTGCCGGGGCGCATGGATAAAGTTCTGTTTGTCCCCATGACCGAGCAACAACGGGATATGCATGATGAGTATCAGAACATGGTAGCCCAGTTGGTGTATAAATGGACAAGGACGCGTTTCCTGAGTGAAAAAGACCGTAAGCGTTTGTTGATGATGCTCAGCCAGATGAGAATGATATGTGACAGTACTTACATTCTCGACCAGAAAAGTCGTTATGATACGAAAGTAGAAGAAACGATGAATATTCTGAAGAATGTTTTTGAGAGCGGAGACGAGAAAGTTGTGATTTTCAGCCAATGGGAGAGGATGACGCGGCTTATTGCGAAAGAACTCGATGAATTAGGTGTCCGTTATGAATATCTTCACGGTGGAGTGCCTTCCGAAGCCAGAAAGAATTTGGTGGAGAGCTTTACCGAACTGCCGGAGAGCCGTGTATTCCTGTCGATAGATGCGGGAAGTACCGGACTGAATCTTCAGGTGGCTTCGATATTGATTAATCTTGATTTGCCTTGGAATCCGGCGGTTCTCGAACAACGCATAGCCCGTATTTACCGAATTGGGCAGAAGAGAAATATCCAAGTGATTAATCTTGTTGCCAGCCAGACTATTGAAGAAAGGATGTTGTCGACATTGAATTTTAAGACTTCTTTGTTCGAAGGTATTCTGGATAATGGGGAAGATACCATATTCTTGGAAGACAGTAAGTTTGATAAGATTATGGATTCTATCAAAGTGGTGGCTGATGCTTCTTCTGAGATAGCGGATGATAACCGTGCGGACGGCAGTAACATTGATTGGGATGATAAGGAGGAGAATATCAATCAAGTGGCTGATGATGAAAAGGTAGTAAAAGAATTGGTAGAATCGCCGGAAGAGGAAGCCATTGAGCAAGCAAGGCCGTCGGTCATATCGGAACAGATGGAAGAGGCTTCGGATTCATCTGTCAGTGACGCCGAAGAGCATCCGGAACGATTGGTTCAGCAAGGACTTTCTTTCCTTAGCGGTTTGGCTCGTACGCTCAGCTCGCCGGAGGCTACTCAGAAATTGGTGGATTCTATAGTCGAAGAAGATAAGGAGACCGGACAGACCACGCTCCGGATTCCTGTGCCTGATAAAGAGAGTGTGGCGGGTATTCTGAATCTGTTTGGGAAGTTGCTGACAGGTGCGGGGAAATAAGTCTTAAGAAAGAAAAACAAACTGTGTCAGGAGCCTGCTGACACAGTTTGATTCTGTTTTATACTTGAGAATCTATCTAAACATATTTAATTGATTAGATGTAATCTTCGATACATTTAATCTCATCTTTCCATTTTTTAAGTTCTTATCACCTACAAAGGTAATATTTTCCATACTTACTGCAGAATAGATACTCTATAATTCTTTAACACTTCGTTAATTTTATAACTAATCCGTTGATCACAAATAAGTTAATTGATAAAATTTAGCAAAACAAAATAG
>NZ_JANJZR010000114.1 GCF_024623065.1 Bacteroides acidifaciens
GTGGGTTATTAAGAGCCTGCTCCGAGTTTTGCCCGACACAGTTTTGAGAGTTGCTCTCGAGTATATTTTCTGTTGTTAATCAAATCCACACCGGAACGTTCGAAACCTTTTAGGCTATTTTATTCCGCAGATCAGCTATCAAGACCTGTTTCATTGCCTATTTTTATTTCGCATAACTATAGTCAAACGAAGCAATAGCAGGCAATCGAAATAATATATAATATAATCAAGCAACCGAAAAAAATCCAATCAACATCAAAACTATATATGGACTATGATTCGATTCATAACCGTATCGAAACAAACTATATTGCAAATACAATTATCCTATTCAAACATCAACTCTCATAAAAATGTTATATTTGCAGACAAGAATCAAAAGAAATAAAATATGAAGTATATCGGAGCACATGTAAGCGCATCCGGTGGCGTAGAATTCGCCCCCGTCAATGCGCATGAGATAGGAGCAAATGCTTTTGCACTATTCACAAAGAACCAACGCCAATGGGTAAGCAAACCGTTAACAAAGGAAAGTATCAGTCTTTTCAAAGAGAATTGTGAGAAGTTCGGTTTCCAGACGGAATATATCCTGCCCCATGACAGTTACCTTATTAATTTGGGACACCCGGAGGAAGAAGGATTGGCAAAAAGCCGTGCCGCTTTTCTGGATGAAATGCAACGTTGCGAACAACTCGGATTGAAACTCCTGAATTTCCACCCCGGCAGCTCTCTCAATAAAATATCAATAGAAGATTGCCTGTCACTTATCGCAGAAAGTATCAACATCACTTTGGAAAAGACGAAAGGAGTGACAGCCGTTATCGAGAATACCGCCGGACAAGGCAGTAATCTGGGAAGCGAATTCTGGCAACTAAAATATATCATTGACCGGGTGGATGACAAAAGCCGGATAGGGGTTTGTCTCGATACTTGCCATACCTACACAGCTGGTTATGATATAGTGAATGAGTATGACAAAGTATTCGACGAGTTCGATAAGGAAGTGGGATTCAGTTATCTACGCGGCATGCACTTGAATGACTCAAAGAAAGCATTAGGCACTCATGTAGACCGTCATGACAGTATTGGTGAGGGACTGATTGGAAAAGCTTTTTTTGAAAGGTTGATGCAGGATCCGAGATTTGACAATATACCGTTGATACTCGAAACTCCGGATGAAAGCAAGTGGACGGAAGAGATTGCCTGGTTAAGAAGCATCGAATAAAAAATCGACAGTCATAAAAGGAAATAAGAACAAAGTAGATTGAAAGACAAAAACAGCCGACAAACAGAGTTTGCCGGCTGTTTTTATATATAACCATCAGCAATTTAATAAATATTCGCCATACCGACTAACGGTTCATACAGAAAATATGCTAAAAACCAACTGAAAAAACACCTATGACTGCCTATGTTCAAATTGTGTTGATTAAACTGATAAAATAAACTTAGTCTCTGTTCTTAGCCTTGACGCGGAGTGCGAGGTCTCTGTCCCTGATGGTGATGTCCTTGTCCGGGTTGCTGTCCTTTTCTACGGTCAAACTCTTTTCTGAACTTATTCGCATTGCTTTTCTCCTGCTGATACATCTTCATTATCTGCTTTTGAGACAGTATCTTGCTGAATTCATTGTAATACTTCTCACGGACATCGAGCGTCTTACGGCTTTGAGCAAACTGGTTTTTCAGCATCGTTGCTATTTCAGCATCAGTCATAGCCGGTTTCTGACCTTCTTTTTTTGCAGCAACTTCCGTGCCCTGCGGCTTTTCCGCTCTCGGTTTGCGATTCATCATGCGGCATTCGCGCAGTTCTTTCAGATATTCCCCGTAAACCGGAGTAAACTTGGCAGCAGTCGCATCATCCAGCATCAGTGTCCTAATCATCTGATTGGTTTGCATCTGCGTCATCCGTTCTGGTGTAGGACGCTGTTTCCTTTCTTTATTGTCTTTATTCTGAGCAGAAAGGGACATCTGGCTTCCCATCAAAAGAGCAGCCAAAATTACATAAATAAACTTCATCTTCATAATTTTCACGTTTTAATAATTAATTGATTCACTTAATACAAAAATATATCGTTTTCAGAGAAGCTGACGAGCTCTTCCAACTCCTCATCCGACAGTTCTTTAATCCATTTGTCTACCTGGTCTGTAGCATTGTTTCTTTCAACAGCCAACACATTTGACGAAGACGGCTTGACATCATCCGCCCGATAGAAAGACGGAACAAACAAAAGCCCTGTCAACATGGCCGCTATGGCAACTACCGTAGAAATAATCAGCTTCATGGGGGATTTCCGCTGTTGTTTCACTCCGGCACGCTCCATTACTTTCCGCTGCATATCCTCGAAGAATCCATCGGGGGTACGGTAAGGCGTCCGTTTACCAATATCGTCAAAATCAAATTCCTTTTTCATCGTCCTATCTGTTTAATATATATTCCTTTATCTTTTCTTTCGCATAGTGGTAATTCACTTTAAGCGTATCCACTTTACTGTCCAGTACACGGGCAATCTCTTCATATTCAAGTTCGTCGTAATAACGCAAATTGAATACCAGCCGCTGCTTTTCCGGCAGACTTAAAATGGCTTCCTGAAACTTCACTGCCAGTTCATTCTCATAATCAATGTAATCGGAAGCCTTCAACTTGCCCATCAACTCTTCCCGTACATCTTCCGCGGAAACAACTCCTTCATCTTTACGGCTGTTCAGCAAACGTAAGCTCTCATTCGTTGCAATCCGGTACATCCAAGTCGACAGTGAACTTTCTTCGCGAAACTGGTCGATATGCCGGAATACCCGGATAAAGACTTCCTGAAGCACATCTTCCGCATCTTCGTGAGAGACGACCAGTCTACGGATATAATTATATATCGGCACATGGAAAGAGTCCATCAGCATCTTGAATCCCCGTTCGCGATTCGAGGAACAAACTTCACGAATTTTATTCTCGTTTATCATCAATTCTTTTTCTGAGCTTTATCAGTTAGAACGCAGAAGGATATGGAAGTTAAATACGGAAATTTGCATTTTGCTTTTATTAACATGAAGAAGGAGAAAAGAAAGATTGCGCAATTGGATGGAAAAAGCGCTGCCAAAGCCTTTACAGAGACTACGGCAGCGCTTCAAATGTTTTATCTATAAACTGTAAACAGGAAGATGATTACCAGAACTTATTATGTTCCGCACTATACTCGAAACCGGCAGCTTTCAACTGATTCACTAACTCATCCTTATTTACGTCCATATCTTCACAAAGTTCGTCTAGTGAAGAATAACAATCACGCAACTTCATATTAATGACGCTGAACAGCATCATCGGGTCTTTTGGTAACTCCATAACATACAATATTTTAAACCGGGCGCAAAGTTACAGCAATCTCATCGAACGGCAAAACAAATCAATCACCTATTTCTTCTATCTTCAAAGAGACTTTTTCTATCAGTTTACCGATTTCCGTTTCCAACGGGATGACGTTGAACTCTTTCCAGAAGTTCTCGTCATATCTGAAGTTCGTGTCGGAGAAGATGGTACGGGTGGATAACCTTTCTCTGCGGGAGAATATTCAGGAGTAACTTGCCAATATGACACATATCATTATTAAAATAAAGACTGAAACTGATATAAGCCAACCGCCTCATCGTCCTGTTTGTTTGAAAAATTACATAGAATTAAATCAAAAGAAAATAGTAATTTTAACTGATTTTTCGGTTTTATCCTTACCTTTGTAAATGATATTGGAGTGTTATACTCGAACAACAAAAAGAAAACGATGCAGATACATAACTAATTCAAGGTATAAAACTTTTTATTATATTGAATATATGTCAATATGGAGCAAACTCATAGGAATTAAGAAAACCGAGGATAGCAACAATATCATCGGGAGTAAAACTACCTCTGTACCACGCAGTGCTCAAAATTATGCCATAGTAGATATTGAAGTTGGCTTGAAAGACCGCAAAATCCATGATATAGGAGCACTCAAACATGATGACACAACATTCCATAAAACTTCAAAAGAAGAACTATTTATTTTCTTAAACGACATAGACTATATCTGTGGTCACAATATCATTCATCATGATGCCAAATATCTATTTACAAACAAAACATGCCGATGGATTTTAGTTGATACACTTTATGTATCGCCTTTATTATTCCCGGAACGCCCTTACCATAGGCTTGTAAAAGATGACAAACTGATTAGCGAACAGATAAACAATCCGGTGAACGATTGCAAAAAAGCAAAAGACTTATTACTGGACGAAATAGCACACTGGAATTCATTGCCGGAGGAAAAGCGTACACTATTCGCATCGTTACTGAAGGACAAGAAAGAGTTTGAGGGATTTCTTAGCATGGTAAGCGCAAAGTATATCCATGAAGGAATACCCGAACTTATAAAAAAACTTTATACTGGAAAGATTTGCCATCATGCCGACCTTGACATGCTCATCGAACAATATCCATGCGGATTGGCATACGCATTGGCTCTGATTGAGACCACCGACTATCGTTCTATCACTCCCGGATGGGTACTTTACAATTATCCGGAAGTAGAATTTATTGTAAAACTCCTGCGCCACACTATTTGCCAGAAAGGTTGCAGCTACTGCCATACACAATTGGATGTACTCTATAATCTAAAAGCATTTTTCGGATATGAACGTTTCCGAACATACGAAGGCGAGCCACTGCAGGAACGAGCAGCCCAAGCAGCGGTGAAAGGCAAATCGTTGCTAGCGATATTTCCTACCGGTGGCGGCAAATCACTCACCTTCCAATTGCCGGCACTCATGGCAGGACGCTCCGTGCACGGGCTTACGGTTATCATCTCACCTTTGCAATCTCTCATGAAAGACCAGGTAGATAACCTTGCCGACAGAGGTATCACGGATGCCGTAACCATCAATGGAATGTTAGACCCCATAACAAGAGCACTATCCATACAAAGAGTACAAGACGGAGAAGCCTCACTGTTGTATATATCACCGGAAATGCTTCGCTCAAAAACAATCGAGAAAATATTGATGGCACGTCACGTTGTAAGATTTGTAATAGATGAAGCGCATTGCTTTTCTTCATGGGGGCAAGATTTTAGGGTTGACTATCTCTACATTGGTAAATTCATCCGAAAGTACCAGCAAACGAAAAAATGCAAAAACCCGATTCCTGTATCCTGTTTTACAGCTACCGCAAAACAGAAAGTAATACAAGACATCTGCGACTATTTCAAGCAAACTTTGGACTTGAACTTAGAGTTATTCGCATCAACAGCCTCAAGAACAAATCTGCACTATTCCGTCATACATGCAGAAAATGACAATGACAAATATTTAAAGCTGAGAGAACTTGTAGCGGAATCCGATTGCCCGACGATTATCTACGTATCACGTACCAAACGAACAAAAGAACTAGCTATTAAATTGACGCGTGACGGCTACAAGGCATTACCTTTCAACGGTAAGATGGAAGCTGATGAAAAAAATGCCAACCAGGATGCCTTCATGAACGATCAGGTGCACATCATTGTGGCTACGTCCGCATTTGGCATGGGGGTCGACAAGAAAGATGTCGGTCTTGTGATTCATTACGACATTTCCGACTCATTGGAGAATTATGTTCAAGAAGCAGGCAGGGCAGGTCGTGATCCCGGTCTCAGCGCACGTTGCTATGTACTTTATAGTGACAATGACTTGGACAAGCATTTTATATTGCTAAACCAAACAAAGCTAAGTATCAGTGAAATACAACAAGTATGGAAAGCTGTCAAAAACCTTACCAGACAGCGCATGAAAGTCAACTGTTCTGCATTGGAAATTGCCAGGCAAGCAGGATGGGACGATTCGGTATCCGACATTGAAACCCGTGTACGAACAGCACTAGCGGCTTTGGAACAAAGCGGATACTTGGTAAGAGGAAACAATGTGCCTCATGTATATGCCACAGGAATCACGGTGAAGAACATGGACGAAGCAAGAGAACGCATTTCAGCGTCAGTACTCTTCGGGAGCGATGAAATAGAAAAGGCAATCCGCATCATCAAATCATTGATATCCCAAAAACACATCACTAAGGCCCAGGATTCAGAGGCAGAATCACGGATCGACTATCTGGCAGATATATTGGGACTAAGCAAAAGAGAAGTTATATCCGTAGTGGAACGCATGCGACAGGAAGGCATATTGGCAGACAGCAAAGATATATCTGCCTATTTGCAGGATATAGGTGATTCGGAACGAAAGTCGCAAATACTCCTCGAACGCTTTGCAAAACTTGAACAATACATCCTTAACCGTATTCCCGACGGTTCTTTGCGAATTTCATGTAAGCAACTGAATGAGAACGCCGTAAACGACGGAATCAATACATCCAAAGAAAAAGACATCCGGACTCTGCTCTATTTCCTTACCGTAAAAGGATATACGCGTAAGAAAGAGGATGCGGTCCATAATATGGAGATAAGCCGTCAAGCAGACTTGGATTCTACCATCAGACGCTTCGAGAAACGATTGGAAATAAGTCGTTTTACGGTGGAATGGTTATACAAGTTGGCTTCAGATGCAGAAAAGGAAAACACACCCGACAAAGCTATCCAGTTCTCTGTAGTAGAACTTCTAAACCGAATAAAATCAAGTCCTCAATCCCTTTTCGGCGGACTTGACGACATTCAGTTAGAAGATGTGGAAGAAGCACTTCTATACTTGTCGAAAATCGGTGCGCTAAAGCTTGAAGGAGGCTTCTTGGTACTTTATAATGCCATGAATATCCAAAGAATAAAGGATAACAAGTCGAGATACAAGCAAGACGACTACCGGATGCTAAATGAATTCTACAAACTGAAAATCCAGCAAGTGCATATTGTGGGCGAATATGCCAATTTGATGGTGAGAGATTATCATGCCGCACTGCAATATGTTCAAGACTATTTCCAAATGGATTACAGGAAGTTTGTCACAAAATATTTCAAAGGTGACAGAATTAGCGAGATACAACGTAACTTGACACCACAGAAATACAAGCAGTTATTTGGGCAATTGTCCAAACGGCAAATGGAAATTATCTCCGATAAAGATTCACGTTGCATTGTGGTCGGAGCAGGTCCAGGTAGTGGAAAAACACGAGTATTGGTTCACAAACTGGCCTCACTTCTGCTACTTGAAGACGTGAAACACGAACAACTCCTGATGCTTACGTTTTCAAGAGCAGCCGCAACAGAATTCAAACAAAGACTCATGGAGTTGATAGGCAACGCAGCTCATTTTGTCGAAATAAAAACCTTCCACTCCTATTGCTTCGACCTCCTGGGACGAATAGGAAATCTTGAGGATGCCAAAAATGTCGTTGCAAAGGCAGCTGAGATGATCAACCAAGGAGAAGTAGAACCAAATAAAATCGGCAAGACGGTACTGGTCATAGACGAAGCTCAGGATATGGGAGCCGAAGAGCACGCACTTGTAAAAGCTCTAATGACCAACAACGAGGAGATGCGCGTAATAGCAGTGGGAGACGATGACCAGAACATCTATGAATTCCGCGGTTCCGATTCAAGTTATATGTACCGGCTGGCACAAGAAAGCGATAGTACATTTGTTGAAATGACCGAGAATTACCGCAGTGCACACCATCCGGTGGCTTTTGCCAACGCCTTCTTGAAAACCATCGATAAAAGGATAAAAAGTACGCCAATCATCTCCATGAGAAAAGAAGAAGGTTGGGTGGAAGTGACACGCCACCAATCAAAGTATATGTATCAGCCGCTCGTCGATAACTTACTTCAACACAAGGACAAAGGTACTTCGTGTGTGCTCACCCAAACAAATGAAGAGGCCGTTATCCTGATGGCTCTTTTGCGGAAACATGGCATAAACAGTAAACTGATACAGTCTATGGATGGCTTACGCTTTTGGAACATGGCGGAGATGAGATATTTCATGAGGTATATAAACAAGCGGATAAAAACACCGTTAATCACGGAAGAGCTGTGGGAAGAAGCCAAGCATAACACCTTCTATACTTATGACAGGAGTCTAAGCTTGATGTATGTGAGACGTTGTGTGGAACAGTTTGAACAAACCAACAAGACAAAATATTTCAGTGATTTCAAAGAATTTGTATTCGAATCGTCAGTGGAAGACTTCTGTGATGTATCAGGCACCGATGTCGTGGTATCAACCATTCACAAAGCTAAAGGCAGAGAGTTTGACGATGTGTATATGCTCATATCCGACAGTTATGTAAAAGATGCCTATCTGATGCGCCGATATTATGTAGGAATAACCCGTGCGAAAAACCGGTTGTTTATACATACGAATGGCGATTGCTTCAATCGTTTAAGTGCAGACCGATATATTGTTGATCAACGACAATATAACATGCCCGAAGAAATTGTGCTACAGCTCTCTCATAAAGATGTCTATTTAGGATTCTTCAAAGAACGTAAACATGAGGTCTTAGCATTGAGAGGGGGAGATTCTCTTACTTACAGTGATTTCTTTTTGTATAGTTCATTGACCAATAAACCTGTAGCAAAGTTATCGTTAAAAATGCAGGACACACTATCCGAGTGGGAAAAAAGGGGATATAAGGTAAAATCTGCATCAGTACGTTTCGTTGTAGCATGGAAACCTAAAGATGCACAAAAGAATGAACCGGAAACGGCTGTTCTTTTAGCAGACTTGATGCTTTCTTTGTAAGCTAAAATGTTTGAAATTATCACACTACCACCATTATAATAAAAAGCAAAATATTATGCTTAAATAAGAAACCGATACAAATACATAACAATACATTGATAGCGAAATGTGTCGGCCTACGATTTCAAGGAAATGCTGGAACGTAGGAAAATGAAGTCATGGCTTACTGTCCGTATCGGCTTTTGCCTATACGGACAGTAAGCACCCTTTCTTAGAAAAATTTACTGAATATCCCTAAAAAAGAGCATAACGCATAAACGCAAAAAGCGTGCAACTCACCAGAGCTGCACGCTTTTGTTTATTGTTTATTATCTGTATCCTTATCGGGATTACTTCACTTCCTCAAAGATAATTCAATAAGTAATCAGTACTAAATAATAGTCCTACCTTGTATCTATTATCGTTAGCTATGACCTCACATTAAACAACGAATAAA
>NZ_JANJZR010000115.1 GCF_024623065.1 Bacteroides acidifaciens
TGCGAGAGACCTACTCTCATCTGTATCGCAGTTACGAATGTGACAGCCATACCACATTCTCACGGCACACTGCAAGGTGCAAGTATATATCTATATATAGCTTGCACCTTGCACTAATCGTAAAATATTTACTTTCAGCGATTTGCGTATTTCAAAATAAAGCTGTATCATAGAACCGAAGATAAAGGCAGACACAATCCCGGCAAGAGAAACCAAATGTTCTTTGAAAAAAGTGCCCAATTCGTCCTCCCTAAAAGATTGAGGTACGCTAAAATATTGATTTTAAGAAAATAAGAGTCTGCGGATTTTTCAGTTCACAATCTTTTATTACACATCTCTTAATCTTGCTATTTTCAATAGAAGATTGTACTTTTGTCATCACTTTATCAGTCAATGTTTTATACAAATGGTCTTTATACACAATTTATTTCTCATTTTGGGACGTGGAATAGGGCAAGTGATGTTCCAGAATAATGCGTTCTCCGGATTATTAATGCTAGTCGGAATATTTCTAAACTCATGGCAAATGGGAATACTAGCAGTCTGCGGTAATATAATAAGTACACTAACAGCCTATTTTTCGGGATATAAGCATGATGATATTAAGAATGGACTATATGGATTTAATGGAACTTTAGTAGGTATAGCAGTGGGCGTATTTCTACAATTATCGGTAGGAAGTTTAATCATGTTGATTATCACTTCCGCCCTTTCCACATGGATTGCTTATTTTTTCAATCGGCAACGCCTGCTCCCTAGCTTCACCACTCCTTTCATTCTTGTCGTATGGGGAATGTTGGGAGTTTGCAGCTGGCTTTTCCCTAATTTACTATTGGTTTCTGATACGGTTATTGATTCCACACAGAATATTAATTATTTCCAGACCTTCTGCTTAGATATAGGTCAAGTCATGTTTCAGGGAGATACAGTTCTATCCGGATTATTCTTCTTTATAGGCATTTTAATTAATTCTCGAAAGGCAAGTCTCTATACTATCTTGGGAGCACTTCTTCCTATTCCCCTAGCCATTTTACTTGAAGTGGATGCTACAAACTTAAATGCCGGATTAATGGGCTATAATGGTGTATTATGTGCCATAGCTTTAGGAGGGTCGACCAGAGAAAGTAGCATATGGGCAGGGTGTTCTGTCTTACTGTCCACCGTATTGCAGATCCTAGGAATGAGTTTGGGTATCACTACCTTAACCGCTCCCTTTGTCATATCTGTATGGGGCATAATAATGACACAAAAAACAATAAAGACACAGATTAACTAAATTAGCCTTCAAATATAAGTTTATGACATTTTTTCAAAGGAAAAAAATAAAAGATATCATTTTGTCACCCGAGATAGTTGCTTTTGTGTCGTAAACACTACACCATTATACAGAAACTTTAAAATAGTATCCAAACCCTTTGAACTAAAATATCTTTTCGTTCACAATCCGTAGCAATCTTTCATCAATATCCGCCAGTCCGGACTCATAAATCGTACGATAATTGCCGAATGCAGCCGGCAGACCATTATCGAACGAGTTTTCATAGTATTGTGTCGCTATGGGATAAGCAAAAGCGTAATATTCATCTTCAGAATTATACTTGCGGCTTTCTTCATCGCCACGAATAACGAGATAATCGCCATAGAACAGGACGTTTCCCACCATATACTGACTAAAGGCATCTCCCTCCTGCGCCTGCTGCTGCACCGTCATAAAAGCTTCCTCAAGCGAAGCGAAAGGCATCGTTTTCCGAACTGCGGGAGACAAGTTACCGGTACGCAAGGCACACAATACCCCATCGGCACTACCCAGACGCACACTTTCCTTTATCAACCGGGACGCCAGTTCCTCATCTACGGGAAATTCCGCCCCGCACCAGACAAATTCTTCCCCCAAATGGCACCGTCCAAGATAGCAGCAAGCATCTGCATCTCCCTTTTCCGCTGCCTGACGCAGAAGTTCATACCCTTCCCACATTTGTTCTTTGTCGTAGTTTTTCCATATTTTGTCAATGGCAACAGCTACTGTTTCACTGTGTTTCATTGTTACAAATTATTGTATATCCGTTTTCTTTCGATAAGACATTTATCCTTTATTCATCGTTGGCGACTTCCTCCGTGATGTCCTTCCATTCATCCGTCATCCGAGGAAATTCACGTTTATGATAATAATTGTAAAGCCAGTATCTGACACGCCCGATATAAGGAGCATGAGTCATGAACACCACCCAATCTCCTTCTTCATTATTCCCCCTGTCTCAACGATATAATCGTCTTTCGTCCCTCTCACTTCCAAATAACCGTTCTGGCAGCCGGGGGTCTTCAACAACATCAAAGTGCATTTTCCGGCTTCGAGATTCTCAAGAGCCGCTAAAACATCTTCATAAGTAATATATTTGTATTCTTCGTTGTCCACATACAGATAATACGGCTCATCGTCAGGAGACACCGGAGTGTAATACCCTTTCTCCCAATCACTGATTTCCGGAATTTCAAGCCGTTCGAAGTAGTTGTAAAACATCCGGACAATATTATCCGTTCTATATCCACCACTGACATACCTCGTCAACCCGTCAGTCATGGCGAAATATACGGCAACCTGCGGATTGCCATCCGGCACAGCCATACACGATATCCCCGAACAGTTGCCGTAAGGAGTGATTACAGTACGACAATTACTAAGCCATACGTCCCCGTATTTATCCAGATTCTCGATCGCCCGCCGAATTTCTTCTTTAGAGACTCGTGACGTCTGTTCACGACCTTCCGAATAGTTCAACACAAACTGCATGGACGGTTCTGACAGTTCAATCTTTTCTATCTTTTGCTTTTTCACCGAAAAAATTTGTTTAAAGAATGAAAAGCCCATTGTATGCACTCTTAATAAGTTTTGCTAATGCAAAAATAAAGAGATATTTTCAAGATAAGAGCAATTCTTTTCCAAATCGTTCTTTTGCTCACCAATATTTTTCAATCCTTTCATAGCCGAAGATTTTGCTGCGCTCATCCTCCATGCCCTGTATTTGCCTACATATAATCTGTGCACCAATCATACTGAAAGTTATGCCGTTTCCGCCATACCCCAAATCAAAGAACATCCGATCCTTACCAGGCCACGTACCGATAAAAGGCAAACCATCTTTTGTGGTACTGAACGTGCCGCACCATGCCATCTCGGTTTTGAAAGGAATATCCGGAAACAATTTCTTGAATTTCTTTTCCAATATGCGGGTTTTCTTTCTAAGCAAGGCATCACGGCATTCCGGATCGCAGAACTTCTCATCTTCACCGCCAATGATGATACGGTTGCCACCGGTAGTCCGGATATATAAATACGGATCGGCAGTTTCCCAAATCAGACAGTGCTCAGGCCAAAGCTCAGCGGGATTCACCGGATGTGACACCAGTGCATACGTTGACGTCAAATCCATAATCTCCTGCGGCAGGAACTTTCCGGCTTCAAATCCGGCCGCCACAATCACATATTTACAATTAATCTTATGTTCTCCGTCCGTTTCTATGACATATCCCCCCTGCTTCTCAACACACTCTTTTACACCCGTATGAGTAAAAACTTCCAATCCGTCTTTCTTCATATGATAAAGCAACAGACCGGTAGCTGCTCTATAAGCGTCAATTTGTGCCGACACCTCATTCAATAATCCACAGCCCGGTGCCTCCAGCTTATAACGTTTCTTTATCTCTTCCTTCCCGAGCAGACAGACAGGCAGATTATGTTTTTTCCTCATCTCATATTCTTCCTTGACAAGTTGCTCATCTTTCGGAGTGCTGGCATAGAACAGACTTGGTACCCTCTCAAAACAGCCATCCACCCCCGTCGATTCCAACACCTTTTCAATGTCGGAAATCGACTGTAAACACGCACGGTATGCGGATACAGCATTATCCTCCCCAATCATATCCGACATACGACAAAGAGGAACATCTATTTCATATTGTAACAAAGCAGTACTCGCCGCAGAGCTTCCCGTCGCAATGCTGCGCTTGTCAACGACACAACATTTCAAACCGGCACTGCACAATTCGTGCACCATCAAAGCACCGGTTATCCCAGAGCCAACCACTACAATATCCGTAGAGAATTCATCCTCCAATGGATGAAAATAATCCAATAACGAGTTTTTAATAACCCAATAGGGTAATCCTGAATGTAAGTCCATAATACAACTAAATATACTGATTCGACACTAGTTACGTTCTCATTTGAAACAACAGCACATGAAAAATATGGTTCGTAGGATATTCATTTTTTTAACACAACACGCAAATGTCATCACAAAAATTACCAAACAAAAATCTTTTCGTGCTGTTTTCTTTCTGAAGTATGAATACAATATTAACTCAAAAACCTTACAATTATGAGAAAATTAAGTTTGGCTGACCTTAAGGACAGGATATCCTGGGGCAGCGTTTTCGGTGGTGTAATGACCGTACTGGCAATATCCGTATTGCTATCTATCCTAAATTCTAGTATCGGACTATTCATGCTCGATCCTCTGTCCGAACATCCGGCATCAGGCATAGGCACTGCTGTCGGTATCGGTTCTGCCATCATACTGATTGTCAGTATGGCAGCAGGCGGTTTTGTTGCAGGAAAACTAGCGGGCATGGATGGAATGATACATGGTTTTCTTGTCTGGGCAACAACCCTTATCGTTGCCGCCATATTGGGAATCTTCCTGGCTGTCGGAGCGGCAAAAATGACCGCCAATGCCTTGGGAGCTGTCTCATCAGTCACCGGCAACGTCTTATCCGGAGCAGGAAGCATTGTCGGGAATGGTGTTTCCGCATTATCGGAGAAAGCAGAAGATTTGTTCGGGAAAATTGATTTCAGCGGTACATTGAAAGAAGAAAACATTCCGCAGAACATTCGTACCGCGCTAAGTAAAAGCAACGTGAAGGAGTTGCAGCCGGACTATCTGAACAAACAACTGGAAGAGGTAAAAGATGACTTAAGTAAATCCGTCAAGGAAATTGTCGCCTCCCCTCAGGAAGCAGATGAAGCCATCAACAGTTTTCTGGACCGCCTGAAACAGCGTGCGGAGAATCTAAGTCAAAAGATTGACCGGAACGATTTGTCCAAAGCGATAGCCAACAACACTAATATGTCCAAAGCAGAAGCGGACAAGACAGTGGATCAGTATATGAATCTGATAGATAACGCACGTGCAGAAGCCGGAGAACAGATAGACAAGCTGGAAGCTAATCTGCAAAAAGCGGCACAAGAATGGAAAGAAGTCAAACATAAGGCACTTGTAGCTGCCGACAAAGCAACAGATGCCGCTGCACGGTCTGCCTTGATTTCATTCTTCGCTCTTTTGGTCGGAGCCGCATTATGTTGTGCTGCAGGTGCATATGGTGGCAGGAAAACACAGGAAAGAGTAGATATCTGATATTCATTAAACTGAAATAAAGAGGCTTGTCGTCATAATCGGGCAAGCCTCTTCATTATGCAACAACCTCCCCAAGCACAACAACATATAACTAAATTCCTACTATCTGAAACCTTATTCGAACCAATTATCTAAATAATACTCAAATCTTCACGTCAAGTTCCATCTTCCACCCCAAATAGCCCGATATTGCAACAAATCATACATACAATCAGCATGAAACGTTGTAAATACAGCGGAACATACTTGACAGTGACGGGAATTATTCATACGATTTATGCACTATTCAGCAGTAATCATTATTTGCTCAAAGCGGTTTTCTGCTCTCTGTGCATAAATCAGATTACCTCTTTGGCTAATCGCCCACAAGCCATCAACCTGACGTACGTTCTTTGTATCATCATCTTCTACATTCCATACATAACCACCCGAAGGTAAACCACGTCTCTCCAGGATTTCGTTAGCTTGCCCGTTGGAGAAAAAAAGTTCGGCACGAATAGAATCAGGGCTGAAAACAATGAAGGCAGAAGCGTTATTTCCATCGACAGCTTCTGTACGAATACCTTTCTCAAACAAACGGATACAGTCTTTTTGCACCTCACACCATACATATCCGGCAGAAGCGATACATCCGTGTTCATCACGGTCTCCTCCCACTTTCACAGCCTGCGGATACTGGACGAGTTTTGTAGCTTTCATCCTCGGAGCATATTTTCCAGTATAGAATACTTCCAGCGTATCATTCAGAAGCAAACCGTTCACTTCTTCTCTGTTTGCATCCATCGTACTGAATGAAAGTGTATCATTCTCGTCGGTAACGATTGATACCGTATTCATACTTGCATCGCAAACGACGCCTTTCGAGCTTGTCATTTCCGGCGTGCAACTTGCCATGAAACACAAGGTTCCTACTGCTAATAGTGCAGTTTTCATCTTCTTAAATTCCTGTTTTGTTTTAAATTATTGTAAAGATAATAATTATATGGCAATAAATAAAAACAAAATTTTATCGTCAATCGTTTTCTTAAAAGTATTTTTTAAGTTATTTTGCACAACTAATATCACGAACTCATCAAATTATGGATTGGATTGGCCTTGATTTAACATTCCCTATTACCGACCCTACATGGATATTTCTCCTTGTACTTCTCATCATATTGTTTGCTCCTATATTATTGAGTAAACTGCGTATTCCTCACATTATCGGTATGATTCTGGCAGGATTGACTGTCGGTGAACATGGTTTTAATATATTGGCACGCGACAGCAGTTTCGAACTATTCGGGAAAGTAGGACTTTATTATATTATGTTCCTGGCCGGTCTTGAAATGAATATGGGCGATTTCAAAGAGACACGAAACAAGGCACTAGTCTTAGGATTACTGGCTTTTATCGTTCCTATCGGAATTGGTTTTGTAGCAAATATATCTTATCTGAAATATAGTGTCGTCACTTCCGTACTACTAGCCAGTATGTACGCTTCCCATACGCTGGTAGCTTATCCTATCGTCACCCGTTTTGGTATATCACGCCATCGAAGCGTAAGCATAGCGGTAGGCGGAACAGCGGTGACGGATACACTGACTTTGCTCGTACTGGCAGTCATAGGCGGGTTGTTCAAAGGAGAAACCGGCGGTTTCTTTTGGGTATGGCTGGTGGTAAAGGTTATCTTTCTGGGCGGGCTTATCATCTATTTCTTCCCACGCATCGGCCGCTGGTTCTTTCATCGATACAATGACAATGTGATGCAGTTCATTTTCGTTCTTGCTATGGTCTTTCTAGGCGCGGGACTTATGGAGTTTGTAGGTATGGAAGGTATTTTAGGTGCCTTCCTTGCCGGGTTGGTGCTGAACCGGCTCATTCCGCACGTTTCTCCATTGATGAACCATCTGGAATTCGTCGGTAATGCCCTTTTCATACCCTACTTCCTTATCGGAGTGGGAATGTTGATTAACCTGCGTGTTATCTTCGGACACGGAGATGCGCTGAAAGTAGCTGCCGTTATGATTGTAATGGCGCTGACCGGCAAATGGATTGCCTGTTGGCTCACACAGAAAATATACAAGATGTCCGTTCTCGAACGAAACCTGATGTATGGTTTGAGTAATGCACAAGCAGCAGCAACACTGGCAGCAGTGCTGGTCGGTTACAACATATTCCTGCCCAACGGCGAACGACTGCTGAACGATGATGTATTGAATGGAACAGTGCTATTGATACTGGTTACTTGCATAGTCAGCTCACTGATAACCGAACGGGCAGCCAGAAAAGTAGCCATGGACGACTCGGAAACAGGCAAAGAGTCGTCGACGGCAACAGAAAAGATTCTGATTTCTCTTGCCAATCCGAACACTATTGAAGACATGATGAATCTTTCTTTGATGATACGTGATACGAAACTGAAAGACAACTTGTTGGCACTGAATGTTATCAATGATAACAATACCATCTCAGATAACCTAAGGATGCGAAGCAGGCACTACTTGGAAAAAGCCGCCATGACAACAACAGCCGCCAATGTATCGCTGAAACAGCTCACCCGGTATGACTTGAATATCGCTTCCGGCATAATCCATTCCGTGAAAGAGAATGAGGTGACGAGCATTATCACCGGTTTGCACCGCAAGGTAAACATCACCGATTCATACTTCGGAATACTTGCCGAAAACCTGCTGAAGGGGTTAAACTGTGAAATAATCATCTCCAAATTCCTGATACCGGTCAATACGATAAAGCGAATCGTTATTGCCGTGCCCCCAAAAGCTGAATATGAATACGGCTTTCCACGATGGATGGAGCATTTCTGCCGGATGGGAAATACACTCGGTTGTCGTGTACATTTCTTCGCAAACGAAAAGACAACCGCACGCCTGCAAGCATGGATAAAGAAGAGGTATAAACAAGTACTGACCGATTTTTCTCTTCTGGAGGACTGGAACGACTTACTGGTATTGACCGGACAAGTAAGCTACGACCATCTGTTAGTCATTATCAGTGCACGTCCCGGAACGCTTTCTTATGACAGTTCGTTCGAGAAACTACCGAGACAATTAGGAAAATACTTCTCTAACAATAGCCTGATTGTACTGTATCCCAATCAATCGGGAGAACCGTTGGACAGTTCTTTCTTCTCCAAGTTATACACCGATACGGAAACACAACACTATGAGAAAGTGGGCAAATGGGTTTATAAATGGTTTAAGAAGAGCTGATAAGAGACATATTCCGAGCATAAATTTATTATTGCTGTCCGATAAAACTTTTTGAGGCTAAACAAAATTAGGACTGGCACCTATTGCAGGAATCAGTCCTTTTAGTTTAGTTTGTGTTCGCCAAAACATTTTCTAAACTATGCCCAAAAGTAGTCATTTTGACGGACAGCCGCTCTATGGTCAGGTAATAAAATTGCTTGATAAGTCGAAAATTCTTCAGTTTAGCCGCGAATACGGAGGAGAGAGAT
>NZ_JANJZR010000116.1 GCF_024623065.1 Bacteroides acidifaciens
CGCGACAAGAAGAGCCGGGGTAAGTTAAAATATCAGCTATAAGATTATGACTGAAGAGAATTTAAACAGGCTCTAAATCTAAAACTTCTCTTTATGGTCAAATTTCCCCTCATCAGTATAGTATTTCCACGTACCTTTAGGTTTATTATTAGCATATTTTCCGCGAAGTTTCAAAGTACCATCTTCATAATATTCACGATGACGTCCATGTCGTTTCCCCTCCTTTACTTCCGACTCGCTCTTTAATGCTCCTTCAGGATAAAATTCCCGCAGAACATTTCCTTCAAACTTTTCGACATAGAAACGTTTCAGTTCACTCATCTGCTCTTTTTCTGTTTCGGCATCTTCATCCATTTCTTCATCATCTTCATCAATAGCAACTGAAACAACCGCATCCTTAGGTTCATAAGGTGTATAGTCCATAACATATTGCAAAGAAGCCGACCGACTATCCCCTATCACCTGCATAGTCCAACAAGGAAATGAAAACAAAACATCTTTATTAGATTGTATTTCATTCCATGTACTAACATTCATCATCGGCTTTAACTGAGAATAGAACTTATGTACGTCTGTATATAAGAAAATAGTAGAACTAGACTTCAAATATGAAAATGCATCCTTAAATCCTTGATTATTTTTTAGTAAATTCTTCTGCTCGTAATCCTCTACAAATGAAAGTAAAGAAGAAGCTTTATTACTAAAAACCACATAATCATCTACATAAGTGTAATATGGTTTCTCGAATTTATCAAATAATTTTCCGAAAAACAGGCGGAAGAAGCCCTTCATCTCAACATAATTGATCTCAAAATCCTTATAATTTACCGTCTTCACCTTAATCGGTGTACGCCGCTTTATTTTCTTCTCTATAAATTCCATATTCTTGCGGGCATCTTTTATACTTTTAGCCTTGACAGCCAGAATAAGTTCAGGCTCACGCCCCAACAATCCCGGTTCGGATTGCGTAATGGCAAATTCACCTGACATCCAACTCAGAAAGTTATCCTCTAAAAAGATGCCGAATAATCCTTCAATCTTTTTTCTGGAACTCTGATAAGAGTCATACAACTGTTTATCATGTATAGAAAGTGCATTTTCCAACTCCTTCACAAAAGTCGCCGGATTATTGAAACCTATATTCGTATAAAGAGCGGTACGTCCGGAAAGAATTTCATGCGCTTTCATCTTATGTTTCCCCGAATTCAACAAAGCAACAACATAAGGATCGGCAGAATCTTTCCGCAAAGTATAACCTTTCACTTCTATTCTGTCTTCATTCGCATTCAAATAAAGACCGGCAAAATTCATAGAGTTGCTGAAGAGATCAATATATTCATTTCTTGCCCCTAAATAAATAGACATGAACTGAGGAACGCGCGCATAATTGATAAAGACTCTGACAAGTCCTTTACCCGAAACTAACTTTTCTGTTTCAATAAAAGACTGATTCAGCCCGATTTTAGGTCTGTTGCGTGAGTTAATAGCAGATTCAACAAGCGTAGATGTATAAGATCCCACTAAATGATTGTCCACAAAAGCAATGTAGAAAATATCACGCGTATCAGGATCACGCATTTCAAGTATATTGACGCCATTATGCATTCGGTTAGTAACCGTAAAACCACTCATCACTAATACCGTTTCAACCTGATCTTTCAATACATCCATCTTCGATGCTTTCTGCATATCCAGGATAAGCAGGAAATCCCAATTGGTGGCACGAGTCTTATGAAGTGAAATAAGCATATCCCGCTCTCCGACAAGAGACAATAACACTTTGTTACTTTTAACTACTGAATCAAGTTTTTCGACACTCGCTGTCACTTCCTCAAAAGATTTCGCTTTCTTCAGACATTGCCATGTCTCGCTTCCACTAAATTTTTCCCAGTCTTCAATCGGAGCTGATGACTGAATAATAAATGCGGCATCTTCGGGGACCAAATAAATCTGCTGGATATTGCGATCAGGCGAGATAAACAGATAAACGATGGAATATACAACATATACCACCAAAGCTAATCCTGCCGCAACTAAAATTCTCTTTACTATTTTCTGAATATTCTTTTTCTTACCGGACTCAGCATATTGTTCCTGCTGCCCATTATGTAATTCATCCATCATGTTCCGTTATTTAGTTGAGTGGCAAAATTACAAAAAAAATGAAATTAATTCATTAGTTCTGATTCATTTAGCAAAATTATCCCGCAAAAGAGATTTTATAAAAGACAAAATAGTCCATATCAGTTTCTCCCTATTTTTATAAAATCTATTCTGAATAAATGATAATCTATTGACTGGTATGGCAAATAAATACTAACTTTACGGCATGAAAAAAAAATTCCAACTCGAAGTTCCGAAAGGAGCCGGCAAGATTTTACTTCATACCTGTTGCGCTCCCTGTTCGTCAGCTATCATCGAATGTCTGATGCAACATAATATTACACCTGTGATTTATTATTGCAATCCTAACATCTATCCACTGGAAGAGTATAACATAAGAAAGGATGAATGTACACGCTATGCACAATCTTTAGGACTGGAAATCATAGATGCCGATTACAACCATGAAGCCTGGCGATACCAAATGACAGGAATGGAGCAGGAACCAGAAAGAGGCGGACGTTGTCTGCGCTGTTTCAAAGTCCGTCTACTGGAGACTGCCCGCTATGCACACGAACATGGATTTTCCGTCATTACAACCACACTTGCTTCCAGTCGCTGGAAAAGTTTGGAACAGATAAATGAAGCCGGACAATATGCCATGGCAAACTATCCCGATGTCATATACTGGGAACAGAATTGGCGTAAAGGTGGACTTAGTGAACGCCGCATTGCCATCATTAAAGAATACAATTTCTACAACCAGCGATATTGTGGTTGCGAATTCAGTATGAGAAAAGAAGAATAAATCAAGCATACCATTATCACCAGCAAATCAATGAATCGGAGTAAAAAAGGTAAAAAAAGGAAATTATTCAAGAAGAAATCACGCTTTAATTATAAATTAGGATGGATAATCGCTCTCATTGCCCTTATCCCTATTATATATGGTGTCTATTTATATTGCCAACAAATCAGGAGTTCTCAAAAAGACGAGCCAAAAACAAATACATCACTTCAGGTTCTATCCAGCAAAGAACTGGCAATCCCGATATCGATGACTCCCCAACAAGAACAAATAATCCGCCACACCGGATATACCGTTTCCTATAATAAGGAGTTGAAACTTCCCAATTGGGTTTCTTATGAATTGACCCGAGAGGAAACAAAAGGAAAAGAAAAAAGAAACAACCGCTTTATAGCTGACCCGTTAGTAAAAGGAATAATTGCAACTAATGCAGATTATGCACGTTCAGGATATGACAAAGGGCATATGGCACCGGCTGCGGATATGAAATGGAGTCCGCAAGCCATGAAAGAATCGTTCTATTTCAGCAATATGTGTCCACAACACCCACAACTGAACAGAAGAGGCTGGAAAAATCTGGAAGAGAAAATCCGGGATTGGGCTATAGCAGACAGCGCTATTATCATTATATGCGGCCCTATTATAACCAAGCAGCCAAAAACAATCGGGAAAAATAAAGTTGCAGTACCCCAACAGTATTTCAAAGTAATCCTCTCTCCTTTCGTCAGACCTATGCGGGCTATCGGCTTCCTGTTCAATAACAGACAAGCCTTGGAACCTCTTTCTACATATGCAGTAACAGTAGACAGCATTGAACGGCTTACCAATATGGATTTCTTCGCATCTCTGCCTGACGAAATAGAAAACAAAATTGAAGCAGAAGAGAATTACTTCCAATGGCCCAATTAACTAATATCCAACCTAACTAAAATTAAACAGAAAGAAACCGTCTCTATCCAAATTCTTTTTATCTTTGACGAACTTTTTAAACAGCTCAAAAGATGAACAAAAAAAAAAGAAACATTTTATTATCAATTCTGATTGGAACATTCCTTCTTTGTACCATCGCCGGAGGAACCGTTTATTATTATCTGTTTGCTCCTCAATTCCATCCATCTAAAACCGTTTACATCTATGTAGACCGAGACGATACCACCGATTCCATATATAACAAAATAAAGAAGTTCGGACATGTAAACAAATTATCGGGGTTTCACTGGATGGCCAAATATAAAGATTTCAAACAGAATATTCATACCGGACGCTATGCTATTCGCCCGAATGATAATGTCTACCATGTATATAGCCGCTTTTCCAGAGGATACCAAGAACCGGTCAACCTCACTATCGGAAGCGTCCGGACACTAGACCGCCTGGCACGAAGTGTTGGAAAACAGCTCATGATAGACTCCGCTGAAATTGCCAGCCAACTGTTTGATCCTTCTTTTCAAAGTAGAATGGGATACACAGAAACAACTCTTCCAAGCCTTTTCATACCAGAAACTTACCAAGTGTATTGGGATATGAGCGCAGAGGATTTCTTCAAACGCATGCAGAGGGAACACGAACGTTTCTGGAACAATGAACGTCTCGCACAAGCCACCGCCATCGGAATGACACCGGAAGAAGTTAGTACACTAGCTTCCATTGTTGAAGAAGAAACCAACAACAATGAAGAAAAACCAATGGTAGCCGGACTATATATCAATCGTTTACAGAAGGATATGCCTTTGCAGGCAGACCCCACCGTAAAATTTGCCCTGCAAGATTTTGGCTTACGCCGTATCACCAATGAACATCTGAAAATTAATTCACCCTACAATACCTATATCAATACCGGGCTACCGCCCGGTCCTATCCGCATTCCCTCAAAAAAAGGAATAGACAGTGTATTGAACTACACAAAACATAACTATATTTATATGTGCGCCAAAGAAGATTTCTCAGGAACCCATAATTTTGCGTCCAATTATGCCGACCATATGGCAAATGCAAGAAAATACTGGAAAGCACTGAATGAAAGAAAGATTTTCAAGTAAATTTGTGATAAAACAGACTGAAAATCCTATCTTTGCCCGATAGATTAACAAACTGTGAACAACACTAAATAAAAGAAATAGATATGAGCAAGCAACTCTTACTTGGCGATGAAGCCATTGCACAAGCTGCACTGGATGCCGGCCTCTCAGGTGTTTATGCCTATCCCGGTACTCCTTCAACTGAAATTACGGAATATATTCAAATGGCTCCTATAACGACCGAACAGAATATACACAACCGTTGGTGTGCCAATGAAAAAACAGCAATGGAAGCTGCATTGGGGATGTCTTTCGTAGGCAAACGGGCATTAGTTTGTATGAAACACGTAGGTATGAACGTAGCTGCCGACTGTTTCGTCAATTCTGCCATCACCGGCGTAAAAGGTGGATTAATCGTGATAGCAGCAGACGATCCCAGCATGCACTCTTCTCAGAATGAGCAAGACAGCCGTTTTTACGGGGATTTTTCATTAATACCAATGTACGAGCCCAGCAACCAACAAGAGGCGTATGACATGATATATAATGGTTTCGAATTTTCTGAAAAACTAGGTGAACCTATTTTAATGCGTATGGTCACCCGCCTTGCCCACTCCCGTTCCGGAGTAGAGCGCAAAGAGCAAAAGCCACAGAACGGCATATCTTTCAGTGAAGATCCGCGCCAGTTCATCCTGTTGCCGGGAAACGCCCGCAAACGCTACAAAGTATTGCTTGCCCGCCAAGACGAATTCATCAAAGCGTCAGAAGAATCACCTTATAATACATACACAGATGGTCCTAACAAAAAACTGGGAATCGTAGCTTGCGGTATCGGCTACAACTACCTGATGGAAAACTATCCTGAAGGTTGTGAATACCCGGTACTTAAAATCGGCCAATATCCATTGCCCCAAAAACAACTGTACCAATTAATCGAATCTTGCGACGAAATCCTCGTTCTGGAAGACGGTCAGCCATTCGTAGAAAAGCAATTGAAAGGTTATTTAGGTATTGGCGTTAAAGTAAAAGGACGTTTAGACGGCACATTGTCACAAGACGGAGAGTTAAATCCCGACTCGGTAGCCCGTGCAGTGGGAAAAGAAAACAAAGCAGAATTCGGTATCCCCTCTATAGTAGAAATGCGCCCACCAGCACTTTGTGAAGGATGCGGACACCGTGATATGTACATCACGCTGACCGAGGTTCTTAAAGAAGAGTATCCTTCTCATAAAGTATTCAGCGATATTGGTTGTTACACGCTTGGCGCAAACGCTCCATTCAACGCTATCAACTCATGTGTAGACATGGGAGCTTCTATCACAATGGCAAAAGGTGCGGCAGATGGCGGTCTTTATCCGGCTGTAGCCGTAATCGGCGACTCTACTTTCACCCATTCAGGAATGACGGGATTACTCGACTGCGTAAATGAAAACGCCAATGTAACCATTATAATTTCCGACAACGAAACTACTGCCATGACAGGTGGACAGGATTCTGCCGGAACCGGACGCATTGAAGCTATCTGCGCAGGTCTTGGAGTAGATCCCACCCATATCCGCATAGTTGTTCCATTAAAGAAAAACTACGAAGAGATGAAGCAAATCATTCGCGAAGAAATCGAATATCGTGGTGTATCTGTCATTATCCCACGCAGAGAGTGTATCCAAACATTAGCACGCAAAAAAAGAAGTAAGTAAGCCATGAAAAAAGACATTATATTATCAGGAGTCGGCGGACAAGGAATTCTGTCCATCGCTACAGTAATCGGCAAAGCAGCCTTAAAAGAAGGACTTTATATGAAACAGGCAGAAGTACACGGAATGAGCCAGCGTGGTGGAGACGTTCAATCCAATCTTCGTATCAGCGACCAGCCGATTGCTTCCGACCTGATTCCTTCCGGCAAATGTGACCTAATCATTTCACTAGAACCCATGGAAGGACTGCGCTATCTCCCCTACCTCAGTTCTGATGGCTGGTTGGTGACTAACGAAACCCCGTTTATCAACATTCCCAATTATCCGGAATCAGACAAAGTGATGGCAGAAATCAATAAATTACCGCATAAAATTGTATTAAACGTAGATAAGGTAGCCAAAGAAGTAGGTTCCGCCCGTGTCGCTAATATCGTTTTACTGGGAGCAACCATCCCATTTCTCGGCATCAATTACGAGAAAGTGCAAGACAGCATTCGTGAAATCTTCCTTCGCAAAGGAGAAGCAATTGTAGAAATGAATCTTAAAGCATTGGCTGCCGGCAAGGAAATCGCAGAAAAACTGATGCAATAACAGGCATTACCATGAATACACAATACTGGGAAGAAGAATTAGAAACCATGAGTCGTGAGAAGTTGCATAAATTGCAACTTCAACGGCTTAAAAAAACAATCAACATAGCTGCAAACGCTCCTTACTACAAAGAAGTTTTCAGCAAACATGGCATTACCGCAGATAGCATACAATCATTGGATGACATCCGCAAAGTGCCTTTTACAACCAAATCTGATATGCGCGCCCACTACCCTTTCGGACTAGTGGCAGGCGATATGAGCAATGACGGTGTACGTATCCACTCTTCCAGTGGTACTACTGGAAACCCAACTGTGATCGTTCACTCACAGCACGACCTCGATTCTTGGGCCAACTTGGTGGCTCGTTGTCTGTATGCCGTAGGCATCCGCAAGACCGATGTTTTTCAAAACAGCTCAGGATACGGCATGTTTACAGGTGGGTTAGGTTTTCAATACGGAGCCGAGCGTCTTGGTTGTCTGACAGTTCCCGCTGCAGCCGGAAACAGCAAGCGGCAGATCAAGTTTATCAACGACTTTAAGACAACTGCCTTGCACGCTATCCCCAGCTACGCCATCCGCCTTGCTGAGGTTTTTCAGGAAGAAGGACTCGATCCGGCAAAAACAACACTGAAAACATTGGTTATCGGTGCCGAACCTCATACAGACGAGCAACGCCGGAAGATAGAACGAATGTTGGGCGTAAAAGCATACAATAGCTTCGGTATGACAGAGATGAACGGTCCCGGTGTCGCTTTCGAATGTCAAGAACAAAACGGAATGCATTTTTGGGAAGACTGTTATCTGGTAGAAATCATCGATCCCGAAACTGGTGAACCCATGCCTGAGGGAGAAATCGGAGAACTGGTACTCACTACTCTCGACCGCGAGATGATGCCCTTAATCCGCTATCGCACCCGCGATTTAACCCGCATTCTACCCGGGAAATGCCCATGCGGACGTACGCATATCCGCATCGACCGTATTAAAGGTCGCAGCGATGATATGTTTATTATCAAAGGAGTCAACATTTTCCCAATGCAGGTCGAAAAAATCCTGGTACAATTCCCCGAATTAGGCAGCAACTACCTAATCACTCTAGAAACTGTAAACAACCAGGACGAAATGATTGTCGAAGTAGAACTGAGCGAACTCTCCACTGACAACTATATTGAACTGGAAAAAATCCGCAAGGACATCACCCGTCAATTGAAAGATGAAATTCTGGTTACGCCAAAAGTGAAACTGGTAAAAAAAGGCTCTCTTCCGCAAAGTGAAGGAAAAGCCGTTCGCGTGAAAGACTTACGAAACAACAAGTAAACTATTAAAATTATATTGCTGTCCGGTAAAACTTTGACATGATAGGAAATGGACTATTTTTATCTCATACAGCATGAAACAGACTCGTAT
>NZ_JANJZR010000117.1 GCF_024623065.1 Bacteroides acidifaciens
GTTATAGATATACCGTTTTTCTTGTATAGACTAACTAAAATTTATGCATAACCCCACTAGAATTTACGGGTGACCCTTTTTAAGCATTCCAAAGGGATATTCTCAAAAGAAAAAAACGCAAATTATAGTTAGAACTACACTTACTCTTCTAATTTATATATCTCAAAGAAAGACTCCTTATCAATCCTTAGCCGAATTCTGTCTTCCCGCTTCTGCCCTGCCAGATTCACAAACAAGTTGAAATATAACTGGCTGAAAAAAAGGTTGGAACGATTATATTCTATATCGAATGTCCAAGTTCTGCGAAAAGAGTCGAAACAGGCAAATGATTGCTCCCCGCCTTTACACATGAAGACTTCAGGGAAAGATGCAGGCGGATACGGCTGAAACAAGCTCGCCAGTTGGACATAAACAAAGTCAATCATCCAATCATCCCCTGACAAGGTCAATTCGCCTTTCAGACGAAGCTTTACTGCATAAGCCGTGGTTACGTCCGGCGAGGCATAGACAGGAACCTGGCTTTCTTCCGGATAGTTGCCATCCTTGTAGCCGAGACTCATCGTCAATCCTGATGTACCGATTCCATTAAACCCGTTTGCTTCCTGACCAGCCAACTGATTTTTCAGATTCACCATAAATGTCAGTTTGCCGAGGGTAGGATTCCCCGGATATTGCGCTACTGTGTCCAGCACATAATCTTCAGTGTTATAACTTCGGGCAACCAATTCACCCTTTCCATCTTCCAAAGCCGGACCGCCATTCTCTACATCCACATTACCTACCGGATAATAAATAGCATCATTATCTATCGCACAACTACAGAAACAAAGCAGTAATACTGCCAATCTTATTATCTTATTCATTATCATCTTACATCTTGATTTAGAGAACAAATATACATCTTTTTTTGCAGCACACTTGATTTATGTCAACCGTTTTTAGTATTTTTGCACACAACAAGACAGAAAAGACATGGATACACTATTAAGAGATACCGTAAATGCCGTTGTAAACTCCCGTTTTCCCGAGATGAGTATAGAAGGAAGGCGACAGATAGAAAGCATACTGATTCGTGAAGAATTTCCTAAAGGCTCCATCGCACTGAATGAAGGAGAAGTTGCCCACGAAATTGTATTTGTCGGCAAAGGAATGCTCAGACAATACTACTATAAGAATGGGAAAGACGTCACCGAACACTTCTCCTATGAAGGCTGCATCGTCATGTGCATCGAAAGCTTTCTGAAGCAAGTACCTACACGGCTGATTGTAGAAACCCTGGAACCTTCCATCATCTACCTGTTCCCCCGGGACATGATACAGAAACTGGCGAGAGAGAACTGGGAAATCAATATGTTCTATCAGAAAATATTGGAATACTCCCTTATCGTATCACAGGTAAAAGCAGACTCCTGGCGTTTTGAATCCGCCCGCGAACGCTACAATCTCTTGCTCGAAACCCATCCCGAAATCATCAAACGGGCCCCATTGGCGCACATAGCCTCTTACCTGCTGATGACCCCCGAAACATTAAGCCGCGTACGTTCCGGGGTCCTATAAAGGCTTTACGCCTGCGATAACAATACCGGAAACGCCCGTTATCGGCTTTTCCTGTTGTCAAAACCGCCCGTTATCGGCTCTTCCGGTATTCCTTGGGAGACATGCCCGTATAATGCTTAAAGTACTTCCCGAAGAAAGACTGGTTTGCGAAATTCAACCGGTCGGCAATCTCTTGTATATTCATACTTGAAGAATTCAACAACGCTTTCGCTTCCAGAATAACAAACTCATCAATCCACTCTCCCACTGTTTTCCCACTAATCTCTTTTACCACGCCCGACAAATGCTTAGGCGTCAGACAAAGTTGGTCTGCATAAAAACTCACACTACGCTCAGACTGATATGACTCAACCAACGATTCATAAAAACGCTCGAAGATATACTCTTTCCTACTTTTCGCTTTAGGCGAGGCGGCGGCCACAGGAGCATGGTTGTTAAAGATATTGCAAAGTTCGAAGAAAAAGCCCTGCATCAGTCCCAATACGACTTCCCTACGGTATGTCCCCTCTTTGTCTCTCAACCGCTTTCTCACAAACACATGATACTCCTTAACTACTTCCTGCTCATACGGAGTAAGGTTGAAACACGGACAATCCTTCAGATAGAAAAACAATGAAAGTATATTTCCCACTTTGGGCAACGTCTCCAATACATTCTTCGACACGGCAAAAAATATACCTTTATAGTCAGGACTGAAATACCGGTGTTCTATAATCTGATTCGGCAACGCCACCACCATCACCCCCGGCGACAGTTGACACTCACGTAAACTGATATCAAAAGCCCCCTCACCTTCCAGACAAAGCCCTATCGTCAACACTTCCATCTTACTGGGGCCATTGTACAAGGAAATAACGCTCTCTGTATCGAAGAGTGCTATATCATTATCGACAGCATCTATCTTGTTGAAATCTATATGCTTAGAATGAACTACCGAAGAAATACCAATCTTCGGAACACTTTGAATATCCATGTTCTCTCTCTTTTTTCCGACAAATATACCAGCAATAAATCAGAAAGACAAGCCAAGACAGGATATTACAAGACAAAATGAACACTTTTTGCTACTTATTGACTACCCAGAACAAATACTCGGAATCATGCTTGGCAGCAGGCACTGCCCACTCTTCCGGGACGATTTTCCACTGATTCAACGCTTTCGGGACCATCACTTCCTTTTTCCCGATGTAATTCATCAGATAGAGAAAAAAGGTCCTTATCCGTAGAAAAGTTACCGAATTCTGGATATCCGGAATATCCATTAATCATGCAGTTTTGATGTGGCAATTCATTCATTTAAGCCGTAAATATAATAAAACTTGTCGGGTTTATGAGATTTATGATTATTTTTGTCGCTCATTCATTCTCAAAAAACTGTTTATGGAATTATTTCACAAAATGATTTCCGGACTGTTAGGAATACCGGAAAGACAAATAAGCAATACCCTCCGTCTTTTAGACGAAGGTGCTACGATTCCTTTCATCAGCCGCTACCGTAAAGAAGGTACGGGCGGGCTGGATGAAGTCCAGATAGAGCAAATCAAGGAGCAACACGATAAGTTGTGTGACATAGCCAAACGGAAAGAGACGATTCTCAGCACCATCACCGAACAGGGAAAACTGACCACCGAACTGGAAAAACGTATCAACGACACCTGGAACCCGACGGAACTGGAAGATATCTATCTCCCCTACAAGCCTAAACGGAAGACACGTGCCGAAGCAGCCCGCCAGAAGGGGCTGGAACCACTTGCCACTATCCTGATGTTACAAAGAGAAAACAACCTCGACGCCCGTGCCGCATCCTTCGTGAAAGGTGAAGTGAAAGACGTGGAAGACGCCCTGAAAGGAGCCCGTGACATCATCGCCGAACAAGTGAACGAAGACGAACGTGCCCGTAATGCCGTGCGTAACCAATTCGCCCGACAGGCGGAAATCAGCGCCAAAGTAATGAAAGGCAAAGAGGAAGAAGCCGCCAAGTACCGTGATTACTTCGACTTTTCCGAACCGCTGAAACGCTGCACTTCCCACCGCCTGTTAGCCATCCGCCGGGCAGAATCGGAAGGACTGCTGAAAGTCTCCATCACCCCGGACGACGAAGCATGCATCGAACGCCTGGAACGCCAATTCGTACGCGGCAACAACGAATGCAGCCGACAAGTGAACGAAGCCGCCATCGACGCTTACAAACGCCTGCTCAAACCTTCTATCGAAACGGAATTTGCCGCCCAATCGAAAGAGAAAGCAGACGATGAAGCCATCCGCGTATTTGCCGAAAACCTTCGCCAGCTACTTCTCGCAGCTCCATTGGGGCAGAAACGGGTGCTCGCCATCGACCCCGGATTCCGTACCGGATGCAAGGTCGTCTGTCTCGACGCACAAGGAAACCTGCTGCACAACGAAAATATCTACCCGCATCCGCCGGTCAACAAAACCAGTGAAGCGGCAGCCAAACTCCGTAAGATGGTCGAAGCCTATCAGATAGAAGCCATCTCTATCGGCAACGGAACGGCAAGCCGCGAAACGGAAGACTTCATCAGCCGCCAAAGTTTTGACCGCCAGATTCCCGTATTTGTAGTCAGCGAGCAGGGAGCTTCCATCTATTCGGCTTCCAAAATCGCCCGCGACGAATTTCCCGAATATGACGTGACAGTCAGAGGAGCCGTTTCCATCGGACGCCGGTTGATGGACCCGTTGGCGGAATTAGTCAAGATAGACCCTAAATCCATCGGAGTCGGTCAGTACCAGCACGATGTAGACCAGGCGAAACTGAAGAAAGCGCTCGACCAGACCGTAGAAAACTGCGTGAACCTCGTCGGAGTCAACCTGAACACGGCAAGCAGCCATCTGCTGACCTATATTTCGGGCTTAGGTCCGCAACTGGCGCAAAACATCGTCAACTACCGGGCAGAGAACGGCGCCTTCGGCTCGCGCAAAGAACTGATGAAAGTCCCGCGTATGGGTGCGAAAGCCTTCGAGCAATGTGCAGGATTCCTACGTATCCCCGAAGCAAAGAATCCACTGGACAACACAGCCGTGCATCCCGAAAGCTACCACATCGTAGAGCAGATGGCAAAAGACCTGAAATGTACCGTCGACGAACTGATAGCCGGCAAGGAACTTCGCCAAAAGATTAACATCTCCGACTATATCACTCCCACGGTCGGTCTGCCTACCTTACAGGATATCCTGCAAGAGCTTGACAAACCTGGACGTGACCCGCGTAAAGCTATCAAGGTATTCGAATTTGACAAGAACGTGCGCACCATAACCGATTTGCGCGAAGGCATGATTCTTCCGGGCATTGTCGGCAATATCACCAATTTCGGCGCTTTCGTCGATATAGGAATCAAGGAGAACGGACTCGTGCATCTCTCCCAACTAGCCGAACGTTTCATCTCCGACCCGACGGAAGTCGTATCCATCCATCAGCAAGTCATGGTGAGAGTGATGAACGTAGATACCGACCGGAAACGGATTCAACTCAGCATGATTGGGGTGTCTCAAGACTGATTGTCTTTCTCTTCTCTCCCCACCAGACTATCAGAATCGTACATACTATCATAAGTACCGTGCAAATGAGCGAGCCTTCAAAACCGAAGGCTCCGCCATTCAGCACATTTTCTTCGGGCATATGCAGTTTCAGCATCGTAGACATGAAATTGTTCCCGCTCACCTGATAGCCCAGAACCGGCCCTTGTATCCAGTTCCAGAAAAAATGCAGCGAAAGGGGGAAACAAAGATTCCGGGTATATAAATAGGAAGCTCCCAACAACATGCCTGCCAGCACAAGATTTATCATCGGCAGGAAGGCTATCTCCGGATTAAAGATATGCAGGAAGGCAAACAACGCCGCCGAGATGAACAGCGACAGGAATTTATTTAAACGGGTATGCAGCAGATGCCCGAGAATATACCCACGCATCAGAATCTCTTCAAACAACGCGACTAACCCAAAAAACAGCAACGCTCCCAGTAAATCCAACGGCCTGAACTGAAAACCGCTCACTTCTACTTCTCCCATAACCAGAGATAGCCCGAAGCCTACCAGATACAGCAAAACAGCCATCAGAAAACCATACCACAACCCTTTGGCATGCCCCTTGACGGACAATCCCAAATCGGAGAACGGACGCCGCTCCAACCGGAGCATAATGACAGCAGCAGTAAGAACAGCCAGCAGCATACCGCCTTCCAGCAAAATATACCCCACCATCCCCGGATGACGTGCTTCCACACCAAGAACCAATGACAAAAACCCTTGAGCCAATATACCATACAATCCCATACATACAAAAAACACCACAATAAACAGGGGGATACACGCCCATACGGGAAGTCTCTCAGGCTCTTTTTTCTCTACGATGTTGTCTGCCGCCATTTTTACAATTTGTTAATCCGGTTACAAAATTAGATATAAAACATAAAAAAACATCATGTAATCTCTATTTTTCCTATATTTGTCAGAACAAATCCGCAAAATTATGAAAATTAAACTGCTATTGATAAGCTTCTTATTGGCTGCCAACTCATTAGGAGCCACAGCGCAAGTGAGTAAAACGTATTATGTGAGCAAACCGGGAACACTGATTTCCATGATGACGGAAGACGAAGCCAACGCCGTCACCCACCTCACCCTTACCGGAAAATTGAATGCCGAAGATTTCAGACACCTGCGTGATGAGTTCGATAACCTGAAAGTGCTGGATATTTCGAATGCCGAAATAAAAATGTACAGCGGGAAATCGGGCACCTATCCCAACGACAAGTTCTACATTTATATGCCGAACTTTATCCCTGCCTATGCTTTCTCCAGCGTAGTGGACGGAGTGACCAAAGGCAAACAAACTTTAGAAAAAGTAATCCTCTCCGAAAAGACCAAGAATATCGAAGACGCCGCTTTCAAAGGCTGCGAGAATCTGAGAATCTGCCAGATTCGCAAAAAGACAGCTCCAAACCTGCTGCCGGAAGCATTGGCGGACAGCGTTACCGCTATCTTCGTTCCTCTGGGCAGCAGCGACGCTTACCGCTACAAAGACAGATGGCAGAACTTTGCTTTCATCGAAGGCGAACCGGTAGAAGCAACCTTGCAGGTAGGACTTATGGGCAAACTGGAAGAAGAGATTCTGAAAGCAGGGCTTCAACCCCGCGACATCAACTTTCTCACCGTTGAAGGTAAACTGGACAATGCTGATTTCAAACTAATCCGCGATTATATGCCGAATCTGGTATCGGTCGATATTTCAAAAACAAATGCAACGGCTATCCCCGATTTTACTTTCGCGCAGAAGAAGTATTTGTTGAATATGAAATTACCGCATAATCTGAAATCTATCGGTCAGCGCGTGTTCAGCAATTGCGGTCGCCTGTGCGGTACGTTGGAGCTGCCGGCCAGTGTGACGGCTATCGAGTTCGGTGCGTTTATGGGATGCGATAATCTGCGTTACGTATTGGCTACGGGAGATAAGATTACAACACTGGGCGATAGTTTGTTCGGGGACGGTATGCCGAGCAAATTGGTCTATAAGAAATAAAAAGAATTATATAAGATGAGATTGCCAACGATATGCAAATTGAAGTAGATGCTTGAATACGCATATCAGTAACTAAAAAAAGACGGGAAGTAGCGCGCGTACTTCCCGCCGAAATGCAGAATTACAGATTCATCGCATTACCGCCCACAACGCCCAGCACTGCCGAAGCCACTGCGATAACTACTTTCAGAATCATGTCCCAAAGAGATTTCTTGACTGCCATAATTTTACACACTTCCTTTCCGACTCTTTAAATGATTAGTTACTCTTTTTCTTAGTCACCTTTTTCTCGAAAACTCATCTTTCACCTCAAAGCACGGACACGCCTTAATTCACTCTTCCGGTTCGGTTTCCCCGTTTCCGTTACGGTCGGGCGAGAGGTCGCGATGACCGCATACGCGGTAGCCGGAGAATTTCTCAAGCAGCAGATTCACCAGTTGCCACAGCGAAGATCATTGAGCCCGTGTCCGCGTGTCTGCCGGACATCCCCGGCAATCCAGACCACCTTCGTAACAGACACCTATCGACTGAGCGTTGAAGCCTCGGGCGTGCGCTCCGATACGGTCAATCGGACGGGTGAGGTGGACTGTTCCGTCCTTGCGGATGTAGTAGTGATAGCCCGTGCCGTTGAATCCGCGGCGGCGGTGCATCGTTTCCAAGTCATCCGGGGTGAGCGAACGGTCTTCGCGTGTGGCGGAACAGTGAATCACAATCAAATCAATTTTTCTCATAGCATAACTTTATGTCAATCGTCTACTGCCAGTCGGTTATTACTTATGCTGCCGGGTCCGGGTCGGGAGTTTCACCGCCATTGTCTCCCCCGCCACCAGGATTCTCATTGCCACCGGGATTCTCACCGCCACCGTCGTCGGGGTTGCCCTCAGTTTTCTTCTTCTTGGGCGCGTCGAGGTCGAGAAACTCGATTTTCTCATCAGCACGGGTAGATGACAGATTGGGACGGACACTGCTCGAAGGACGGAAGTTGATGTTCACCGCCTTGATGTTCTTCATCGTACAGTCCTCTTTCTTATCCACTCCCAGTGTGGTGGCGGAGAGGCTGAATACACCGAAGTCACGGATATTAACGGACTTGCCGTCGAACAATGCCGCACGCATCGCTTCTACAAGATTGGTCAGCACACTCTGGATATCACCCAGCGACAAGGAACTCTTGTCCTTCATAGTGTAAGCGAGTTTATCCAGGTCTACACTCTGTCCCTGCGTCACAAGTTGCGGGTGAAACTTCACCACCCCATCAACCTTTCTCGGGTCTTTACGACCCACTCTTTTAAATGGTATTGCCATGATAACTTTTTTAATTGAAAAATTGAGAGCCTGTTTAAATTTTCCTGAGATTATGTTAGATAGGCTTTACCGACCAGCTTTTATTCGTCACATAGTCTCCGTCATGCTCCTCACAACAACAGAAAATATACTCGAAAGCAACTCTCAAAACTGTG
>NZ_JANJZR010000118.1 GCF_024623065.1 Bacteroides acidifaciens
AGTGGGCGTTGACGGATTCGAACCGCCGACCCTCTGCTTGTAAGGCAGATGCTCTGAACCAGCTGAGCTAAACGCCCGTACACTTCCGTTTCAAAAGCGATGCAAAGGTACGGCTTTTTTTGAAACCTGCAAATATTTCCCGTACTTTTTTTCAAGAAAATTTTTATCATACAAAGAAACGCTCTGAATATCAGCAATTAACGATGAAAACTTTTTTTCTTAACATTTTCACATCTTTCGGTTCATTTAATAAACGCACCTGCAATTCCGGTGCAGACATATCAGCCAACTGACTGCTACGTATCTTTTCTACTTCCGTCATGCTTTATATTTCTTTACCGTTAGTAAATACAAACTTCTTTTCACACGAAAGAGATTCGTTAAACTCGAACCCTTCCCAAGAAAAACTTTTCAGTTCTTCCGGATTTTCTATTTTATTTTTCAAGATAAAACGCGTCATTTCACCACGGGACATCTTTATATAGATAACTATCGAAGCCCATTTTCCATTTCTCCACACGTGAAATTCGGGAGTAATAACACGCACCTCTTTCTCTACCCGCTTCCAGTCAAACAGACTTTTCATCTCATCACTGGCTAAATTGCAAAGTATTCCGCCTGCATTCTTTATATCTTCTATGAAGGTATCCGTCAGGCGCGACCGCCAATAAGAGAACACAGTCTGATTTCCCAGTTCCAGCAATACAATATCCCCTTCCAACCGATAGGGACGAATGACATCCAATGGCCTCAACAGCCCATAACAGAAGGAAGTCAGCCGTAAATGCTCTTGCGCATATTCAAATTCTTTTTTAGAGAAATCCTTTGCATTCAAGCGTTTGAATACAATGCCGGTATAAGCCAGCAAAGCAGGCAGTTGTGGAGTGTTTTCTGCATGAAACACTTGATAACGCTTGTAATTCTCAACAGCCATCTTAGCATTCACACGCAACAGACGTTCCAATTCGTCCACAGAAAACTGCGACATCTGTAAAGCAACTTCTGACGCTTCTTGTTGAAAACGCGGGATTGTATCCAAAGGAGTTTTCACCTTTGAAGTCTCGCTCATAGTCTTGGCACAGGATAGAAGTACTAACATGTCTAAATCTGATTTTTTCTTTTCAAAAAACAAAAATAAAAAATAAATCGCTTTTCTTACAGATGAATAGCTAAATTATCCTTACTTTCACCACATAATTAACTTTAATCATTTATTAATAACAAAAAGTCCCCTTATGAGACACACACTGATTCCACTAAAAGTAGTATTCTTATTGACTATCTTTTGTTTAACAGGGAATTTATCCCACGCTGCCGTTAATCCGAAACCATTCGTTATCCCCGAATTGAAACAATGGACGGGAAAGGAAGGCAGCTTCATCCCCGGAACAGATGCGAAAATCGTCTGCACTTCCTCAGATTCCGAACTATTGAGAATTGCCCATATGTTTGCAGATGACTACCAACAAATGTTCGGACAAACATTGAGCGTAACGGAAGGCAAAGCTAAAGCCGGAGATTTCATTCTTTCCCTTTCGACCGACAAGAAATTAGGAAAAGAAGGATATGCCATCAAAATAGCCGACCGTGTGACGCTCTCCGCCCCCACTCCTACCGGACTTTACTGGAGCACACGCACCCTTCTGCAAATTGCGGAACAAACTGCCGACCATCAACTGCCCCAAGGAATCATCCGCGATTACCCCGACTATCCTATCCGTGGATTCATGATAGACTGTGGTCGGAAATTTATCCCAATGCCTTATTTGCAGGACTTGGTGAAAATCATGGCTTATTATAAGATGAACGCCTTGCAAGTGCACCTCAACGACAACGGCTTCAAGCAGTTTTTCGGTCACGACTGGGACAAGACATATGCCGCCTTCCGTCTGGAGTCGGACACTTATCCCGGACTGGCTGCCCGCGACGGCTTTTACACCAAGAAGGAGTTTGTCGACTTCCAGCACCAGGCGGCAGCCCAGTTTGTAGAAATCATACCGGAGATAGACATCCCCGCCCACTCGCTCGCCTTTGCCCACTACAAACCGGAAATCGGCAGCAAGGAGTATGGCATGGACCATCTTGACCTCTTCAAACCTGAGACGTATGAATTTGCCGACGCCTTGTTCAAGGAGTATCTCGAGGGAGAGAATCCCATATTCGTAGGCAAGCGCGTGCACATCGGCACGGACGAATATTCGAACGCCAAAAAAGACGTGGTAGAGAAATTCCGCGAGTTTACCGACCATTATATCCGCTTCGTCGAGAGCTTCGGCAAGCAGGCAATGGTGTGGGGTGCACTCACTCACGCCAAAGGCGAAACGCCTGTGAAGTCGGAGAACGTCATCATGAACGCCTGGTACAACGGGTATGCCGACCCCGAAACGATGATTAAGGAGGGTTACCGCCTCATCAGCATCCCCGACGGTATGGTCTATCTCGTGCCGGCAGCCGGATATTACTACGACTACCTCAACGAACCTTTCTTATATAATAAATGGACACCGGCACACATCGGCAAGGCTGTGTTTGAAGAGCAACACCCTGCCATCCTCGGTGGTATGTTTGCCGTATGGAACGACCATGTGGGCAACGGGATTTCCGTGAAAGATGTTCACCACCGCGTATTCCCCGCCCTGCAAACGCTCGCTGTGAAGATGTGGACGGGCGCCCATACGAGCCTACCCTACGAAGCATACAACGAAAAGCGTGCCGCCATCAGCGAAGCACCGGGTGTCAATCAGATGGGAAGAATCGGCAAAAGTCCCGCATTGGTGTACGAACGCGCCACAGTTGCCCCCGGAAGCACGTCCGACCACCCGGAAATCGGCTATAATTATACGGTGAGTTTCGACATCACCGGAGCTGACGAGAAGAACGGAACCGAACTGTTCCGCTCGGCAAATGCTGTCTTTTACCTGACAGACCCGATTCGCGGTATGATGGGATTTGCCCGCGACGGTTATCTGAACACCTTCCCCTACAAAGTGAATCCGGGAGAGAAGGCGACAGTTCAGATAGAAGGCGACAACCGAAGCACTACGCTCAAGGTGAACGGAAAGGTAATTGAGAAGATGGATATACAGAAAATCTACTTCAACGCCGGAAAAGATTCTATCAACTATGTGCGTACACTGGTTTTCCCATTGGAAAAAGCAGGCAAATTCAACAGCCGGATAGAAAACTTGAAGGTATACAACTATTGTGTAAGCCGGCAATAAAGCAGTGGAAACAACCGTGTCAAGCGGTAGAGACAAGCACAACACCCGTTACTTGAAAGCAACTTAACCATACGGTAAAAAAAGAACTCCCTTTTCGGCCATCCGAAAAGGGAGTTTCTTTTATCTGAAATACGCTATCGAGCGATTTTATTTGTATTCCTGCCAGCTCTTAATCTGAATATCATTCTGTTTCAGTTCACAGAATGCTTCGATAAAGGCGCTTGCCAAACGAGCATTTGTAATCAACGGAATGTTATGATCGATTGCACCGCGACGAATACGGTAACCGTTCGTCAACTCACGCTTGCTGTGATTCTTCGGAATGTTTATGATCAAATCAAACTTATGGTCAGCAATCATCTTCATGACGTTGTTCTCCGCACCCGGCTTCTCATCCGGCCAGTAAACCGGAGTCGTTTCTACCCCATGAGCATTCAAGAAAGCTGCTGTTCCGGCAGTTGCATAAATCTGATATCCCTTAGCATACAGCACACGGCTGGCGTCTAGCAAATCTACTTTCGACTTCATTGCACCGGAAGAGAACATCACCGATTTTTCAGGAATCTTAAATCCGGTAGCAATCATTGAATTCAACAATGCTTCCGAGAAATCGTCACCGATACATCCCACTTCACCAGTAGAAGACATATCTACACCCAATACAGGGTCAGCCTTGTGCAGACGCGAGAAAGAGAACTGCGAAGCCTTCACACCAATCCAGTCAATATCGAACGCCGACTTGTCCGGGCGTGAGTATGGAGCGTCCAGCATGATACGAGTAGCAGTTTCGATAAAGTTACGTTTCAGTACTTTAGAAACAAACGGGAAGCTACGAGAAGCACGCAAGTTACACTCGATAACCTTCACCTCGTTGTTACGGGCCAGGAACTGGATATTGAACGGACCGGAGATATTGAGTTCTTTGGCAATCTGACGGCTGATCTTTTTGATACGACGAGCTGTTGCAAAGTAAATCTTCTGTGCCGGGAATACCAACGTAGCATCACCGGAGTGAACGCCGGCAAACTCTACGTGTTCGGAGATTGCATATTCTACCACTTCACCATTCTGTGCAACGGCATCAAATTCAATCTCTTTCGTATTTTCAAGGAATTGGGAAACAACCACCGGATATTCCTTAGAAACTTCGGCCGCCATCTTCAGGAAGTTCTCCAGTTCTTCATCGTCATAGCAAACATTCATTGCAGCTCCCGAAAGAACGTAAGAAGGACGAACCAATACCGGATAACCAACTTTCTCAACAAAACCCTTCACTTCCTCAAGGCTGGTAAGTTCCATCCATGCCGGCTGGTCGATACCCAATTGGTCAAGCATAGCAGAGAACTTGTTACGGTTTTCGGCACGGTCGATAGAAATCGGAGAAGTACCCAATACAGGAACCGACTGGCGATAAAGTTTCATAGCCAGGTTGTTCGGGATTTGTCCGCCTACCGAGACAATCACACCGCGAGGTTGTTCGAGGTCAATTACGTCGAGCACACGTTCGAACGAAAGTTCGTCAAAGTAGAGACGGTCGCACATATCGTAGTCAGTAGAAACCGTTTCAGGGTTGTAGTTAATCATAATAGACTTGTAACCCAGTTTGCGGGCAGTCTGAACCGCATTCACCGAGCACCAGTCAAATTCTACAGAGCTACCGATACGGTAAGCACCCGAGCCCAGTACTATTACTGATTTTTCATTCTTATAATAATTCACATCATAACCTTCCACCGCATAAGTCATATACAAATAGTTGGTCAGTTCCGGATGTTCGGAAGCAACTGTATTGATACGTTTCACAGCCGGGAGGATACCCATAGATTTGCGGTGAGCACGTACGGCAAGGTTTTCTTTCTCCATGTTTCCGGTTGGATTCAGAACAAAACGGGCAATCTGGAAGTCGGAGAAACCTAACACTTTAGCTTCACGCATTACATCGGCAGGTATATCTTCCACCTTATCATAGGCAGACAGTTTCGCTTTGTAGTCTACGATATTTTTCAGTTTGCCAAGGAACCATGAGTCGATCTTTGTCAGGTCATGGATACGTTCGATGGTGTAACCCTCTTCCATTGCTTGTGCGATAGCGAAGACACGCAAGTCAGTCGGACAAGAAAGTTCTTTATCAAGATCATCAAAGTGCAATTCGTCATTACCTACGAAGCCATGCATTCCCTGCCCGATCATACGAAGGCCTTTCTGGATGATTTCTTCGAAAGAGCGGCCGATAGACATGATTTCACCCACCGATTTCATGCTTGAACCGATTTCACGAGACACACCGGCAAACTTCGTCAAGTCCCAACGGGGGATTTTACAGATATAGTAATCAAGTTGTGGAGCTACGTATGCAGAGTTCGGAGTTCCCATCTCACCAATCTGGTCGAGCGAGTAACCCAAAGCGATTTTAGCGGCAACAAATGCCAACGGATAACCGGTAGCCTTGGAAGCCAAAGCGGAAGAACGGCTCAAACGAGCATTCACCTCAATCACACGGTAATCATCCGTTTCAGAGTTGAAAGCATACTGGATGTTACATTCACCCACGATACCCAAGTGACGGATACATTTCGTAGACAAATCCTGCAACATCTTCAATTCCTTGTCGTCCAGTGAACAAGTAGGAGCAACAACGATGGACTCACCAGTGTGAATACCCAGCGGGTCGAAGTTTTCCATGCTGGCTACTGTGAAGCAGTGGTCGTTAGCATCGCGGATTACCTCAAATTCGATTTCTTTCCACCCCTTCAGAGACTCTTCTACCAAGATTTGTTTGGAGAATGCGAAAGAGCTTTCAGCCAGTTTCAGGAATTCTTCCTCGTTTGCGCAGATACCGCTACCAAGACCGCCCAATGCGTAAGCCGAGCGTACCATCACAGGATAACCAATCTTGCGGGCAGCGGCAATCGCGTCTTCCATGCTTTCTACAGCCTGGCTGACAGGAGTCTTCATTTCGATTTCGTCCAGCTTTTTCACGAACAGGTCGCGGTCTTCCGTATACATGATAGCTTCTACCGATGTACCAAGTACCTTCACTCCGTATTTATCGAGAATACCTTGTGTGTAAAGTTCAGCACCACAGTTCAGTGCAGTCTGTCCGCCGAAAGCCAGCAGGATACCGTCCGGTTTTTCTTTCTTGATAATTTCTTCTACAAAATAAGTATTCACGGGAAGGAAATACACTTTATCGGCAATCCCTTCAGAAGTCTGAATGGTGGCGATGTTCGGGTTTACCAATACTGAGCTGATACCTTCTTCTTTCAAAGCTTTCAGTGCTTGTGAGCCTGAGTAGTCAAATTCTCCGGCTTGTCCGATTTTGAGTGCTCCAGAGCCCAAAACGAGAACTTTCTTGATTTCCTTTTCCATTTCTTTTGTTGTTATAATATGTTGTTATTTCTACGTTTGTTCATAAAAAAAATGCGTTACCCTCAAAAAAGGACTAACGCATTACCAAAGAACTAAAATATCGTTTTTGGAAATAAAAGAAGAAACCTGCCATTTCCGGGTGCAAAACATCCGAATGTAGATAATACTTACTTCTGATTTCCTGTTGATTCATTGTTAACTTTAAAATTTTTGCAAAGTAACGACATATTTTGCACATGGCAAAAAGAAACGTTCACTTTTTTACAGTGAAGTAACTTCATTTTAATGCTTCTTTCAGTTTTTATCTGTATCTTTGTCGCTAAATCTATAATAATAAGGTAATAACAATGGGAAAAGAAAAAATCATATTGACGGGCGACCGTCCTACCGGAAGACTCCATATCGGTCACTATGTAGGTTCGTTGAAACGCAGAGTTGACCTGCAAAACGCAGGTGATTATAGTAAAATGTTTATCTTCATTGCCGATTCGCAAGCATTGACAGACAATATAGACAATCCGGAAAAGGTGCGCCAGAATGTAATTGAGGTTGCCCTTGACTATTTGGCTTGTGGTATTGATCCGACTAAAGCTACGATTTTCATCCAGTCGCAAATACCGGAACTATGCGAACTTAGTTTCTATTATATGGATCTTGTAAGCGTATCCCGCCTGCAACGCAACCCGACCGTGAAATCGGAAATCCAGATGCGCAACTTTGAAGCAAGCATCCCCGTAGGTTTCTTCACCTATCCTATCAGCCAGGCTGCGGACATCACTGCATTCCGTGCTACGACCGTCCCCGTCGGTGAAGACCAGGAACCGATGCTCGAACAGGCTCGTGAAATCGTCCGCCGTTTCAACTATATATATGGTGACACATTGGTAGAACCTGAAATCCTGTTGCCGGACAATGCCGCCTGCCTCCGTCTTCCGGGAACCGACGGTAAAGCTAAAATGAGTAAATCGCTCGGAAATTGCATCTACCTTTCGGAAGAACCGGAAGAAATCCAAAAGAAAATCATGAGCATGTATACCGACCCGGGACATCTCCGCGTACAGGATCCGGGAAAGATTGAAGGCAATACGGTATTTACTTACCTGGATGCTTTCTGCCTCCCCGAACATTTCGAACGTTACTTACCGGATTATCCGAATCTGGCAGAACTGAAAGCGCATTATCAACGTGGCGGATTGGGAGACGTGAAGGTTAAACGTTTCCTGAATGCTATCATGCAAGAAACTTTGGAGCCGATCCGCAATCGCCGCAAAGAGTTCAGCAAGGATATTCCTGCTGTTTATGAGATGTTGCAGAAAGGCTGCGAAGTAGCCAGAGCCGCTGCTGCCGAAACGTTGGCTGATGTGAAGAAAGCAATGAAAATCAATTATTTCGATGATAAGGAATTGATTGAAGAGCAAGTGAAGCGTTTCTCTCAGGAATAATACATTTATTTCGTCTGGAAATAAACATAATTATAAAGTAAAGGCTGCCTGTCCCATAAAAGAGAGGCAGCCTTTCTTATTGGATATTTTCAAAGATTTAGAGCCTGTTTAAATTCTCTTCAGTCATAATTTTATAGCTGACATTTTAACTTACCCCGGCTCTTCTTGTCGCGTCTGTCTGTAGTTGGCGGAAGGGGTATTAACAGTTGCGCTCTTGGGTATTAACAGTTGCGCTCTTGGCTATTAATAGAAAACTTCCCGCCCATTAAGTATAAAGTTCCTTCGGACAGGAA
>NZ_JANJZR010000119.1 GCF_024623065.1 Bacteroides acidifaciens
AGCCCTGGCTTGGGAAAGTCGGGGCTTTGTTTATACAAAAAAGAGGATGCATCGTTTCGACACACCCTCTTTCATTCTGATTTATAAAGTTTGTATAAACTTCCAGTCTATTATCAAGTCCTAGTCAGTCATTAGTTTTCTATAACGAACGCGCTTCGGTTCTTCATTTCCAAAACGTTTCAATTTATTTTCTTCATACTCTGAATAAGAACCTTCAAAGTAGAACACATTGGAGTCTCCTTCGAAAGCAAGAATGTGTGTACAGATACGGTCGAGGAACCAACGATCGTGGGAAATAACTACCGCGCAACCAGCGAAGTCTTCCAAACCTTCTTCCAGTGCACGCAATGTATTTACATCGATGTCATTGGTAGGTTCATCGAGCAATAGTACGTTACCTTCTTCTTTCAAAGCCATCGCCAAGTGCAGACGGTTTCTTTCACCACCGGAAAGGACACCGCAAAGTTTTTCTTGGTCGCCACCAGAGAAATTGAAGCGAGAAAGGTAGGCACGGGCATTCACGTCACGGCCACCCATACGGATTAGTTCGTTACCACCGGAGATGACTTGATAAACGCTCTTGTTCGGGTCGATGTCACGGTGTTGCTGATCTACATAAGCTACTTTTACAGTCTCCCCTACTTCAAATTCGCCTTTGTCTACCGTATCCAAGCCCATAATCAGGCGGAACAAGGTCGTTTTTCCTGCACCATTGGGACCGATTACGCCGACAATACCATTAGGAGGAAGCATGAAGTTCAAATCGTCAAAAAGAAGTTTGTCGCCATAGGCTTTGGCTACATGTTTGGCTTCGATAACTTTGTTACCTAGACGAGGACCGTTCGGGATAAAGATTTCGAGTTTTTCCTCTTTCTCTTTTACGTCTTCATTCAGCAATTTATCATAGGAGTTAAGACGGGCTTTACCTTTTGCCTGACGAGCTTTCGGAGCCATGCGCACCCATTCAAGCTCGCGTTCCAACGTTTTACGACGTTTGCTGATTGTTTTCTCTTCCATTTCCATACGTTTAGTTTTCTGTTCCAACCAGGAAGAGTAGTTGCCTTTCCAGGGAATGCCTTCGCCACGGTCGAGTTCAAGAATCCATCCGGCAACGTGGTCGAGAAAGTAACGGTCGTGGGTTACGGCGATAACTGTTCCTTCGTATTGTTGCAGGTGTTGTTCCAACCAGTCGATAGATTCTGCGTCCAGGTGATTGGTAGGCTCGTCAAGCAACAGAATGTCGGGTTTCTGCAATAGTAAACGGCAAAGAGCCACACGGCGACGTTCACCACCGGAAAGATTTACGACCGGCTGGTCTTCAGGCGGGCAACGAAGGGCATCCATTGCACGTTCCAATTTGCTATCGAGGTTCCATGCGTCTGTTGCGTCAATAATATCTTGCAATTCTCCTTGACGGGTAAAGAGAGCGTCCATTTTATCCTGATCCTCATAGTACTCCGGCAGGCCGAATTTTTGGTTGATTTCTTCGTATTCTGTCAGTGCGTCAACAATAGGTTGCACGCCTTCCATTACTACTTCTTTTACTGTTTTCGTATCATCCAAATGAGGTTCCTGCGCCAAGTAACCGACAGAGTATCCGGGTGAGAATACTACTTCGCCTTGATAGGATTTCTCCAAACCTGCGATAATCTTCAATAAAGTAGACTTGCCGGAACCGTTCAAACCGATAATTCCGATTTTCGCTCCATAGAAGAAGGACAGGTAGATGTCTTTCAGCACATTCTTATTCGGAGTGAAAGCTTTGCTCACTCCCACCATTGAGAAGATAATTTTTTTATCGTCAGCAGCCATATATTAAATAATGTATATTGTTGATAATGGCACAAAGATAAGAAAAATGTTTGAAATCTTTTGGAGTTATAAAAAAATGTTCTACCTTTGTACCCGCATTCGAAAGAAAGCACATAAGGATTGATTCGCTAGCTCAGCAGGTAGAGCACAACACTTTTAATGTTGGGGTCCTGGGTTCGAGCCCCAGGCGGATCACTTAGGAGAAAAGAAAATACTCCGACAATCTAAGACAAAGCTCTTTAAACCAATGGTTTAAGGAGCTTTTTTCTTATCCCCTTGCGACAGAAAAAAGACCTCAAAAAGCCACCCTGTGAAAAAGAATCGTTACTAATTCGTTACGGTTTTCCGTTACGATAAAAACCGTAACGAATTTATAGGTAAGTCGCTCATTTGTCGAATATTGGCAGTCGAAAGTCAGAGCCGTTACGGAACGAACAAATTAACTTTGCAACAAGAAAGGAGTTACGGTATGAAATCGACATTCAAGACACTCTTCTATTTGAAGAAGAACGAACCGAAGAAAAACGGTCATGTAGTAATTATGGTGCGCATCACGGTGGACGGTGATCAGGTGCAATTCAGTAGCAAGCTGGATATCCACCCCGACAACTGGGACACGAAGAACGGCAAGGCCATCATCAACAAGCAGAGTGCGGATAAGAAAGAAAATCTCAGGGTATCCTCACTCAACAAGACACTGGACGAGATACGTTCGGCCATCACCATGCACTACACACGCATGATGAACGTGGACGGCTATGCCCTGCCGGAGAAAATCAGGAACGCATTCCTTGGGTTGGAGGAAAAGGAGAAGACGCTCATCAGCTATTTCACCCAACACAACGAGCAGTACGCAAAGAAAGTGGGCAAGACGGCTACCCAAAAGACTTACAGCCGCTACGAACTCACCAAACAGCGGATGATAGAGTTCTTGCAGAAAGAATATCGGCTATCGGATATTCCGGTGAAAGAAATCACCGTCACCCACATCGAGAACTTCTACCTTTACTTGCGTCAGGAATGTGAGGTCAGCAACAACACCGCCATGAAGTTCGTGCAACGCTTCCATACCATTTTGCTGTTCGCCCAGAAAAGCGGATTGAACTTTATCGACCCTTTCGGTAATTTCAGATTCAACTTTGACAAGACGGACAGGGGCTATCTCACTCAGGAAGAGATTGACACGATCTATTATAAGGAGTTCCAATCAAAACGGCTGGAGCATGTACGGGATGCCTTCATCTTCAGCTGTTACACGGGTTTGCCCTATTGCGACATATACACCCTGACTGCCGATGACATTAAAATCGGCGTGGACGGAAAAAAGTGGATCATGAAAGACAGAGGTAAAACAGGCGTGGAATCATTCATCCCTTTACTGCAAATACCGTTGGATATTCTCGCCAAGTACGAGGGCAAGCTGAAAGACGGAAGATTGCTTCCGGTAATCAGCAACCAGAAGATGAACGAATATTTGGCGGAGATTGCAGCTATTTGCCAAATTAACAAGCGGATCACCTATCACCTTGCGAGGCATTCGTTTGCGACGGAAATCTGCCTGACCAAAGGTGTTCCCATTGAGAGCGTATCCAAGATGCTCGGCCACACCAACATTCAGACCACACAGATTTACGCCCGTGTCGTGGATAGGAAGTTGAGCCATGATATGAATATGTTGGATCGGAAACTAAAAAGTATGCAAAAAGGTACGGCGCAAAACGCTGTATGAATAAACAAATCATTATATTGTCACACCATTTAAAAACAACGCTTTATGGAAAATAGAGGATATATCACCATCACCGGTTTGGAAAACAAGGACGAACAACCCATCGTCAGTGTAAAAATAAAGAACGGCAACGTATGGATGACCAAGCACGAGCTTGCCCGTCTGTTCGGAGTGTTCGTGCAGACAATAGACGCCAATGTACGCTCCATCTTCAAATCCCGCCTGCTTTACGACGGCGATGTGACTATAACCGAGAAGCAGGACAAAAGCATCGTTACCTATTATAATCTGGAAGCGATCATATTTCTCAGCTTCCGCATCAACACCTATTGCACGAAGCTGTTCCGTGAGTGGGTACTCAACTCCCTGTGCGAGTACAAACGCCTGCAAGAGAAGAAGCCCGAAGTCCTTGTCGTTTTCAATCCCGGCAGCAATCAGACGACCATTTCTTATAACTAATATATTTAGAAGAATATAAATAAATAGCGAGCGTTGCCCGGTTTTCGGGCAACGCTCGTCTGCTTAAAGCTGTAGTTTGGCAAGTTCATGGTTGATGAACTGCAATTCGTCCGGAGACAGGTGAATGTCCATGGCTTGGGCATTGGCGATGGCTTGCTTGGCGTCTCTTGCTCCGGCCAGCACGATGGTGATGCCCGGTTGCAACGTAGTCCAGCGCAGAACTAATTGCGAGAGGCTGGCTCCTTTGTCCTCTGCCATCGGGGTGAGGGTCTCGAGGAGTGCCTGCACTTTAGGTAAATCGAACTGCCGGAAGTAGCCGTTGCGATGGTCATTCTCCTTGAGGTGGCTGCCTTGGAAGTATTTGCCGGTCAGCAGACCTCTTTCCATAGGGCTGTAGGCGATGATTCCCAAATGGTGTTGCAGGGCAAAGGGCACCAACTCTTGTTCGATACCACGGTTCAGCATACTGTAACTTACTTGGTTGCTTGCCACATTCAAGTACTTTCTGGCTTCTGCCGTCTGCTCCACGCTGTAGTTGCTGACGCCTGCCGCCCGTATCTTGCCTTGCCCAATCAGTACGTCCAAGGCTTCCATGGTCTCTTGGATAGGCGTCGTGCTGTCAGGCCAGTGTATCTGCAACAGGTCGATATAGTCCGTCCCCAAGCGGCGGAGGCTCGCTTCCACCTCCTTGATGATGCTTTCTTTGGCGGCATACTTATAGACGGGGACAGAGGTTCCGTTCCGCTCCGCATCGAAGAAGAACTCGCCTTTTCCTTCGTTGCTGCCGTCCCACACCAAGCCGAACTTGGTGAGCAACTGTATTTTACTCCTGTCACGTCCCTTGATGGCTTTGCCTATCATCTCCTCGCTCAGCCCGAAGCCGTAGAAAGGAGCGGTATCCAAGGTCGTCACCCCGTGTTCGATGGAGGCTTGCACGGCATGGATGGAGTCTTTCTCCTCGTTGCCTCCCCACATGTTGCCTCCAATGGCAAAGGCGCCGTAGGTGATGGCCGACAGTTGCAAGTCTGAAGTGCCTAATGTTCTATATTCCATAATGTTCAATTGTTTTTAGATGATTACTTGATTGATATGTGCGACATATGCCTTGTGGTACTCGGCTATGCGCTCGGGTGTGGCGTTCTTCTCCAAATCGTGAAAGTGGAAGCCCTCGATCCGGGTCATGCCCACGAACTGGTTCATCTTGTGGAAGCCGAAGAGTACGCCCTCGTCCACCGTGCGACGGTCGAAGAACTCGCCTTCCAGTGTGAATGCCGTCTGCGGGGCGTTCCAAGAGGTGGTCACCATGTAGCGTTTGCCCTGCATCAGTCCCCCGGTGCCGTAGTTCACGTCCGGGTTCTTGCGGCTTCGTCCGTCGTTGCGGTAAATGCCGTTATCGTGTCCGGCGGTAAACACCTCGTCGATGTATCGCTTCATCCCGTTGGGCAGCTGGAACCACCAGATCGGGGTGTGGTAGATGATGACGTCCGCCCATTTGAAGTTCTCCACTTCCGCCATCGGGTCGAAGGCGTCGTTGATGTTGGTCACCCGGTAGGCAAAGCCTTTCTCTTTCATCACTTCGACCGTCCATCCGGTCAAGGTATTGTTGAACATCCCTCCCGAATGGGCAAAGGTCTGTCCGCCGTTGATTATAAATACGTTCATACGTTTATTCTTTTAGATTGTCGGTGCAAAGATAATGCGTATCTTTGCCACATAAAAATAGTTTAACTAATAGGAGTGTATCATAAAACTGATAGTTATGAAATGGAATCTGGAATGGTTGCGCACCTTCAAAGCCATATACGAGACCGGTACTTTAACAGCCGCCGCGCAAGAATTGTTCATCTCCCAGCCGGGAGTCAGTCTGCACCTTAACTCCTTGGAGGCCTACACCGGATATAAGCTCTTCGAGCGGACGGCCAAGAAGATGACGCCCACCGAAAAGGGAAAGATACTCTATAATTTCGTTGTCGCCCCGCTGGAGAAGCTCGAAAGGGGCGAGAAGCATTTCCACAAACGTTCGCAACAGGAGCGGAACACCATCAGCGTAGGCATGTGTTTCGAGACCTTTCAATACACCTTGGAAAAGTATATCCCCACCCTGCCCTTCAACCTGATTATCAAGTTTGGCGAATATCCCCAGATGTTGCAAGACCTTGACAACGGACTGCTGGACCTCATCATCACCCCGCACAAAGGCACGCAGCAGAACATCGACTACAAGGACTTTGCCAAAGAACGCATCGTGCTGGTCACGGGGGCACATACGGATACTACGCAACTGGGGCTTCACTTGGAGAAGAATCGGATGAAAGAGGCCGTCCACCTCCTCAAGCAAGGACTGTGGTATAGCACCTCCGCCGACATGGGGCATCTGCTGAACTTCTGGAAAAAGCATTTCAAGGAACACCCGGACTTCAGCCCCAACTACATCGTGCCCAACATCAGTTCCATCATCCGCTGCCTGAGCGAGGGAGACGGTTTCTCGGTCGTGCCCGACTTCCTGTGCAAAGAGGCCGTCCGTAGCGGCAAGATAAAGGTGGTGTGGGAAGGCAACACGCCACTGGAGAACACGCTCTATTTCGGCACAAGGAAAAAGACGATTTACCAGCAAGAAGTGGAGGTGTTGGAAAAGCTGTTGATGGAGGAATGGGGGAGCAAATAAAATAATGTTATGATAGAAAACCTCACTATATCCGTATCCTTCAGCGAAGTAGAAGAAGCCCATGTCGGAAACTATTTTCGCCTTTCCGAAATGTCCGGCGAGTTTCTGATTATCCAGAAGCCCGATAACACCTTCCATTTCCTTTGCACCAATGATTGTGACATCGTGAGCATCTGCCAATCCTTTGATTGGTATATTGTATCAAAAGACGCTTTTAATGACCGCCTGATAATTGGCATTGGTTTATCGGACAAAGAAAGTATCAATGGGGAACTCTATCGTGTGCAGGATGAAACCACGCTCACCCTTTGGCGTGATATACTCCGCTTTACTTTCGAGAGCGACTTCGTGCGCCAGTTCTTCCCGTACAACACCCATTTCAAAGGTAAGATGCGTATCGACGGAGCCTTGTGTTTCTATATCCACGATTATTACCCGACCAGATGCAAGGACATATCGGTATCCGATAGGAAGACGAGCAATTTGGTATTTCGATTTAAGGAAGGTAGACAAGCAGCCCTTGTCGCCAAGATATTCTCGCTCTGCATCGCCCGGATGCCATTCTTTAAAGAGAAAGCCGCCAATGCCGTGCTGATCCCCATACCTGCGGCAACCCGTGAACGGAACATCGCCCGCTTCGCCCGTTTTTGCAGCCTTCTCTCACGCCGGCTGAAAGTCGTGGACGGTTTTCGTGCCACATGGATAAAAGAAGACCGTGAGCAGATGAAAGGAACTCATGGACAAGACAAGTTGTCCAACTTGATCTTTCACCCCGATTATTTTAATGGGCGGGATGTATTCTTAATAGATGACATTATCTCTTCCGGTGAGAATTTTACGCAAATGAAACGTAAGCTGATGCAACTTGGTGCAAAATCCATTACCGGTTTATTTTTAGGTAAAACAATAAAGTCTGAGAATTAAAAGCAATATGGCAATCAAGAAATCCCAGATAGAAAAATGGATAGCCGCCCAAAAGAAACACCGGCTATCGGACACACATGTGCAGATGGCTCGTGAACTTGGACTCAACCCCGATAAACTCGGCAAGATTGACAACCACAAGCAAGAGATGTGGAAAGCCCCCTTGCCGGAATTTATAGAAGAGATCTTCTATAACACTTCGTTAATTTTATAACTAATCCGTTGATCACAAATAAGTTAATTGATAAAATTTAGCAAAACAAAATA
>NZ_JANJZR010000011.1 GCF_024623065.1 Bacteroides acidifaciens
TCGGACTGCAAAGATAAAAACTTTTATTTATATGTTCCAAACTTTTTCGGAAGTTTTTTGTTTTTATCATCAAGCGGCCCTGCGCTTTGTCACTAAGTCATTTTATCAAGGCTTTCTTCTCTTGGAAAGCGGGTGCAAAAGTAGTTCCTTTTGGGATACACTCCAAATATATCAGGATCTTTTTTCGAAGTTTTTTTGAAGGATTTTGCTAAAGTGTTGAAAGAGAATAATGTTGTAGAACATATTTTTTCAACAGTAGAGAAAGGGGCATGAGAATGAGCAAAGAAACAAAAGTAATACCAGACGCTTTGAAAGAACTTAAAAAAAGCATAGCTTTAGCACTCGTAAAGCACTGCTTTAGCATTAACAAAGCACTACCCTGTTAATAACAAGCGGGTACAGCAGGTACACTTTTTCGAGGCTCTATCACACACGCACGCGCGCGCTATATAATGCCCTTATCACCTGCATTAACAAACACGCTGTATACAATCAAGCGTTTCAATCAAATGAGTGCAGTATTATTCCTAATTTATGAAGGGAGAAAGAGCAACAGGATATAAACAACAAGAACAGCAGAGAGCTCGCAAGATGAGGTAAGGTCTTATAAAATTAGCAAGAGGAACCGCACCAAAATTTGTTTCATTTTAACGGGTAAGGAACAAAACCTAGTGTGGATGAACTTGTTCAAAACTGTGTGGAGATGAATGAAAAATTGTTTTCAATTACTGATTCGCATAAGTAGAACATGAACTTTTGAGTCATAAGTTCCACCAGTTTCACCTTATCTCTGAAACATCGATGGATAAGGAGATAGCGGCATTTCGACAATCAGGTGAAATCGATGAACGGCAATGATCTTATAGTGGCATTTATTATACTTTATTCATTAAGAAAGAGGTAAGTTACACGGTGTTCCGTTATCAAATGATTCAGAACCGTGCGGAAATAAAACAAACTTTTGGTGCGGTTGCCCTGTTTGTCAATAGAAACCACTTAGTCTCAAGCGGTACTTTCTATACCTATTATACGCGCGCACGTGTGTGTGAGAAAATATGCAGTGTACCTACTGTACCTTTTGTACCCGCCGGGCTGTTCATAACTTTTTTTGTGGAGGGTAGCTCTCACCTGGTTGACATCTGAAAAATATCCTCCTGCATTTACCAGCCAGTCTCATCCCATCCGGCAGCCGAATACCATTGCAAAGTCCTAAAATAAGTATTCCATTTTGAATACCTAGTATCCGGTATATAACACCCGATACCCGAATATATATCCGAATCTATATTCACCAATTTATAATCGTCAACATAGTTCTTATATATAACTACCCTTTCCAATTGCTCTTCAAAATCAGAAGGAATATTATTATCAGTCAATTCACGCATAAAAGCTCGAAAATCATATGCCGAATGATCCAAAGAAGACCTCCCATAACCATAATGGGCTTGAAAATAATCTATTTTTCTATTATCAAACTTAACCAGATTGTCCTGATACTGCTTCATAATTGAACAAGTAATATTCGCCAATGCCGATATTTCATTCGTTTTTATCACCGCAATAGTACCCCACGAATAACTATATTCATTTTTATAGTAATCAATAAAGTCCTTTGCGACATTTATAGCATTCTGCTCTGAGTTATCCGCAGACAATAAATATTTCGTTATCTTGAAATAAGGAAAACCCGCACTCATAACCTCTGCAGGAGAAAGAATTAAATAATCAGCAGTATTTCTTAATTCATAAGCAACCTCAACTTGAGACATTAAACAAGCGTCAAATAATATATAATCAAAATGAATACCTGATTGTTCTAAAGCTTTCGATAAATCAGGAATATGAATTTTAGCTCCATTGTCGTCACCAAAAGAACGGCTTTTACTATAGTCCGCAGGCAACCATCCGGTAGCATGAGAACCCAAAATCAGACTATACTTTTCAGCTGGACAGTAAGCCTCCACATCTTTCAATACATTAATTATCACCTCATTTGATACTGAATTCTGGCTACTATAAGTTTTTATCACTTCTCTTTTACTGACAGAACCTTTGCCATCCACTTCATACTTAAACAGAGTCGGGACAGGAAACTCACCTTTTCTACTGCCACCATCCCAATAAATTACAAATGTACCAGGAGACGTAACTTCGCTCAATCCTCGTTCAACTGATGCTATATTGTTATATATATCATTACTGATATCATTGTCTCCAACAAGATACATCAAGACTGTTTTTACCGTTACTGGAACAGGAGTATCATCACCATCACAAGCTGATAAGAAAATCGACAAACATACGAACAAAAGCGATAATATTTTAATATTTTTCATAATATCTTCATGTTTAACGTGACAAAGATAAAAAAATAAGAGATGCCAAACTGCATCTCTTATCATATTAACAAATCAGTTATTATTCTTCCGGTTTCGTAAAGCGGAACTTTTCACCATCAATCCGCGATACCGTTATTCTATTGCTCCGCTTATATTTATTCAGGATTTTCGTTGCTTCCTTCTCCAGCTTCTTTTTGTTTTCGGAGAAGTAAATCATACAAGTACTATTCTGCTGCAATTGATTATCTTCTAAGAAATTCTTCAACTGATAACTATATAATTCACGATGAGCCAAGAATCCTTCCTTGCTAACTTTTGCGCTGCCCAATATCTGAATGTCCGTAAAATAGACTACTGAATCAGTGAATGAAGCAGAGATTCCAAAAGCATAAACAGGTTTAGAATGGTCCTTTTTTAAGGAAAAAGCGGAGCACATGGTAAACACAAGTGCGATGGCAAATAGTATTTTTACGTATTTCATATCATATAATTTTAATTGTGGCAAAGGTAACAAAAAAGAGGAAACAACCTCTATTTATCTTGAAGAAATAGCATTTCTTAGTCATAGATCCATAACAGGACGGGCTTCTTTGCTGCCTTGAGCAATATATCCACCTCTTTCATCACTTCATCGGAGATTACAGGACATCCCTGACTGATGCCCAACGGAAGATGCATCGGATAAACTTCCGTTTCAGGCATAGGAGAATAAGAATGCAGGACAACAGTACGCTTGAAAGCATTATCATTTGTCGCTTCCAATCCATGCAACTTGTAATGTACATTGATTCCCCACTTGCTGTACGAACGTATCCCTACTTTATACTTCCCCAAAGAAGAGCAGTAACTCCCTTCCACATTGCTGAAAACAGGTTTGGAAACCGTACTGTTCTTACCGTATCCATGCGCACACAGACTAGCATATTTGATAGAATCCCCCTTCATATCCCATACAAAGAACCGCCTTCTTCCCGAATGCAGGCTGAAATCTACCAGGAAGCAGTAGTTCGTATTATATCCGTTTTTCGAACAATAAGCCTTTGCCGCCTGCGCTTTTTCACGCAAGCGCTGTTCGGTTTCAGCAGGTACGGCAGTTTTGGAGGCAGTACATCTCCCGTACGCCATTCCCCCCACTCCCAGGAGAATAAAAACAGACAGGATTAAAATAAACTTCTTCATATAACCAGCATAGTATTAAGATAGAACCAACAGCGGACGGTTATCAAATAAAAAGTCGCATAAGTACATTCTTCCATAATGAAAAGTGCGACTTATGCGACTCAAATTCTTTTTCTTTCAGAAACTGATATTTCTTACTTATCCCAAGTAAGATTTGAGCAATTTACTACGATTACTTTGTCTAAGTCTTCTAATTGCTTTTTCTTTAATCTGGCGAACGCGCTCACGTGTGAGACCAAACTTATCGCCGATTTCCTCTAACGTCATTTCCTGTTGTCCGATACCGAAAAACATCTGAATGATTTCTTTTTCCCTATCGGTTAACGTAGAAAGAGCTCTATCAATTTCCCTCGCAAGAGACTCATTAACCAGAGAACGGTCCGCCATAGGTGAATCATCGTTCACCAACACATCCAGCAGGCTGTTGTCTTCTCCTTCCACAAAAGGCGCATCCACCGAAATATGACGGCCGGATACCTTCAGTGTATCAGAGATTTTATCAACAGGGATTTCCAGTTCGTCTGCCAACTCCTCGGGAGACGGACGCCGCTCGTTTTCCTGTTCGAACTTCGAGAAGGCTTTACTGATTTTATTCAGCGAACCTACCTGGTTCAACGGGAGACGAACAATACGCGACTGCTCTGCCAATGCTTGCAGAATAGACTGACGAATCCACCATACAGCGTAGCTGATAAACTTGAATCCACGTGTTTCATCAAACTTTTCGGCAGCCTTTATCAGTCCTAAATTGCCTTCATTAATCAAGTCAGGCAAACTCAAACCCTGGTTCTGGTACTGTTTGGCCACAGATACGACGAAACGAAGATTGGCACGTGTCAGTTTTTCCAATGCCACACGGTCACCCTTACGAATGCGTTGAGCGAGTTCTACTTCTTCCTCGACAGTAATCAGGTCTTCACGGCCGATTTCCTGCAAATACTTGTCAAGAGAAGCGCTCTCTCTGTTAGTGATACTTTTGGTAATCTTTAGTTGTCTCATTCTTTTAAAACAGATTTGGAGTGCAAAGTTACGACAAATAATTTGTTAACATACAAAATTAAGTAACTTTTACACTAAATTTTTCTACTAATAAAACAAAAAGAGATGCCGACAAGTTGTCTATCGGCATCCTTTTTCTAATTCATTAGCTTATCCCGTATCTTGTTACCTTATTTTATACCTTATTCCTGAGTCAAATCAACTGCAAAGTATCCACGTTTACCGGAAGGGAATACACCTGTCAGGAACAATACCTGATTGGGTGACTTAACGGCAGCTTTCATTACTTCTTCAAGGTCGCTGACTTTGCGCATCGGCTGGTCATTAGCTCTGAGGATAATGAAACCTTTACGAACTCCTGCATCTGACATCTTACCGGAAGAAACTCCTGTCACTTGCAAACCGTAACCCAGATTCAATTGTTTCTTCAAATCATCCGGCAATTCTTTGAAAGCAGCTCCCAGGATTTCCATGCCTGTATCCTTCACGATCTTGGTAGTACCTTGCTCGTTCTTCAACGTTACTTCAACGGTCTTTTCCTTCTTATCGCGCATCAGTTTCACTTTCACCTTATCACCCGGACGATGTTTTGCAAGAGCTTCCTGCAAGTCGGCCATATTGGATACTTTCTTATTATTCACACCGATAATTACGTCGTCCACTTTGATGTCAGCTCCTGCTGCAGAACCATTCTCTATGATTTCAGAAACCCATACTCCTTCTACAACACCCAGTTCTTTAGCTTTATCTGCCAGTGTCTTACCGGATTTATCAATCGGCTGACGGTCGTCCATCAAACTGCTACCGATAGAACCACCACGAATACCAAGCAATGCACGTTGTACTGTTCCGTATTGTTTCAGGTCGGCAATTACTTTTGTCATAATGCTGGTCGGGATAGCGAAACCGTATCCGGCATAAGCACCTGTCGGAGAAGAAAGCACCGAATTGATACCTACCAGTTCACCTCTGGCATTTACCAGCGCACCACCACTATTCCCTTGATTGATAGCAGCATCCGTTTGGATGAATGATTCTATACCACCATTATATACACCCAGAGAACGGGCTTTTGCACTTACGATACCGGCAGTTACAGTAGAGTTCAAATTGAACGGATTACCTACCGCCAATACCCACTCTCCTACTTTCAACGCTTCAGAGTCTCCTACCGGAATAGTCGGGAAATCATCACCTTCTATTTTTACCAACGCAAGGTCGGTGCTGGGGTCAGTACCAATCACGCGTCCTTTAAACTCACGGTTATCATTCAGTTTCACACTGATTTCATCCGCACCTTCAATCACGTGATTATTCGTTACGATATATCCATCCTTCGAGATGATCACTCCCGAACCAAAACCTACACGAGGTTGAGACTGTATCTGACGCTGCTGTCCGCGTCCATCACCAAAAAAGAAATCGAAGATGTCCGGCGCTTGCTGAACTGTTCTTGTTTTAGCTTCTTGAGTAGACCTTATATGTACGACAGCATGAAGCGAATTCTCCGCAGCCTGAGTCAGGTCAACAGGTTGAGCGTTCACAGCGTCAAAAGCAGCCAATTTGACATTGGGATTCTGCTTGAACATCTCATTGAAAGATGTCTCTTCAGCAGCTTCGTTAGATTGCAACAATTTGTAAGTTGTCAATCCTGCAACTCCTGAGCTAAGAAGAATGATTGCTCCTACTCCCAGAATGTTCTTTGTTGTCTGTTTCATGATTTATAATTCTTTAAATTGTTAATATTCGACATTGTTTTAACTTTTACGACGTTAAAATAATAACAAATATCGTTCACTTATTCCACTTGTCACTTTTTTTTGTCCACTTTTAACAGAGAATATTTAGAGCTTAACAGCGGTTAACGACAGCACCTGACAAATTTACATTCGTTGTATGTCAGATGGCATTAACACTCTGACATTCAAACACCCACAGTAACCATCAGCTATCATTTACCAACTATTTATAATAAGGATTATTATCCGTAGTATTCATCCCCTTCTCCTTATTAATATAAGGTAGGAAGCGAACGGCAAAAAGCAGACGTTTCGTGTTGAACTCGTCATAGTTCTTATCCGCAGAGTTCATACTACTGATGTGCACATCGCCCAAAGCGTGGATAAACTGCTTATTACCAAGATAAATACCAACGTGAGAGATTCCTTCTTTACGCTCCGGAGTCGCTTTACGACCGAAAAACACTAAATCCCCCCGTTGTACATTGGCAAAATCAGGAGCAATCTCAATATGTTCGCCCACATAAGCCTGTTGAGACGCATCTCTCGGAATAATAATATCATGCATAAAAAGCACGGTACGTACCAAGCCGCTACAATCTACTCCTTTGGAAGAGGTTCCTGCCCACAGATAAGGAACTCCCATCATCGAATAAGCAGTCGCAATGATACTTTCAACATCTTGTTTCAATGAAGCCCTCCATTTTGTTTCTGGTTGAGAAATAGATTTAGAGATGTATGCTTTCCGACCGTCAGGATAAGATACTTTGTAGAAACGCCCTTTGCTTCCCTCCCACTTCAGACGATTGCCTGCAACCACGTCGGACACAGGTTGAGAACTTTCATCCGGTTTTTCATACGCAAATCCGTAGTGCGAAGTAACCACTATCTTTTCCGCCCGGTTCCACTCATCATAACGTTCCTTCGACATGGGGGTAATCACCATCCGGTGTACCCATCCGGTATAATCATCCGGTGTTTGTATCTCGTACCAACCGGTATATTGAAGCACTTTGACCGGCATCCCCAATAATGCCTGTGTACTCATGCCGGAAGTAAATTTGCCTTCTTCGCGCAAATTACAAACAGAGATATGCACTACCCCATAAGCAGAATCGGCAGGCATGGGACGTATTTCCTGTGCTTTCAAGCCGACTGCCGCAATCACCAGAAAACAATAGAAAAGGAGGATATTCTTCTTCATTAAAATTCATTTTAATAATAGCAAAGGTAGAAATTATTTCTATTTGTGGTACTTTCTTTGGCTAAAACAAAATAAATGACGTATTTTTGCAGCCTAAAGCAGTTGGCCGGTCTGTCGCGTGCATGTTTCATGCAGGAGGAAAGTCCGGGCAACACAGAGCATCCTACTTCCTAACAGAAAGCTGTCCGCAAGGGTAGAGTAACGTAGAAGAAAATAACCGCCGCTCCTTTCAGGGAGAGGTAAGGGTGAGAAGGTGGGGTAAGAGCCCACCAGCCGCATGGTGACATGTCGGGCTGTACGTCTTAGGAGTTGTAAGGTCATGTAAACCGGCGTTATGAGAGTTGCTCGCTCCATGTCGGAGGGTAGACCGCTAAAGTGTCGTGGTGACACGCCACTCAGATAAATGACAGACACCTTATTTATATAAGGTACAGAACTCGGCTTACAGGCTGACTGCTTTTTCTTTTTAAAAATCTGATCCATGAAGAAGAAATTCACCGATATATGGAAATTCCTCACGTATGACATTTGGCGCATTACGGAAGGTGAAGTGACTAGAACTAAGTTCTCGCTCTACAATATTATTAAGACCATTTATCTCTGTATCAACCGATTCACAAAAGACCGGATGGCAAATAAGGCATCGGCCCTGACATACAGCACCCTGCTTGCCATTGTCCCGATACTCGCTATCCTGTTCGCCATTGCACGCGGATTCGGGTTCGACAGTTTGATGGAATATCAATTGCGCAACGGGTTCGGAGGAAACATAGAAACCACAGAAGCCATCCTCACTTTTGTTGATTCATATCTTTCACAAACCAAAGGCGGTCTGTTCATCGGAATCGGTCTGGTGATGTTGTTATGGACAGTTATCAACCTGGTCAGCAATATAGAAATCACATTCAACCGTATCTGGGAAGTGAAGAAAGCACGTTCCATGTACCGCAAGATTACAGATTACTTCTCCATGTTCCTATTGATGCCGATTCTAATTGTAGTTTCCGGCGGTCTTTCCATTTTCGTGAGCACCATGCTCAAGCAGATGGATGACTTCGTGCTGCTGGCTCCTATCATGAAATTCTCGATACGCCTCATCCCTTTCGTTTTGACCTGGCTGATGTTCACAGGGCTGTATATCTTTATGCCGAACACAAAAGTGAAATTCAAGCATGCATTTATCGCAGGAGTCCTGGCGGGAAGCGCCTATCAGGTTTTCCAGTACCTATATATCAGCAGCCAGCTGGGAGTATCGAAGTACAATGCTATCTACGGTAGTTTTGCCGCCTTACCACTGTTCCTGCTTTGGTTGCAAACATCCTGGACTATCTGCCTGTTCGGAGCAGAACTGACATACGCGGGACAGAACATCCAAAGTTTCAGTTTCGACCAGGACACCCGCAATATCAGCCGGCGTTACCGCGACTTTATTTCTATTCTGATTATGTCTCTCATAGCCAAACGGTTCGAAAAAAACGAGCCGCCTTATACGGCTTCGGGAATATCGGAAGAGCATAAGATACCGATTCGGCTCACCCACCAGGTGCTTTATCAACTGCAGGAGATACACTTGATTCACGAAGTCGTCACGGATACCAAAAGTGAGGAAATCGGCTATCAGCCATCAATGGATATCAACCAACTGAACGTAGCTATTCTGCTCGACCGTCTGGACACCTACGGTTCGGAAAACTTCAAGATTGATAAAGACGAAGAATTCAGTGACGAGTGGAAAGTGCTGACCGAATCCAGAGAGGAATACTATAAAAAGGCAAGCAAGGTACTACTGAAAGACTTGTAAGAAAACGCAGCCTTAAATCGCGAGAATGAATTTAAATACAATTATATTAGAAAAAATGAAAAGACTACTACTCAGTGCTTTTGCCCTATGCTTTGCAGGAGCAATCGCAGCACAAGACTCACCGTTATGGATGCGTCATTGTGCTCTTTCTCCGGACGGCACAACCATTGCCTTCACTTACAAAGGAGACATCTACACCGTACCGACAACCGGTGGACGTGCAACACAAATCACTACTAATCCGGCTTTTGACACAGAGCCGGTATGGAGTCCCGATGGAAAACAAATCGCTTTTGCGTCCGACCGCATGGGAAGTCTGGATGTTTTCACTGTATCCAAAGACGGCGGAGTCCCCCAACGGCTGACTACCCACTCCGGCAGTGAGAAGCCCATTGCCTACAAGGACAACAAGTATATCTTGTTCACAGCCAATATCGCTCCTTCTACCGAAGACGCCGGATTTCCTTCCGGCCAGTTCCAGCAGGTATACGAAGTGGCTGTGACAGGCGGACGCCCCGTCATGTTCTCATCCATGCCTATGGAATGTATCTCCATCAACAAAGACGGAATGATACTCTATCAGGATAAAAAAGGATATGAAGACTACTGGCGCAAGCATCAGGCATCCCCCATCGCCCGCGACATCTGGAGCTATACCCCCGGAAAAACGCCCGTCTACCAAAAGCAAACGACTTTCGGTGGTGAAGACCGCGAACCTGTATGGGCTCCCGACGGACAGTCATTCTATTACTTGAGTGAGGAAAAAGGTTCTTTCAATGTATTCCAACGCACTCTTGGAGCCGCTACCGCCAAGCAGATTACTTTCCATACCAAGCATCCCGTCCGCTTTTTAAGCGTAGCCGCAGATGGCAAGCTCTGCTACGGTTACAACGGTGAAATCTACACACTTGTTCCGGACGGCAAACCGCAGAAAGTGAGCATCACCATTCTGTCGGACAAGAACGACAAAGACATTATCCGCCAAATCAGAGCGAACGGAGCTACCGACATCGCTGTATCCCCTAAAGGAAAAGAAGTGGCATTTATCATGCGCGGAAACGTCTACGTCACTTCCATTGACTACAAGACAACGAAACAAATCACGAACACTCCTGACCAGGAGCGCAACCTTAGCTTCTCTCCCGACGGACGGACATTGGTCTATTCTTCAGAGCGCAACGGACTTTGGCAACTTTATACTTCGACCATCGTACGCAAGGAAGAAAAACAATTCACCTACGCCACCGAACTGAAAGAAGAACGTCTGACAAAATCCAATGTCGCTTCCTTCGAACCGCAGTTCAGTCCCGACGGTAAAGAAATAGCCTTCCTCGAAAACCGCACCGCTATCCGTGTCATTAACCTGAAAAGTAAAGCTGTGCGCACCGTGATGGATGCCAAATACCAGTATTCTTATGCAGATGGCGACCAGTGGTTCCAATGGAGTCCCGATAGCAAATGGATTCTTTCAAACTTCATCGGCATAGGCGGCTGGAACAATAAAGACGTCGTATTACTGAAAGCAGACGGAAAGGGCGAAATGGTCAACCTGACCGAAAGCGGATATAGCGACAGCAATGCCAAATGGGTGCTCGGCGGAAAAGCAATGATTTGGAACAGCGATCGTGCCGGATACCGCAGTCATGGTAGTTGGGGAAGCGAAGGCGACGCCTATATCATGTTCTTTGACGTAGATGCCTACAACCGCTTCATGATGAACAAAGAAGACCTTGCTTTACTTGAAGAAGCTGAAAAGACAGAGAAAGCGGAAAAAGATAAAAAGGAAAAGGCAGAGAAAGAAAAAGCCGACAAGAAGAAAGATAAAAAAGGAACCAAGAAAGAAGACAAGAAAGAAGACCCGGACAAGAAGAAAAAAGAAGAAGAGGTAAAACCGCTGACTTTTGACCTCGAAAACCGCTTCGACCGCATTGTCCGCCTGACCGTTAATTCTTCTCGACTCGGTGATGCCGTACTTACTCCAAAAGGCGACGCACTCTACTACCTTGCCGCCTTTGAGGGTGGCTATGATTTATGGGAACATAAACTGAAAGAGAACACCACCAAAATATTATTGAAAGGAGTTGGCGGTGGTGCATTAATCCCCGATAAAGAAGGAAAGAATATCTTTATGTGCACAGGCGGACAACTGAAGAAAATCGAAATCGCCGGCAGCAAAATCACCCCGATTAGTTTTGAGGCTTTCTTCGACTACCGTCCTTACGAGGAACGTGCCTATATCTTTGACCATGTCTACCAGCAAGTTAACGACAAATTCTATGTTGCCAATCTTCAAGGAACCGACTGGAAAGGATACAAAGAAGCATACCAACGCTTCCTGCCTCATATCAACAACAACTATGACTTCGCCGAAATGTTGAGCGAAATGCTCGGAGAACTGAACGCTTCACATACCGGAGCCCGTTTTGGTGGTGGCAGCAGCGCACTGCCTACCGCTTCACTAGGCGTGTTCTATGACGAATCATATGATGGCGCCGGACTGAAAATTAAAGAGATTCTTGCTCAGAGTCCTTTCACCCAGAAAAAGACAGATGTAAAAGCAGGATGCATCATCGAAAAAGTAGACGGACAAACCATTGAAGCCAACGCGGATTATTTCCCGTTATTTGAAGGCAAGGTAGGACGCAAAGTTATACTTACCGTATATGACCCTGCTACCAAAAAGCGTTTTGAAGAGACAGTGAAAGCCATCAGTTACGGCACTCAGAGCGAATTGCTTTACAAGCGTTGGGTGAAACGTTGCGCGCAAAAGGTGGAAGAGCTTTCCGGAGGACGCATCGCCTATGTACATATCAAGGGGATGGATAGCCCGAGTTTCCGCAAGATGTATTCCGAACTGTTGGGGCGTTACCGCAATAAAGAAGCAGTCATCGTGGATACTCGTCATAATGGCGGCGGATGGTTGCACGACGATGTAGTAACGCTGCTTAGCGGAAAAGAATATCAGCGTTTCGTTCCGCGCGGACAATACATCGGCAGTGACCCGTTCAACAAATGGTTGAAGCCTTCATGCATGCTGGTCTGTGAAGATAATTACAGCAACGCTCACGGCACACCGTATGTATATAAGACATTAGGCATCGGCAAGCTGATAGGTACTCCCGTTGCCGGAACCATGACTGCCGTATGGTGGGAACGTCAGATTGACCCGTCTATCGTATTCGGCATCCCACAGGTAGGCTGCATGGACATGCAAGGAAAATATCTGGAAAATCAAACTTTGCAACCCGACATTCTTGTCTACAACGAACCGGGAGCGAGCTTGAAAGGTGAAGATACTCAACTGAAAGCAGCGGTAGACCATTTGCTGAAAGAACTGTCAAAAAAGAAGTAAACATATTATTATAAAAGCCCCGTGTATGGGGCTTTTATAATATACTTCTATTATATCCCTATTCTGTAAGTTGGAAATATTTACTTACCGGAATCAATAACGATTATAAGAAACCACTTTCTCTTTCGGCTTCCTCATCTTCTTGCGCTTCTCTTTCATCGGATAGCCTATCGCAATATCCAGCAATACACGTTTGGAAGCAGGAATCCCCGTCAGCCGCTTCATTTCCTTTTCATCAAACCAGCCCAGAATACACGACCCCAAGCCTTCGCTTTCAGCAGCCAACGTGATATGCGCAGCTGTAATTCCAATATCAATCAGCGGGAAATGCTTGTCTTTCACTTTTCCTCCGAGCAAAGAAGTGATATTAGCCGATTCTTCCACAATCAGAATATGCACCGGAGCATCCTTAGCAAACTTGTTCATGCCCAGTCCCGCCGCTGCTTTGCCAATTTTCAAGGCCAGTTCACGGTCGGTTATTACCACAAACTTCCACGGCTGCGCATTACAGGCAGAGGGAGCCATACGCCCCGCCTCAATAATCCGTTCCAACTTCCCGGCTTCCACCGGTCGTTCTTTATCATACGCCCGGTCGCTCTGGCGGGAAAGCACCAATTGCAGAAATTCGCTATATTCCATCTTATTTATATTGAATCATCCGGCTGATATACTTACCTATAATATCAAACTCGATATTCACCACACTGCCAATGGCAAAAGTATGGAAGTTAGTATGCTCGTAAGTATAAGGAATGATAGCCACCTGGAAAGTATCATCCGTAGGGTTACATACCGTCAGGCTGACACCATTCACCGTTACCGAACCTTTATCCACCGTGATATATCCGCGTTTCGCCATTTCCTTATCAAACGCATACCGGAAAGTGAAATACCAGCTTCCCTCCGCATCCTTTATGTCAACGCAAGTGGCAGTCTGGTCTACATGTCCCTGCACGATATGACCGTCCAGACGACCGTTCATCATCATGCTGCGTTCCACATTCACCTTATCCCCCACTTTCAGCAAACTGAGGTTAGAACGTTCTAGTGTCTCTTTCATGGCAGTCACCGTGTACGTATCATCCGTCATGCTCACTACCGTCAGGCATACACCATTATGAGAAATACTCTGGTCAATTTTCAACTCATTCACAAACGAACACTTAAATGTAAAGTGTATATTCTCCTGGTCTTTCACCAGCGCTACCAAAGTAGCATATTCTTCTACAATTCCGGAAAACATAATGTTATTTACGATTTTATGATTTACAATTTATGATTAAAAAACTCTCTTTTATATAGGGCTCAAAGATACGAATAAGCTGGCAGGAAAGAAAATATGAGCATAAAAAAAAGGGGCTTTTCACAAAGCTCCTTTTTTCAGTTTTCAATAGGTATTAGTTTTTTTTAAGGTAAAAAGATTGTTTTCAGGATAACGGTGCAAATATAGGTGCTTTTACCGATATTATCCAAATTATAAAACATGTCATATAACATCTTTTTGAAAAATCTTTGGATTTATTATCATTTGAAGCAAGAACACCCGTAACTTGTCCATTACAAGAGGCAAATATAAGACAAAATTTTAATGACCCCTAATTTCTGTTTAAAAATATGCAAATATTTATTTCTCCGGATAGTGTTCTTCCGTTTTTCCACGGTGCTTTAAGACCTTTGCATCAATGACAAGAAACCGGATTATAACATAAAGAATCAGTAAGAGAGTTTTTAGCCGGTTGGGATGCAGATAATTGGAGATTTGGTTCATTTCCGCACGGGAATGAATCATTCCTTAGGGATATGGCTGTGTACTGAACCAAATTTACGGGTGACCCAAGAATTACAACTGAACCGATATTTTGCCCGTCAATACGGATTTCCCCTTTCAGACGGGCGGCAAAGTACCAATGCTGTGCCGTAAGCCAACGGCAACTGCTCTTCCATATCCGTTTCGTACTTTCGGATTCGCCACCTCGGACACATAGATAGAAACCGACAACCCGAACGGCAAAGCAAAAAGAATGGCGAGCAGGCTTTCCATGCCAACTACGAACGCCATCATCCAATACGTCAGCCAGACGAAAGAAGCTATCGGATATGTCGGACTGGCATACGCCCCCCGCATCAAAACGCTCTCCGTATCTTATGACGGAAGCCACTATGCCACGCCCACAGTGGAGAACGACACCAGCAAGACCTGCCTCATCGTCCGTCCGCTCTACTACTATTACAATGTAAAGAACAAGTCGCTCCCCTGATTCTGCACATTCTTTCACTCGACGGGCAGGACAGCATAAAAAAGAGCGGTTATATTCCAGTTAAATAAAAAAAATGTCCTACTTTTGTAGCCTGAATCATGTATTAACATAAATCGTTATGACAGATATTAAAAACGAAGAAGTACCAAGTGAAAAGAAAAGCCTGAACTTTATAGAACAGGCAGTAGAGAAAGACTTGCAAGAGGGTAAGAATGGTGGAAAAGTACAGACACGTTTCCCGCCCGAACCTAACGGATACCTTCACATCGGTCATGCCAAAGCTATTTGCCTTGATTTCGGCATCGCAGAAAAGCACGGCGGTGTATGTAACCTTCGTTTCGACGACACAAACCCTACCAAGGAAGACGTGGAATACGTAGAAGCCATCAAAGAGGATATCCAGTGGTTAGGCTACCATTGGGGCAATGAATATTATGCTTCCGACTATTTCCAGCAATTATGGGATTTCGCTATCCGCCTGATAGAGGAAGGAAAAGCATATATCGACGAACAGAGTTCCGAACTGATTGCGCAGCAAAAAGGCACTCCTACCCAACCGGGGATGGAAAGCCCCTATCGGAACCGCCCTATCGAAGAAAGCCTGGAGCTTTTCAAGAAGATGAACAGCGGTGAGATTGAAGAAGGCGCTATGGTGCTCCGTGCCAAGATTGACATGGCAAGCCCGAATATGCACTTCCGCGACCCGATTATCTATCGTGTAGTGAAGCATCCGCACCACCGTACGGGCACTACATGGAAAGCATATCCGATGTACGACTTCGCCCACGGACAAAGTGACTTCTTCGAAGGAGTGACTCATTCGCTGTGTACACTTGAATTTGTGGTACACCGTCCGCTGTACGACCTCTTCATCGACTGGCTGAAAGAAGGTAAAGACCTGAACGACAACCGTCCCCGCCAGAGCGAGTTCAACAAGCTGAACCTGAGCTACACGCTGATGAGTAAACGTAACTTGCTGACTCTGGTAAAAGAAGGTTTGGTGAACGGATGGGACGACCCCCGTATGCCGACAATCTGCGGTTTCCGCCGTCGCGGTTATTCTCCGGAATCCATTCATAAGTTTATCGATAAAATCGGTTACACTACCTATGACGCATTGAATGACATCGCCTTGCTGGAAAGCTCCCTTCGGGATGACCTGAACAGCCGCGCTATCCGCGTATCGGCAGTCATCAATCCTGTGAAACTCATTATCACAAACTACCCGGAAGGACAAGTGGAAGAACTGGAAGCTATCAACAACCCGGAAGATCCGGAAGCCGGAAGCCACCTCATCGAGTTCAGCCGCGAATTGTGGATAGAACGTGAGGACTTCATGGAAGATGCTCCCAAGAAGTATTTCCGCATGACACCGGGACAGGAAGTACGTCTCAAAAACGCCTATATCGTGAAATGCACAGGATGCAAGAAAGACGAGAACGGCGTGATTACAGAGGTTTATTGCGAATACGACGCCAATACCCGCAGCGGTATGCCTGATGCCAACCGCAAAGTGAAAGGTACATTGCACTGGGTGAGCTGCGACCACTGCATGCAGGTAGAAGTGCGCTTGTACGATCGTCTGTGGAAAGTGGAAAATCCACGTGACGAATTGGCCGCCATCCGCGAAGCTAAAAAGTGCGATGCCCTGGAAGCCATGAAAGAAATTATAAATCCCGATTCATTGAAGGTATTGCCCAACTGCTATATAGAAAAGTTCGCAGCAACCCTGCCACCACTCTCCTACCTGCAGTTCCAACGAATCGGTTACTTCAACGTAGACAAAGAGTCGACCCCGGAAAAGATGGTCTTCAACCGCACAGTAGGTTTGAAAGACACATGGGGTAAACTTAACAAATAACGAAGCCGACCGGCTTAACTTTATAAAATGGGGCTGTGACAAAAGAGGATATAAAACTTTTGCAACAGCCCCATCTTAGCAATCAAAAAACGATAAAATTAAAATGGGTAGAAAAAATTCACCGTCTGCAAAAAAGGAACTAGTCGAACTAATCACAAACTACGAAGCTGCAAAAGCTAAGGAGCAACAAATCTATCTGGACGGAGATCAATTGGCTGACATTGCCGACTGGTATGCCACCGAACGAAAATTTGACGAAGCGCAGGAAGTCATTACTTACGGACTTCATCTGCACCCGGGAAGCACAGACCTGCTGATAGAGCAAGCCTACCTTTATCTGGACACTCAAAAACTGCAAAAAGCCAAAAAAGTAGCCGCTACAATCACTGAAGAGTATGAACCTGACGTGAAAATGCTGAAAGCCGAACTTCTGCTCAACGAAGGCAAGTTGGAAGAAGCGCAAGAACTTCTAAATTCGATAGAGGATGCTGACGAACTCGTCACACTCACCGATATTGTATATCTCTTTCTGGACTTGGGGTATCCTGAAAATGCCCGGAAGTGGTTGGAGAAAGGTAAAAAACGATATGCCGAAGAGCAGGATTACCTGGCTCTGACAGCCGATTACCTGTTTGCCACACATCAACATGAAGCTGCCGCAAAAGCATATAACAAACTGATTGACAAGGCCCCATACAACGCTTCTTACTGGATGGGACTGGCGAAAATCCATTTCATCGAAGAGAATGTTGACAAAGCAATCGAAGCCTGCGATTTCGCATTGGCAGCCAACGAGAACTGTGGAGATGCCTATGCTTACAAAGCACACAGTTTTTTCTACCTGAACAATGCGGACGAAGCCATCGAGAATTATCAAAAGGCTATTGCATATAAGTCAATCCCGCCCGAACTGGGCAATATGTTTATGGGACTGTCATACGCCAACAAAGAAGAATGGCAGAAGGCAGACGAATATTATACGAAAGTAATCGACTGTTTTGAAAAAGAAGGAGAAAGCGACTCTATCTTATTGATAGACACATATACCAGCAAGGCTTATGCCATCTCCCATTTGGAAAGATATGAAGAAGCCCACCAGCTCTGCGATAAAGCCAAAAAGCTGGGGCCGAACGAAGGACTTAGCTATCTGACGGATGGAAAAATATATCTGGCGGAAGAAAAGGAAGACCAGGCAGCCGAGGCTTTCAAAAAGGCCATAGAAATTAATCCCGGCGTGGAAATGTGCTATATGGTAGCGTCCACTTATTCGGACAACGATTATCTGTACGAAGCCAAAGAATACTACAAGATGGCCTACCAGCTCGACCCGAAGTATGAGTTGGTAACGGAAAAACTGAGCGTTCTCAGTCTGATGAGCAACGAAATAGAGGACTTCTTCAAATACAACAATGAATGTAAGAATCCGCTCGACTCAGATGTCATTCTCGACCTGCTTGCCAGTCCTAACCATAGGGAAGAAGACGAGCAGACTCTTAAAGAGGTATTGAAGCGAATGAAAAAAGAAAGCAAAAAGAAAGGAAATAAATAATCAATTTAATAAACTCTATCCCTAAAAAACATGGAATCAGTAGCTTTTATCCAGTGGTGTCTGGATCATTTGAATTATTGGACTATCACCTTATTAATGACCATTGAAAGTTCTTTTATACCTTTTCCTTCGGAAGTGGTCATCCCGCCGGCTGCCTACAAAGCAGCAGTCAACGACGAGCTTAATATTTATCTGGTAGTTCTGTGCGCTACTATCGGGGCTAACATCGGAGCGTTAATCAACTATTACCTAGCTAAGTGGCTGGGACGCCCCATTATTTACAAGTTTGCCAACAGCCGTATCGGGCATATGTGCCTGATTGATGAAGCTAAAGTTCGCAATGCCGAAGTCTATTTCGACAAGCACGGTGCACTTTCCACCTTTATCGGCCGGTTGATTCCCGCTGTCCGCCAATTGATTTCAATACCTGCCGGACTGGCTCAGATGAAATTGCATACATTCCTTATCTATACTACTTTGGGAGCCGGATTATGGAACACCATTTTAGCAATCATCGGTTATCATCTGGCTAAAGTTCCCGGCATTGAGAGCGAAGCGCAGCTTATAGCCAAAGTGACGGAATACAGCCACGAAATAAGCTACGGATTTATTGCCATCGGTGTATTTGTCGTTGCTTTCCTGATTTATAAGGGAATGAAGAAGAAATGATACATTTCAGGCACGGATTTATTTTGGAAATCCGTGCCTGAATTTTCTCTTTAATCTTAGAAATTGAACTGTACTCCTACTCCCAATATCTCCTTAAACTGTACATGGGCACCTTTCGTCCCGTCTTTCTGCGCAATCTTCACATCATCGTCATACATCAGATTGGTAGTAAGTGTAGTCGAGAACCACTTATTGATAATCATATTCACCTGCACTTCCCAGTTGACGTCTATATTCAGCGGCTTATGCAGATAATCGGAATATAAGTCCAGACGTGAATATACAGTCATATTTTTCAGAAATTCATATTTCACTTCCCCTTTTAGGTTGGTACCGAAGCCGGACAACAAATGCTTGCCGGAATCCACTCCGTAAACTCCTTCATCAGAGAGGCGGTCATTCAGTACAAATGTACCGCGCCAGGAAGCAGGAGACAATACAACTGTAAATATCTTACCGGGGTCATACGTGAAGCCCAAACCTGTAATTACTTAATACTTATGTTATTTTATAGCTGCCAGCACCTTGTCATAGTCAGGTTCTTGTGTAATCTCGGGAACAAGTTCCGTATAAGCCACTTTGCCGTCCTTGCCGATTACGACTACCGCACGCGCCAGAAGCCCTGCCAATGGTCCGTCCGCCATGCGTACACCGTAGCTTTCGTCAAAATCGGAGAAGCGGAAATCCGACAATGGAACTACATTTTCGATACCTTCTGTCGTGCAGAAACGTGCGTGAGCGAACGGAAGGTCTTTAGAGATAGCCAACACGACCGTGTCCTTCATCCCGGCAGCCATCTTGTTAAACTTACGTACAGACGTAGCGCATACGCTTGTGTCCAGACTCGGGAAAATATTCAAAAGCACATTCTTGCCGTTCAAGTCTTTTAGCGAGAAAGAAGACAAATCTGTTTTCACCAGTTCGAAGTCAGGAGCGACTTTACCTACTTGTATAAATTCACCGATCAGTTTCACCGATTGTCCTTTGAAATTTGTTGTTGCCATAATGCATGTATATTTAAAATTTACTTTATATAGAAAACAACTATTACCCAAAATATGTTCACGAAAAAACTTTTCTAAATTTAGAGCCTGTTTAAATTTTCCTGAGATTATGTTAGATAGGCTTTACCGACCTGTTTTTATTCGTCACATAGTCTTCGTCATGCTCCTCACAACAACAGAAAATATACTCGAAAGCAGCTCTCAAAACTGTGTCGGGCAAAACTCGGAGCAGGCTCTTAATAACCCACTTTTCATTCATTAATAGAAAAGTTCTCTTTCATTAATTGTAAACTTCTTATTATCAGCATGTAAACTTATTTTTCGTTAACTGTAATCTATAAACGCAAGCTTCGTTTATAAAAACAAAGGCTTTGATTATAAAAACAAAGCTTGCAATTATATAATCAAAGCTTGCGTTTATAGTTTGCATCGAATGAAAAGAAAGTTTCCTTCCTGTCCGAAGGAACTTTATACTTAATGGGCGGGAAGTTTTCTATTAACAGCCAAGAGCGCAACTGTTAATACCCCTTCCGCCAACTACAGACGGACGCGACAAGAAAAGCTGGGGTAAGAGCTATAATATTATGACTGAAGAGAATTTAAACAGGCTCTCAATTTGTTATTCCCCAACGAAATCATTCCAGTATTCAATCTAAAATATCAAATTGCTGATAAGCGGCATTCTGGGAATCATCTTTGCCATCAGCAATAAAAAAGGCGTGCCCAGTGGGGGATGGTACATGGGATTCGACATCCTTGCTATCTTCTGCTCACTGCTGATATTGTGGCTGCCTGCCGTCGGAGCGCTTTACGCAGTGTACATGATTTCTTCTACTTTCCTCATTATCTGACTTTTCCGCATCATGCTCTCATTCGAACTAAAAAATCTGCATAAAAGAAAATAAAAAGCTTTCGGCGCTTACTTTGGTATTTTGTTTATCTTTGTAGGCAATTTACATATATCAATTAATTAAAAAGGAAGAAAATTATGGCAATGCATACATGGTTTGAATGCAAAATCCGTTATGAGAAAGTAATGGAGAACGGAATGCAAAAGAAAGTAACCGAACCTTATCTCGTTGACGCGCTTAGCTTCACAGAAGCTGAAGCACGAATCATCGAAGAAATGACTCCGTTTATCTCAGGAGAGTTTACCGTTTCGGACATCAAACGTGCTAACTATAGCGAACTTTTCCCCAGTGACGAAGAAAGTGCCGACCGCTGGTTCAAATGCAAACTTATTTTCATCACGCTGGATGAAAAAAGCGGTGCGGAAAAAAAGACTTCCACACAAGTATTGGTACAAGCTGCCGACTTGCGTGACGCTGTGAAGAAACTGGACGAAGGCATGAAGGGAACAATGGCGGATTATCAAATCGGCATGGTGTCCGAGACACCGTTGATGGACGTATATCCGTACAGTGCCGGCCCGAATGACAAACCGGAGTTTGATCCGTCAAAAGCATAAGTGACAATGAGTATTGCTGACAATTTAAAGCAAGTGCTGGCCGAGCTCCCGCAAGGAGTCCGGCTGGTTGCTGTCTCAAAATTCCATCCCAATGAAGCGATAAAAGAAGCATATCAGGTGGGACAGCGTATTTTTGGAGAAAGCAAGGTGCAGGAAATGACAGCTAAATACGAAAGTTTGCCCAAAGACATCGAATGGCATTTTATCGGACACCTGCAAAGCAACAAAATCAAGTATATGATACCATACGTAGCGATGATACATGGGATTGATACTTATAAACTACTGGCAGAAGTCAACAAGCAAGCAGCCAAAGCAGGACGTGCCGTCAACTGCCTGTTACAGATACATGTGGCGCAGGAAGAAACGAAATTCGGTTTCAGTCCTGAAGAATGCCGGAAGATGCTGGATGCCGGAGAATGGAAAGGACTCACCCACGTGCGGATATGCGGATTGATGGGAATGGCCAGTAACACCGATGATATAGAACAAATCAACCGGGAATTCCGTTTACTTGACAAACTCTTTCATGAGCTCAAAGAAACTTGGTTCGCCGGTTCGGATGACTTCCGGGAGTTGTCGATGGGAATGTCACACGACTATCACGAAGCAATTGCCGCAGGAAGTACCTTAGTACGGGTGGGAAGCAAGATTTTCGGAGAACGTAATTATAATATTTAACCAATCATTATGACCATAACCAATTTAAAAACTACTTTCGCAGGACTTTCTCTTAGAAACCCTATCATTATCAGTAGCTCGGGACTGACCAACAGTGTCGGCAAAAATAAAAAGCTCGCCGAAGAAGGTGCCGGAGCTATCGTTTTGAAATCACTGTTCGAAGAGCAGATTATGCTGGAAGCAGACCAGCTGAAGGATCCGGCTTTCTCTCCCGAAGGCAGCGATTATCTGGAAGAGTATATCCGTGAACACAAATTGTCCGAATACCTGACTTTGATTAAAGAAAGCAAGAAGGTCTGCCCTATTCCTATCATCGCCAGCATCAACTGCTACACTGATTCCGAATGGGTCGACTTTGCCAAGCAAATCGAAGAAGCCGGTGCCGACGCGTTAGAAATCAATATTCTGGCGCTTCAATCGGATGTGCAATATACATATGGTTCTTTCGAACAACGCCACATCGATATTCTTCGCCATATCAAAAAAACAATCAGCATTCCGGTTATCATGAAACTGGGAGACAACCTGACTAATCCCGTAGCATTGATTGACCAGCTCTATGCCAACGGCGCGGCAGCGGTTGTCCTCTTCAACCGTTTCTACCAGCCGGACATCAATATCGAGAAGCTGGAGCACATCTCAGGTGAAGTATTCAGCAATGCTTCAGACCTCGCCACTCCACTTCGCTGGATTGGAATCGCGTCGGCCGCAGTAGACAAAATCGACTATGCAGCATCCGGTGGAGTTGGCAATGCGGAAGCAGTAGTAAAAGCGATTCTCGCCGGTGCATCGGCAGTAGAAGTTTGTAGCGCAGTTTATCAGAACACGAACGCATTCATCGGAGAAGCCAACCGTTTCCTCTCTGCATGGATGACACGGAAAGGATTCAACAGCATCGCCCAGTTCAAAGGCAAACTGAATACGAAAGATGTGAAAGGTATCAATACCTTCGAACGTACGCAATTCTTGAAATATTTCGGAAAGAAGGAATAAGCGGAAAAGTAAAAGGCAAAAATCAGGCACGGATTACACAGATTACGCGGTTTAAGATAATTGGAAAAACCGTGAAATCTGTGTAATCCGTGCCAGTTTTATATTTCATCATTACATCAGGTTACTAGCCAACTCACTCAATTCACTCCGTTCACCCTTCAGCAGGTTGACATGTGCAAAGAGGTTCTGATCTTTCATACGGTCAATCATATATACCAGACCATTGGACTGACTGTCCAGATACGGCTGGTCAATCTGCTGGATATCCCCCGTAAAGACCATTTTCGTACCTTCGCCCGCACGGGTAATAATCGTCTTTATCTCATTCGGAGTCAGATTCTGCGCTTCGTCAATAATACAATACATTTCGCTCAAGCTACGTCCACGGATAAATGCCAAAGCTTCAATCACCAGTTGCTCGCTTTTCTGCATATCCTCGATACGCCTCACTTCCGTAGAATTAGCGGCAAACTGACGCTTAATCACGTTCAAGTTGTCAAACAACGGCTGCATATAAGGAGCCACCTTCTCTTGTGCATCTCCCGGAAGGAAACCGATGTCCTTATTAGAAAGAGCCACAACAGGACGTGCCAACAAAATCTGTTTGTAATCTGTCAATTTCCCCAACGCAGCAGCCAAAGCCAGCAATGTCTTACCAGTTCCCGCCTTTCCGGTCAGTGCCACCAATTTTATATTCGGGTCGTTCAGAATCTCAAAAGCAAAACTCTGTTCGGCATTGCGGGGCTCAATTCCATAGTTTTTGCCTTTCATCACACGGCAAATGGAGTGAGTGAAAGGATTGTAACGCGCCAATACACTATTGCGGTCGCTCTTCAGCACGAAACATTCATTAGGATGAACCAAATCCTTAAAGCCGAACTCACCCAAATCGATACCTTCTTTAGAAGAATAGATACGGTCTATCAATGCCGGATCCACATTTTCAAATATTTCATTGGATTTCTCGAATACATCTACATTTACAACCTTATCCGTGATATAATCTTCGCAAAGCAGACCGATGGAACGGGCTTTCATGCGCAGGTTCACATCCTTGGTCACTAGAATGGATTTCATTTTCGGATATTTGGCAGTCAGATACTCGGTTGCCGCCAGAATCAAATGGTCGGGTTTCTTGATAGGGAAAGAGTCCCATACTTTAGTAGCTTCCACTTTACTGGTCACCACAAACAGACGTCCCAATCCTTCACCCAGCTTCACTCCGTCAGTGAAAAGTTCGTCGCTGGTCAACACGTCCAGTTCGCGTACAAACTCACGAGCGTTGAAGTTAATCTGCTCGTTTCCTTTCTTGAACTTGTCCAACTCTTCGAGTACGACAAGAGGGAGATAAATATCATTTTCCTGGAAATTCTTCAAACAATTGTAGTCGTGAAGAATAACATTTGTGTCTAACACAAAATTTTTCTTAGTTCCCATGATTTCTTAGATTTAAATGTTGATATTTGCAATCTCAAATCGCCAACCACGCACATTATGGTTGAGTTGACGGTTCTAAAGATAAACAAATTAACGGGCAATAAAGATTACCCGGAGTTAAATTTTATAAAACATGGATTATCAGAACACTTTAAAGTACTTATATGAAAGTGTGCCTATGTTTCAGCAAATAGGAAGCAAAGCATATAAGCCGGGATTAGAGACTACACACAAATTGGACGAACATTTCGGGCATCCGCATCAACAATTCAAGACGATACATATCGCAGGCACAAACGGAAAAGGTTCCTGTTCACATACCATCGCGGCAGTATTGCAAAGTGCCGGCTACCGGGTCGGATTATTCACCTCTCCTCACCTGATTGATTTTCGCGAACGCATCCGCATCAACGGTGAGATGGTACCGGAAGAGTATGTAGTCAATTTTGTGGAAGAGCACCGCGCGTTCTTCGAACCGCTGCACCCTTCTTTCTTCGAACTGACCACTGCTATGGCATTCCGTTATTTTGCCGACCAAAAAGTAGACGTGGCGGTTATCGAAGTAGGCATGGGCGGACGCCTGGACTGTACGAATATCATCCATCCGGATTTGTGTATTATCACCAATATCAGTTTCGACCATACCCAATATCTGGGAGACACGCTGACAAAGATTGCCAAAGAGAAAGCCGGCATCATCAAGGAAGGCGTCCCGGTAGTTGTCGGCAGAGCCAAAGGGGCGGTGAAACGTGTGTTCACCATGAAAGCCAAAGCAATGAATGCGCCCATCGAATATGCCCGTGAAAAGACGCGCCACTGGAACATGGAGATACTTCCTTATTCAAGGTTGCAGGAGGCAAGGACAAGGGCGGACGAAATAATGCAGACCCTACACCACATGATCAAAGCAATAGGCGAGCAGTCGGAAGAACAGGGAAATCGAATGCGGCAAGCATTGCTCATGCTGGACGTACCAAGTAGCATACGTGCGATAGACCAGATACTTGACAAAAGAAAAGACGCTATCAGAATCAACAATGAAATGTTTCCTTTCGGACTTTACACAGAGTTGAGCGGAGCTTACCAGTTCGAAAACATGTTCACCATTCTGAAAGCTCTTGCGGTACTGACCAAATTGAACTACAACATCACCCCCCGGAACTACTTCGACGGTTTTGCAAACGTTTGTCAACTCACCGGACTGATGGGGCGTTGGCAGAAAGTGCACAGCTATCCGGACATTATCTGTGACACGGGACATAATATCGACGGAATCGAATATATCCACGTACAACTCGATGCTATCCGCAAAACTTTCGGTCAGGAAATTCATTTCGTATTCGGCATGGTCAATGACAAAGATATCAAAGGTGTCCTGCAAGTGTTGCCGAAAGATGCCACTTACTACTTCACCAAAGCTAGCGTGAAACGTGCGCTGCCGGAAAATGAATTGATGGAACTGGCAGAACAAGCCGGATTGAAAGGAACTGCCTACCCTACTGTGGTGGATGCCGTACAGGCAGCGAAAAAGAACTGCCCCCCAAAAGATCTTATCTTCGTGGGAGGCAGCAATTTCATTGTCGCAGACTTGTTAGCGAACCGCGATACACTCAATCTCTACTAACGCATCCTTTGGCAAAGCTTTTACGGCAAACGCCGAGCGTGCCGGAAAAGCTCCATCAAAATAGGTGGCATACACGCCATTCATCCCTGCAAAGAGGGACATATCCTGAAGAAATACAGTAGTTTTGACAATGTCAGCCATTGTCAATCCTGCTTCTTCAAGAATGTGTTTGATATTCTCCAACGACTGACGCGCCTGTCCTTCTATCCCTTCAGCCATCTCTCCCGTAGCGGCATCAATAGGTAATTGCCCGGACACAAATACCATTCCATTAGCTTCTATCGCCTGGCTGTAAGGCCCGATAGCTCCGGGTGCTTTCTCACTGCAAATTACTTTTTTCATATTTATTCTTATTTTCTGTTTTACTGACTTTCAAAGATAGTAAAAAAAAACACTCGCAAAACGATTCATTCACAAAATTACACCATCCCATTGCATTATCACTTCCCACTTTTCCGGCTGTCCGGCTCCGTGCGGACCATGCGGAACTGTGACAATCACCAAATCACAGCGGAAAATCAACGTCACCTTTATCTGTTTCAACAACTCATCTATCAAAACTCTCAAATCCTAGAGAAGCTTGGAATGGCGGTCCCAAACGATAGTACATACACTAACTTTTTGGGGCAACCTCTTTTACTTGCAGTATTTCTTAATCAATTCGTCCACGTTCGGATCGCCCAGTTCCTTCGCTTTCTTGAAGTTTGCGCAAGCCTCGTCCGTCTTCTTCAACTGCACCTGGCAAAGTCCCAGCAAGCGGTAGGCTTCGCCGTATTTCGGGTCATTTTTCAGAATACCATTCAGTATTTCAATAGCTTTCTCATAGCGTCCTACACGCAGGTTGACAACAGCGTTTTCGGCCTGGTAAGTCAAGTCTGCGGGGTTCAGTTCCACTGCTTTTGCAATGTCGTCCAATGCACGTTGGTATTGGCGCGCTTTCAAGGCAGCTTGTTCGCGATAATAATAAAACACGTCGTTCACCTGACCGTTGACAGCTTTAAAATAAGCGTCATAATCGAGCATTGCGTTCCGCGGCTGGCCGGCATTCATATTTATTTGCGCACGTTCCAGCAGATAAGGGGCAAAGTCGGCGGTAATCGGTTGCGGACAACGGGCGATGCAGCTATCCATCAATACCAAAATCTCTTTCGGTTCAGCTTTCAACAACTCTTTCGTCTTCGCAGCACTGAAGAACGTACCGGCAGAAGCCATATTGCTGGCATTTACTTTCTCATAAGCCGCCAAAGCTCCGGCATAATCCTGCTGGGCAAATAATATATCGCCTTCCAGTTGCACGTATATAGGCAGCGGGTCGATAGCGAATGCCTGACGGACATTCTTCAAAGCAGTGTCATACGTCCAATCCTTATACGTTTTCTCCGGCTTCGACAGTTGGTAAGCATACATCAGCTTACCTATATTATAATATACATCATCTTTCTTCTGAGCCACTTTCAAAGCCTGATTCAAGTCGACAACGGCTTTATCGAACCAAGACTGGTTGTCCTTAGCCTTAGCCACATAATAATTCGCGCGGCGCAGATAACCGTCTGTGTTAGCAGGGAACTGACGAATAAAATCATCCAGCAACTTGCCATAATCCTCTGATGACAGACTGGAAGAAGCCATGAACAAATACACCAATGCTTGGTCTTCCGTATCCGGCAACCCTTTCTGGATACCGATACTCTTCAGTGCTGCATCCCCAAGCGAAAGGGCGCTAATCTTCTGAGCCATGGCAAAGGCAGCTCCTGCGGCATAACAGGTAGTCACTGTATCGAGCCCGGACGACTTCTGCGCAATGCCGAACACCTGACCTTCTACATTCATCACCGGACAGCTCACCATCTTGTCTTTCATCTGCATGCCCAACGTATAATAATGGTATTCGCCGGCCACCTTGGAAACCTCTTTCACCTTGCCCGAAACGCAAGCAATGCTTTTCTGTGTAGAATAGGGAAGCATCCACGCATCAGTTCCTACTGCCGGAGTAGTCTTAGCCACCACCAACGCAGGTACTTTCTTTTCGGTAATAGCTACACGGAACTTGATGACATCATACATATCATTCGCTCCAAGTATGGTGCTAACCGGCATCTGTTTGCCTTCCGCCGTGATAACCACCGCACGCTCGGCGCCTTTAAAAAGAGAGTAGTCGGACAAAGCCAACCCATCTTCGGACACGAAAAATCCATTTCCGGTATTCAGCATCTTGTCATTCTTGTCATAAGTCACTACAGAGAAGACAGCACGTTTCGCCTTCTCCACCCATTTAGGGGTTTGTGCCATGCTTCCCTGTGCTAGGAAGAAAAGCAACAAAGGTAGGATTAAAATCTTCTTCATATCAGTCATTGTTTCTTTGTTTCACACCTTCGTAAATCAAGATGCCTGCAGCCACGGAAACGTTCAGAGACTCGATTTTTCCCAACATCGGTATCTTCACCCATTCGTCGCAGAGCGCCAGATTCTCATAAGACACCCCTGTATCCTCCGCTCCCATGATGATACACAACGGGCCTGTATAATCGGCTTTCGTATAGTCGTAATCCCCCTTCTCAGTGGCAGCCACAATGCGGAAACCGCTATCTTTCAGGTATTGCAGCGTCGAACGCAAGCTCTGCTCGCGGCATACAGGAAGCGTATGCAACGCCCCTGCCGAAGTCTTCACGGCATCCGCATTCACAGATGCGCTGCCACGGGCAGGAATAATCACGGCGTCTACGGCAGCACACTCGCAAGTACGGGCAATCGCACCGAAATTACGCACATCCGTCACTCCGTCCAGCATCACAAAAAACGGATTCTTCCCCTGCTCGAACAAGAAAGGAACAAGGTCTTCCGTCTTCTGATAAGTCACAGACGAAATGAACGCCACCACACCTTGGTGATTCTTCCGGGTAATACGGTTGATACGCTCCACCGGAACACGCTGAACCGGAATCAACAAACCTTTCAAAGCTGCAAAAAGTTCCTTGGAAAGTTCACTCTGAATGTCTTTCTTTACCAGGATTTTATCAATCTCTTTTCCAGCCTGAATGGCTTCTATCACGGCACGAACGCCGAAAATCATTTCACTTTTATCTAACATCGCGGTTATTTACTATTTTACTATTTACCAATTAACTATTTGTCTACCCCTAATCGTTACTTGCTGTTTAACAGAGCTTTGGCGTTACTGAGAGCGGCTTCGGTCAGCGTAGCGCCGCTCAACATATGAGCAATTTCCTCTACCCGTTCTTCATCGGTGAGACGGCGGATATGGCTGTTCGTTTCCGTATCACTGTCTTTCTTATATACTTTATAATGCGCACGTCCGCGGGCAGCGATTTGCGGCAAGTGGGTGATACTGATAACCTGGCGATTCTGCTCGCCCATCTCCTGCATCATGTCCGCCATGCGGTCGGCTATCTCGCCGGATACTCCGGTGTCTATCTCATCAAACACGATGGTCGGCAGCTTCACGGCTCCGGCAATCATGGCTTTGATAGAAAGCATGACGCGGGCTATCTCACCGCCCGAAGCTACGGAAGAGATATTCTGCAACATACCGTTCTTGTTGGCGGAAAACAGGAAGCCGACAGTGTCTTCCCCTTGCAATCCGGGTTCTTTCTTGAATCCCATTTCCACCTGAAAACGAACGTTCGGCATCCCTAGCGGAACCAAGCGTGCCGCCAATTGCTTTTCCACTTCACGTGCCGCCTTCGTACGGGCTTTGGTGAGCAGTTCCGCCTGTTGCTTCACTTGCTTATATTGTTCTTCCTTGCGGTCGGTCAGCCCGGCAATACGGTCATCATAAGAAGTGATGGCAGACAACTTGCTCCGATACTCTTCCGTCAATGCAATCAGCTCGCCGAGTGTCTGTACACGATGTTTCTGTTGCAAGGAATAAATCAGGTTCAAGCGCTCGTTCACTTCATCGAGCCGCACAGGATTAAATTCTACAGAGTCACTTTGCGAAGAGACTTCATGCGAAATATCCTTCAGCTCGATATAAGCACTTTCCATACGTTCGGTAAGCTCCTTGGCGGGTTGGTAGACTCTTTGCAGGCTGTTCAGCGTGTTCAGACTATCTTTCAGATAAGAGAGCAAACCGCCCTCGTCGGAAACAAAGGATTGCTCCACCCGGTAAAGCCCCGCCTTGATTTCTTCCGCATGGCTCAAGGTTTCGGCTTCCTGTTCCAGCTCTTCCTGCTCGCCTTCGGAAAGGTGGGCTTCTTCGAGCTGTTCCAGTTGGAAACGTATATAATCCTCGTCCGCACGGCTCTTCTCCGCCAGTGCCGTCAGTTCCGCCAGTTCGCGTTCGGTCTGCTTCCATTCGGCATAACGGGCATGGTATTTTTCCAATGCAGCGTCATTATGTGCCAATATATCAAGTACATTCAACTGGAAACCTTCTTTATTGAGCAACAGGTTCTGATGCTGTGAATGTACATCAATCAACAGCTCGCCCAGCTCCTTGATTTGCGCCAGTGATGCAGGAGTATCATTGATGAATGCCCGGCTCTTGCCGGATGCCTGCACTTCACGGCGCAAAATGCACTCCTCGTCATATTCCAGTTCGTTGTCTTCAAAAAACGGACGCATACCGTAGCCCGATATATCAAAACGAGCTTCTATGATACATTTAGAAGCTCCACGACGAATCGCCTTCACATCGGCACGCTGTCCCAGCAGCAGACCGATGGCTCCTAGAATAATTGATTTTCCGGCTCCCGTTTCACCTGTTATAACGGAAAAACCTGTCTCGAAACTGATGTCCAGTTTCTCTATCAACGCGTAATTCTGAATGTATAGTGAACGTAACATTGGGATAAGTTAAGAGTTAAGAGTTGAGAGTTTCAATTCATCAGACAGACGGTCGATGATATCCTGCGCCACTTCCGTTTTCGATTTCAGCGGATAGTCCGTGCGGCCTTTCCGGTCGATGATACTGATTTTGTTGGTATCGTGACGGAAGCCGGCTCCCACGTCGTTCAGCGAGTTGAGCACGATAAAGTCGAAGTTCTTGCGTTCGAGCTTTCCTTCAGCGTTCTGCTGCTCGTTGTTGGTTTCGAGAGCAAAGCCCACCAACAACTGACCTTCTCTTTTCGCAGCCCCCAAGCCGGCTGCAATATCTTTCGTTGCTTGAAGATGCAATGTCAGTTCCCTCTCTTTCTCCCGTTTTATCTTCTTGTCGGCCACTGTCTCCGGACGATAATCGGCAACTGCCGCACAGAGGATGGCTGCATCGGCATCGGAGAAACAGGCTTGTGAGGCGACATGCATTTCTTCCGCCGATTCCACGTCAATACGGTGGATACGGGAGTGCTTTGCCTCCAGTTGCACAGGCCCCGCAATCAGCGTAACTTCCGCGCCACGGCGGGCGCATTCTTCCGCCAAAGCGAATCCCATCTTGCCTGAAGAATAATTGCCGATAAAACGGACAGGATCTATCTTTTCATAGGTAGGCCCGGCTGTTATCATAATTTTCCGCCCTTGCAACTCGCCACTTGTCGAGAAGAATTCATCCAGTGCACGGATGATGGCTTCCGGCTCTTCCATACGTCCCTTCCCTACCAGATGGCTGGCAAGTTCTCCCGTTCCCGGTTCGATAATATGATTGCCAAACGAGCGCAGTGTGTCCAAGTTCTTCTGAGTGGAAGGGTGGGCATACATATCCAAATCCATGGCAGGAGCAACAAATACCGGGGCTTTTGCCGAAAGATAAGTGGTTATCAGCATATTGTCGGCTATCCCGTTTGCCATCTTGCCGATGGTAGAAGCGGTGGCAGGCGCAATCAGCATCGCATCCGCCCACAGGCCAAGGTCAACGTGGCTGTTCCACGTCCCGTCACGTTGAGCAAAAAATTCGCTGATGACCGGTTTGCTAGTCAAAGCCGAAAGAGTGATGGGAGTAATAAATTCTTTTCCCGCCGGAGTAATTACGACTTGCACTTCCGCCCCTTGCTTAATAAGTCCGCGAATGATATAACAAGCCTTGTACGCGGCAATACTGCCGGTAATTCCAAGAATTATCTTTTTTCCTTTTAGCATTATTTTGTAATCAAATTACTCATTTCACGCAAACGGATTTTTGTCAATGTCGCTTTTGTATTCAGCGTAAAATCACTGTTCAAAATCCAACTGTAATATCCGGGGTCTTTCTTCAATACCTCAGCTACGGACATTCCTTTGTACTTTCCGAAATTGAACACTTCTACCCCATTATCATCGTACACCATACGTCCGGCAAAGTCCACATTCTTGTTGTAGCTGGAGTAATCCGCCAAAAATGCCATATCGTTCTGAAGGTCGGGATAACGGTCGAGTTGTGCTTTCAGCACTTCGTAAGTAGCCCGCGTATCCGCTTCCGCAGTATGCGCATCTTCCAGATTCTTTTCGCAATAGAATTTGTAGGCAGCAGACAGGGTACGTTGTTCCATTTTGTGGAAAATCACCTGTACATCTATAAATTTCCGCTTTGTCATGTCGATATCTACTCCGGCACGCAGAAACTCTTCCGCCAGCACCGGAATATCGAAACGATTGGAATTGAATCCCGCCAAGTCACAACCCTCGATATCGCGGGCAATGTTCTTTGCCACTTCCTTGAAAGTAGGGCAGTCAGCCACATCGGCATCATAAATACCGTGTACGGCAGAAGATGCTTCCGGTATATGCATTTCAGGGTTGATACGCAAGGTTTTTGCTTCCTCGTTCCCATTCGGGTAAACTTTCAAATAACAGATTTCAACAATACGGTCTGTGTTGATATTGGTTCCAGTCGTCTCAAGGTCGAAAAAGACGATGGGATTTTTCAAGTTTAATTTCATTTCTGTTTATTTTATTGAGTCACCACAGAGGACACAGAGGACACAAAGGGTTATTTAATAATAAATATTCAAATTTATCCTCTGTGTCCTCTGCGTCCTCTGTAGTAAATTAACATTAATCGTTCAGCATCATAGGCATCAGCAACATCAGCAAGTCTTCGTTCTCTTCCTGTTCCACGGGGATGATTACGCCGGCACGTGACGGGTCTGCCAATTCGATGATTACTTCATCTGCCGAGATATTGTTCAAGATGTCAATCAGGAAGGTAGACTTGAAGCCGATACTCATTGCGGCACCTGCATACTGGCACACCTGGGTTTCTTCGGCAGAAGTAGAGAAGTCGATATCCTGCGCTGAAATCACAATCTGGTTCTCCTGCATACGAAGTTTAATCAAACTGCTCGCTTGTGACGAGAAGATAGACACACGGCGCAAGGCTCCCACCAACTGCTGGCGGTCTACGGTCAACTTGTGAGGGTTGTTTTGAGGAATCACCGAGTTGTAGTTTGGATAACGTCCTTCGATGAGACGGCACACCATGCGGTACTTTTCAAGCATAAATACGGCATTGCGTTCGTCAAATTCGATAGTTACGGTTCCCTGTTCTTTCGGCAGAAGGTTCTTGAGCAGCGTAGCCGGTTTCTTCGGCAGGATGAAGGCTGCGCGTTCGTTGCCTTTGGCGGCCAACGTCTTGCAACGCACCAGTTTATGACCGTCCGAAGCCACCATTGTGATGTCTTCTGTGGTAATATCGAAGTAAATACCATTCATTACAGGACGAAGTTCATCGTCGGCCGTAGCAAATACAGAGCGGTTGATACCACCCAGCAATACTTCTGCGTCCATTTCCACACGGACAGCGTTGTCACCCAATGTAGCCGACTGCGGGAATTCATCCGCGTTCTGCCCCATCAGGCTGTATTTTCCGTTTTGGTACTGCACTGTAATTTCGTAATTCTCCGGATTGATATCGAATGTCAGCGGTTGTTCCGGTATTTCTTTCAGTGCATCAAGCAGTGTTTTCGCTACTACGGCAAAACGCCCGTTTGTATCGCCATTCACTTCGACGGTAGTCACCATCGTTGTTTCGCTATCAGATACGGTCACAGACAATGTTCCGTCTTCCAGTTCGAAGAGGAAACAATCGAGAATAGGCAACGCATTTTTTGAATTAATCACACGGCTGATGGCCTGTAAATGGCTGGAAAGAGCAGTACTTGAAACGATAAATTTCATATATTTTCGTGTATTTAAGTTTTAAAAGTTCTATCGCACAAAGTTACGAAAAAAGATTCGTGCCACCCAACAAAACAAAAGAAAAAACAGAGTTTGTGTGAGGGATATTCCTAAAAAATCGTAACTTCGCCGCAGAATTTAAATTAATCGCAATGGAATTTACAGGAAAAATTATCGCTATACTCCCCCCAAGAGGCGGAGTTTCAAAGACTAGCGGCAACGAGTGGAAAGCACAAGAGTTCGTTATCGAAAACCACGACCAATACCCGCGCAAAATGTGTTTCGATGTATTCGGTGCGGACAAAATCGAGCAGTTCAACATCCAGATGGGCGAAGAACTAACCGTATCATTCGACGTTGACGCCCGCCAATGGCAAGACCGTTGGTTCAACAGCATCCGTGCATGGAAAGTTGAACGTGTCGGCGCAGGTGCTCCGATGGCTCCGGGTGCCCCCGTTCCACCGCCGGCTCCGTCAGCAACTCCAGCTTTCACTCCGGGCGATGTAAAAGACGACCTGCCGTTTTAAGCCGAAAATATTCCGCTTGACGATACAGATAAAAAAGACTTCTGGTGAGAATGATTCTTACCGGGAGTTTTTTTATGCCCACACTTTGTAAAGATTCCGCCACGGGCTGAAAAGGCTTTCCTCCGGGGATGGACGGCACTCTGCTGCGGGACGGAAAAAATCTGTCCACAGGTTACGGAAGGAATCAGGCAACATCAACCACAATACTTCTCCTTTTCTCAGAATCCCGTTTTCCTTTTCTCAAAATTCCATCAGCAACAAGAGCAGTTTTTTCTATTTCTTTTTCTTTCTGTTCTTATATTCTTCTCTATTCTCTTGGGTTATGATTATTTTTTACACCCTACTAGAAGGCGTTTCAGAAGTTTTTTCTGACGAAAAAAGAGGCATACTTTTCGACTAGCTTTTGTAGGTTTTCCGTAGATATTCCATTAAGGGTTCATTGGGTTTTCTACTTTTCAAATCCAATAATTCTTAGTTGCCCCCTTCTGCCACATAGAAAAACAGACTGTCGGATGAGATTTCCGAGCAGGATTCTACTCGGTTTTATACCACAAAACGATATTGGGATACACCACTCCATCGGCACAGGTGAACTGAGCAAAAAGTATAAAATTACGAAAAAAACCGGAGTTGCGCAGGAAGAAATCCGGCACGAAATGGACTTGTTTTTCCGCCTGATGGAACAGATGGTCAAAGTCTGCCATCAGCATGAAATGATAAGAATCAGAGAGGCTATCCATTCCCGCCCGATACGCTATCGCTCCATCAAGCACATCACCTTTATCCAACTGCCGTATATAGCGCGACAGACTGCCCTCATCAGGAGCCAGCAATAGACGCCCGCCATAGAATACGGCATACATATACGATGTCGGTTCCACAAAAGTGGTCAGTTGCGCAAACAACGTTGTTTGAGACAAGCGATAGACGGAATATGCCTTGTTGGCGGTATAACAAAAAGTTATACGAGGTGTCTTCACCCCTTCTTCAGCCGGGGCAGTGTTGACAAGTGAGCGCAACTTCCGTTCCGCTTCCGTCACATCCAGCACAGACAGGCTCAGAACAGCCGCCGCACCCTGCAATGTGTCTTCCTGCTGAAACAGGCAGGCTACCAAGTCGTGTCCGGTATTCTCCATCAGATAGCACGATAATTCCCGGTTTCTTTCCTGCATCTCGGTAGTACGACCTGCGGTCGCATATGCCTGCATGCCTCCGTAAGAGAGCAAGGACGTCCAGTCCGTGATGCTTTGTCTGCTGAAATAAAAAGCTGTAGAAGGTAACACTTCACTTGGAAATCCTTTCACGGATTCCTGTTGGCGAAGCAGGTTGATAAAGTTAAAACAGGTATCGGTGTCATGACTGACTCCTGTAAAATAAATAAAATCATCCTTCATCTTCATATCGAATTCCGTCCATCCCATCATGCCGTTCACACGGGTGTATATAGTGGCAGTAGCCGTACTTTTCTTTGAAGCAAGCACTCCCATGAACGTAGGGTCGTACGCCAGTGAGCCACCTTTCTTATAGACATCAATAACATCTTCCACCAATTTCTTTTGGAAACTCAGCACCATGAAATCGGGTGTGAGATAGCAGGCGAGGAAATCGCCATCCGACAGGGGGTAAATCATTATTTCCTCTCCTTTGTAGTCGAATTTCTTCGGTGGATAGAGCGACGAAATGTATTTCTGCGTGAATCTGCCAATCAATTCCCTGTCTCCATTTCCCAAACGGCAATAAAGTACCTGATTACGGTCGTTATCCGGCTCGTGGAAGCTAATCAGCATTTGATTCATTTGCCGGCTCAAGCCGTGAGGAGTATCTTCCGAAAATGCATAGAGCGACTGTTTCAGGCAAGAGAAAAGTTTGGAGACATGTAGATATTGGTGGTTCTTGCTACACGTCAAACCGTCTATTTCGGTGACAAACCCGAGCACATCATCGGTTGCAAATACTGCGGAAGCGGTGGTCGGCACCAGTTCGTAGAGGTTGAAATCCTTCTGTCCTTCGGCTGCCGACAGTCTGAAAAAAGAGTATAAAACGAAACCTGCGCACAAGAGTACAACAGAAGAAGTGACCGCTATTTTCACTATCGTACGAAGCTTCATAATATTCGCTGTTTATCGGTTAGATGCAAAAATAATAAATTCTACAAAGAAAACAAAACTTTTGCTAAATATTTTACCAACAATCAGAGATAGATTTCCAATCCGTCATATGCCAGGTGAATATCGTCCGGAAGTTCCCGTTCAACCTCGGCATGCAAGCCCATATCATGGCTCATATGTATAAAGTAGGTTTTCTTTGCCTGAATACGCCGCGCGACTGCCAATGCTTCTTCCAAACTCTGATGCGTAGGATGCGGGACAATCCGTAGTGCATTCATTATCAAAACATCTATCCCCGCCAATTGTTCAAAAGATTCTTCGGGCATGGTCAGCATATCGGTGATATAACCCAGCTTCCCGATGCGGTAACCCAGAATCGGCAAGCGTCCATGTATCACGCGCAGGGGAAGCACCTCGGTCTGATTTATGGAGAAGCGCTGCCCCGGTTCTATTTCCTGCAAAGGGATGTCTGGCACGCCGGGGTAACGATGGTCTACGAAACAGTAGGGCATGCGCAGGCGCAATGCTTTCGCTACATATTCTTCGGCATAAATCGGCACGGAACCGAAGCGACAGAAGGGACGCAAATCATCCAGTCCGCCTACGTGGTCGTAGTGTTCATGCGTTATGAGCACACCGTCTATCCGTTCGTAAGGGAGATGCAATACTTGTTCCCGGAAATCGGGACCGCAGTCTATCAGTATCCGTGCATCGTCTGTCTCTACGATGGCGGATGCACGCAAACGGTTATCTTTCGGGTTGGCAGAAGTACAGACTGCACATGTACAGCCTATTTGGGGTACTCCCGTCGATGTTCCACTTCCTATGATTCTTACTTTCATTTCTCGTTATCAGACAAAATTTACTTCGGGATGAATGTCGATGCCGAACTTCTCACGCACGGAAACTCTCACTGCATCCGAAAGCGCAATAATATCACTACCTTTCGCTCCGCCCCGATTCACAAGGACGAGTGCCTGTTTATCGTGCACTGCCGCAGGCCCCAGGGATTTTCCTTTCCATCCGCATTGGTCTATCATCCATCCCGCAGGGATTTTGACCTGACCATCGGCCAGTTCATAATAAGGTATCTGCGGATATTCTTGTTGCAGTACCAGCAATTTTTCTTTAGGAACAATGGGGTTCATAAAGAAACTGCCTGCATTTCCCATCACTTTCGGGTCAGGCAGCTTACTTTCGCGAATGTCAATGATTACTTTCCGGACTACCGGCAGCGTCAGTTCAGGGTATTTGCCAAGTTCCTGGCGGATGGTTCCGTAGTCCAATGTGTAATATTCTTCCTTGCTAAGCCGGAATCGCACATAGGTAACAAAGACCGACTTATTCTCAGGACGCTTGAAGATGCTATTGCGGTAGGCATATCCACATTCTTCTATGGAGTAAACACGTTGGTCGCCTTGAATGTTCACTGTCTCTACGGCGGTTATCAGGTCTTTCACTTCGACACCGTAGGCTCCGATATTCTGCACGGCGCCCGCTCCCACTTCACCAGGAATCAAGGAGAGATTTTCTGCTCCATACCATCCGTGTGCCACGCAGTATGCCACGAAGTCGTCCCATACGACGCCCGCCCCTACCCGCACAGATACGGTGCGCTCATCTTCTTCCGTCACTTCGATGCCTTCAATACATGAATGGAGTATCAGCCCGTCATAGTCTTTGGTAAACAGCAGGTTGCTTCCGCCACCTATATGCAAAAAAGGTGTCGTAACGGCACCTTGCGCAATCTGTTGTTGCAACTCTTCAACTGAAGCATATTCTAAAAAACGGGCGGCACTGACATCAATGCCGAATGTATTGTGAGACAAAAGGGAATACATCATCTATACTGTTTTAGGGGTTACATACTTTTAAGAGTTATATACTTGTAAGAGCTATATACTTGTATCTTCAAATTTATACAGTTTCCATTCTCCGGCTTTCCGGTGGAAATAAAGGATGTTGGAAAAACCGTTGCCGATGCCCTTCAATGCCAAGATTTTCATCGTAGAGTTATCGTCGTTCCGTTGCCCATAGTTGATATTGGAAAGGCGTTCGGAAGGCAGTTCGGGCTTGAAGGCAAACCATTGGTTCAAGTCGAGACTCGTTTCAAGTATGGAGAAGTCATCGTCCGGGTCGCTGGTGACAAAAGCCAACGGGTCATTCACACGCTGACTCTGAAAAAGGCTGTCGGTGGCAAAACGACCGAAAAACTCGACAAAGTTCTCGTTGTCATTCGGCTCGATAGGGCGCTGGTTGATTGCTTCCAGTATCCATGCGCCTTTGATACGCTCAAAATAATATCGCTTCATCATCCGCGTCTTGACGAATATCCATTCGACCTGTACGGACGTAAGCGAAGTATCTCCTACCAAGTCCATATCTTCTTCCTTATCAAACAAGAGCGTATAATAGTGTTGTTTGGTAAACAAGTTATCGTGCATCCAATGATATTCGTCGATTTCCAACTTTTTTTCTCCATTGTAGTAGGGCAACGGGAATTTCACACGCTGACGCTGTAATACTTCATCGGAAGCAAAATTATAGATAAAATCGTCGAAAGATTCGTCAGCCTGTATAGGCTGCGGCTCTTCCGGCAATTTATCTTCGGGGATAGAATCGGCTTGATGCCAGATTGAATCCACCTCGTGAGTAATAGATGCGAAGGGGTCAATATTGTTTTTCTTGTTGCCACAAGAACCCAGTATGCTGAACAATATGACCCCTGCGATTAGTTTTTTCATTATTTCAGTTTCTCTCTTAACTTTTCAAGCATATCCACTGTCATGCTTTCCAAATCGTAAGCCGGCTTCCACCCCCACTCTTCACGAGCACAAGTGTCGTCCAGGCTATCAGGCCAACTATCGGCGATGCGCTGCTTCAAGGGGTCGATGTCATAAACCATCTCGAATTGCGGCACGTGCTTCTTGATTGCCTGATAAATCGTTTCCGGGTCGAAACTCATAGAAGCGATATTGAAAGCATTGCGGTGTATCAATTTTGTCGGATCGGCTTCCATCAGCGTAATGGCTGCGTTGAGCGCGTCCGGCATATACATCATATCCATCAGGGTGCCTTGTTTGATAGGACACACGAATTTCTCCCCTTTTACCGCCGAGTAATAAATGTCGACAGCATAATCGGTGGTTCCGCCACCGGGAGGTGTCACGTTCGAGATAATGCCCGGAAAACGGACAGCACGAGTGTCAACACCATATTTGTTAAAATAATAGTCGCTCAGCAACTCTGTGGTTACTTTAGTGACTCCGTACATCGTACGAGGACGCTGAATAGTATCCTGCGGTGTTTGTGTGTGCGGCGTTGTCGCACCGAAAGAACCGATAGAACTGGGAGTGAAAACGGCGCATCCTTGTTCGCGCGCAACTTCCAGTACATTCCATAACCCGTCGATACCGATTTTCCAAGCCAGCTTGGGCTTCGATTCTGCCACGACCGACAACAGCGCAGCAAGATTATAAATCGTATCAATCTGATACTCTTTTACCACAGAAGCGATTGCTTCTGCATCCGTTACATCAGCAATAGCTGACGGCCCGGACTCTTTCAACTCACCTTTAGGTTCTGCACCCGGGATGTAACCAGCTACTACATTTGCATTTCCGTAACGTTTACGTAGCTCCATCGTTAGTTCGGAGCCTATCTGTCCAGTGGCTCCAATAATCAAAATGTGTTTCATTTTTTTTCGTACTTAAGTTGTTAAGCTAAATAGCGCACAAAGTAAGCACTTTTTTTTTAGATTTTAATCAAAAAGACATTGTTATTCCAAGAAAAATTGTGTCCTTTGTAATCGAACTTAATTACTCAAACACTATGTACGGTAAAATGAAAGAATTCCTCAGCCAAACATTGGCTGAAATCAAAGAAGCCGGGCTTTACAAAGAAGAACGACTGATTGAAAGTGCGCAGCAAGCTGCCATCACTGTAAAAGGCAAAGAAGTGCTGAACTTCTGCGCTAACAATTATCTGGGACTGTCCAATCACCCACGACTGATTAAGGCGTCCCAAGAAATGATGAACCGACGCGGATACGGTATGTCGTCTGTCCGTTTCATCTGTGGAACACAAGATATACACAAGGAACTGGAAGCCGCTATCTCCGATTATTTCCAAACGGAAGATACGATTCTGTATGCTGCCTGCTTCGACGCGAACGGCGGGGTATTCGAACCGCTTTTCACCGAAGAGGATGCCATTATTTCGGACGCTCTGAACCATGCTTCTATTATCGACGGTGTCCGTCTGTGCAAGGCTAAACGTTACCGTTATGCTAACGCCGACATGAAGGACTTGGAAAGATGCCTGCAAGAGGCACAGGCACAACGTTTCCGCATTATCGTGACCGACGGTGTGTTCTCTATGGACGGTAACGTTGCTCCGATGGACCAGATTTGTGACCTCGCCGAGAAGTATGACGCGTTGGTAATGGTGGACGAGTCTCACTCTGCCGGTGTGGTAGGCGCTACGGGACATGGCGTAAGCGAACTATACAAGACTCACGGACGTGTGGATATTTATACCGGTACATTAGGCAAGGCTTTCGGTGGTGCATTGGGCGGATTTACTACCGGCCGGAAGGAGATTATTGATTTGCTGCGCCAACGCAGCCGTCCATACCTGTTCTCCAACTCATTGGCTCCGGGAATTATCGGTGCAAGCCTTGAGGTATTCAAGATGCTGAAAGAGAGCAATACACTGCATGACAAGCTCGTTGAAAACGTAAATTATTTCCGCGACAAGATGACGGCTGCGGGATTCGACATCAAGCCGACTCAGAGTGCTATCTGTGCCGTAATGCTGTATGACGCGAAGTTGTCGCAGATTTATGCCGCACGTATGCAGGAAGAAGGTATCTATGTGACAGGTTTCTACTATCCGGTAGTGCCGAAAGACCAGGCACGCATCCGCGTACAAATCTCCGCAGGACACGAGAAGGAACATCTCGACAAATGTATCGCTGCCTTTATCAAAGTAGGTAAAGAACTCGGCGTACTTAAGTAAAACATTTTCATGTCTTCCGTTGTTAGTATTGTAAGCATAAGATTGCGGCAATATAACAACGGAAGATTTTTAATTTACTTATGGAAGAACTGACTCTCACTACTCCCGCCCTGCTTTTCTCGGCAGTTTCTCTGATTTTACTGGCTTACACCAATCGTTTTTTATCATATGCGCAGCTCGTACGCCAACTGCGTGACCGCTATATGGAGAATCCTACGGATATCACCGTAGCGCAAATCGAAAACTTACGGAAACGGTTGAATCTCACGCGCACCATGCAAGGGCTGGGAATTGCAAGCCTGTTCCTCTGTGTAGTCAGCATGTTTTTTATCTATATCGGGCTGCAACTGCTCTCTGCCTATGTGTTCGGAGTGGCTTTGTTGTTGCTTATCGCCTCTCTTGGCGTATCTTTCCGTGAAATACAGATTTCCACCCGCTCACTGGAGATTTACTTGGGAGCGATGGAGAAAAGACAAAAAAAGCTGTCAGAAAACACTTCCCGACAGCTCTGATTATATATATCTTTAAGATATTCTCAATCCATCATCAACGTTGTCCCAATTGCGAGTCAACAAAGAAGATTCCTGCATCACCGACTTTCTTGAGTTTATCAACAATACCCTGTGCGGTAGCCTCTTCTTCTACCTGTTCGCGAACGAATCCCCACAGGAAATCTTGAGTAGCCTTGTCTTTTTCAGCAGCAGCCACGTCTACCAGCTTATCTATCAATTGAGAAACATGACATTCATGTTTGTAAACGTGTTCGAATACTTCCAGCGGAGTGCCCCATCCGTTAGGTACCACATCTATTTTATCCACTTTTGCAGTACCTCCACGTTTGATAACATAATCTGCCATAGCATAAGCATGTTCCATTTCTTCTTGGGATTGCTTTTTCATCCAATGAGCAAAACCGCTGAAACCTTCTTTCTCAAAGTAGAAAGACATTGCCAGATACAGGTTAGCGGACCACATTTCAGCAGTAATCTGTTCGTTAATTGCATTCTGTAATTTTTCTGAAATCATAATCGTATTTTTTATTAAGTTGTTAATGTAGTTTCTTTTTGAACTCATTACAAAAATAATACGCTTTCAGTTAAGATTGTTGCATGTACCCTGTATTTTTAAACTACATTCACATTTTGATTGTAATGGTTCATTGTCCACTTACACCAATTCGTCGGAAATATATCCTTTCGGCAGTTCACGACAATTGTATCCAGAAGCCATTATTTCACCGTATGCGCCTGCCGAACGAAGGGCTATCAAGTCGCCGCGCTTCACTTTGTTCAGGTCAATTGCCTTGCCGAAAACATCGGACGATTCGCAGATAGGCCCTACTACGTCATAAGCCTCTATCGGTTCTTCAGAGGTAATATTTTCCATTTTATGATAAGCCTGATATAATGCCGGACGGATTAAGTCGGTCATACCGGCATCAAGGATAGCAAACTTCTTCTTTGCGCCTTGCTTCACATACAAAACTTTAGAAATCAACGTACCGCACTGACCGACTACCGCACGTCCTAATTCAAAATGTAAAGTCTGGTAAGGACGCAGCTTCAATTGTCCGGCGTAGGTAGCAAAGTAATCTTTGAAATTCGGGATAGCCTGACGGTTGGGATGCCCGTAATCAATACCGAGTCCGCCGCCTACATTGATATGTTCTACTAAAATATGACGGGCTTCAAGTTTATCCTGCAATTCGTTGACACGATTACAGAGAGCTACAAAGTCACCCATATCAAGAATCTGCGAACCTATGTGGAAGTGCAGTCCTATGAATTTGACATTCTTCATTTCCTGAGCCACATCGATCACCTTATCCATATCCTGCATGCTGATACCGAATTTATTTTCTGCCAGTCCGGTAGTAATATTGGCATGAGTATGTGCACCGACATCAGGATTGATACGGAAAGCCACATTGGCAACTTTATTTTGGGCGGCAGCTAATTCATTGATTACTTCCAGTTCGGGGATAGACTCGACATTGAAACAGAAGATACCATATTCCAATCCGAGATTGATTTCCCAATCAGCCTTGCCTACTCCGGCAAAAACAATTTTGCCGGCAGGGAATCCGGCACGAATAGCAGCGCGGATTTCTCCACCACTCACACAGTCGACTCCCATTCCGCCCTCACGGATAATGGTAAGTACCTTCGGGTTGGCATTGGCTTTAACAGCATAATGCACTGAATAATTAGGATATTTGGCAACCTCATGGTTTATAGCCGACAATGTATCGCGCAATACCTTAGTATCATAATAATAAAAAGGAGTCTGCAAAGTGCGGAATTTATCAATTGGAAATATTCCTTTCATAGTTCGGAAAACTTGTTTAGTTAGTTAAAAAGAGCGCTTTTATCAGTTCAGTAAAAGCGCTCACATTATTTGTGGAATTATTTGTTGTTGAAAAGCATATCGCTCAGCGATTGCAATGCCCTCTTCTTGTCACACTCACGGATGAGGAAAGAAATATTGTAATTACTTCCACCAAAAGAAATCATTCGTACCGGAACATCACGCATCGCATCAAGTGCCTTGGCTTCAAAGCCAACGTTCTCCCATTCCAAATCACCTACAACACAAATAATACACATCTCTTTGTCAACGGTTACTGTTCCGTATTTTTTCAGATCGTCCAGAATCTCGTTCAGATGCTTCGTGTTATCGATTGTTACAGATACACCTACCTCTGAAGTACAGATCATGTCGATAGACGTCTGATAGCTTTCGAAGATCTCGAATACCTTGCGCAAGAAACCGTGGGCAAGTAACATACGGCTGGATTTGATTTTGATAGCCGTAATGTTTTCCTTCGCTGCTACTGCCTTGATTTTACCTTTTTCCGTGTCGTTGGAAATCAGCGTACCGGGAGCTTCCGGGTCCATGGTGTTCAACAGACGTACAGGGATATTGGCATATTTGGCAGGCTGGATACAGGTGGGATGCAGGATTTTTGCACCGAAGTAAGCCAACTCGGCCGCTTCTTCAAAATGAAGCTGACGAACCGGGGATGTCTTGTCGACAACACGCGGGTCGTTGTTATGCATACCATCGATGTCTGTCCATATCTGGATTTCGGAAGCGTTCACAGCAGCACCAATCAGGGATGCGGTGTAGTCGCTACCACCACGTTGCAGGTTGTCTATCTCGCCGTAAGCGTTGCGGCAGATGAAACCTTGCGTAATGTAGATTTCTACATCCGGATAGAGATCAAGCTGTGCGCGCAATTTATCCTTAATATATACAGGATCCGGTTCTGCGTTCTTGTCAGTACGCATGAATTCCAAAGCCGGAAGCAACACAGACTTCACACCACATTCCTGCAGATAGAAGTTCACCATGGCCGTAGAAATAAGCTCTCCCTGTGCCAAAACCACTTTCTCTTCAAACAAAGTGAAAAGGTCTTTCGTATAGGAGCGGATGTAGTCGAAGTGGGATTTGACAACTTCAAGACCTTTCTGTTTATATTCCTGAGTGGCGAAAAGCTCATCAATGTGCTGTTTATATTTTGCTTCCAACTTATTGATAATCTCGTTGGCACCCTCCGGATTCTTCTTATACAGATAGTCCGAAATTTCCACCAATGTGTTTGTCGTGCCTGACATAGCAGAAAGGACAACAATCTTCTGTTCACCATCGGTAATCAATTTGGCTACTTCCTTCATGCGCTGAGCAGAACCTACGGAAGTTCCTCCAAACTTTAAAACTTTCATTTTCGTTACTGTTTTAGTTATCTATATTTAAATCTATTTCTATTGTTCTCTGCCGGGGCATATATTCGGCTGTCACATCTACAATCTGATGGTCGGCACAACGATATACCCTGCCCGGATACTCTTTCAGCAATTGCAGATTGTGTGTCGTCATCATTACGGACGAACCGGAACCACAGATATTGTGCAACAATTCAACAATGGACTTTCCGGTTTCCACATCTAAGTTTCCCGTCGGTTCATCCGCAAGGATGATGGCGGGAGAATTGAGTACGGCACGTGCAATCACAATGCGTTGTTGCTCACCACCGGAAAGCTCGTTCGGGAGCTTATAACCCTTGTTGGACATTCCCACCAGCTGAAGCACCTCTTCAATGCGGTCTTGGATTTCCTGTTTGTTTTTCCAGCCTGTGGCACGAAGTACAAATTCCAGATTATTATATACAGTCCGGTCTGTAAGCAACTGAAAATCCTGAAAGACAATGCCTAATTTCCGGCGCAATTGCGGAATATGCTTACGTTTGATAGAACGCATGTCATAACCTAACACTTCCGCTTCACCGTCGATTATGTCCAGTTCGCCATACAAGGTCTTGAGCAGACTCGTTTTTCCCGAGCCTACTTTTCCTATCAGATAGACGAACTCTCCTTTGTGCAATTCCAGATTTACATCGCTTAGCACACAGAGTTCCTGTTGATGGATTTCTACGTTCTTATATTGAATCAACGCCTCGTCATCCATACCGACTCTTGTTTCATTTTTTAATTTTTAAATATTAATTGTTCAATGTTTCTTCCATGTACTGCTGTGTCTTTCCTGCAATTCACGTGCAAGATCTTCGAGACGATAGCCTTTTGAAGTAAGCAATACAATCAGGTGGTAAATGAGGTCGGCTCCTTCGTAAATCAGGCGGTCGTCTGTTCCGTTGGTTGCTTCGATGACTGTTTCTACGGCTTCTTCACCTACTTTTTGAGCCATCTTATTGATTCCCGACTGAAACAGACTGGTAGTATAAGAACCTTCGGGCATTTCTTCATGACGTTTGTCAATGAAATCTTGCAATGCTTTCAGGAACATAACCGGTTCTTCGTTTTTCTCACCCCAGCAAGTATCTGTACCTGTATGGCATACGGGACCTACCGGATTCGCCTGTATCAGTAGTGTATCATTGTCACAATCGGCTTTGATAGAAACTACGTGAAGGAAGTTACCGCTTTCTTCGCCTTTTGTCCAAAGACGATTCTTGGTGCGGCTGAAGAAAGTAACTTTTCCGGTTTCTACCGTTTTATCATAAGCTTCTTTATTCATGAAGCCCAGCATCAGGACTTTACGTGTCTCGTTGTCCTGTATGATAGCCGGAACGAGTCCGTTCGTTTTATCGAAATCCAATTCCATTTTTATATAAGTTCCAATTACTATTTCAAATTACAATTATGAGCTATTCGCCTATGAAGTTTTTTGCAGATATCTTATTCTATTTATCTAAATAGATTATTCATCCGCATGGAAACCTGGCCGGGGTGCCTCACCCCTAATGGTAATTCCTTCGCCGCAGCCTGAAGGATAATTTTTGCTGCGCAGTAATTACCTAATGGTAATTCCTTCGCCGCAAAGATACAATTTTAATTCGGTAATTTTAATTTCTCCGAAGTGAAAAACACTGGCAGCCAAGGCGGCATCTGCTTTTCCTTGTAAAAACACATCACGGAAGTGCTCTTTGCAGCCTGCCCCGCCCGAAGCTATGATAGGAATGGAAAGCTGATCCGCCAAAACAGCAAGTGCATCATTTGCATAACCGGCCTTTACACCATCGTGATTCATGCTTGTGAAGAGAATTTCTCCCGCTCCACGCTCCTGGGCTTCTTTTGTCCATTCGAACAGGTCTTTATCCGTTTCAATACGTCCTCCATTCAAGTAACATTTCCAACCATTTTCGGTTTGTTTGGCATCTACCGCCAACACACAAACCTGCGAACCGAAATTCTTTGCAATTTCGTCAATCAGTTGCGGATTGCGGATTGCGGAAGAGTTGATAGAAATCTTGTCAGCTCCGGCATTGAGCAGACGGTCTACATCGCTTAGTTCGTTGATGCCGCCACCTACGGTAAACGGGATATTGATATTAGCAGCAATCCGTTTTACCAATTCCGTGAAAGTCTTGCGTCCTTCATGACTTGCAGTGATATCCAGGAAAACAAGTTCATCGGCTCCTTGTTCACTGTAAGCCCGCCCCAACTCTACCGGATCACCGGCTTGGCGCAAATTGACAAAATTCGTTCCTTTCACGGTTTGCCCGTCTTTTATATCCAGACAAGGTACTATTCTTTTTGCTAACACAATCCTATTTTATTTATTGTTCAACAATTTATAATCTATATCCCTGAAGTTTGATTATTTATCTATATCCCTAAAGTTTAATTATTTATCTCCTCTTATAATAAGAAAGCAACCATTTATAATACAAACAGCCATTTTATTCCGGTACGCTAATTATAAAAAGATTCTCAAATCTTTTAGGGTGATATGTCCTTCGTACAATGCCTTGCCGAAAATTACTCCGGACACTCCGGCTTCGTTCAAGGCAATAATGTCATCGACATTACTTACTCCGCCACTGGCCATCAGATAGAGGTCGGGAAATTTCTCCAGCATCTCCTTATATAAATCAATGGAAGGTCCACTCAGCATCCCGTCACAACTGATGTCTGTGCAGATTACTTTTCGTATACCTTTCTCCATATAATTTTCAAGAAATGGAAAAAGTTCACAGGCACTTTCGTCTTTCCAACCATTGACGGCTATCTTATGATCTTTTACGTCTGCCCCCAAAATAATTCTCTCGCTTCCGTACACGTCAAGCCAATGACAGAACAGTTCGGGGTCTTTCACGGCAATGCTGCCACCCGTCACCATTTGTGCACCGCTTTCGAAAGCAATTCTCAAGTCTTCATCACTCTTTACTCCACCACCAAAATCTATTACCAAGGAAGTACGGATAGCAATCCGTTCCAACACCCGATAATTGACTATATGATGAGAAGCGGCCCCGTCCAAGTCTACCACGTGAAGCCTGCGAACACCGTTCGCTTCAAACTCCTTGGCAACTTCCACCGGATTTTCGTTATATACTTTCTTACTGTCGTAATCTCCCTGGGAAAGGCGTACGCACTTTCCGTCAATAATATCAATGGCTGGAATAATTTCTATCATCTATTATTTATTTGCTAAAAGTTTATTATAAACGATGAACGAGTTTATTATAAACGATGATGGAGTTTATTATAAACAGCGACATTGTTTATCATAAACAGCGATATAGTTTATTATAAACGGCGACATAGTTTATCATAAACAGCGATATAGTTTATTATAAACGGCGACATAGTTTATATTTATAGATTCAAAAAGTTCATCAGAATCTTCTCTCCCGTCTTACCGCTTTTCTCCGGATGAAACTGGGTGGCATAAAAATTGTCTTTATGCAAGGCGGCACTAAAGGGGTGAATATAATCAGTTGTAGCAGCAGTAAAGTCACAGGCAGGCACATAAAAGCTATGTACGAAATAGACGAACTCTTCTTCGGTGAATCCTTCAAAGAGTTTGCTGTTCGTGCTCCCAATGGTATTCCATCCCATGTGCGGAACTTTATCCTCGTGCTTCTGCGGAACAAAACGTTTCACGTCCACATCAAAGATATTCAAACAATCAACCGCTCCTTCTTCGGAATGCCGGCACATCAACTGCATGCCAAGACAAATTCCCAATACAGGCTGACGGAGACTCTTTATCAATTCGTCCAGCCCTGTCGCTTTCAGGTGTTTCATGGTAGTCTCCGCCTCTCCCACTCCGGGGAAAATAACTTTATCTGCCGACTGGAGTTTTTCCTTATCGGCAGTAATCACCGCTTCCACGCCCAACCGCTTCAAAGCATAATCCACGGAACGAATATTGCCGGCATTGTATTTTACAACTGCTACTTTCATCAGCTAAATATTACTGTTTTATTTTTATAAGCCAAAACTTTACGTTCGATATGCTTCTGTACGGCACGCGAGAGGACAATCTTCTCCAAATCCTTTCCTTTATTTACAAGGTCTTCGATAGAGTCTTTATGAGTGATACGCACCACGTCTTGTTCGATAATCGGACCTGCGTCCAGTTCGGTCGTTACATAATGACTGGTTGCACCGATAATCTTCACCCCTCTTTGGAAAGCGGCATGGTAAGGCTTCGCACCTACGAACGCAGGAAGGAAAGAGTGGTGAATATTGATTATCTTATTCGGATAAGCGTTTATCATCTGTTCGGAAATCACTTGCATATAGCGTGCCAATACGATAAATGTAATCTTATGCTTGGCAAGCAGTTCCATTTCCTTGCGTTCCTGTTCTTCTTTCGTCTCCTTCGTGATGGGGAACAGATAGAAAGGAATGCCGAAACGTTCGGCCACATGCTGCAAATCGGGGTGATTGCTTATAATAAGAGGTATCTCTACATTCCACTCACCTGCCGTATAGCGTGCCAGCATATCGAAAAGGCAGTGCGACAGCTTGGAAACGAAAATAGCCATACGCGGTTTCACATCCGAGAAATAAAGGCGGAAATCCATTTCGTATTTTTGAGCGTAAAGTGTTCTGAAATAATCTTCAATCTTTTCCTGAGGAACTAAAAAGTCTTTCAATTCCCATTCAATACGCATGAAGAATATGTTTTCTACATGGTCTACATATTGGTCCAAATAGATAATATTTCCTTTGTTTACCGTAATAAAGTCCGTCACTTCCGCAAGGATTCCCGGTTTGTCGGGACAGTGCAATAACAGTTTGGCTGTTGTCATCATTCTTTTTGCTAATTTACGATTCCAGGCAGAATTGTTTTCCACCTTTCTAATTTTAGTTTGCAAAAATAACGATTTATTGCAAAATCGCGAATTATTCAAGCAGAAAGTTGATATAAAAACAGAGATTTCTTACAGATAGAAAGAATTCGGGAGCTATTTTCTATGAATAGAATGACAAACTTCGGGATAATGATGCTATTGCCTTCGGGATAGTGATGCTATTGCCTTCAGGATAATGACGCCATCCGATTGTCATAGTGACGCCATCCGGTTGTCATAGTGACGCCATCACAATAGGATAGCGTCACTATCCGAAGAGAAGAAAAAAACGATATTTTTTTCATTTCAAAAGTACTCAAAATGAGACACTAAGCATTTTTCCCGTTTTTTCTTGAAAAAAACTTTTCCTAAAACGCTTGCAGATTTACAAAAAACAACTACCTTTGCACCCGCAATCGAGAGAGAGATGCAGATTAACAAAATGAAATTCTGGTGCGTTAGTTCAGTTGGTTAGAATACATGCCTGTCACGCATGGGGTCACGGGTTCGAGTCCCGTACGCACCGCTTCTTTAATAGAGAGGCGGAAAGAAATAAAATGAGTTAGTCTGAATAAAAGCAGAATAAAATTTGGTGCGTTAGTTCAGTTGGTTAGAATACATGCCTGTCACGCATGGGGTCACGGGTTCGAGTCCCGTACGCACCGCAATAAACACTGAAAATTAATGTATTACAAGTATAACACCCAGTTTTACACCCAATAATGTAAAACTGGGTGTTTTTATTTTATTTAAGTTTTTTCTTCTCTAGTCATTTTTTTTCTGAAGAAATCAGAACTAAGTGAGTATGTTTTTCTAGTTTTGCATGCAAAACTAATCGAGTATTTTATAGTTAGAGTTATGAATTTAGATGATATTTATAAAAGAGGTGTGTGTATCATTCAAGGAATGTCTATAAACCTCAAACGTTTTACCGAAGATGACCATGCGTTAATAGAAAGATTGTTCTCAGATATTTCTGTTAATAATTATTTTATATTACGAGATGATCACCGTGAAAACTTAAAACTATTTACTGAACATTTACTTAACTGGATGAGGGAGTATAGTGGTTTTACGTTTGTAATTGAAGATAAAGGAGGAAGACAAATAGGTTTTATTGTCTGTGAATTTGGGCAATGGAACGGGGAATTTGGCGCATTTCTTTCTTTTGCGGTCTTACCGCAATATCGAAATCAAGGTTATGCTACAGAAGCTGTTGCATTATCTATCGCATTAATGGGGAACTCTGTAATTAAAAATATTATTTTAGATATTTCTTCATCCAATCAATATTCTTCAAACATTGCTAAATCATTGGGCTTTATACCTGATAAAAAACCTTTATATGATATATTTCATCCAGAAGTTGGAGTACGGTATAATTGGGTAAGACAAGCTCCTTGTAACAATGAGGTTATTGACGTTAAAGGTTTGCGTGATAAGAAAAGGGCACAAGTTATAGGTATAGAAAATGGAGTATATCTTGGATTCGATTCTGATAATGGGGTGCCTTTATATTGGGCAAAAACTAATTTGATAGCTCAAAAAGATGATATCTTTTGTTTTGCAAGTTCTCCAACTTATTTAGTTAAAAACAATAGCTATTCAGAAGATGCAGAAGACTGGGACTTATTTTGTTGGGGTGATACAACTGGAAGACTTTTAAAATCAGAATTAGATAGGCTTCCTCAAAATATCTGTGGTGATACAAAGTTTGATTTAGCATCTGTTAAAATTGGAAATAATTGGCGATTACCATCTTTATCTGAATTTGAAAAGCTTGAAAAATATTGTAGCTGTGAATGGTCTACGGATTATCGTATTTCAGGAATGGAGTTTGTTAGTCGTATAAATGGACAAAGTATATTTTTACCGGCATTAGGTCTTAGAGGAGGAAATCGTGGGCGTGTCTATGGTGGAGGATTGGGCTGTTATTGGACTGGTACGTTGGACAGTAGTAATGAACCATACTATTTTTATTTCGGACGAGGTGGCTCCGGTCTTAAACCTGTTCCGTTATATTATGGTGTTTGCATTAGACCTGTTATCGATAAATTATAAAATAAGTAATGTGTCAAACATACTCAAAATAAAGCTCACCCACACTACAAATATTTGTGGTATGGGTGTAGTTTTTAAAAAAGTTTTTTGACACATTCTCTTTTTATTATCTCCCTTCAAAGTTTTATCCAACGTAAAAAGCAATCGGGTCTGTCTGAAAACTTTGTGGGTATATTATGTTAATTCAAGTTTCGCAAGTGTATTATCTTTGCGGTTAGATTAAAAAAAACAACCATCCAATGAATTCTAATCGCCCCCTACACCAAGGTATACCATTCTTTGTGTTTAGATTATGCAAACTAACAATGTAGATTTAATGTACCCGCAGGTTTTTCAGACTGACTCGTTTATTCCATCCGATGCCGTTCTTGGTTAATGGTTAAATGGGCTCAACCACGCTGTAATTATGCTTCAATGCAGTCAACAATCACCGACGGGAGAAAGTTTTCCGACAGGCGCCCCGTTCTGTTAACGGATGCAAACGCAATAAGAGAGAGTTTGTCCGCATTTTGAAAAACGCAACAAGCCATCCACCGCTTTACATCATTTAACAATAACGCATCAAATTCCGCTTTATCCTCGCTTCATGAAGCATTCATTTTCGTTTCTTCACGGATATTAAGTAAATATTTATTCAATTTTAGAACGGAGATGGAACGAAGGTGATACGGAGGTGATACGAAGGTGATACGGAGAAGTGACGAAAAAGCAGCGGGAAAGCAAGGAAAAGACAAAAAATCAGAATCTTCGGAAAGGCTCCGGAGGGAGTTTGTTTTTTTGTTTTTTTACCAGTTCGTTAACCAAGATTAAGCGTCTGGAGTGAACCGCCGAATGGAAAATCTTGGGTATGGATGTTGCAGCACCCTGACAAATTCAACATACCCACAGGGCTTTCAGGCTGCCCCTTTCCATGCTGCCCCTTTCCATGCAGTTACCTGATTATCATCATTTCGACTGTCCGAGTTTGTCATACTCATCATCCGTAACCGGTTCAAGCCATTCATTGGAAGTGTTTTCGCCGGATACTTCAAAAGCCAGATGGGCAAACCAACTGTCGGCAGCAGCTCCGTGCCAGTGTTTCACATGGGCTGGAATATGGATAACCGTACCGGGCAGAATCTCTACCGCCGGTTTGCCCTCTTCCTGATACCAGCCCCGACCTGCTACACCAATAAGCATCTGTCCGCCACCTTTCGTTGCATGGTGAATATGCCAGTTATTGCGGCAACGCGGTTCGAAAGTAACGTTAGAGATATTCACCTGCTCGCGCGAAACCGTAGCAAGATAGCTGTTACCAGTGAAATACTGTGCATAGGCGGTATTGGGTTCGCCAATAGGGAAAATCATCTCACGCTGGAAAGCTGTTTTGGCATCCTCACCAACAATATCTTCTGCCCATACTCCTTTTGCCAGGTTGAAGGCTGCCCACGCCTTCGGCCAGCCAGCATAGAAACCTATGTGAGTGATAATCTCCGCAATCTCTGTGCGGGTGATGCCGTTCTTCTTTGCCGACTGAAGATGATAAACGAGCGAATTGTCCGTGATTCCCTGACTGATAAGAGAAGTAATGGTTACTAAACTGCGGTCACGCAGACCGAGTTTATCGGTGCGGCTCCAAACTTCGCCAAAGAGAACATCGTCATTGAGTTCCGCAAACTTGGGGGCAAACGTTCCCAACTGGTCGCGTCCTGCCGTCTGTACAATTCTTTCTTGTGCCATAACATTGAGTGTAAAAATACCGAATACTGAAAATAAAAAAATCTTATTCATAATCATTCCGTTTTTTGAATGAAGTTATTAATGCGGTTGCCGGATTAAGCGGCATCTGGTCGGAAAGTACGAGCGTCTTGACCATGTGCAGCGTTGCTTGTTTGTACTTTTGAAAATGCTCCGATGCAATATGAGATTCATAAGCCTCCTGACTCGCGTAAGTTTCAAGAATAGTGATCCTGCCTGGGTTCTCTTTTTCGCTGACGGCATACATAGTCAGCACTCCCGGTTCAGTACGCAAGGAGACTTCACCCGCTTCGGTCGCATATTTTATATATTCTTCAAGATACTCCGGATAAACCTCGATTTTTGATAGCCGCACAATGCCATCAGCCGCCATAGGTAATTTGGCGCACATACCAGACGGTTGTTTCATATCCTTTTTCCCTGTCATACTGCAAGATAACATAACCAATAAAGACAAAACACTGAGAATCGTTTTTATCATCATCTCCTATCTTTTCATTGTCAAACTTCTGATTGCAAATTTACTGGGATAAAACGGATGGGATTGTATATCAATTACGGATTTTTGTACCCAAATCCCCGATTCTGTAATAATGCCGAATAAGAATCAATTATTATCAGATACAAATCAATATTGGGGGGCTGCCAATATGGGGGCTTTGTTTTTATAACTACCCAATTATAACTGCACTTTATTTTTTCCGGATACAATCAGTTATCAATGTAACGCTTTATTTCAGTCGCTTTACAGCTTCCGGAAGCGGAAGAAAGCAGGCAGGCGGTCGGGATTCAGCGTGTAGCGGGCACGGTCTTTCAAAAACGGTTCGGCGTTCATCACCGCACAAGAATGGGGTACTGCCGACATCATTTCCCAATCTTTCTGCGAGTTGCCGACAATCAATACTTGCTCCAAAGGGAAAGCTAAAACTTTACATATATGGAGCACTCCTTCCTTTTTGCCGGCTTCTTTATGTACAACTGTGATAAGGGGTGGTTTATAAAACACCTGATAAGGTTTCTCTTTCAACAGGGAAAGAATGTTCTCCCTCTGTCCTTTCTCATAAACCAGCATGCTATACTTATAGACTTGGCCTTCATAGCTATGCGCCGTTATCTTTGCCGATTTTTCGTTTACGTCCGGTAGTGATTCAACCGGTAAACATCGGCTCTGCCCGTCGTACAACAATAATCCGCCGTCGGCAAATGCCCCACCTTTGAACAAACTGAAAAGAGTCTTACCCAATTTTCTCCGCGCCTGTTCCATAGATAAAGAAGTAGCCAGATACAAAGGAACAAATTGCGCTATGTACCGCAAGGCATGGGCATAACTTTCCGAAACCCTTCCTTGTGCATCGGTAAGAGTTCCGTCCACATCAAAAAACACGGAAGTAATCAAGGGTTTATCCGGTATCCGCCAAAATGCCCCCTCTCCCATTATCCGATGCAAAGGATGATTAGTCTGATTACTGAAAGCAATGTAACAATCACAAACTTTCCTCTGACAAGGAAGCGAGATATCCAACTTCCGACTCTGATAAAGATTGCCTATTTTCACCCGACTTCGGGGACAGGCAAAGATATCTCCTTTCCAGTCAATGAAACAACTGCTTCTCCCTCCCAAACAGATATCCCATTGGGCCGAAGCGTTTTTTAAATCATACTCAAAAAGGTTATCCAGTTGCGTAAAGAAACGAATATCTTCTATGCTCAACGGAGACTTCAACCCCTGCATAGCATTAATAAACAAATAAATATCCGGCAAAAGAGCATTTCGCAAATCGCTAAGTACACTTTTTGCCATCGGATTGCCTACTGCTCCGGCACAGACCTGTATTCCTGCATGATAAAGCGTATGAAGTTGCCGAACAAAACTTTCTACCGAAGTCATTTCCGGATGAAAGCTGGCCCAAATCTTTATCTTACCCCTCAATGCCGGAGTTGCGCGGAGTTCGTCCAGCCATTCGTCGGCAGAAAAAGAAAGATTAGTCTGACAGGAAATTCCGGTCACATGTGGCAATGACGCAAGCCGTATTATTCCTTCCCTATAATAGCGATGTATGAGTGCTTCACCATAAGGAATGACAAATAGTTGCAAAGCCTCTCCTGCCCATTGCTCAATAGCGGCAATAAAACGACTCCATGCCTGCTTGTCCTGCATTGTTGTAGATGCAGGATGAGACTTCTTGCCAAAAGGACAATAAGAACAAGTGTAGTTACAACTATTCAATTTACCCCGATAGTATATACGTCGGATAGAAAGTAAAGAGCCTTCGTTTGCCATTGTCATTTCATTCAAATATCATTCAAATATCACCCAATTTTCACTCAGTAAGAATAAGTATCCATTAGTCGCCTGATTCTCTGTGGGATAAATAACTGACCGATATAATCGGAATAACCAAGTCCTTCGGGAGTCAGCCGGATACGGTCGGAAGTTTCCTCTATCCAGTGCTGTTCTGCCAGTTCGCGAAACAACGGAGTCCTGTCAATCGGCTCTCCAAAACGCCGGGTATATTCAGCCTTGTCAATCCCCGTATAATACATCAGATTCTTGATGATAAAACGCTGCTGTTGTTCCTTTGCGGAAAGGATAAATCCGTTCCGGGCTACGGTGAAATCAGTGGTTGCCATATATTCGTCTATCTCGCGGGCAATGCATTGCTGACAGACGGTATATCGGGTGGCATAGTGTAAATCACCCAAATAACTGCGTCCGCCCGACCCGCACGAAAGCATCACTTCGTCGCCACATGAGACTTCCGCGTCAGTGGACGGATGATGAATGAAACGCCGCATGGATGTTTGCAGAAAGCCTTTCGCCTGCAACAACTCGCAGGCAGCGCGATACATTCGGAAACAGACATCATCCGGTTCCCGTTCGGTAATACCCGTACCCTGACGCACATATAGCGGATAGATAAAGAGTTCGTTAGGCTGGAACCGGAGCGCTTCTTCCAGTGAATAGAGGAAACTTTCTACCGTCTGTCCCTTAATGCCATAAATCAAATCGATATTGAAATAGGGAAAATCCATTTGACGAATACCTTCCAACGCTTGATAAATAGTGTTTTGCCGGGGGCGCCTTTTGATAGCTTTCAGTTCTTCATCTTGAAAACTCTGTATGCCGATACTTACGCGGGCTACTCCCGCCTGTTTCAAGACATTGAGCCGCGAACGGTCTGCGTATTCCGGTGAAGTCTCTACAGAAGTAAAGGCATGAGACGGATGCACACCGAACAAAGCGGCGGCAGCCATTAATCGTTCCAGTTGCGGAACAGTCAGTAGCAACGGAGTACCGCCGCCAATGGCAAAGCTATCGAACGTCAGTCTGGCAGTGAGCGGCGAAAGTTGCTGTGCCTGTCTGTGAAGGGTGTCCAGATAAGCGGCAATATATTCTGTACGGTTCGTTTGCAGGGAGAATAAGTTGCAGTATCCACATTTATGGCTGCAAAAAGGGATATGAAAGTAGAGTGACGCCTTTCTGCCTTCCAGTTGCTCCAAATATGGGAGCAGCGAAACCGGAGCTGGAAAAGGACGGTACGCTGTTTTATGCGGATAACTATACATGTAGTCTACATATCGGGATAGCGGTCGATTCATTGTTTCGTCAGTATAAAATGTTTGTAAGGAACCGTGTAGACGGTCTCGTGGGATATGCAGTGATACTCGTAGCCGTCTTCGCCGTAGCAGGTGCCGTGGTCGGAAAGGGCGATGACCAGCGTGTCGGAACGTCGCCGAAAAGCCTGAAACAAGCGGGGCAACTGGCTGTCGACATACCGCAATGCCGCTGCGTGCGATTCTTTATCGTCTTTCGTTTTACCTTTCACATAGTGACAGTTCGGGTAATGGATAGCGGAAAAGTTGATATACATGAATATACGTTTGTCCGAAGGGTAATTCTCTAGTTTCTTCAAGGCAAAATCAATCTGCTTCTCCGCACTGTCGGGAGCCGTACAGCCAAAGGTCGGCAGCCAGTAGCTTTTCGTAAAATAACCGGGAAACACACGTCCCAGTTCATTGCGTTTGCTAAAGAAATTCACGCCGCCTATGCAGATTGTCTCATATCCCTTATTGGCAAGGCTCTGCACGAAAGTAGCTTCCGTAAACGGATAGCTGCCTTCGGGCGGAATACGCCCCGTCCCTGCCTGCACAGGGAAAAACAGCCATTTACGGCTACGCAAGGAATGAGGTTCTGCCGGTGAAGGAAGAAAGCCTGCGAAAATGGCAAAATGAGAGGGGTAAGTAAAGTTTCCCGGCGCGTGCCTTTTCTCCCATAAGCCGCCGTGACTATTCAGCACCGGTGTTCCTCCGGCGGCTTCTTCCGCTTTACTCACATCGTAGCGCAGCGTATCGAAGCAAAGCATAAGTATATCATGGGTTCCCACCACACGATTCATATCCATATCGGGATATCGGTTCTGCTCTCCCGCCGGCAGTTCATCTATCTGCATGGTCATATTTATCTTTTATCGTTTCTATCTGTCGGGTGTAAATCGAATTGTCGGCATACATATCCTGGTAAATGTGGTCGCCCTGGCCGTTGACTTCAATAATATAAGGTATATCCGTACCTCTTTCTATCAGTACATCCACTCCGGCATACTGCAAATCCATTGCGTGGACGGCTTTTCTGCATAAGAGGTAAATCCGCTGCCGCACCTCTTCCGGCAAGGCAAGCTCTTCCCACCGACGTGGGTTATTGTTTAGATGCAGGTTGGTAATACTCCCCTTGCTGCATCTCACTACCACATAATAAACCTCCTCTTCTCCGCATACCACCCGAAGGTCGTAATTTTCTCCCTGCCACTGCTCCTTAGGTATCCACCCTTCCAGCACAGCTCCGGTATGCATGACGGCTTCCGCCAGGAGGAGAATTTCTTTCTCCTTTGTCAGACGGTGAATACGTTTGGTATTACGGATGATACCGTCCGCTTCCTGCAAGGTGGTATAAGCCACCCATCTCCGTTGATGCGGCCGGTAGCGGATTGCCATAATACCGCCCGCTCCCGAACCGTAACGGGGTTTCAAGAAACATCCTCTGCCGCAGTCGGCAAGTGCTTGCAGCAGTTCGTCGCAGGAGCGTGGCGTACCCAATATGGAAGTTACATTCAGGGCCTTTGCCGATAAAACCTGCTTGGTTTCCTTTTTATCAAGTGCCTGCAACAATGCATGGGGCGGATTCAGGAAGTGCACACCATCGGGCAAGACTGTCTCATCCAGCCGTTGCAATACGGCTTTGTATGCTTCATTCAGCCGAGCATATTTCAGAAAATCCGTTTCGCTGCTCACCCACGGTTCCAGTTTCACAACCGCCTGACACAATGACGGCAGGCGACTGAACAACTCTTCGTAAGTCTGAAAACGGACTTCCGTCTGTAACTTCCTGCCTGCTTCGGCAAAGTATTCGATACGCTTGGACAAAGAGTTGCCGACAACGATGATTTCCATACTTTCCTACTCCGTAATCATCGGGCTATACCAAATTCCACCGCTGTATTCTTCGGCCTCTTCCGTTTCGGCAATGTCTATCTTCATGGGGAGTTCCTGCAATTTCTTCTTCATCTCCCGGCTCAAATAGTTATAACGCATATTGATGAACTTCAAATGGGCAATCTTATCCACATTGTCCAGCAGGAGTCGGGCACCTTCATCTTTGAGGACACCTGCCGAAATATCCATGGTTTCAAGTTGAGGGAGAATATCCGATTCTAAGAACATCTTTACAACCTCGTCCTGTTCTTCGGCATTCACAATACCCAGATAGGTCAGTTTCGGGAAACGTGCTTTGGAGAAAAGCGGACGGAAGATTTCGATATCGCCTTCAAAGCCGTAGTCTTCCACACCGGCATACAGAACCAGCTTTTCCAAATTCGGGAAATCGGATTTTAGGATGTCTTCCACCACTTCCGTAGGAAGGCCGCCGCTGATAATCTCCAGCGAGCGCAACTCCGGACGTGAAGTCTGTCCCAAGCGAAGATTATTCGTTCCTTTTATCTTCAAGTCTTTCAACTTAGGCAGAGCATTGAGCAGGGGACTGAGATCTGTCTGTTCAATCCAGGAGATTTCCTGCTCCTCCCAGTCTATATCTCCCCAGAACAAACCTTCGAGGTGGGCAAACTTATCTTTATGTTCAAGCATTCCTTCCAATAAGGCAGAGCAGTCTTCACCTTCGTAGTCCCAGCAGCCGACAGTGATTTGCTTATATTCGGGCAGATGTTTGTCTTTCAGAATCTTATCCAATAGCTTCACATCGTTTTCATACTCATCATAGCTCAATGTATATTTCTTAGCTTCCACTTTCATTTCACGTGCTGTTTCTTCAGCAGTTTCCACATAGCCTTTCTTTGTCTTCTCTGCAATCAGTTTGTCGGCAGCCTTTTCGGCTTCTTCAACAGTCGGGTAGTTTTTCACTTGGGTCTGCCCCTCTGTTCCCAACTTACCGTAATTAACGACAACGTCTGTTCCCTGTACATCTACACTCCAGAACTTCTGCGATTTAAAGTCTTGAAATACGAAAACTCTTTTCATAATACTTTATTTTATGGTTGATATTATCCCATTCAAAGCGCAACAACGCATGAACGATGCCTGCAAAAATAATTATTTTTCGCCACGTACAAAGCAATCGCACACTAAACTTTCAAAACCAAGAGATATAAACAAGAAGGGCTGCCCCGTTTTCTTTCGGAGCAGCCCTTGCTATTCTGTTTCTATACTTCCGTATTAATCTTCAATTGTACATATACTTACACGGTTCCAATCCGGTTCGGTAAACATGTCACCTACCCCCTGACCTTCGGCAGTGATACGGGAAGCGTTAATCTTGTATCTATTGACCAGGATAGTCTTGACAGCTTCCGCACGTGCAGCGGCGATTCTGGCGTTGACTTCCGCACTACCTTCCGGAGAAGCATATCCTTTGATAATCACCTTTGTATCAGAATGTTTCTTCATATAAGAAGCTACACGTTCCACATTGGGTAACTGCGACGCATCTACCGACGAACGGCCTTGTCTGAAAGTAACAATGGATTCCGGAACGCGGGCAGTGTTGACTACTGTTTCAACTGGAACCACCTTTGTACGACATTCTTCCAAGTCTTTCTGCAATCCGTTGATTTGCTGGTTGGCAGTATTCAATTCACCGTCCTTGTTGTTCACTTCGGAACGGAGAGCATTAATGGAAGAGTTCAAATCGTCGATTTCCGCCTGATTGTAGGCTTTCACTTTGGCAAAGTGGTGTGTTCCATTACTTGTCTTAAAATGGTAAGTCAGTCCGGCAGTCAACTCGAAAGCTGCATTGTTGGCATTGAAACGGCTCTTCGCATGGTTATAATCACCTTGCATATCATATACAATGGCAGGTTTGATTCCCAATGTCCATGCTTTTGATTCACCGAGATTAAAATTGAAATTCAATCCGAAGCGGGTAGACCATGAATTTTCATCACCGTCACCATTTACATAATAATGTAACCATCCCATTCCGACCACAGTTTCTATCTCAAACACACGAGGCTGACCTTGATAACTTGCGAACAGGTTCATCAGATTGACCTTACCCAATAAACTGACATCCGAAGCATCAAAAGCCGTTTTACTCTGGGTGGTATTGATATATCCCATTCCCTGAAATCCCAAACCGAAGATAGGAGTTAATTGTTTTGAGAATCCCACTCCGAAAGCGGGACGCATACTCTTAAAGAAAGCGCTGTGAGTGAGAGGAGTGATTGCTCCTGCATTTACTCCCACAGACCAATTGTCTGCAAACTTTGTACCTTCTACTACCGATTGGGCATTTGCAGTAAATGCGCCCAATACAAAAGCTGATAAAATAATAGATTTTTTCATAATCAAATGTTTTTTAAACTGTGATGTTTTGCATGCTAAATCATTAGAAATGTTTTTATGTGTTCCATGCCTAACTTTTTAGTTCATAATTAAGTTCGTTATTCACACTAAACAACATATCGTATAAAAAATTAGTTCACACACCCGGCAGATAATTAACAACTATTCACTTAACCAACCTGCCATACGGGTTCTTGCATAGAAATAATAGAAAAACAGTCCTATCCAACTGGTAAGAAGAATCAGCACAATAGCCAACAACTTCTTTTCCCAAGGTACATAAAGACGCCCTATTTCCAAAGCTGCCTTAATAGTCAACACGAAGCCGACTACCCAAATTACAAATCCAACCATAACAATATAATTTAATTAAGCAATCATTTAAATATCACATTTCAATATATAACCAACAAAAGCATCTGTTGGTTTCTTGAAATTTTACTTTTAACATAAAAACAATCAGGAATATCCTCCTATTGACATTTTTTCCGGATAATACCCGAACAAACAAATTATTACGTTCGTTAGAAAAAAGAAAATGCCCTATGAAAATCTTAACTCAAAGCAAGAAAAAGTTGTCGGTATCTATTAAAATAATAAAAGATACTTTCCAAGGATTTATGGATGACAACGTCATGAGATTGAGTGCGTCACTGGCTTACGCAACCCTGTTCTCAATCATCCCCCTGCTCTCACTCCTCGTTACTATCGGAGTATTACTCAATGTAGATTTCACCCATCAGCTATATGCCCAACTGGAACCCATCGTCGGCTCTAAAGTGATTGATGCGCTTCAAGTAATTATGGAAAATGCAGAGACTACCGAATCCTTTTCATTCGCCACTATCATCAGCGTAGGCGTCATGATATTCGGCGCAACGACTGTTTTCGCGGAAATACAAAGTTCACTGAACACCATTTGGGGAATAAAAGCCGTTCCTAAGAAAAGTTGGCTCAAATACATCCAAAACCGATTGCTATCTTTCTCTGTTATCATAGTTTTTGCTTTCATTCTGCTAATCACTTTTACCATTAGCAACCTCATCACGGAATTAAGCAACAAATTCATTACCAATCATCCGGATATAGCAGAATCTTTAGTGAAGACAATAGGAATGATTATTAATATAGGTGTAACCACTGTCATCTTCACTCTTATCTTCAAAATATTGCCGGATGCGAAAATTAAAAGCAAAGATGTATTTATAGGAGCGCTTGTCACTACCGTTTTATTATTAATCGGACAATGGGGAATATCCTTTTATATCGGATTTGCCAATATTGAAACCGTATATGGAGCGGCGGCGTTCATGGCTATTTTCATTACATGGATTTATTATTCAGCCATTATCATATATACAGGAGCGGAATTTACGAAAGCATGGGCGAACGAGTTAGGTGGGAAGATTTTTCCTGACGAATATGCCGTGGCAACCAAAGTCATTGAAATACGTGAAGAGAACAAGCCTGTCAATTAACTTCAAGCACCAGTTTCAGTAGCAATTATTATCTATCTGAAACTGGTGACAGGCAAACAAACAAGCAGCTTATCTTCTGGCATTTGCCGAGAGTGTATATATCTCGCCCTTATTCTCACTTTCTTTTATCCGGTTTCTCATACGTACCATTTTTCTCAATTTCTCAGTCTTCCTACCTGACGAAAAATGATATATAATTGCACCAATAGCTGAGCCTACTGTCAGCCGAAGCCATAAATTGAAATTATTAGTTTTCATAATCAATTTGTTTTAATGGTTAATTATTCAGAATACTCTTAGTTATCATCATAATTGTTCTCCCACCAATAAATAGTAAAAGGGGAGAATAGCTTTCACTTACACTATCCTCCCATTGCAGAACAACAAACCCCTAACTATTTCTTAGCCTTATCCGCCATAGTATGGACTTTATCTCTCACATCATCCGCTTTTTCGGCAACATAAAAGGTTCCTTCAGCTACCTTATCAGCCACTTTTGTTCCAGCATCCAATACCTTGTCATTTACCGTATCAATCAAATTAACACCGTCTCCGGTTACTTTCTGAAATGCATGATTTACTTTCTCTTTCACACGCTTTCCTTTGGGAGAACGCCAAAAACGATAAGCCAACGCACCAATTACCGAACCTACTCCCAGTCCGATAAGAAAATTAGATTTTCCACTTTCCATAATGAAGTTTAAGTTTTAAAAGTTAATAAATCAGAGTTCTTCGCTTCTGGGGTGTTTTCTAAATAAGGACAAAATCCATAATAGCAATACAGCACCCACAACCGAAGTTATAAGACTACCTAAAATACCGCCGGCAGCGATACCTAATAAACCGAATACCCAGCCGCCTAAAAGGCCACCGATAATACCTACAACTAAATTAATCCAAAGGCCGAAACCTCCTCCTCTCATAATCTTTCCGGCTAAGAAACCGGAAACAATTCCAATGACAATGTACCAAATTACACTCATAATTAAAAAATTTAGGTTTATATATAAATTTCAAAAAAGGGTTTACTATTTTCTCCAGTTATAATAAGATTCTCATTTTATTTAAAAACGTCTTTTAGTATCATTTAGTTTCAATTCAACCCAACATTTTAACACATATTTTGTATTTATCATATTTTAGCAACATCACGAACAATATTAAGAATGATTAAAAGCTCCATCTAAACTTCTTTATTCCACAATATGTTTTACTAAATGTAAAACATTAAAAATACCGAAATATGAAAAATTGCGATAATTTATTTATTACAGACCAAGCCGAGTATGAGAACATACATAAGATGTGCTCGGACGCATACACCCAAGGACGTATGGCAGAAAGAACCCTGGCTATCGAAGCTTACAGATTACGTTGCCACCATCTGTTTGGCAACAGATGCATGACACGCTCCTCCTTCGGAACGTTAACCAAAAAAATATGTGATGGAGATTGCCGGTATCTGAAGCAATACAAATCGGAATTAAATAAACTGGAATCCGATAAATGAAAGGACAGTGGTTATCCTGTCCTTTCTGAAGGTAATAATGAAAATACTATGTTTCTGATGTATGAAACATATTTCAACAAAGTTTAATCAAGCGTCTTTTTCACTTCTTTTTTGACATTATTATAGCCTTCCTTTATTTCTTTCTTTGCTTTATCAGCTCCTTCCTTGACCTGCTCTTTAGTTTCCTTCCAAGCTTCCTTCACACTATCCGCTCCCGCTTCCATTTTATCAGAAGCTTTATCAAGTGCCCTATCGGCAGATTCCTTCGCGTTCTCAATCCGGTTGTTAACCTTATCCTGCGTTCTTTTATCCCTGCAAGAGGTAAAAGACAATGATACAACACATATTAATGCCAAAGCCGCAAACATCTTTTTTTTCATTTTCATATTCTCTCAAATTAGTTAGTTTACAATATAGAACAAAGATTTCCGGCGAAAGTTTTCCTAGCAGCTTCTTTCGCCGGAAATAAAAATTGAACTTGATTTAATAATCTAAATCATTACTTCTTATCCGACTTTTTGCCGGAAGTTGCACATTTGCTTTCTTTAGCCTGAGTTTCCTTTTTGGCACTCTTTGCTTCCTGTTTTTTTTCAGTTTTCTTATTCATAACACAAAATATTAGAAGTTAGTAAATAAAATTATTTATATGCAGCCGTTTATTTTTTGCTGCCTTTTTCTGATTTCTGATAATCACACCACGTCAGTTCCTTTTCAGGAGTGACGGAAAGCACTTCATTGCTGCGTTCGTCAGACAACTGTTTGTCCATTTGAGCAACTTGTTCTTCAGTGCGTTCCGTTCCTTCCGGTTTTCTGTCCACCAGTCCGTTTGTCTTTCTCACTTCTCCCAGCGGGTCGTCAATATACTGCCACTCTTCTTTCAATCGTGAGCTCTCACCTTTATTCCACGGACCACGGTACTCTTCACCTTTTGACAGATCAAAGTAAAGGTTACTATACTTTGGCGAAGTCTGCAACACTGCAGGTGGGAAATTCGGCTGAATGGTATTCAAAGCAGCTTCAAATTGCTGGAAGTGCGTAACTTCACGAGTCATCAGGAAAACAAGAGTTTCTCTCACCGAAGGATCCTCTGTAAACTTCAGAAGATTTTCATAGCCAATCTTAGCACGACATTCGTTCGCCATATTAGTCTGGAGATCTACCGTAAGTTCCGCATTGGCAGATACATAGCTTCCGCACCACGGATTTCCGTTACTGTCTGTCAACATCGGGCTACCGGGAGCTACCACCACACATTGCGGATTTGTAAACGCCTGTTGAATAAGTTCTTCCTTAGCAGACTTACCGTCCATCAGTTTACGAATATCCATCGTCTCTACAGCATCCTTCATCTCACCGTTGACCGGTCCGAGAAGCATCTGAATAGTAGCTCCCACTATTTCGAGATGCGCCAACTCTTCTGTAGCAATATCCATAAGCATGTCATACTTGTCCGGGAACGGATTATGACAACTGAAAGCTTGTACAAAATATTGCATAGCTGAAGTTAGTTCTCCATTAGCACCACCGAATGCCTCCAGCAATATGCGTGCGAAACGCGGGTCCGGTCTGGAAACACGGGCATTGAATTGCAAATCTTTTACATGATAAAACATAATCGATTTTTTTAAGTTAGTAATTCAGGTTGATTAAGATGTACATCTATATTTATAACATGTTGTTTTATATATTCACGCATTCTCTCAATGCGACATCGTCAGAAAAATATGCCGGATAGCATAAATGCCGTCCGGCATACAATTAAGAATCAGAATTTATAACCATAACCTAACATGATAACGACATTGTCATCCTCGGCAAACATAAATTTCGCTTCTGCGTTTAAAAAACTACGTTCTGACAAAGGTAAAGTAATACCGCCTCCAAGATTAAAAGCAAATTTGGTTGAGTTACTCCTATCCACCTGGGTGGTCACGCCATTCACCTCGACATCCTGCTTTCCATAGAAATTGTTCTGCATACCAATTCCCGCAAGAGGATAAACGGAAAATCCTTGTCCATCCTTACTGAAATTGAACACATAATGGAAGTTTACATTCACATCCAGTCCCGTTGCTTTGTCTTTCGGGAAAAAGAATGTGAGGTCAGGAGCTATCCTAAGATTATTGGCAATCGCATAGCGTCCCTGTGCTTGCAAGCCGAATCTCTCGTAATTAGTCTGGTAACCAAGGCTTCCCATTAAAGAGCCCTCACCTTTTCTAGTTTGAGCATTCACTCCGAAAGCAGTCATTGCTACTAAAATCAATAATAAAAACTTTTTCATAATCAAGGCATTTAGTTAATAATATATTTCATCTAAAACAAAACTCTCATTCCTTATTATTCTTCAATAGTACAGATACTTACACGATTCCAATCCGGTTCGGTAAACATATCGCCCACTCCCTGTCCTTCGGCAGTAACGCGGTCTGCTGCTACTCTGTATCTCTTAACCAAAATTGTCTTGACAGCCTCTGCACGTGCTGCAGCCAGTCTGGCATTGAGTTCGGCACTACCTTCCGGAGAAGCATATCCTTTTATTACAACTTTTGTTTCCGGATGCTTATTCATATAAGAAGCTACACGTTCCACATTCGGAAGTTGCGAAGCATCAACGGATGACTTACCTTGTCTGAAAGTAATGATTGATTCCGGAATACGGGCTGTCTTGACCACTGTTTCTGCCGGAACCACTTTTGTACGACAGTCATTCAGTTCCTGCTGCAGTCCGTTGATTCTTTGATTAGCACTATTCAACTCACTATTTCTGGTATCCACTTGCCCGCGAAGCGCGTTGATAGAAGAATTCAACTCGTCAATTTCAGCCTGATTGTATGCTCTCACTTTATTGAAGTAATGGGTTCCATTGCTTGTTGCAAAATGATATGTCAATCCTGCAGTGATTTCGAAAGCAGCATTGTTGGCATTGAAACGGCTTTTTGCCCGATTATAATCGCCCTGCATATCATATACAATAGCAGGTCTGATACCAATGGTCCATGCTTTGGATTCGCCCATATTGAAATTAAAGTTCATTCCGAAACGGGTAGACCATGAATTTTCGTCACCGTCACCGCTTGCATAATAGTGCAGCCACCCTACACCAGCTACAGCTTCAATTTCAAAAACACGGGGAGAACCGAGATAAGTGCCGAAAAGATTCATCAGATTCACCTTACCTAATACACTAACATCAGAAGCATCAAAAGCAGTTTTACTTTGGGTTGTATTCACATACCCCATTCCTTGAAATCCCAAACCGAAATTAGGAGTCAATTGTTTCGAAAATCCCACTCCAAAAGCAGGACGCATACTTTTAAAGAAAGCACTATGAGTAAGCGGAGTCACTGCGCCGGCATTAATTCCCACTGACCAATTATCTGTAAATTTAGTACTTTCAATAACTGTTTGGGCCTTCGCTGAAAATGCACCCAACACACAAGCTAATAAAATAATAGACTTTTTCATAATTGAATATAATTTAATGTGACGTTTTGTTTATCATCTACACGAAAACAACATATCCTAAAAAAAATTAGTTCGCAATTGGTATTTCACATTAACATATATTCATTTTTTTAAATCAAAAGAATACGCCATAAATTGAAAAACGGCTGAAAGCGGATTATCCACTATTCTTAGGTTTATCGTCAGTCACATTTTCCAAGGTCGGTAATATAGGTAGGATAATCTGTAATCTATATACAAACCGAATCCAAAATCAGCAGTATCTTTGCAACATGGATAAAAACAACAGATATAAACGTAAAAAAACAAATTAATATGTATCTAGACCATATTTACTCTCCTGCAGACATAAAGAAATTATCGTTTAAAGAACTCAATGATTTAAGTAATGAAATCCGTGCATCACTCCTGCAAAAGTTGAGCGAACATGGCGGGCATTTCGGACCTAATTTCGGAATGGTGGAGGCTACTATCGCTTTACATTATGTATTCAATTCACCGGAAGACAAGATTGTTTTTGATGTATCACATCAAAGTTATGTGCATAAGATGCTGACCGGACGAAAAGACGCTTTTCTCTACCCAGCTGAGTATGACAACGTATCCGGTTATTCCGAACCACTAGAAAGTAAGCATGATTTCTTTGTTATCGGTCATACATCCACTTCCGTCAGCCTGGCTAGCGGATTGGCGAAAGGACGCGACCTGACCGGTGGCAATGAGAATATCCTAGCCGTGATAGGCGACGGTTCCTTAAGTGGCGGCGAAGCATTTGAAGGATTGGACTATGTAGCGGAGCTTGGTACAAACATGATTATTATTGTCAACGACAATCAAATGTCTATTGCCGAGAATCACGGCGGACTATATAAGAACCTGAAAGATTTGCGCGACAGCAACGGTCTGTGCGAATGCAATTTTTTCAAGGCTATGGGATTGGATTATATGTACGTAAACGACGGCAACAATGTGGAAGCATTGGTTGAGGCTTTCTCTAAAGTGAAAGATATTCAGCATCCGATAGTAGTGCATATTAATACACTGAAAGGGAAAGGGTATGAACCTGCAGAACAAGATAAGGAAACTTTTCACTGGCTCACTCCTTTCAATATAGAAACCGGAAAACCAAAGTTTGCCGAGGATGCGGAAGATTATAGCGAAGTGACTGCCCAATATCTGCTGAAAAAGATGAAAGAAGACAAGCGGGTGGTAACAATCACTTCGGGCACTCCTGCCGTTCTCGGATTTACTCCCGACCGTCGCCAGGAAGCTGGCAAGCAGTTTATAGATGTCGGTATTGCCGAAGAACACGCGGTAGCACTTGCTTCCGGCATCGCAGCTAATGGCGGAAAACCTGTTTACGGAGTGTATAGCACATTTATCCAACGTTCATACGATCAACTTTCGCAAGACCTCTGTATCAATAATAACCCGGCTGTTTTGTTGGTCTTCTGGGGAACACTGTCCGGAATGAATGATGTAACCCACCTCTGCTTCTTCGATATTCCGCTCATCAGTAATATTCCTAATATGGTTTATCTGGCACCGACCTGCAAAGAGGAATATCTTGCTATGCTAGAATGGAGCCTCCACCAAAACGAACACCCGGTTGCCATCCGTGTACCGGCAACGGATGTAATTACTTGTGGAGAACCGGTAGAAACTGATTACAGTGTTCTCAATCGCTATAAGGTGGCGCATCGTGGGTCAAAAGTAGCCATTCTTGCTTTAGGTTCGTTCTATGGATTGGGACAGTCGGTTGCATCACTTCTAAAAGAAAAAGCCAATATTGATGCAACACTCATCAATCCGCGTTACATCACCGGTGTAGACAACGAACTGATGAATGAACTGAAAGCAGATCACGAATTAGTGATTACATTGGAAGACGGTGTATTGGATGGTGGTTTCGGTGAAAAGATTGCCCGTTATTATGGTACTACAAACATGAAAGTTCTGAACTTTGGAGCTAAAAAAGAATTTGTTGACCGATATGATATACAGGAGTTTCTCCGTGCCAATCATCTGACGGATGAACAGATTGTAGAAGATATCACCACAGTGATCGGTTAAAATCAAAACCATTCACTATATATTCAGGAGGCTGTCTAAAAGCCAGTTTAAATTCTCTTCAGTCATAATCTTATAGCTGATATTTCAACTTACCCCGGCTCTTCTTGTCGCGTCCGTCTGTAGTTGGCGGAAGGGGTATTAACAGTTGCGCTCTTGGCTATTAATAGAAAACTTTCCGCCCATTAAGTATAAAGTTCCTTCGGACAGGAAGGAAACTTTCTTTTCATTCGATGCAAACTATAAACGCAAGCTTTGATTATATAATTGCAAGCTTTGTTTTTATAATCAAAGCCTTTGTTTTTATAAACGAAGCTTGCGTTTATAGATTACGGTTAACGAAAAATAAGTTTACATACTGATAATAAGAAGTTTACAATTAATGAAAGAGAACTTTTCTATTAATGAATGAAAAGTGGGTTATTAAGAGCCTGCTCCGAGTTTTGCCCGACACAGTTTTGAGAGTTGCTTTCGAGTATATTTTCTGTTGTTGTGAGCAGCAGCATGACGGAGACTATGTGACGAATAAAAACAGGTCGGTAAAGCCTATCTAACATAATCTCAGGAAAATTTAAACAGGCTCTAAAAAGTCGTCAGTAACTCTAACTCCCCTCCTTCGGGAAGGAGAATGAGGATAGAACCGACTTTTTAGACAGCCTCTTCCATTTTCATTCAAATCAATAATCCTTTCCGATAGTTCAACGGAGTCTGTCCCGCATTTCTTTTGAAGAACTTACAAAAATCGGCTGCATCACTAAACCCCAATTTAGCTGCAATCTCGCCAACCGTAAATTTAGTAGAACTCAATAAAGTACGCGCCTCCATTACTAACAATTCATTAATAAGGCTATTGATAGTCTTACCTGTCCCAAGACGTACAATACGAGCCAGGTATTGTTCACTAATAGCCAGCTTATCCGCATAAAAGCTCACGAAATGTTCTTCCCTGAAATTGCGGGTAACGAGTGCATGAAATTCTTGCAGAACGCAATAAACTCTCCATTCAGTAGAATTTCCGAACGGCCTTCAAGAACAAATATCATATAAAGCTCCCGATTGAAATAACATTCATTCGCGGGATAGCTTCTGTCTTTATATTCACTCCGGAAACAGACTACCTCCTCTTTATAATGAGGAAGTTCAGGATGCTCCTTCAACAACTGTGTATTGTCAAATATACGAAATTTTACCATTTACACCTTTATTTTATGACGTAAAAATACGATTTGTTTCGGATATGACAAAAACTGTATGGAATTAGATAATCTATTTCAGAGTAAAAAACAGGACCTTTGCATATCCTTTTCAATATATGGAAAGGGAATCAATAGAAAGAAGTTAAAGATGCATGGTGCAGTCTATCGGAGTAGTGCTTGAGCTGAAACCAAGAGTAGCCATGATGAGCGCAGAAGCATTTGTAAAATATGCATCCCGCCATTATAACAAGGAATTTGGAAAGTTCAAAGTTTATTTCGATATTACTTTAGTTACATTAGCCGTGATTCTCTCGCTCCTGCTGACTCAAGGTATTCAGGGAGTACGCGAAGGATCACTCATTGCTGCTTGCATAACAGGGTATATCGTCAGTTTCCTGAATCAGAAGATAATGACTAGAAAAAACCTTCATAGATTACTACCGGTCTGGAAGTAAGCCCTATATCTATTTAAAATAAACGCCTTATAAAAAGAGAATATAAAAAGGTCAATATAAGAAAGTCGCTATAAAAGAAAGTCGCTTCTCTGTTAGAATCTGATTGATTCTTTCAAAGAAGCGACTCTTTATTTTAGATATAACTACCTTGTATTTACTTCTTCTGACCGTCTATCTCTTTCAGAAGTTCATCCACAGCTACCTTTAGTTGTGTATCCTCTCCTTTGACTACTGTTTCCGGATTATTGGCAACCTTTACATCCGGTTCCAATTGGGTATTTTCCAAATAACTGCCGTCAGGCAAACGATAACCGATGATAGGAATACCAAAGACCAGTGAAGGATCTTGCAATGTTTCCCAGGATACGCTTGTCATTGTTCCCGGCACAGGCATACCTACCAGCTTACCTATCTTCTGATGTTTGTATACCCACGGAGTTCCGTGTGCATTGGAATAGTTAGCTTCACACTGCAACATGATAGAAGGTTTATTCCAGCGACGGCTCGGCATATCACAAGCTTCACGTCCACGCACTACCTGCGTAAAGTATTTCTGACCGCTGAAAAGTACCTCAATATCTTCATGCAGACGGCCACCACCGTTGAAACGGGTGTCAATCACAATACCTTCGCAGTTGTTATATTTTCCTAGAATGTCCGAGTATACAGTACGGAAGCTATCATCTCCCATCGACTGAATATGAACATACCCCAAACGTCCTTTCGACCATTTCTCAACATCTGCCGCACGTTGTTTTACCCAACGTTTGTATAACAAACCGTTAAGCTTTCCACTAGTAATAGGCATTACCACTTCTTCCCAACGTTCCTTGTTCTGCGGATTATACAACGAAACCAAGGTTTTCTTTCCGGCTTTATTATTCAATAAAGCGGTAATATCCTTATCTGGAGCCAGTTCCTCACCGTTAATCTTTTCAATAATGCAACCAGCTTTTACTTTCGTACGGGAATGGTCGAACGGACCTTTTTCAACTATCTCAGCGATTTTCATTCCTTTTCCCTGATACTCCCAATCGAACAACAAACCCAGATTAGAGGTCACATCTCCTCCACCTCTCGGAGAATAACGTCCTCCGGTATGTGAAACATTCAGCTCACCCAACCACTCACTCAATAATTCTGCAAAGTCATAATTGTTATCAATATGAGGCAGGAACTTACGATAAGCATCAGTCATAGCATCCCAGTTTACCCCGTGCATATTGAGGTTATAGAAACGTTTTTGATGCTGCTTGTACACATGGTCGAACATCGCCTCACGCTCGGCAGCCAAATCCATTTTCATTTCAGCCTGATAACTGATTGATTTCAAAGCATCCGACTTCGCATCCATTTTCTGCATAATCCGGCTTCCCAACAAGAAAATATCCCCTTTCTTATCCAACATCAATGATGCCCAACCGGTATTGAGTTTGTGCAGACGCTTCGTGTCTTTTTCACGAAGATTCATTTTCCAAAGGTCATATCCACCTTCGATAGCTGAGAAGTAATAAAGATTCTCTCCGTCTTTTGAGAGTATGGCACTGCCTAAATCGGAAGAGTTGGGAGTCAGACGGACAATACGGTCTTCAATGCCGTTAAGTTCTACAACTATATCTTTCTTGTCTGCCTTATCTTCGGATGACTTATCCTCGTCAGCCTCATCCTTTTTTGACTTATTTCCGTCTTTCTTCTTGTCGCCTTCCTTCTCTTTCGCTTTCTTCTGTTCCTTTTCTAATTCTTTGAGCAGTTCGAAGTCTTCCTTGCTCAGGCGATAGCGATCATAAGCATCCTGATTCAGGAATACCAGCATCACATCTTGTTGCGAACCCCAGGAAGCATGCGCACGCATACCGTAACGTTCAGTCTGGAAAAGAATAGCGTTTCCGTCCAAGACCCAACGCGGAGCACCACTGATATATCCACTATTTGTCAGATTAGTAATCTCCCCTCCCTGTGCGCTGACAATGCCTACATCCGAATAAGGATCGTGACGGTTGCCTATAAATTCGAGGGTAAACCATTTGCCGTCCGGCGACCATTCGTAGTCAAATCCGCCACCGGTATTATACCATGTAGAACCATCCGTCACTTGACGAACTTTCTTTGTTTTTAAGTCAAGTACCATTAAGCGTTTGCGGTCTTCGATAAAAGCCAGTTCCTTGCCATCCGGAGAATATTGCGGATAAGCACGTTCCACCGTTTTGGAAGGAAGCAGGACTTCTTCTTCGATAAGAGTTGCATTAGGGAAATTGGCTTCTTCCTTACGGGCTATTTGGGCAGTGTAAAGTTGCCAGTTACCCGTCCGTTCGCTGGCATAGACCAATGTCCGGTTATCCGGTGCAAAGGACACAGCGGCTTCTTTTCCCGGAGTATTCGTGATTTGCTTGGTTGTAGCATAATCCGTCGAAGTGACAAAAACATCGCCGCGCACAACGAAAGCAACCTGTTTGCCATCCGGGGATACAGAAGCGGAAGTAGCACCTTGGGAGAATTTGAGGGAAGCAATCTCCTTTTCGTCATCCCGGACAAGTTCGACGTTTACTTTCTTCGGACGGGCATTGGCTTCCTGCGTATAAAGTTCTCCGTCATAGGTATAGCACAATGTACCTTTATCGCTGATTGACAGGAAACGTACCGGATGCGTACGGAATGCAGTTACCGCTTTTGCCTCTTGCGGAGTATTCAGCGAAAAATTATATACATTGAATGAGCCGCCGTTGCGCTCGCTAAGAAAATAGACAGAATTGCCGTCGGGCGCATATACCGGATTGCGGTCTTCCCCTTCCCGGTTCGTCAGATTGACATGTTTTCCCGATTGTGTATCATACAGCCATACGTCTCTGGTTATAGAAGAAGTATGGTGTTTTCTCCATTCATCTTCGAAGCCTTTACGGTCTTGATAAAGAAAGTTTTTCCCCGATTTATCAAAGCAAACCCATTCGGCAGGAGTAGCGAGCACTTGCTCGGTACGTCCTCCACCAACAGGAACTTTATACAATTCCGTCATTGCTCCGGTAGGAAACAAAGCACTGCCAGCAGGGTCTTGAATAGATGCGGAGAAAAGTACATACTTTCCGTCCGGAGTAAAAGCCGAGGGAATCTCCGAAGCCGAATGATAAGTCAGCCTTTGAGCGGTTCCGCCATCGGCAGGCATGATGAAGAGGTCGAAATTCCCATTCCGGTCGCTGGCAAATGCAATTTGCTTTCCGTCGGGCGACCAAACGGGGTTAGCTTCATAAGATGCTTGTGTTGTCAACTGAACGGCTGTTCCACCCTGTGCGGGGACTTTGTAAATATCGCCTTTATAACAAAAGACAATCTCCGTTCCATCCGGTGAAATACGTGCGTCACGCATCCACAAAGGAGTAATGGCATAGCCGGACAATGCGGTCAATGCCAGTGCTAAAGAAGTTATTAGTTTCTTCATGTCAAATAATTATATATATTTTATTCCTACGCTCCCGTATCGAAGAGTAATCTATGTCCCGATGTCTCCATATAGCGAGAAAGACCGTGTTCTGCCTGCAATTTACGTCCATAGACACCATTCTCTACAAGAGTCGTTATTGTATAGCCCATGATGCTTAGTTATTAAAAGAATCATACAAAATAAAAAGTTCTGCCACAAAATTATAATAATTCTGTGGTAGAACAAACAATACAGTCAATTAAAATTCTTGACTTTTCAACCTTTCAATTGTTTTTTGCTTTTTAGCCTTCAAAAGGCCGCATAAGATAGCGTCACTATAATAAAACGGGACAGTTACACCATTTTTCCCATGTTGTAGGCTTCCTGCATATACGGAGTATCTTTAATCTCCCCTACCTTCCAGGCACCGATTCCATAAACCGTTCCTTTTTCCCGTGGCCCTTCCAGACAATCGAGGAAGCCCCGAAAACCGTCTATCGTGCGCTCCATCATTGCTTTATTATCCTCTGCCGCCGCAATAATGAAATAAAACTCCTTGTTCGTTATCTCCGTATAACGTGCGCAGCAACGGTCAATCATAATCTTCATCTGACCACACATTGTATAGAAATATACGGGAGTCGCCATTACAATCACATCAGCAGCAATCATCTTCTCCACAATTTCCGCCGCATCATCCTTCTGCGGACAAGGCTTGCCGTACATACTGCAAACACTGCATCCCGTACAAGGATGAACCATTTTGTCTTTCAGAAAAATCTTCTCCACTTCATTGCCCGTCTCGATAGCACCTTTCATAAATTCATCACAAAGCAAATCCGAATTGCCACCTTTCCGCGGACTGGACGAAATTATCAGAACTTTTTTAGCCATAACTATACTTTATTAGTTTTATCTTTTAGAATGATTCAGTCTTTTCACTCTGCAAAAATAGACAATTTATAAATTTCTTTCTGCTATTTCCCTTGTGTGTCCTTCGCAGGAGAAATAGGCTATCCACATTTTCTTATCCTTTGTTTCCAATTATTAAAAGTTTAATCTGAAGAATGCTTCCAGCTTGTCAAACGGGATGACGGTCAGATTGTCATAAAGGTCTGTATGGTTTGCACCGGGAATAATCATCAATTCCTTATTATCACCTTTCAGCTTCTTGAACACATCTTCGCCGAAGTAGCGGGAGTGCGCCTTTTCGCCGTGAATGATAAGTACGGCATTCTCGATTTCGTCCGCACGGCTCATAAGCGGGAAGTTGATGAATGGAATGGCTTCAGTCGCATTCCGTCCCTGATTGGAGTTGAGCGAGCGTTTGTGATAACCGCGCGGGGTCTTGTAGTAGGCGTGGTAGTCTTTGAAGAACTGCAGGGCGTCGGCCGGCAATTCATCAGGCACACCTCCGCCTGGCTTCGGAAAACCATTGCGGAAATCCTCGGTACGCTGTGCCGCCAATGTTTTACGAAATGCGTTGCGGGCTTCGGCGTTGTCGTTGGTATCGAAATAGCCGTTGGCACTGACGCGGCTCATGTCGTACATCGTCGAAGCGATGGTAGCCTTGATGCGTGGGTCGGCTGCTGCGGCATTGATAGCCAGTCCGCCCCAGCCACAAATGCCGATGATACCGATTTGTTCGGAATCTACCTTGTCATTGGTCGCAAGGAAATCGACAGCGGCAGAAAAATCCTCCGTGTTAATGTCGGGCGACACCACATAACGGGGTTCGCCGCCGCTCTCTCCAGTGTAAGAGGGGTCGAAAGCAACGGTCAGAAAACCGCGTTCGGCCATTATCTGGGCATAAAGTCCGGCTGCCTGTTCCTTAACAGCTCCGAACGGTCCGCAGACAGCAATGGCGGGCAGCTTGCCGGAAGCGTCTTTCGGTACATACATGTCGGCCGCCAGCATGATACCGTAACGGTTGACAAATGTTACTTTGCTGTGGTTCACCTTGTCGCTCTGCGGAAAGGTCTTGTCCCATTCTTGTGTCAAATTCAATGTCTTCATATTATCACTTGTTTTTTGATTTGTTGTACTGTTCGTGCAGCCGACAAGCAGTCCTATTCCAAACAAGGCTGTAATGGCTGCGGTTTTCAGATTCATCGTTTTCATTCTACTATTACTTAATATGGTTATCATCCTGTTTTATAATGCAAAGGTACAGCGATAAAACAGAGCACGCATTACTGTCCAGCTCAAAATAGATTATTCAAAAGCTCAATCCCGTGTTTTCTCAAAAGCTCATATAATACAAACAGCGTTATGGTCTTTCCGTTACCACAACGCTGCTTATGTGTTGATTAAAGGTTATCCGTACGCTTTTTAGAGATTGGAAAGTTCAATATGTTGTGTTCCGAGTTACACGAATGCAGCGGTCGGCGATATGCCGTATTGTTTCTTGAAAGCCGTCGAGAAGTGCGACGGATTCTTGAATCCCACCTCGGCATAAACATCCACAACCTTTTTACCCCCCTCTTTCATTTTGGCGTAAGCCACCTCAAGACGTTTCCGTATAAGCCATTTTTCGGGCGTCAGATCGCTGATTTTCTTGAAATCGCGTTTGAACGTGGCAAGGCTGCGTCCTGTGTAGTGCGCCATTTCTTCCATCGTAAACTCATACATGTAGTTCTCGTTCATGAACTCCATGATGTCGATTTTCCACGGTTCGTTGAAATCGAAGAGCGTCGGAGCAAATCGCTTGTCGATATGCAACAGCGCAAGCAGCCCCTCCTGCAATTTCAAGTTCATGAAATCGTCTTTGGGTTTCACTTCCGGATCGAAGTAAGGGGTCATTGAAGCGAAGAGGCTGGCGAGTTCCACCGTTTTAGGCAATTTGATTACACCGGAATCGAGTTTGGGGATATTTGCAGGAACTTTGCGTTGTTCCAACTTACTATACATTTCTCGTAAGAAACGACGTGTGAACATCAGAAAAATGCCACAGTAACGTTCGCCGTCCTTTGTCTTTTTATACATCGTGATGTGATGGTCGCGCGGAATAAAGACACATTCGCCTTTCCCTACATGAATCTGTTCAGTCCCGTTGTCGAGAATCATCTCACCCGAATATACATAATTGATGGCATATTCACGGGAACGGTGTATACAACCGCTGAGGTCGTCGTAGAAGAAGCTGTAAAATATATCATTGTAATTGAATATGAGCTTCATCGGCCCTAATTGTTCGTCTGTCATATCTTGCTTCAATTTATTTGCTTGCAAAAGTACAAAACATTTCTCAAAAGCTCATTGCTTATATACGATATTAGAAAAATAATCACTATTATCTTGTATACGCATCTATTCTTTATAGACAAACAAAGGAACAAAATTGTTAGCAAAAAGAAAGACAATTACCTATTATAATCTTATTCTTCCAGCTTCCATACATAAAACACATTCCTTCCCGCCCCTCTCTTACGCAGTTTCCCTTCTCGGATTATACTTTATCGTAATACAACTTATAAATATTAGGAAGAAAAGACTTAGTTGACCGGCAGAAATTAATCACCCAACAGCAACTTAGTCACAGCAGCAGTATTCAAAGCCCATTCACGGGTATATACTTCGTCCGCTTCCGGTGTATCAGCCAACTTCAATCCCTGTGCTTGTGCTTTGATTACCAACAGTTCGCCAACGGTGGTTTTCGCATCCAATTTATCCAGATACTTTTCGACAGATTGTGTATCCAAAGAAAGAATGGTCTGTCCGCCGAAAGGTGTTTCCAGCCAAACGATTTCTCTCTCTTTCACTTTCAATACCCCGAAAACAAGTCCTTTCTGCAAACTTTGGGAAACACGTACCTGATGCTGAACGCAAGAAGGGTCGTATGCCACTCCGGTCTTCTCTGATATCCTCATCGGATAAGCAGAGTTCATCCAACCGACTACCAGATTAGGAGAGATAGCACCATTGCTATACGCATTGCAAGTGAAAACCACATACTGCGCACCTACACGGTTCAGTTCATTCAAATCGAGTTCGATATACTCGGCAGTACCTTTCTTGTCGGGGATGCTTCGGATATCTCCGCTATGCTTGGCACCGATAGCCTGCAAGTTGAAATAAGAGCAAACTTCCGTTGTTGACGGCAAAGTGATGTGGCAACTCAAGTCCATATCCAGATGCTGTGCCGGAAGCCCTTTTCCCCACTGCATGAACAGGCGCACCTTATCCCCTTCTACCGGGAAACGTGTTCCCTGCAAGGCACAGGAAGTATCCTGAACCGTCTCGCTACGGTCGCCGATAGACAACGGGATATGGAACAACATAGGGTCGATATATATGCTTTTGTTCTCTCCCTCGACCACCGCATTAGCAAAACGGGCAGTCACGACTTCCTTACACAAGTCCTGCACATCTTTCACCATTGCATTCAACTGATCTTCCATATAAAGACCCACCAAATAGTGAGGTTCTATCAAATGAGCATTACCGCCCAAAGGTTTCACCATTCTCTTACGTCCTTGCTCAAAGTAGTTCTCCGCATACATACCCAAAGTGACCACCAGACGGACCGGCAACAAATGAACGACTTCCTTGAATGCAGCCAACGTCTCTTCCGGTCCGAACCAAAGCATATTGGCAAACAAGGAACGTGCAAACATACCCGGCCGCTGCTTCAACAAGGCGAAAGTCTGTGCAGCATCCGCCTTCAAACGGTAACGATCCACCTCTCCCTGCCAAACCGTATATGTCTGACAGTAGAATACATCCATCAACTCCTTCAAATTCCCGAATCCCGGCTTACGGGCATATTCCGCCAAACGCAGCGCACGTATCATACGTACCCACATCTCCCTTTTCGGATGCATGATTTCGCAAGCCTTTTCCGCGTTCATCTCCAGATTATTCAGCCAGAGGGCTACCATTTTACATTCACGGCGGGTGTATTTCAACTTCAGTTCCTCACGCTTCGCCTGAGCAGCCGAACGGCTTTTATCCAAAACAGCAGTTATATGCGCATTGTTTCTACCTGCCTTACGGATGATAGTCTTAGGTTCGATGATTTGCAGGAATCCGGTTTTCTTATACCACAGATAACGCAATATATCGTTCGGAGTGGAGAAATAGATTTGCGCTTCCTGTGCCCTGTCCTGCTCCACCAATGTATCTATCACCAGCATCAAAGTTTCTTTCATCTTGATTCCAACTGCCGGCAACGGAAGTTCGCCAAGCAAAATCTTCAAGCTATCCACTTGCGTGGCATCAAGAGCCGTATGCGATTCAAGCAGGTCGCAGAAGAAACCATTCAACTCCTCTTCCCGCCAAAGTTCAAGGACTTTCAGCTTGCTTCCCTGTCCGAAGTATTCCGTAGCGGACGTTTCAAACGGAGTTCCGCAGAACGGGCAGCCGTTGTATCGCTCCAAAGGGAAGGTATTATCGGGAATCACGTGTCCGCAGGGCAGCTTCACGCCTTTCTGGCTATTGAAGATGTTGGCAATCCATGTTATCAAATGGTCTAATCCTGTTTCTCCAGTAGGTGTATCCCAGCCTTTCACCAATGGAGCCCAATTGAGCGTCACGCCCAATACCTCCTTCATCACCTGAAGAATCTCCATCTGTTGCGCCGGATGCAACTGATTGACAGCATGCAGCAACTCCTCGGATAAGCTATATCCCACTTTTCGAAGTTGAGCAACCAATGTTACAGTAGTCGAAGTCAATGCTTCGCGCTTTTCTGTTCCTTCTATCGCTGGCAGATAAATTGCATTTTGCCTGACAGATACTTTCAATAACTCTTTTTTCATACGTTATGTTTTTTAAGTAAGGTAATCGGGAGACTGTGAATCAATGGTGCATTCCTGCTGTTTTTGAAGTAAGCCTTCCTTGACCTTAGTTGATAAAAAAGAGGTAGAACAGGCCGGATTCGAACCAGCAATAGCCACCGTTAAGAAGTAAGCTCCGGTTGACCTCATTTCAGATAATCCCGAAGCTACTGTCCTACCTCTATATTTGTTTTTTTGCGAAACAGAAAAACGGATAATCGTACTGGTAATTTCTACCCTAAAGAATGTGTTGAAGTAACCCATACTTGACCTGTTTCCTTGTTTCTTCGACAAAGATAGGTGCAGTGATGCGCAGCCTTTTTGCGTAACTCAAACTTTTTTGCTGTATTCATGATAAAAACAACAAAATTCCCGCAACTCTGCCCTTAGTAATCAAATATATTTCGCTAATTTTGGTAGATTTTATGAAAATGGAGTTACTTTTGTCACTCAAATTGAAGAATAGTGCCGATTGTGAAACAAGCCATAGAGAAAGGCAAAATCGTCGGTGTCATCTGCAACGGAGCTTCATTTATGGCAAAACACGGATTTGCAAGAGAACTGCTCCTATTGCTTGAGAACGACATACCGGAACGCATCGAAATGTATTATCAGTTCAATAAGCAAGGATTTTGCCAGCTATTTGGCGAGCATCTTGAGTGAAAAAGAGTGTAGTATGCCTGATTAACAAGCATTTATTTTATAGCAAAACGGGCAGTCATCTCATATCTCAACTTAATGACACGGTACTGTTCGGTAGTCGCCGTCCCCATATTGACATTGCTCTGTGCCTGAAAAGGAAGGTAACGACTTATGTTATTATCAGCAGGTTCAATGATACGAATGACTTCCCCCAATTGCTGTCCCATTGCTTCCACCAAATCAGACGCTTTTTCACGGGCTGCTTTCAGTGCTTCAATCTTCCCCTGCCTCCTATACATAGGCAAATCTTTATGTTTCAGTTCCCCGATACGCATGGACTCAATTCCCCATGTATTAACGCAACGGATAATGGAATTAATTTGATTGAAATCCGTAAGACGAATATCCAGTTGTTTGCCTATCAGAAACTCCTTCCCCCTTTGACGCCAATATTCTCCCACTTCTTGTGTACGGATAGCCTCATCCGATATTCCGATTTTATGTAAACTCCGGCGCAAATCCTTTTCAATCATAGCCAATGGCACTTTTGTCCGAAAGTCTTCCTCTTTCTTTGATTTACCCGTATATTCTTCTTCCCAATATTCCTTTATCTGAATCAGAAAATGTATTTCGTCCGGAACAATTTCTACCTCCGAAGAACCGATTACTTCAACATATCTTGCATCACTATCCTGAGCATTGACAAAGATATTCCATGCAAACAAGACAAAAACCAATAAAAACAACTTTTTCATATCTTCGATGATTAAAGGATTTTATATAACATCATAAGAGCAATTATACAGCAACAAATATAATCTATTCAACACAATAAATGTTATATTTGCAATCGATTTATAATTTGTTCACAAGGACATAACGAAAAGAAAGAATATTTCTTTCATGAAAAAGAATAGGATTAATGAAAGACTTTGCAGCAATCGACTTTGAAACAGCCAACGGCAAGCGTACCAGTGTATGCAGTGTCGGTGTTGTCATTGTAAGAGACGGTAAGATTGTGAATAAAATCTATCGCCTCATCCGTCCTGCGCCCAATTATTATACCCAATGGACAACAGCAATTCACGGACTAACTTACGATGATACGATAGAAGCCGAAGATTTTCCCGATGTATGGGCCGAAATCAAACCATTGATAGAGGGATTGCCGCTTGTAGCCCACAACAGTCCTTTTGACGAAGGCTGTCTCCGGGCGGTTCATGAATTGTATGGAATGAATTATCCCAATTATAAATTCTATTGCACTTGCCGTACTTCGAGGAAAGTATTCGGCAAAGAACTACCCAATCATCAGTTACACACAGTAGCAAAACGATGCGGATATGACTTGAACAACCATCACCACGCACTTGCTGACGCTGAGGCCTGCGCCCAAATCGCATTGTTAATTATTCCCGAGCCATAGAGAGCGGAATCGGTGAAAAAAAGATAAAGATACGCACGTCGGAGGCTTGTTCGATATATTCATTCCCCAATCAGGGAAAAAGACCAAATAAGAAACACTACAACTATTATTTCAATCAATAATAGCCGTAGTGTTTCTTAATTATAATAATGCTAATTATGTACTCAGATTAAAGAATAGACTTAGCGATACCCATTTCCAAACCGCGAAGCTCCGCCAATCCGCGAAGGCGTCCCAAGCAGGAATATCCCGGATTTGTCTTCTTCTTCAAGTCGTCAATCATCTGATGTCCGTGGTCGGGACGCATGGCGATAGAGCATTTGCGACGTTGTTGTAGAAGAATAAAAGCCTTCATTACGTTATACATATCTACATTTCCTTCCAAGTGGTTAGCTTCGTAGAAGTTGCCTTCTTCGTCACGCTGTGTGCTACGTAAATGCACGAAGTTCACACGGTCGCCGAAACGTTCCATCATGCCGGCAAGGTCATTATCGGCACGTACACCGAAGGAGCCTGTACACAGGCAAAGACCGTTGGATTCGTTAGGTACGGCTTCAATCAACTTTTTGAAATCTTCTTCCGTACTCAAGATGCGCGGCAGACCTAAGATTGTATAAGGAGGGTCGTCCGGGTGAATCACTAACTTCACTCCTACTTCGTCGGCAACGGGAGCAATTTCTTTCAAGAAGAAAATCAGATTGGAACGAAGTTTCTCAGCGTCAATGTCATTGTAACGGTCGAGCGCTTCCTGAAATTGCTCTACCGTGAAACTTTCCTCAGAACCTGGAAGTCCGGCAATCATATTGCGAACCAACAGTTTCTTATCATCTTCGCTCATTTGTTCGAAACGAGCTTTTGCTTTGGCTATTTCTTCAGGAGTATAGTCTTTTTCTGCGTTCGGACGTTTCAGGATGAAAAGGTCGAAAGCTACGAAAGCCGCTTTTTCAAAGCGAAGCGCTTTAGAGCCGTCGGGCATTGTATAGGCAAGGTCGGTACGTGTCCAGTCCAATACAGGCATGAAGTTGTAAGTAACTACCATTACACCACATTTTGCCAGGTTACGGATACTTTCCTTATAGTTTTCGATATATTTCATGAAGTCGCCTGTCTGTGTCTTGATATGTTCGTGCACAGGTACACTTTCTACCACAGACCACGTCAGCCCTACCTCTTCAATCATTTGCTTACGCTTCATGATTTCTTCCACTGTCCATACTTCACCATTCGGAATATGATGAAGCGCATTTACTATACCGGTAGCGCCGGCTTGCTTAATATCCCACAAGCTTACCGGGTCGTTAGGACCATACCAGCGCCAAGTTTGTTCACATAAATACATACTATTGTTAAATTAAGAATTGAAAATTGAGAATTAAGAAATAAAAGTTGAGAATCAAAAGTTGAGAGCCTACATGCGGATGCTGTGCAGCCAATTCTCAATTTTTAATTCCCAATTCTCCATTTATTAAATAGAGAATGCGTCGAAACCACCATCAATAACAGCTACTGTACCTGTTACGAAGTTAGAAGCATCACTAATCAGATAGTGGATTGTTCCGTAAAGATCTTCCGGTTCACCGAAACGGTTGAACGGAGTATGAGCAAGGATTGTCTTTGAACGGTCGGTCAAAGAACCGTCAGGATTAGTCAATAATGTACGGTTCTGTTCAGTCAGGAAGAAACCCGGAGCGATAGCGTTTACACGCAAGCCGTTACCGAATTTCAAAGCCAATTCACCAGCCATGTATTTAGTAAAGTTAGCAATAGCTGCTTTAGCTGCACCATAACCAACGACACGAGTCAACGGACGAAGAGCTGATTCAGAGCAGAAGTTTACAATAGAACCTTTCTTCTGTTCTACCATAACTTCAGCAAATACCATTGTAGGCAATACTGTACCGAAGAGGTTCAAATCCACCACTTTCTTAAATGCGTCAATCTGCAAATCAAAGAACGTTTTATCCGGAGCGATAGTTGCACCTGCCATGTTACCTCCGGCAGCGTTCAACAATACGTCAATGCGACCATAAGCCTTCATGATTTCTACTTTGTTGCCTTCCAATACTTCTTTATCCATTACGTCAGTGTAAAGGAACATGGCTTCGTTGCCCTCAGCTTTGATACTGTCTACCAATGCTCTTCCTGTTTCTTCGCTTCTGTCGAGCACAACCACTCTTGCGCCTTCTTTTGCGAGGTATGCAGCAATTCCTTTACCCAAGATTCCGGCTCCACCGGTAATTACAACAACTTTGTCCTTTACGTTAAATAATTCATTCATGGTTTCTAAAAATTTATTATATTTATAGTTTATTGTTCAGATAATATTTCAGGTTCTCTTTAAGGAGAATATCTATCGGCATAAGATTTACCTTTTCAGAATGTTGCTTGAACAACAGATGATTGCATAGGGACTTAATTCCTTCGTATCCCTGCCTTTCGGGACGCTGCGCAACCAATGCGGTAATCACACCTTCGGAAAGTAACTGTGTATTTCTCTCTATAAGGTCATAACCTACCAGTTTTACCGACTGCATGGCTCTTGCTTTCAGGTAATTCCCTAAAATATAGCAGGTAGAATTAAAAATAACAGTTCCTTCAATATTCGGATTTGATTCAAAGATTTCATCAAGTTTCGTGAAATTGTACACCGAATCATTGATTTTCAACTCCACCTCATGCAGATTTCCAGTGAATCCCATCTCTTTCAGATAACGACAAAATCCCTCCCTGCGGTTTCTTCCCTGATTGGAGTCATTCTTTCCACTATGGACAATCCGTGCCATAAGAATATCGGAAGCAGGAGAAATTCTGTCTGTCAACAACCTGGCGGCAATAACTCCGGCATCATAAGATTCTGTACCGAAATAGGCAAGTTGATGCTGTCCCTCAATATTGGAATCGACATAAATATAGGGAATTTCGAATCGGTCGAGTTCACGCGAAAGCCGGATAACAGAATCGGTAAACAATGTGGCGATTAACACACCATCCACCTTTTCATCCAACAGATTACGGACTATATCATCAAAAGTTTTGTTGTTATACTGGTCAAAAAAGAGCTTTGTGATAGTTATATTATAAGACTCCATTTCGGAAGCAGCCTTATCAATGCCTTCTGAAATGGCTTCCCAATACTCTCCCTGAGCAAAAGACGGAGTGATTGCGACAAAGTGATACTGTTTCTTGGACGCCAATGAACGCGCCATGAGATTAGGCTGATAATGAACCATCTCCAAAATAGCCTGCACCTTTTTCCTGTTTTCTTCAGATACCCGTCCACGATTATGAATGACTCTATCCACCGTGCCGACAGAGACACCCGCCATTTTAGCGATGTCTACAATACGAATATTTGAGAATTCTTTGTCCATCCTTAATAAATATCTTGTTTTTCGATGACAAAAGTAAAATGAATTATTGAATTAAGCAATAATGTGTGCGCACACACACGATAACACAAATAGATTATAAAATTAATTATCAAACACTTATATCAAACGTAGCAAATATACACATGTTATTAAACATAAGAAAAAATCCAAAATTATCAGTAAAAAGTACTCCTGAAAGCAGATAAAGAAGAGAAAAAAAATAGTTTTTATCACGAAAAAGATAGAAAAGAATAGAGAAAGTGGTAAAGTGTGTGCGAACACACGATAATATTCAGTGTATACATAAGCGAATAAAATAGTAAAAAAGAATTGATAATCAACTATATGTTAACTGATTACCAATTCTGAAAATATTATTTCTCCCACTTTTCTTTTGCTTTTCCAGCCATCTTATCGGCTTCTGCTGCCACTTTATCAGCAATTTCGGCTCCGGTTTCTACCGCTTTCAGTCCAAGATTCATTGCTTTTTTCTCTGCACAAGCTGCCGCCGCCTCAGCATCGCGACCAATGCGGTGGATAGCGTCATAAATTTCATTTTCCAGTTGTCGGGCTTTTGCGGTACGTGAAAGACGATAAGCAATAGCACCAAGGATAGAACCAAGTCCAAGTCCAATCCAGAAATTTCCATGTCTACATTCCATAATTAAGTTCAGTTTTTTAGATTAAAAATAAATTATATACCCAATAAAGTTCATTTTATCCTCCTTTTTTAATTCAACAACAGCAGGTATAAAGAATAGTTCAGTAACTCAAAACTGAATTAACGACAATTTACAATCCTTAGTTTTAGAAAAACAGGAAAGTTTGCGTACCTTTGCAGCCAATTTTTCAGGAACACTTCTAAAGCAATAGGTATCATGATACAAAATCAGGAACAACCCGTAGGAAAAATTACATTTTCCATCTTAATCGCATTAAGTCTTTCACACTGTCTCAATGACCTTTTACAGTCCGTTGTATCAGCAGCTTATCCGCTATTCAAAGATGATTTAGGATTGAGTTTTGCGCAAATCGGTCTTATCACACTGATTTATCAGCTATCAGCTTCGGTCTTCCAACCGATTACCGGAATCATCTTTGATAAATATCCCGTCGCATGGTCATTGCCTATCGGAATGAGCTTCACCATGATAGGACTGATAAACTTAGCTTTTTCTGATAATCTTTATTGGATACTACTGTCCGTATTCTTAATCGGAATCGGTTCTTCCGTATTGCACCCGGAAGCCTCGCGCATCACATTTCTCGCTTCGGGTGGAAAACGCGGACTGGCACAATCACTCTTTCAGGTAGGTGGCAATTTTGGTGGTTCGCTAGGCCCTTTATTGGTGGCTTTGCTCGTTGCCCCTTATGGAAGACAGCATCTTTTCATATTTGCATTTGTAGCGGTTGCAGCTATCGGAGTCATGTATCCGATTTGCAAATGGTATAAATCTTATCTCAACCGGATGAAGGCTCAGACTGTCAGCGTCAGAAAACCGGTTCATCTCCCTTTGCCTATGGATAAAACGGCTATCTCTATCGGGATATTACTTATATTGATTTTCTCGAAATATATCTATATGGCGAGTCTGACCAGTTATTATACATTTTATCTGATTCACAAATTCAATGTTAGCGTACAGGAATCGCAGCTATATTTATTTATATTCTTGGTTGCTACGGCTATCGGAACATTGGTGGGCGGCCCCGTAGGCGACCGCGTCGGGCGGAAGTATGTTATTTGGGCTTCAATTTTGGGAGCTGCCCCGTTCAGTTTACTGATGCCTCACGCTAATCTGGTATGGACTATTATTTTAAGTTTCTGCGTGGGATTGATGCTTTCTTCCGCTTTCCCTGCCATATTGCTTTATGCTCAAGAGCTACTTCCTACCAAACTTGGATTAATATCAGGCCTGTTCTTCGGATTTGCTTTCGGGGTTGCCGGTGTTGCATCGGCTGTGCTTGGTAACTTGGCGGATAAGACAAGTATTGAGTATGTTTATAATATATGTGCTTATATGCCGTTGCTGGGACTGGTCACGTTCTTTCTGCCTAATTTGAAGAAGAAAAAGATCGGATAGAAATCTACATAAATAAAGCGAAGCAAAGCGCATTATATTAACATATTTAATTGGAGATAAAAGAAACGTCCGGTATTCGTCGTCACGACGTACACCGGTCTACAAGTTAAGGTCAAAGTCAAAAAATTAAGAGAGCTATTTATAAATTTGGGTTCGCGTTTATTTCTTTTTCGGGAATAGCGTACAAATAGTAGGTGCTATTCTCTGTGAATGGCTTACCATTCGGAAAACGAAGGAACCAATGTCCTAATGGATTCCGTTTGGCAAAGGTGCCGCCTTCCTGCCAACAATACACTTCCGCCTTTTGTTCATCTTCCGCCTCTATCAGATACATTTTGCTTGCTGTAACTAACAGTATATAGAAGTTTTTTGTTTAGAGCCTGTTTAAATTTTCCTGAGATTATGTTAGATAGGCTTTACCGACCTGTTTTTATTCGTCACATAGTCTC
>NZ_JANJZR010000120.1 GCF_024623065.1 Bacteroides acidifaciens
CAAAATGCAATTACCAGCGAGACAACCAATAAGAAAGGAATCCCATATTCCATCGCCACTTGCAGATATTCATTAAAAGCATATTCCGGACTTCCTGCCACCAATTCTTCTGTCTCCGAAAATTCCCCATTTGCAAAATAGTTTTCTTGCGCTCTGCCATAAGCTGAAACAAAGTTCCCTGTACCATGTCCTATAACCGGACTTTCGGCAATTGCCATACTACTAATTTTCCACATGAACAAGCGTCCGTTGGCAGAAGTCGCTTTCAGTTGAAAAAGAGCATAACCTGCCACTATGATTATAACGCTGCCTGCAATACAAACCAGTACTAGTCTTTTCTTATATTTTCGTTCAAACTCCTTTAATCTACTTCCCCATGAAACGCGCATTCCATATACCCATGTACCCGATATTGCGGCAGCAATCCAAGCCGAACGGCTCATTCCGGCAGGCAGTACACAAAGAATCAACAGCATAACTCCTAATGCGATGTAATACTTTCCCTGTTCCGCCCATGTACGTTCCGTCCTTTCTTTCAAATTCAGCCATTCATACAAGCAAAGCGGGAATATCATCGCCAAATATCCCGAATAAGGTCCCGGATTATAGAAAGATCCTGTAAGCGCATATAAAGAATGATTGGAAACAGCCAGGCCGTATATCTGCCTCAATCCCCATACGGCTTCCATTCCTCCCAATATAATCAATACCCACGTCACGATGGTTGGAAAAGACAAATAGTTTTTTCTATTCAGACAAAAGGATAATAGACAGCAAGCGACGAAAACAAAAGCCATGCGTCCCAACCATAGTTTTTGATATGCCATTTCACCGACAGGAATATCATTCGAAGTAGCAAAAACTACTACGCTCAAGATTGCCGCAACTCCTGTAAGAGTTATCACATCCGCCATATTCTTCTGTGTCATCCGCATCAATTCCAACTTTATTTTCGTTCTTTATTTGATTTTCTGCATAATTCTGTCCCAACGGGGTTTCTCCGTAAATTTATCTTCCGAATACCAAATACGGGTAGCCTTACCTACAATGTATTCTTCAGGCAACATCCCCCAGTACCTTGAATCCTGCGAATTAGCCATATTATCACCGGAGACAAAATAATAGTTCTTTTTAAAGCGATACTGGGTAATCACACTGTCCCCCAATACTACCTGTCCGTCTTTTACACGTAGTTTCTTCTTCTGTTCCCAACCTATCAGCTGCCTGTATAAAAGGCAATTCGTACGGTTCATCATTACTATCTGACCTTTCTTGGGAATCGGCAAAGGTCCGAACTCGCGGATCGTCCAGCCCAGTTGTTTGTCATAAGGAAATGTACCTACCACAATGCCATGCTGTTCCGGATGCTTCAGATTCGCCAGATATTGCTGGGCATCGTAGTTTCCCAACTGTTCGTCACAACCACGTACTTTATAAAATCCCCCACGAATCTCCAATGTATCCCCCGGCAGGGCGACACACCGTTTTACATAATACTGCATTACATCCATCCGGACACTATCCCAACGGTTCATTTGATAAGGGAAATTAAAAACCAGTATATCATTTCTCTGGAAACTCCCCCATCCGGGCATCCTGTGGATAGTGACTTCCTCATTATCCAAGGCTGCAAAAACATCGAACAGGCGAGCCCCTTTTATCATCTTATTAACTAATATCCGGTCGCCATCCTTCAATGCCGGTTCCATAGAGTCCGAAGGTATCCTGAATGAAGTAAAGCAGAACAGTTGCATCAAGAATAGAACTACTACCCCCAAAAACATATAAAACGCAAGGTCTACAAATTTCGCTATTATCTTCTTTATCACATTCATTTGCCATTCACTCGTTCAATATCAACCTTACTCCCAACAGAAGCTTTCATCCTCATAGATAAAAATACGCTCGGCAGTAGCGCCTTTCCACTTCAAGTTCTTCAACATCATCAACGCATTCAAAGGAACATCCTTAAATTCCAGCCAACCGCAAGCGGTCCCTTGCCCGGTTTCCTTCGACTTCCATTCTCCGTCCCAATATTGCAGCGTATAATTGCAATCCTCCCGAATCTGACTGTCCAGATAAGGATATATCCCTATCGCCGTCAATTGAAAAAAGCCGCCCAAATCAAAATCGACAAACCGACCCGGCACTTTTCCTCTGCAAGTGGCAGCTTCCATCCCGTCTGTCAATCTATCGGCACCCTCAGACACAGACAAAGGGATGACATCCGACAAGACCTTCACCGAAGGAATGCGCCCTTTATCCGTATAAAAAGCAATCTCGCCCACAGAAAGCGTGTCCGTAGGAAGGTACATGCGTATATGGCGACAAGCAGGCCGGGCAGGCAGCATTCTCTTATTCATCTTCAATTCCAACGGGTCGCTCCATAAACAGATTTCCGTTTGCGGCTTTCCATCGGTCAGACTGACAAAACGGCTTCCGCGCATCATGTTCAGATTTTCCCTATTCACATCATGAGCTGAGGAGCCGGTCAAAATACGCAGGCATACATTTCCTCTTTTACCATCGTCCGCCAAAAGGCGCATATATCCGTCAGCATCCAACTTGAAAGGAGATGCGGCGGGCAAAAGCACCCCGTCCTTAAAGTAGACAGGCAAATAAACAATGTCCTTACCCATGTTTTTGAAAGTTGCCGTCCCGTCCTTTTCAATCTTTGCCCACTGCACCGGATGCCACCGCTGATAACCGAATACGGCCAAATAGACATAACGCGCATTATCGGGAGCGACCTCCGTCAACGTCACGGTAACATCCTGCGTCTCAAAATATTCGGCGGAAACGTCAACCTTCTTTACATTCCGGAAAAGGGCGGGAATGTCGCTCCTTTCCACATTTGCATCTGCCGCAGGACCCTCCGGATGATTGGAATAGGTGTGACGGTAGACTTTCGGCAAACGGAACCTCCCCCAGGAACTGTCAGAAACACGGTTGTTGTAAATGCGCTTGTATTTCCAGCGGTCGTTGTCCCAAAAAGCCTCGAATGCGTACGACTGCCCATGCAACAGCAATACGTTCCAGGTGTGGGAATTGTTGCGGTTCCCCCATGCAGGAACAAAATCAATGGCAACAGGCATCCCCAAAGCAGACAGCAGAAGCGAGTTATACCAACAACGATGGATACATAATCCATGACGAAGATATTCGAATGTTTCCGCGTTCCATACCGGTATCTGCGCCCCCCAAAAGGCGGAATGCGTCAGGTGTCTGTATTCATAAAGCAAAGAGTCCGTCTCAGACATCCATTGTTTTCCTTTCCGGACATAATACTTCCCTGCGTGACGATGATAAAACGTGTCTCGGGCATGGTCCGCCACCAGTCCGTTCAGACGGCGGTATGGCAAGACATATTCACAGAAGTCCTCGTAAGAGCATTCCGATGCATATACATTCCGCTTCCAGGCATCGAACGAACGGTCTATCTCCCGTATCAGGTAATTCGATTTCATTGCGCATAAATCTTCCGATTCATAAGCCCGGTGAAGCAAGTAGTGATATTTTCCATACAAACCGTCTATCTTTTTGCCCCACTCCGAAGGTGTACGGAAGTCATACATGCGATTAATCGAATCATAATCTTGATAAAGCGGCCGGAGCGCGTCCAAGGACCGGCAATCACTACCGTAGCAGGCAGGCATATTCTCTATCAGAAAACGGGCGGCATCATACTTCAAGCCGCTGTCCCGGTAATGTTCCAGTACTTTTTCCAGCTCCCTACGGTTGTCGCCGGATCTTTGCAAGGCATAATCCAACGAAGAATCCTTCTTCGGAAAACTACACGAGAACAGAAAGAACAATATCAACAAACTGCTTGATTTATGCATGAGCCATACTTTTTATTTACCATTTTATCACCATTCCAATTATATACATATATCATATCACCTGAAAATGACGCCAAAGCATTCTGACGGAAATTTTTTCCGGAATACAATAGGTACACATAATCTTCCGAGCATGTAGCCCACAAATAAACGAGTGGCGAATCTCTCGAAGCACCAGAAGAAAGACAGCATATCCGCTGACATAAGATAAGCGACGAATTTCGTTTTTGAAGGAGAGGACGCTATACCAAACATATAAGCCTGCGAACGAACAATGCCGGAAACATTCTTTTCATCCTCATCCCTATAAGGCCATTCCCCAAACGTACTATGCACCTGTCCATTGGAATCCAACACACAATACCTGTATTTTTCATAAATACCAGGAGCTATAAACTTCCCGTTAGCCATAGGATGAACTTCAAGTGGCAATCCACTGTCAACACGAAAAGCAGGAGTAAACCGCACAGTGCCTGCGGTTGTTGAATTTGTATAATAAAACGTTTTTCTATTTATATCGTAAAATGAAAACGAACTTTCATTATGTGATTCTAAAGAAGAAAGTACAGTAAATTCAGATGGACCTTGTCCACGCTTAGCGGCCTTTCCCAAATATTTTCCGGCTTTTACATTAAAAAAGAGCAACATAGAGTCGGATTTAGGATCCATAACTGCTAAAATCGAATCCGATAATGCCATCTCTTTAACTCCCCCTATCATATAATCATCTTCACTAATAAAAGATTGACAGATGATATTTTCCACCCGAATAGTTTCCTTAGTACCTGTTCGGCAGGATAATAATAAAAACATCAATATTCCGCCTAATAGCAAAATTTTATTCTTTATACATTTCATTTTCCCTATCAATTTTACAAGAATCATAGGCTCCACCATTTTGAAAAGACAGCTCAACTATGATTTTAATTGTTTAGTTGCCCATTTGAAACAAACACCTAATTCAACTTTATTTCGCATTTCCACTAATTCTCAATTTCAGCGGAGCACCTTCTGCATTACAATAGACAGTAATAGTTTTATTAAAATATTCAGGATACTCTGCTTGATATCTTATTTTAATACAAGTACTATCTTGGGGTAATACAGGTTTTTTATTATATTCTATAGTTAGACACCCACACGAAGTTGATACCTCATCTATAACTAATGGGGAATCACCAACATTTTTTATTGTTACTTCTTTTTCTTGACTAACTTCCCATGAGAAATTACCCATATCTATCGTTTGCTCAGAAATTGTTATTTTTGTTAAAGGAACTTGTTTCGCTTTTTCCCGACCGCTTTTATTTAAAAGAATGTTGAAATACAAATCTTTAATTTTCGGATTAAGTACAGGGTTTCCAACAGCAATCACTCTATTATCTTTATCTAACAAAAAAGTTTGAAAAAATATATCCTGAGGAAAATTATTCAATATATTAATCGAGTCTTTTTCATCTAAGCAAACTGGATAATCAAACTGATTATGTTCAAATATTTTAATTACTTCATCTTTATTTGAGGGATTCAAAAAGAAATGAACTGGCACTGATGACTCTGTTATCGTATCTAATTCAGCTATAAACTTTAGCCATCTACTTAATGCCAATTTACAACTAGTACAGCCTACAGAATCAACGTATGTAATAATCGAATATTTACTATTCATAATTTCTTTTTGAATTGTATCCCTTCCTAATATTGTAAAATACATTTTATTGGGATAAATAATTTCTCGACTATCCCATTCTGTGACTAAGCGAGCAATCCGGTCAGATGCTGATTCTTTACAAGAGAATAAAAATGAAAATGTAAATATTACAAATAAAACAATATACCCTTTCTTCATTTTTTTGTCTGAATTAAATCAAATCTACGAAAACATAACTTATCATCGCTAAAAGTAGGATTCTTAAAGAAACTAGTACTAATATAAAGGCCATCTTTTCGAATGAAAAAAAGATTGGATGCATAGATATTTTCTGGAAATAGAGTTTCACCTAATATCTCAAAATTTTTATCTAAAATTAGAATAGAGAACTTCGTCCTTCCTAATTGCCAAATATCCATATAATTATCATTCTCTAATTTTGTCTCTGGATAAACAAAACGATAATATACATCTCTATATTTATCATATATCAAATTACCATACATTGGAATTGTACACAAGGTTCTAACAAGTTCCGTTATATCTCCTGGAACTTTTTTCTCATTATAAATTTCATCAACATATTTACTTCTTGTCTTTACTTGATTTCTAACTTTTCCATCCGGGGATACAATATAAAGATTTTCATCAAAAAAGAAAGAATAAATGAAATTCTTTCCATCATAAACTTGACTATAACTCATCTCTATACCTAATGTATTCCCTCTTAATTCCACAGATGATCTTACTTTTGGGAATCTCAATTCGAATTCTGTTAATGAATGTTTTATAGAATCAAGAATTAAAGTAACAGGACTATCTTCCACAATCCGATCACCTAGTCCCATATTAGGGGATTGTGGTAAATACATTTTACCATTAATCATATAGATAGGAGTATAAGGAAAAGATAAACAATTGAATGGAATTGTAGATTTTCCTTGAGTAGTTTTATCATAAACAATCTTTCGATGAATCTTTCCATCTTTATCAATCACATTTATCGTATTTCTCATCCCTTCAGGTATATAAATTTCATCATCAGAATATATATAATATCCTACAAAATTACTAATACCATTTTCACCTTCCTTATCAATTTTAGTAGTTTTAATATATTCTTGCGACTTCATATCATACCATAAAATCTCAGGTTCTATATTATTTTGAAATGTTAAATATTCCCTACCTTTCTCGTCCGTATATGGAAATAGAGCTTTTATAAACATAGAGGTTTGAGGATTCAAATCGAAAACAAGCGAATCATTACTTGCTTCTAAAATATATGAATCCTCTTTAGGAGAACCACATGAGAAAAGAAAAAACAATATCAATAAACTACTTAATTTATACATGACCTACCATTTTAGAAGAACCTACCTAAGGAGTCTAAAGACTTTTTTAGGCATATATTTAGATACCTCAACAAGTCTTTAGACAGCCATTACTACAATCTATATTTACATATTACAATAACATACCGTACCATATACAGTATTCTTGCATTCCCATGTCCAAGGACTCATTCTGCAATAATATGTACCCCATTCTGTATCTCCTGCCAAAGCTTCCACATTATTAAGAGCCAAATTAGATAACTTCACATCATTCTGCGAAGTATATACATTGTATCCTGCTACAGCAGCGATAGCAATAACGGCAATAATGCCCATTACTTTCTTTTTCATTATTCTATAATTTTCAGTAAATAAAATTTCTTTTTCTTCTGTATCTATCATTTCAACAGAATAGCAACAGTTTGCTACATTAATTTTTTATTCTTATGTTTGTATCTAAATAACCTCCTTTCTTTTTAGGGGTTAAGGAGCAGATGATAGGTAAGCAAATCCGCCAAGATGAACAAACTCATCATTCTGCTCCTTTTAATCAAGTTAATTCTCTCATACGCTACCAAAACAAAACTTTAGTATGGGCTGATCGTTATTTACATCTGTCGCCATTATTGTTTTAGTAGCTTCATCTACCCAAATACCATATATATAATGGTCGAGCACATACTTATACAGCGGTTCTCCTTTCAAGCTAAATACATAAATGTACTTTCCGCCGTCAGGAAGTTTTCCACTTTGCCTTGCTATCTCTTTAAAGGGCGTCCCATGAAACACCGCATAAATGGCACTATCCGTTACTTGAACATCACTGAATCCCATGATGCCTGTTGGTATACCATATCCATCAGATACTTTGAATTCAGGTTCGTCATGCTCACCGATACG
>NZ_JANJZR010000121.1 GCF_024623065.1 Bacteroides acidifaciens
CCTCGTCACGCCGATGGTACTGCGTAACAGTGGGAGAGTAGGTAGCCGCCGTTTTTGAAGAAGCCTCGCTTGTCTATCTGACGGGCGAGGCTTTCTGTTTTTAGTGCCACGGCATTATACGATTGTTTTGACGGCATCAGATAGTGAATAATTTTAGTTGTTTGTCGTGACAGGAGAAGTGGAGAGTGATCTTATGAGAGGAAGAAAGCAGAACATAGACACTCTATCCGACCAATCGGCGCAGAGGGTGGAACCTGAAGTCATGATTGGTATGTAGACTTTCATGGGGATAACAGAAAATCATCTTACAGCCATTAAACAGGAAAAAGTAGAGTTATTGGAATATATTCTTTCCCCTTCTAATCTAAACCTTGCTTATAAACAGGTAAAGAGTAACAAGGGTAGTGGCGGCATTGACCGTATGGAAGTGGATGAGTTGCTTCCTTATCTTCGTTGCCACAAGGATAAGCTAATAACTTCCATTTATGATGGGTAAATACCATCCGAACCCTGTGCGTCGTGTGGAGATTCCCAAATCGAATGGGAAGACACGTAACTTGTGTATCCCCACGGTGGTTGACCGCTTGATTCAGCAAGCCATCTCACAAGTGCTTCAACCTCTTTATGAACCTCAATTTTCACCAACCAGCTATGGTTTCCGCCCTCATCGTAGTGCTCATGATGGGTTATTAAAATGTGGCGAATATATCTCTGCCGGTTATGTGTTCACGGTCGATATGAATTTGGAGAAATTCTTTGATACCGTCAGCCATAGTAAGTTGATAGAAATCCTGTCGCGTACCATCAAAGACGGTCGGGTCATTTCTCTGATTCATAAATATCTGAATTCCGGTATACTTATAGGAGGCAAGAAAGAGTCCAGTCCGGTCGGAGTCTCTCAAGGTGGTCCATTGAGCCCCTTGTTAAGCAATATAATGCTTAATGAGTTAGACAAGGAACTGGAGAAACGTGGGCATTTGTTCGTTCGGTATGCTGATGACCTGGTCATCTTTAGTAAAAGCCGTCGTTCCGCCCAGTGTACATTGGATAATCTGCTTCCCTTTATTGAAACGAAACTTTTTCTAAAGGTGAATAAGGAGAAGCCCTATGTTGCTTATATGCGTGACATCAAATTCCTTTCTTATGCCTTTGGTCGTTGTACAGGCGAATGGCAAGTCATCCCACCGTACAAGCGGCTTTGTCGGATGGGCGTTTGCTTCGAGCTGGTTACCCTACTTTTAAGATGTACTACCATCCTGTGTTTAAAGGTTAATTAGGGAACCGCCGTATGCCGAACGGCACGTACGGTGGTGTGAGAGGTCGGAACGGGAATTAATCCCATTCCTTCTACTCGATTGTACTTTGTTGGGCTTTTCTATTGTTTTATTCAAAAGATTATCTATATTTGCAGTGTACTATTATACTAATACACTAGATTTGATTAATTTATTAAATAAAAGTACTATGATTGTAGTAGAAAATCTTTCATTTACTTATCGCAAATCAAAGCGTGAGGTGCTTCGAGACTTTTCTCTCTCATTCAAATCCGGCAGGGTATATGGATTGTTGGGAAAGAATGGCGCCGGAAAGTCCACTCTTCTTTATTTGATGTCCGGGTTATTGACGCCTAAAAGCGGCAGGGTGATGTTTCACGATACGGATGTGCGTCGCCGGTTGCCGGTAACTTTGCAGGATATGTTTCTGGTTCCCGAGGAGTTTGAATTGCCTTCGGTGTCTTTGGTCAGTTATGTGGAGCTGAACAGTCCTTTCTATCCTCGTTTTAACAAGGAGGAGATGATTAAGTATCTTCATTGTTTTGAGATGGATATTGATATTGATCTCGGAACGCTTTCTATGGGACAGAAGAAGAAGGTATTCATGAGCTTCGCGCTTGCTACGAATACGTCGCTTTTGCTGATGGACGAACCGACCAACGGTTTGGATATTCCCGGAAAAAGCCAGTTCCGCAAGTTTATCGCGTCGGGCATGTCGGATGATAAGACAATTGTGATTTCCACGCATCAGGTACGTGATATAGATAAGGTGCTCGACCATGTGTTGATTATGGATGAGAGCCGTGTGCTACTGGATGAATCGACAAGTGAAATCTGCGACAAACTTTACTTTGTGGAGAGTGACAACCGGGAGTTGGCAAAGAGTGCTCTCTTTGCGATTCCTACAATTCAAGGTAACCATCTGATACTTCCCAATGTAGAGAAAGAAGAATCGGAGATTAACCTGGAACTTCTGTTTGATGCTACATTGGCTGCTCCTGAAGAGATAGCCCGATTGTTTCACGCTCAAAAATAAAAGACGATGATAAAAGATACTTTTTTTAGTTTGCCTCGTTTTATGAATCTTTGCCGCAAAGAGATGGTGGAGAGTTGGAGATCGAATGTGCTTCGTATCGTATTGCTTTATGGAGTGATGGCGGTGGCGATGGTTTGGAACGGATATTTTGAATATAGGGGGAACTATTCGTATACAACAGACCCTACGTGGTCATTTCTTTTGATTGCTTTTATTTGGTCTTTATGGATATTCGGCTGTTTGAGTGCTTCGTTCACGATGGAGAAGATGAAAACAAAAACGAGTCGCACGTCTACATTAATGACTCCGGTAACTCCTTTTGAGAGATTTTTTTCACGCTGGTTTGTGTTTACGGTGGTATTTCTGGTGGTTTTCCTGTTTACCTATAAATTGGCGGACTATACGCGGGTTATGGTCTATTCGTTGGCTTATCCGAAAAAGTACTTTATAGCTCCTGTTGATTTGTCTCATCTGGTAGGTAGGGGGAAAGATTATTATACATTATGCAGAACCGGTTTACAGTTTGGCGCAGTGATAGCAGGATATTTCTTCGTTCAATCCTTATTTGTATTAGGCAGCACTATATGGCCCAAAAACTCATTCCTAAAAACATTTGCATCGGGAACGATTATCTGGATAGTTTATTTCTTGGTGGGAGTTTTTATGAGCAAAATGTTGTTGCAGAGTAATAAGCATTATTCTTTCCCGGATAATATTATAATGTCCGATGAAGCAATGTGGGGATTATTAATTGCTGTCAGCATATTCTTTACCTTGTTTAATTGGATACTTGCTTATTTCCGTTTCAAGGAGTCTGAAATTATTAACCGAATGTAATCCTTAGCTTATGAATTTTAAAGAAAGTAAAGCCATTTATTTACAAATTGCAGATAGAATCTGTGATGAGATATTGCTGGGGCAGTATCCGGAAGAAGAACGTGTCCCTTCGGTCAGAGAATATGCTGCTATTGTAGAGGTGAATGCCAATACGGTGATGCGTTCTTTTGATTATCTCCAGGTACAGAATATTATTTATAATAAACGCGGTATAGGATATTTTGTAGCATTAGGGGCAAAGGAGTTGATTCATTCTCTTCGCAAAGAAATCTTTTTGAAAGAAGAATTGGAGTATTTCTTTCGCCAGCTTTATACGCTTGATATTCCGATGAAGGAGATAGAAACAATGTATCGTGAGTTTATAAAAAAGCAGAAATAAAAAACGAAATGTTATGAAACGTACTACTTATATATTAATAGGTCTTATCGTCTCCGGATTGGTTGTCATTGTCACATTTATAGTTCTAATATCCGTATCAGGACAATCACATCAGAGTAATGGTTTTTTTGTCGGGGGAGATGAACGGGTAGAGATGAATTTGAACAATGTACATACAGTGAAGATGTCTATTAACAAGGATAAGGATAGTGAAAACAGGTGGGCTTATGTGAATGGTGATGTGACAGTGACAAGTCCTTCTACAGCAGGAGAAAGAAAGATTGTTTATCCGAAGAATCAGTATCTGAAAGTAAGTCAGGTAAATGACACATTGCTGATGGAACTTGATTTGAGTAATGGGAATATTCCTGCGAAATTCCGTGATAGAGGCAATATCTATGCGACAGGGATGGATGTACAATTATCTGTGGATTCGCTAAACAGCCTTCTTTTTTATGCGAATGGTTTAAAGATGAACTTGAAGAAGGTAAAAATGGATTCTTTGTTTATATATGCTCTTCATCAGGAAGTATTGCTTGATTCTTGTCAGTTCCGTTCTTTTAGTGTTGATGGAAAAGATTTGAGATTTAAAGCAAAGGACGGTAAGATAGAAAATTTTTATTTGAATCTGAATAGTATATGGAGATGGAATTTTGAGAATTGCGAAATTGGTACGGAATATCTAAGAGGCAGTAATTCTCATCGTAACTCTTTGCAGGTAGGAGAGTGTAAGCGGGTTGTATGGACTCCGTTGAATGAAAAGGCTCAATTACAAGTGACATTTAGAGAGAGGGCGGAAATTATAGTAAATCCGAAGTAGAAACCAGACGTAGCTAAACAGAAAAGGAGCAAAATGAGATAGATTCATTATTGCTCCTTTTTATTATATAGGCTCTTTATATTGTTATAGAGCTTTGGTCAGCGTGAAGCAGTCAATATCCGGTGCCCAGTTATAGCTGTTTCCCATGCGGATGGTATTATATCCTGCTTTCAGTTCTACAGGAATGGAGATTTGATTGTGGGTTTCGTCTTCTCCCAATGAATTGATTTTTGTGATAATGCCGTTGACGTTTACTTCCAATTGTCGTCCTTTACCGAATGAATAGTAAATGGTCATGTTGTAACGTCCGCCGTCTCCGCTGTATACTTCGCGCCATTCAGCATAGTTTTCCGGTTGTCCGCCGAGGAATCCCACTTTCATTTTGCCGGATGCTTCCTTGTCGTTGGCGTAAATAATGCCTTTAGGGTTCTTGCCTAAGTCGTTGAAAAGAGGTAAGTATGCCCATTCCGCTTCATACAAAGTCGGTTCTAGGCGTGTTTCGCCTTCCATACGAAGGAACATGGCACTGCGGGCAGGCAGAGTTTGTTCAAAGTTGCCGGAAAAATTGCCCAAATCACTACGCTTTACCAAATCACGAACTTTCACGTTTCCGTCAAATTCCAGAGAAGAGAATGGAACGGAGAAGCTGCATACTGTATCAGTAGGATTGTATAATGCCACAGCACGTACATTGCCACGTTTCTGTTCGATATCTTTCACTAATACATAGCCATCGTTTTCATGCTGCGCTACATAAGCCTGCAATCCCAGCGGGTCTTGATTGAGTGCGATTAATTCTTTGTTTGTCAGCAATTCGAGTGAAGATTCCGGCAGATTCTCCAGATTGCAGCCGATAAGCAAAGGGGAGCTCATGATACACCACAAACCGAAATGGGCTTCTTCCTCAGTCGGGGTAAGTCCTTTTCCGCCTACTTTGCTGTTGTCGCGGAATCCGATTACCATCATATCCATATCATTGTAATGTCCGTTTCCGGCATAGGCAGACAGGTAGAGATTTTTTCCGACTACATATTTCAGTGAACCCCAATGTGCGTTGATATCTCCGCTGATACGCCAGGAAGTAGCTACGTCTTTCGCCCAAGTACCGGGGAAGGCCCATCGGCAGATATTCACGGAAACATCTTTGTTCACTTTGTCTATGCTGTTGCGGATAGAGGTGTAGCGTTCTTTTTCATTCAGTCCCAGCACATCTCCGCCGCAATAGTCAATTTTAATAAAGTCGAATCCCCAGTCGCCGAAGTATAATTGGGCATCCTGCGGTTCGTGACCATAGATGCCTGCGCTTACTCCTGCCGCGTCATTGTCCCAGATAGAGCCGCAGGTGTTGTTGCCTGCATCCGTATAGATACCGGCTTTCATGCCCAAGCCGTGGATATGGTCTGCCACCGGTTTCATACCATTCGGAAAACGTGTCTCATGTGTGTGCATGACACCGTTATTATCTCTTTTCCCAAAGTAGCCGTCGTCTACATTAATGTACTGATAACCTGCATCTTTCAGACCTTTCTTTACCATAAGGTCGGCTTGATGTTTAATAATATCTTCGCTGATGTCAACCCGGAATACATTCCACGAACTCCATCCCATGATAGGGGGATTGAACGTTTGCTCCTTGTCCGAAAGAGTGGTTTGAGGCTTTGTGCAACTGGCGCACAACAAGGTAGCGGCTGCTACTGAGAGAAGGTAGTATTTGTTCTTCATGATATAATAGGTTAGTGTTCTCTTGTATTGTTGTCCCGATTTCGTCCCGGATACTTGAAAAAGAGAAAGGGTAACTTACTGAATTACAGAAAGTTACCCTTTGCTTGGTCGGAATGAGGCGACTCGAACGCCCGACCCCTACGTCCCGAACGTAGTGCGCTACCAACTGCGCTACATTCCGATTGCTTGAAGAAGTGGTGCCACCAGCAACCGAAAGTCGGTTTGTATAGCACTATTTCTCAATAAGTTATATCTTTATTACGATGTTAGTCCCTTGAATAAGGTTTTCACAACTTTGCACCGTTCAACACAATTTTGTGTCTTAGGTTCGATTTCTGCGTGCAAAGGTAGATATTTATTTGGAATTATCAATATATCCAAGAAGTTTTTTTAGCATTTAGTATATTTTCAAATATTACATTATCTTTTCGGGAAACGAAAACAAGAATATTATCTATTGAATAACAGGTATTTACAAGAAGTATATAGAATAATGGGTAACGATATAGAAACGAGCGTATTTCTTTAATTTGCCTTATGTTTCCACTGTTTCAATACTCTGCTACAAAAATAGTTATATTCCTTTAAATGCCAATAATGTCTTTGTAAAACTACAACTTTATTGTAGTTTTGTATAAGCATGAGATTAGTAAAAATATCATCTCCTAACAATATCAAACATATGAAGAACTTCAATGCACAATACGGTAAGCATTCCCGATTGGAATTATTAAAACATTTCATCTTGGAGCATGGAACTTATATCGAACTCAAAAAGGGAGAACAGTTCTCTGTTCAGGGTAAAATGAACCGCCGGGGGGCTTATATTGAAAACGGCTTATTGAGATATATCCATGTGGATGAAAGAGGAAATATACATATAGTAGGATATACTTTTTCAAATGAATTTGCAGGGAGTTTATGTACATTCATAAATCCCGACCGACCGTCATTAGTCACTATTGAGGCTGTTTGCGATTCAAAGATTTACTATCTACCGTATTCAACGGCAGAGGAATTCTTTACGACAAATGCCGAAACCATGCAAATAAAGTGTACGCTTGTCGAACAATCATACTTGTTGATGTATCATAGATTATTGGATATGTACTGTAAAACTACGGAAGAACTTTATCTTGATTTATTGAACAGATGCCCCGACATTCAAGAGCACATTACGTTGAAAGAAGTGGCTTCTTTCTTACAAGTCACACCTGAAACAATCAGTCGCATTCGCCACAAACTGAACAAATGCATCCGTTGCAAACTGGAGAAATAGCCAATCTTTAACATCCATTATAGCGGGGAGGTGTGTCGTAATGCACGATACACCTTCTTTTTTATTCATTACTATACAACTCGGTTCATTTTCTTTAAGCTG
>NZ_JANJZR010000122.1 GCF_024623065.1 Bacteroides acidifaciens
TTGCGAAATGAGAAAATATGGATAGAGCTATTTCGATGAAAATCAGTTAACTGATATTATTCAGGAAACTCTAATTATGTGAGCAAAAGTAGGAGATTGGCAGGATATAGACAAAAAAAGCAGCGGACCATTTCGGACCAACTGCATTTTTTCAAAAAAACACCGATTTCATCGGCACTTATAATCTTCTAATTTATTCGCTAAAATGACTAAAGAATCAATTGATAACTTTCAACTCCTCTCTTTATGTCAATATCAGAGTCTAGTTTATGAAGTATATTACGTAAACGACCTACCGCTTTATGAACATTTTCCACACGCTCCTTCCTATTAGGCCACAATTTACTCATTATTTCATCATCTTTTAAAATATAATGCTTTTCTTTATTATTCAAAAACAACTCCAACAATTCATTAGCCTGAGGGGAAAGTCTTGTTTTTATCCCTCTGAGTTCTATAGTCTTTTTCTCCGCATAAAATATCATATCCTCTTTTAACATATAGGAACGTACAGGAGTACTATCTACCTCTTTTACTATTTTCAAGACTTCTATAGTATTCTTTTGTTGCATTAAAACGAGCTTTTTCCGAACTAAGATCCAAGTTTTATACATTCCATAAACAATAAAAATACACAGTAATAAATAGAGTAAAAGTTCAAAATGTATTATACTCCATATGGAATAATAGATATACCCTTTCACTTCTATTTCACAAGCATAACCAATATAAACTGTAAATACTATATTTGAGAAATTACACCATTCACATTGAGTTTTATTACAAGATTTTACTTTTCCCTTTTCATCCGTTACTGAAACAGACAAAGCAGATTCAACAGGAAGATGAGCTTCCAACAAATATTCTCTCCAAATAATATTTAATGAATCTGCAATAATAGGGTGCTTCCCAAAGGTGTAACTATGCAAAGCACGTAAATCTCTATTGCTTGTTATATTCATATAATGCTTATTCCGATCTAAAGGATACTCATGTATCCCCAAAGAATCTCTAATACAAACAGAATCCGGTACATCAGCAGCTACATATTTTGGTTCAAAATATGATACTAAAGGACCTTCCACATTCCGTCTTTTCACTTCCTGATCAACAGCCTCAATAAAAGTGCTTTTTGCCTTTTGTTTAAAAACAGATAGCTTGGACTCATAGGTATATGTACAAGCAAAGAAAAATACAACTCCACTGATACAAGTAGCAATGAACAACAAAATAATATTATAAGTTCTCATCATGTTTCATTTTAGTTCCTTTTCAACCACAAAGGTAACATTATTCAAACTAACAAACGAATAAATCAAGCGATAACCATATCATGAGAAACAAGATTCTTTCAGTTTCAACAGAGAATGGAACGTCAACCGTGTCTCTCTGAATAAGAGATTCTGCTATTCATGAGCTAAAAACTGCATAAATGAGGAATAAAAAAAACGCTCCCTGTATAAATGGAAGCGTTGTCTTTATCATTTTAAAATTCACATTTTTCGGGGGCAATCCCTACTACAAGCTTTTTATTTCTTCAATGGATAGTCCTGTAACTTGCGAAATGGTATCAAGTGGAATATTCAAAGATTTCATATTATGTACCATTTCTCTTTTTTCTTCCATGCGACCTTCCGCACGACCTTCCGCACGCTCGGTATATATATTATCGCGTAGAATCACTATATTATCCAAATGACGATAATAAGCATTTAACTCTTCTTTAGTCATCTTATCCAGTTTCAGGCGTTGACGAGCCTCATCCAACCCCGGCGCTGTCGCACCATCAGGTATATCACCTGTATTCATATAATAAATCCATTCTTCCAACGGGCTACAGGCCACTTGATTGAAATCATTGACCTTCAGAATATAATATTCGGGATAAAGCTGACTGACACTATCGACTTTGAATGTCTGTTTCTGGAAAGGAGTCAATTCCAGAACATCTCCCTGATGGATTCCGCGGAATTCTGTTTTTCCATGATATACGATATCCTTTCCACTCCCTAAAGAGAAATATACAATATTGACACTATATACTTTCCTTACTTTGTCATACCCTTCCCCGCGGTTTATGTATTCGGTCACCAATTTAGAAGTGCCGAATAACATACGTTGGAAATACGCATACTCATTATTGTTTTGAACTTCAATTAAAATGAGTTCACCCTTTGAGTTTTCTGCAAGCATATCCACCCGATTATACTTGTCAAATTCGTCCTCTTGATTGCTCTCACTTTCCAACAGTTTCTGAATGACTATCTTTTCATTTAGAAGAGTGGTAAGAAAACCCTCGAGAACTGCAAAATTGGCTTTATTACGCAACAAGCGTTTCATTGCCCAATCGAAACGAATATAATTACTTGCCATAAGTTCGTCTCCTTTACCGTTTCCTTTTTTCATGCTGACAAAGATAAGCAGAAAATGTTTGATTTCAAGTATATATGATTCAATTTATTTCTGTCTAAGAATATTCTATCTCCCACTCTCCCAAAGTCCGCGTTGCGCTATCGAAATTCACACCAACTTTTACAACCTTACGATGATCTATCTCATAAGGAATGGCATATTGTTTACTATTGATTTGTGCCAACGCTTCTTCGGGAGTTCCGTCTACCTTAAACTCAAGCACATAAATCGCATCAGGCATCTTTATCACTATATCGGCCCTGCCAATGGCATTCTTTACCTCTACATCCACATATTGCCCCATCAAACGGAACAGCAGGTAAAAGATGGTTTGATAGTGTTTTTCCTGATTGTTCTCCAAATCATAAGGAATAGAAGAGAAGAAAGAACGGGTACGAAGCAGACATTGCTCAATATCACCTTTCATCAAATCCCTTACAAAAGAGACTACATAGAAATTACTTTCGCGGGTGGGTTGATTGAGATAGGAAGGAATCAGCGTCTCAATAAAGCCTATTTTAACTTCTTCGTTAGGATAACTTAACGTGTATGTACGGAAAAGAGGTTCATATCCTTTAATAGTCAGATAACCGCTCTGATAAAGTACAGGAATCGGATCGGTGATAACCTCCGTCGCTTTATCAAAGTCCTCATCTTTCACTTCCATCTTCTCCAAGAGATTGAGATTGAAGTCCATTCGCTGCAACATCTCAATCAAGAAAGTAGGCGTGTCGGTAGAGAACCAGAAACTTTTATAGTCCCTTTGAGAAAAAGCATTGAAAAGACTGAACGGATTGTAAATATCTTCACAGTTCTTACTAAAATGATAACCGTCATATTGCCGTTTCAAATGCTGGCAGGCTTCTTCATATGTCTCATGGTTGGCTTGAGCAATCCTCTCAATATCCGGTTGCATCTGACTCCACAATTCACATTCTGTAATACCGCAAATAGCACTATAATCATCACTCATACTGATATTCTGCAAGTTATTCAGCTCACTGAATATGCTCATCTGGCTGAATTTGCTGATACCCGTCAGAAATAAAAAACGAAGGTATTGCCCTTGGGCTTTGAGAGGACTGAAGAATTTACGCATCTCGGTTCGTAATTGTCCTTGTAAAGCTGAGTCACTATTACTATCCAATAAAGGTGCATCATATTCGTCAATCAATACGACAACCTGCTTTCCTGTCTGTTGATAAATCCGTTGAAGCAAGCCTGTCAAACGGGCTGCATAGCTCGTTTCTTCTTCATTTTTTCCATAAGTCCTCTCCCATCCGCTCAAATAAAGATTCAATTGTTCCTGCAAATCTTCAATAGCGGTATATTTTGTTCTGCTGAAATCAATATGCAACACAGGATAAACAGTCCATTCCTGCTCCAACTGTTCTATCGCCAGTCCTTTGAATAAATCTTTTTTTCCAGAGAAATAGGCATCCAGAGTAGAGACTAGAAGACTTTTTCCGAAGCGGCGGGGACGGCTAAGAAAATATACAGTATCCGTATGAACTAATTGATAAACCAATGCAGTTTTATCAATATATACACAATTCATATTACGTAACTGCTCAAAATTCTGTATCCCGATAGGATATCTTCTGAATATCTCTTTCATATCAATCTAATGTCTTTTGTTGAAACATATACAAAGATAACGTTTTTACGCATACCTTGTATAATAAAGTTCTACTATATTAGATAAAATAATGGCTTATTGCTTGAAGATATCCATTGGTTCCGATTGTCCCATATATTGTGTGACTGAAACAATATCCTTGCAGTTTTAACAAAGAATGGAATATCAACTATATTCGTTTATAAGGCATTTTGTCAGAAAGTTGGGATAATGTTTTGGGGGATAATAATCTTTATTATCCAAATATTCAAGCAAAAGTTTGTTCATCTAAAAGCTTTTATTTTACTTTGCATCACAAAGTACTTTTATATGAATAAAGATAAAGCATTAGAATCGGTAAATGAGATAAAAGAGTTGATGGAAAAGTCCTCAAAGTTTATCTCTCTAAGTGGTCTCGCTGCAATCATGGCGGGCATTTACGCATTAGTTGGGGCATATATCGCCACACAAGTTATTACACCGGGCACTTATTCAATTGTTGCCCTTGAACTAATGGTCATAATAGCCTCGCTCGTATTGATAGCTGCGGCGGTCACTACCTGCATCCTGTCCTATTACAAATCTAAAAAGACAGGACAAAAATTTTTCAGCCGCCTCACTTACCGGGCATTGTGGCATTTCTCTTTTCCGATGCTGACCGGAGGTGTTTTATGTATTTCCATCCTTATGCACGAGTATTATGACATTATGGCTTCTGTCATGCTTTTATTTTACGGGCTGGCACTGGTCAACGTTTCCAAGTATACTTATTCCAGCATTGTATGGTTAGGCTATGCTTTCATTTGCCTGGGCGTCGTAGACTGTTTTTGTGAAGGTCATTCACTATTATTCTGGACCATCGGTTTCGGTGTTTTCCATATCCTCTATGGTATATTATTCTATTTACACTACGAAAGAAAGAAATCATAAATGATAGAAGCATTCCAATATATTAATAAAGCATTCGAAAGCAAGGTCCGATTAGGCATCATGGCTATCCTGATGGTAAATGAGGAAGCTGATTTCAATTTTCTGAAAGAACAGCTCTCTCTGACCGACGGCAATCTTGCCAGCCATACCCGCGCCCTGGAAGAACTGGGATATATCGTATGCAACAAAAGTTTTGTCGGACGAAAGCCACGGACTGTTTTTCAGGCAACCCCGCAAGGCAGAGAAGCTTTCAAATCGCATATTGAAGCCTTAGAGAAATTTCTAAAATCAAAATAAATAATTCATCAAAACATTACTGGTTTATGAACGCTTTCAACGAAAATTCAAATGAGCAACAGGCACAGCAACCTATGGGATGCCTCAACCGTTTTTCCAAAACAATCAAAGTGGTCATCATCGGATTATTAATCCTTCTCCTGATGATACCTATGTTCATGATTGAGAATCTTATTTCCGAACGGGGACAAACCCAGGAGGAAGCTATCGACGAGGTAAGCCAAAAATGGAGTCTTGCACAAACCATCACTGGTCCTTACCTGAATCTCCAGTATCCGGTTGTCACTGAAAACAACGGCGAGAAGACGGTTTCCATCAAAGACCTGATACTCTTTCCTGACGAGCTTATGGTCAACGGACAACTGAAGACTGAAATTCTGAAAAGAAGTATCTATGAGGTCAATGTATATCAATCGGAACTGACATTGAAAGGATCATTCAGTTCGGAAGAATTGAAAAAGAGCAGAATAGATATGGAGCAATTGCAGTTTGACAGGGTAGCAATTTGCTTAAACCTGACCGATATGCGAGGTATCAGCGAACAAATCAGCATCACTCTGGGTGATTCTGTTTATATATTCGAACCGGGTATGGACAACAGAGGAATAAATAACACTGGAGTTCATGCAATCGCAAATTTATCGGAATTGAAGCAGAACAAAGAACTGCCATACGAAATAAAAATCAAACTGAAAGGTTCACAGTCACTTAACTTTATTCCGCTGGGTAAAACAACCCGTGTAGACCTGAAAGCCAATTGGAATACACCGAGTTTCACCGGAAACTACCTGCCTAACAACCGGAATATTACCGAAAAAGAATTTTCGGCACAATGGCAAGTTTTGAACTTGAACCGGAATTACTCACAAGTAATGATTGACTATACCAATTCTAATATTAAAGATATAGATAATTCCAGTTTCGGCGTCAATTTCAAGATTCCGGTAGAGCAGTATCAGCAATCCATGCGTTCAGCGAAGTATGCTATCCTGATTATCCTGTTGACATTCGGAGTTATCTTCTTCACTGAAATTATGAATAAAACCCGTATTCATGCTTTACAGTATTTGTTAGTGGGACTGGCACTTTGTCTATTCTACAGCCTGCTCCTCTCCTTCTCCGAACATATCGGCTTCAACCCTGCCTATTTGTTATCTTCTGCACTGACTATTATACTGGTAGGCGGATATATGTTCGGAATCACCAAGCAAAAGAAACCGTCATTAATCATGTCCGGTTTGTTGACTATACTCTATATTTATATCTTTGTTCTTATCCAGCTGGAGACTTTCGCATTATTGGCAGGCAGCTTAGGATTATTTATTATCTTAGCAATGGTGATGTATTTCTCAAAGAAAATAGATTGGTTTAATGAGTAGTCAGTTTTTTAAAATAGAACTATGGACATAATGTATATAAAAGGAGATGCCACATCTCCTATTGCACCCAATAATAAAGTTATCACTCACATCTGTAACGATATTGGCGGTTGGGGATATGATTTATAAATAAAATCAACACTATCGCATGAGCAACCCGCTTTTCTTCTGATACATTTGACAAACGATTTTTTATATTGCATTTTTGAGGAAAGAAAAGTAATCAACAGCATGAATAATATAAGAAAAATAGATACATAAATAACATTTAACTGATATATTTTAGTATCAGTACAAATATGGTATAGGGCAATAGTCTAACGATTATTGTCCTATTTTGTTCATATTTTTACTTAGTTCCTGTTTTAAATTCTCTTCAGTCATAATATTATAGCTGATATTTTAGCTTACCTCGGCTCTTCTTGTCGCGTCCGTCTGTAGTTGGCGGAATGGGTATTAACAGTTGCGCTCCTGGCTATTAATAGAAAACTTCCCGCCCATTAAGTATAAAGTTCCTTCGGACAGGAAGGAAACTTTCTTTTCATTCGA
>NZ_JANJZR010000123.1 GCF_024623065.1 Bacteroides acidifaciens
CCGAGTTTTGCCCGACACAGTTTTGAGAGTTGCTTTCGAGTATATTTTCTGTTGTTGTGAGCAGCAGCATGACGGAGGCTATGTGACGAATAAAAAACAGGTCGGTAAAGCCTATCTAACATAATCTCAGGAAAATTTAAACAGGCTCTAAAAACCACCAAATATAAAAAAAGAACAAGTAAAAAGCAAAAAAGAGGGAAAATAATACCTAGGATTTATGCAACGCTTCAATCAACAACGTAATATTTGCTGTAAACAGCCTTACGGAAATAGCCAACAGGATAATACCGAAAAACTTACGGATAAGATATATACCGCCTTTCCCGAGAAAACGTTCCACACGCCCGGTCATACTCACTACAAAGTAGACCCAAATCATATTCAAAACCAAGGCTATAATGATATTGATACTGGCATATTCCGCCCGAAGAGAAAGCAAAGTTGTAAAAGCTCCGGCACCTGCCAGCAAAGGAAAGACAAGCGGCACTAGAGTGGCTTCTTTGATAGGACCCTGGTTCTTGAAAATCTCAACGTCCAGAATCATTTCCAAAGACATAAGGAAGATAACAAATGCACCGGCGACAGCAAACGATTCAATATCTACATGAAAGAGTTTCAGCATCATATCTCCCGCATAGAAGAACCCTATCAAAAGGGCAAAAGAGATGACAGTAGCTTTCGTAGCATTCACATCCTTCCCTTTTTCCTTTAGGTTTATTATAATAGGTATGGAGCCTATAATATCTATTACCGCAAAAAGTACAATAAATGCACTGACCATCTGCTGCCAATCAAAACCTGCAAACATAATTCCCTCCTTTTTTTCTGCAAATATAATCTATTTTTATGCATTCAAACAATAAAAAAACAAAAAGAAAGGTCATATATTGACTGCAGTGTTGTATTATGAGTAAATTTGTACGATTAACAAAAGATTACGATGTATGGAAACGATGTTCGACACTTTGCTCCAATTGCCTTTATTTCAAGGACTTTGTCATGAAGATTTCACCAGCATACTGGATAAGGTAAAGTTACACTTTATCAAGCATAAAGCGGGAGAAACTATCATTGAAAGTGGCACTCCTTGTACACAACTCTGTTTCCTGCTAAAAGGCGAGGTTTCAATCGTCACAAATTCCAAAGAAAACATATACACCGTTATCGAACAGATAGAAGCACCTTACCTGGTGGAACCACAGTCGCTGTTTGGCATGAACACCCATTACACCTCTTCTTATGTAGCACATACGGAAGCACATACTGTCAGTATCAGCAAAGCATTTGTACTTAGCGATTTGTTCAAATATGAAATATTCCGCCTCAACTATATGAATATCGTGAGCAACCGGGCACAAAATCTTTACTCCCGTTTATGGAATGAACCCACGCCGGATCTGAAAGGCAAAATTATCCGCTTCTTCCTGTCACATTGCGAAAAGCCACAAGGGGAAAAGACTTTTAAAGTAAAGATGGACGATTTGGCACGCTGTCTGGATGATACGCGATTAAATATTTCTAAAACACTGAATGAATTACAGGATAGTGGTTTAATCGAGTTACACAGAAAAGAGATTCTGATTCCGGATGCTCAAAAACTACTTTAAAGGTTTGCCCTCACGTTGCTACCATTCATTCTATTTTCAGTAAATGATAAAGTGTCCCCTTAACGGACTTCCGGCAGGGAATATTCAGCTTCTGAAGCGCACGGCCAAACACAGCTACTTTATTGATAGCCAACTTGTCTCGTGTCTTCGTCTGCAAATAATTAAGAATCTGCATGGACGTCATCCATTCACCTTCCTCCCCTTCTTCCGCCGGACGGAAATAACAATGGAACAACTGTTCCAACGGGCTCGCCTGCTCAAATTCGCGGTTCGTCTGCTTCAAAATCTTTTCATCCTCATCATCCAGCCAGTAACGCTCACCCTTATAAATGGCTTCCATCGCCTGCGCGTAAAGCTGTTTGTAATTGATGGTAGCATTGGTTTTGATAGGAGCTATCACCTCAATGCAGATAAAACGACGGCTGCCACTGGGATCGGTAAGCAAATCTTTCTGATTGCTGGTGCCGATAAAGGAAGCATAACGACGCATTTCACGAATAGTATTGCCATGAGGCTTGCGCAAGTTAGCAACAGGCTTTTGCAACAAATGCTTCAGAAACCCCTGCTGACTGACATTGATCTGATCAAACTCATCAATGTTGATCAGAAAAAAACGTCCTAAATAACGCTCCGCTTCCTGCTTACTCTTGAAATCGATACTGTCCGTATAGCCGAAACGCAATTCGGGCGGCAGGATAATCCGGCAAAATGTTGACTTACGATACCCTTGCGGACCGACAAGCAAAGGTGAAGTACTGTTTCCATGCTGCCGATCTACCCCTCTCCAATGTGCCACCATGCTCAGAAACCAACGATAAAACAACTCCTGCCAGTACGGATTCGTGCATGGAACCAATCCTGCCAATGCACGGATACGGTCTTTCCCGTCCCAACAGCCGACATCATAAAGATATTCTTCTACAGGATTGTACAAAGGAACAAATTCTGAATTCAGGAAACGGTCTACATCACGATCCCAGGCATTGATGCCTTCTTTCAAGGCACAGATAGAGATACTGTTGCGCACACGTTTGTCCACGGGCTTAAAGTAAAAGTGGATGGAATCACGCTGGCGGTATTCCAGATCATCCAATACGGTGTTATAGCGGAATTCATAACGACGGTTCATAAATTCTTCCAGCAGAAAAGCCGCCTCCTGCTCCCTTCCGATGCTGTTTTTCTTGCCAAAACCCTTACATTCCTGATAAAGATTATGAATCGTCGAGCGTATGATTTGCTCATCTTCTTCCCGATAGTAATGAATGAGCGTCTGCCGCACTGCTTCTTCTTCGGGGATGCCCGCTTTGAAACAATGCTCGGCAAGGTGTACAAGCAAAGGTTGCAAATCATCTCCACGCTTCCAGTCTTCCATTTCCTGAAATGCCCTGTTCAACGCTGCTTCATAAATTTTCGTGAAAGTTTTCGCAGACTCATATCCCGGTTGCAGGCGCGACAAGAGATTCTTCTCGCCCTGCTTACGCTGCCGGAAAGTTTCCTCACCGGGCATCGTGAGCGGTTGTTCCAGACAGAAAGGAACCGCATCGGGATTATAATAAGGAGATTCGTCCAATGTCATGCGGCATTTCTGCGTCAGCACTGGTGCTTGCAGATTAATATCATAAGGAAGCATCGGCTGGTAGCACTTTACCGCCAGCCAGTAGGCATGGGCATGAAATAATTCCGCTTCCGCTTCTTTTTTGGGCAGTCCTCTGTCGTCCGGCAAGGCAAAACGCACCCATATCTTCACGCTACGGCCACTGGAACCACAGAATGCGGCAAAAGTCTGGGGCAAAAGCGCCGCCTGCCGTTTCACATATTCCATTTCGGACGGGCCTGCCAGCCGTTTCACTTCCAACTGTACCAGTCCGTTATAATGTTTCATTTTTCGTTCGCCTTCTTTAGTGCGGGTATATGCTACGGCAGAATAGATGTATGGCAGTTTGTCTATATGTTCGTACCGACTGTACGTACCTTCCAGCATCGGTATCAGGTTTCGCAAAGCCGTAATGTGTCTCGATTTTGTCTCCGTTTTCATTTTGTTGAATAATGTACCTGCTTCGCAGATGCTTAGAGCTTCTTTTCCACTCCCGCTGTCTTGTCTGATTAAAGTTATTTTCATCCTTTTTGTCTGTTTATCTACCAATATTGCTTATCATTTAATTCCTGTAAAGGTACGATATTATATGACGGCATACAAACTTTTCCTCTAATAAAAACAGGTTTTTTCCAGCATTAACCTTATAATAAAATGCGACATCAATCACGTATAGATGTTTCATTCCGTTCTTATCAGGAGCCCTCTATATCATTGTATCTGAATGGTTTGCAGTTTCCTTCAATTGCTTGTTTTGAAAACGAGCGTTCCTGATATAGGGAACACTCGTTTCCTGCCTTGGAACTGCCGTTCCCTTATAAAGGAACGGCAGTTTCCCAAGCAGGAAACTGCCACTTCGCCTATATGATTGGATTGACTTGACCGCATGAAATGTTTCAATGAACCTGATCTTTCAGGAAGCATTCAATCACATATCGGTCAATAATACGTGAGTTATCAGCTATTAACACCTGATTTCTCAGTTATTAATGGCTGAAATGACAATCGTTAATAGTTGACACATCAGATATTAACACCCTGTAAATCAAACAATAGCACCCAAGAAACGATGTGCAATACCCTGTAACAGAGTGAGGGCAAGCGGTTGCTCTCATACTTGCTACCACACTTACTGCCACACCCGAAACATCGATGAATAAAGGGATACAGGCGAATAGTGAGAGCATGAGGGCAAAAGTCATGTCAAATTCCTATGGAGCGTAAATTTGAGTATGAACTTTATTTAGTCCGATATCTTAAATTATCAAACAGGCGTTCTATCAACCGTCTGTCTTTTACAATCATATCGGCAGTTCCTCCCAACTCATATTTAAAGTCGAGAGTCTCTTCATAATTAGTTGTTAATCCGTTGGGCAATTCAACGTTAATCAAATATGTTTCAATGGTCTTTTCTCCTGTTTTCTGCGTTTGGGTGACCAAAGAGATAGAAGATACATATCCTTCTATATATCAAGTGATGCTGGTCCACAGTCTTTTGCATCCATTTGATACTCCCAGGGAAATTGACGTGTTTGCATAGAAAAAAGATTTATATTTCTCGCAAAGATGCGAAATTCATTTTTATATTTGCAGAATTACAAACTTAATTTTAATACTTATGAAGAAAAAATTAACAAGGGCACTCATTGATGAGATTCGGAAAGAGATGCCGGTACTTAGTGAAAAAGAAAGTAGAACTACTATTGGTGGAGGAAATATTGTTGGAATTAGAATTAACGGTGGATATCTTATAAGCTATGACTATTCTGATGTTGGAGGAGGAAAATTCACATCATATCAACCTGATAATGGAGGACAAACTATTATTTTTGATGGTGTAACATGTTCTTATGGAGATATTAATGGATGTGCATATCAACTCAATGGAATTCATGTCGGTGAATATCCTGAACATAACTTTGATATAGGTACAATGATCCATGAATATGGGCATTACTTACAAGAATCTGCCAGCGCAGGAACCGTTGCTTATGCCATAGTTGCAGGAATGGGTAGTGCAGGTGCTAATGCATACAACTATTTGGGTGGGAATTATTATGATTTTCCTACCGAGAAGAGTGCTAGTAAAGCAGGGCAAAACTATATAGACCAGAATTATCCAAATAGTGGCTATAAAGCAGAAGGGTTATAATATCTCTTATTGATTGAATATGACTTGGCAATAAGAATAAATATCAAACATAATTATTTATTTACGTCTACTTTATTTTTTAAGATAAAAGTTTCTATTGAAGAGTTGGCAATTATTGAAGACTCTAAAACTATTAAATAAAATCCCGGATGGTTTAACAATCTAATCTTAAAGTGGTATTATGAAAAAACATTTTATTTTTTTAGCCTTGTTGCTATTTTTACAGACTTCGTGTGATAGAGTTTTTATGATATCTGGACATATAACAGACGATTACGGAAGACCACTCGAAAATGCGGAAATCCGAACATCAGAGAATGTTACTATATATAGTGACTCATTAGGTTATTTTGAGCTCAACCTTTTTGGTCCTGGTTCTAAAAGTGATAAACTCGAAACATTAGTTTCCAAAGAAGGATATAAAACAACGTATTTTGACCTGAGTAATGAAAAGGATATTCATAATTTATCATTAAAAATAAAAGCATCTGAAGAAAAACTGGTAGCAACTTATTCAGAATCATTAGTTCGATGGTTTTATTGCATAAACTTAACAGTCATAAATTTGCTGGCCTTACTTACCATATGCTTTGTCTTATATAAAAAAGTTGAGTATAAATGGATTTGGCTACTTTTAATTCTGACTTTAAACATTACACTACAAATAAACTATATAAATGGCCATTGGAGTGTTGATATTGGCGGATTACCCTTTTATATCAAGTACTATGCTTTTTATCCCTTTACGATAAAAATAGTCTGTCCTATTGCGATCACATTATTTTGGATGAACTATTTTATTCAAAAAAAAAGACGAAAATATTGATTCATTCGGTTTCTACAGGAATTTGTGTGCAATAAAAGAACTATCTCAAAGGAGGAGAATTTGAAATTAACACAATAAAAGGAGCATACATTTAGAAACACCAAAGAAGGTGATATTACCAATTCTATATTATATAAATTAATATGTTGGTTGGATAAAATTAATGAATAAGCGCATCTGAAAAAGAAATTGGTACTTATAAAATGATATATTTATTGATGAATTTACAAAAAAATAAACAATTAATCAATTTTATGCTGTTGCATAGTTATTCTCTGACTAATTCAGGACTAATGTTTGGTAAATCAGGAATAGCTTTGTGCCTATTTGAGGCTGCTCGATTCTTTGAATATGAAAAATTAGAAGAATATGGTTTAGAGCTTCTCCAAGAAGCTATAGCGTGGGAAACAAGCGACTATTCATTTCAAAACGGGAAAGCTGGTATCATCTGTGTCGCTGAATATTTAATTAAAAATGAATTTATTGATGCTGATTTACAAGAACTATTCCTATGTGGACTGGCTAATGAACTAAAATCCGCTATAGGTGGAAATACAATTTTACATTTACATATTTTACCGTGGAAGTTCACTTTTGAAAGAAATGAGCAACTTTTCAATCGTTTATATAGTGATTTTTTGATTGAAAAGTATGATTCAATAAGCAAAAACACTATTGAAAAAATAGCATATAAACTATCGGATAAGATAATATGCGTATCTCATTCTGCGAAACAGTATATAACGTCTGTATTCAAAATTGAACCAGAAAAAATAGTCGTTATATTTAATGGATTGATGAATTTTAATACTGGGATTTTGCATTCGTATGAAAAAGAATCCGGATATTACAGTTTGTGGAACATGGGCTAAAATTTTCAGCAATAAGGGTAACGAAAGAAATGTTTTCGTAACCATTCTATTTTCCGCCTTGACACGCATCGCAACCCAGCATATCTTTGCGGCATAACCAATTACTAACAAA
>NZ_JANJZR010000124.1 GCF_024623065.1 Bacteroides acidifaciens
TCTTGCGGGCATTTTTATTTTATCGGCTGAAAAACAGCCGATAAAATTGTCGTGGCGGAAAATAGAATGATTACAATTATGAACGCGTATCCCACTGCATAGCAGACTATATCCGCCCAATCGAACGTAGAGCCCAGAACAACTCTGGCTACACGGTTCGTTATGCCTAAAGTCTCCACTAATTGGAAATACTGCATCACTTCCACAAAACAGGCAAAAAGAAATATATAGAACGGCATTCGTGGAGTACCTGTCGGCAAAAACATTCTTTTCTTCATTATTCACTCAATCACAGGGTTCGATATTCATTTGAGTGTGCGAATATACGATAAAATAGAACGGATACATTCAAATATTACTAAATTTGAAGAGGATTACAATCTTTTCTTATTGGAAAAGCCGTGAATTAGGAAAGGTTGCCTTATGATGATTTTCACCGCTGCTTCTCGGTCAAATACTTCCAGTAACGCACAGGCATATCCTGTCTATGTTTTCTCGGATTAATGCGCTCTTTTATACAAATCGCCTTGAAATAGGTTTTCCAAAGTTGTTGGAAGAGTTTTTCGTCTTTATCCATGAGGCTTTCATCCAGCATCCCCGTTATCAGGTGGGATTCCCGACTGCCATCATCAAAAGAAATCGTAGTCACTTCTTGCAAATCGTAATAAAAGCCATAGCGACGTTTCATATCATAGATAATCCACTTTTGGTCGGCAAAACGGTCTTTAAAGTGATGGACGGTAAGCGGCAACGCATTAAATTGCGGTTCGAAAGCAGCGAAGAATGTACCGTCCGCAGCCTTCTGAAAACGGACAAACTGCATTAAATGTACACGTTCGCCATCCACCTTTTTCCAGATTTGTGCCAGTTGAAGTACATCCGGATCGGCAAAATTGGTTTCAATGGAACGAGGAGAATCAATCGCCTTGCGGATATATCGAAAAATAAGCATTCCAACTTCCGGCAGTTCCGACAACCAACTTTGAGTGAGACAACCCAGTGCCGAAGATGAAACCTTTTTCTGCAGACCGCGCCATACACGGGCGGCTTTCTCTTCATCAGTGACCACCGTATGCAATTCATCATAAAATAAAGGCAAAGCATCCCCCTCCGACAAGAGTTCGTCGGGAAAAGTCTTGCGGAAATAAGCGTCGAAGACAGCTGTCAGCAGACCATCAAAAGTTTTATCGTAGATATAGATATTCATTCTCCAAAGTCAAGTACCAACTGGCGTTCGTCCACTTTCTTTTTAGATTTTGGCAACAATAAAGTACGTACCCGTTGCGGGGAAAGCTCGTTCACTGTCTGTATTTGAAGAGGAAGTTCCTTGCAGGTAATGAAGTATTGCGCTTTTTTCATCACTACTCCTATCTTTTTCAATTCATAAAAGCCCAGTCGTGAGAAGCGCCGGGAAGCGACAATCAGCTTCGCCGATTTCACACCGATGCCCGGCACACGGAGAAGCATTTCATAATCCACTTTATTGATATCGACCGGGAAATGCTCAGGATGGCGCAATGCCCAAGAGAGTTTCGGGTCTATTTCGAGGTCAAGGTCCGGGTAAGAGTCGTCTACTATTTCATCTACTTTGAATTGATAGAAACGTAACAGCCAGTCAGCCTGATAAAGCCGGTTTTCGCGTACTAACGGTGGTTGTTTCAAGGCCGGAAGGCGCTTGTCGTAGGTATTTACGGAGACATAGCCGGAATAGTAGACACGCTTCATCGTGGGACGGTTATAGAGTGCCGACGAAAGAAAAAGAATGTCCTTATCCGATTCGGATGTGGCACCGACGATAACCTGCGTACTCTGTCCGGCAGGTGCGAAACGCGGAGCGTGACGGAACTTCTGCCGTTCTTCCTTACTTTCCAATACGCCTTGCTGGATATATTTCATCGGGGCAAAGACGCTTTTATGGTCTTTCTCCGGCGCAAGCAATTTCAGGTTTTCTTCTTTGGGAATTTCTACGTTGACACTGAGACGGTCAGCATACAGCCCGGCTTCGTTCACCAGCTCGCGGCTGGCACCAGGTATGCTCTTCAGGTGGATATATCCGTTGAAGCGATGTACCTGCCGCAGGTCTTTGGCAACACGCACAAGGCGCTCCATCGTATAATCGGGGTTGCGGACTACGCCGGAACTGAGAAACAGCCCTTCTATATAATTGCGACGATAAAATTCCATCGTCAATTCCACCAATTCGGATACGGAGAAGGTGGCGCGCGGAAGGTCATTGCTACGTCGGTTGATGCAGTAGGCGCAATCGTAGATACAATAATTGGTAAGCATGATTTTCAGCAGCGATATGCACCGCCCGTCCTCGGCAAAACTATGGCATATCCCCCATCCCCCCACAGTATTACCCAGCAGCCCAGGTTTATTGGAACGCACTGTGCCACTGGAAGAACAGGAAACATCGTACTTTGCGGATTCCGCAAGTATCTTCAGTTTAGCCAAGACATTTTCGTTCATAAATTCCCAATCCGATTATTTCCGCAAATATACGATTAAATTTGATTTAGGTATCCATTTTTAAATCTTCCATTAAAAAAAGATATTGCCAACACAGAAAGAGGGTCTGTCGCTTTGAAGTGCACTCCAAAAGTTAGACAATAAACTTTTGGAGTGCACTTCAAAGCGACAAACCCTCTCCTTTTTCCTGTATCTTAGTAGTCTTCTGACTATTACTGCTTAGCAGCTTCCAAAGATGCTTTACGGAATTCTTTCATTGCTTTTTCGATTTCCAAAGAAGCTTTACGAGCACGAGTTCCTGCTGCTTTGTTACCGTTTTCAATCTGAGCGTTCGCATCTTTAGAGAAGTCAGCATAAAGAGCTGCTACTTTTTCTACCAATTCTTTCATAATCCTTTTATTTTTTCGTTAATAATGTGCCACAAAAATACACTGTTTCCCGAAATAAACGCATAAAAACAATATTTTTTTTGAAATATTCTTCGAAAATTATGCAAAAAAATGGCCTTTCACCTTTTTTATCTACCTTTGCAGCCATGAAACTGCTTACAGATACTGATTATATACATGCACTGATTGCTGAAGGTGAGCATCAACAACAGGATTTTAAGTTCGAAATTTCCGACGCACGCAAAATAGCCAAGACTCTCTCCGCTTTTGCCAATACCGACGGAGGACGATTACTTATCGGCGTAAAAGACAACGGAAAAATAGCAGGAGTACGCTCCGAAGAAGAGAAATATATGATTGAAGCCGCCGCGCAACTTTACTGTGTGCCGGAAGTGGAATACACATTAAAAACATATATAGTAGAAGGACGACAGGTTTTAGTGGCTACCATCGAAGAGACTCCGCACAAACCGGTGTATGCCAAAGATGAAACGGGCAAACCTCTTGCCTACCTCCGCATCAAAGACGAGAATATACTGGCAACTCCCATACATCTCCGCGTATGGCAACAAAGCGACAGCCCGCGTGGTGAACTTATCCGATACACTGAACGGGAGCAGCTTTTACTGGAACAACTGGAACAGGGAGTATTGCTCTCACTCAACCGCTATTGCCGTCAGACAGGAGTTTCACGCCGTGCTGCTGAACATCTGCTTGCCAAATTTGTTCGTTATGATATTGTGGAACCTGTATTCGAAAATCACAAATTCTACTTCCGGATAAAGAACGAATAATCATATATAATAAAAAGAGACAATGCCGGACATTGAAAAGGACTTGGAATATTGGTGAAACCCACTGTTTTTTTGTACCTTTGCGGGCAGATTGCCAATGGATAGTTATGCGACATAGCTTCCACGCACTCCAATAGTAAATTGCAAATAATAAAATTGTAAATATAACAATGGGCTTATTTAGTTTATTCAAGAAGAAATCCGATGAAACGAAAGTCGGCAATGTAGAAGATTTCATATCTCTGACCCGAGTTTATTTCCAGTCAGTTATCGCCACTAATCTTGGTATTACAAATATCCGCTTCTTGCCGGACGTGGCTAATTTTAAACGTTTGTTTAAGGTGCCTACGCAGAACGGCAAATTGGGACTGGCGGAGAAATCAGCTTCACGCAAGATGCTGATGCAGGATTACGGGCTGAACGAGAGTTTCTTTAAAGAAATAGATGCTTCAGTGAAACGCAATTGCCGCACACAGAATGATATCCAGTCTTATTTGTTCATGTACCAGGGATTTTCCAATGACTTGATGATGTTGATGGGAAACCTGATGCAGTGGAAGTTCCGTATGCCATCTATTTTCAAGAAGGCTCTTTACGGTATGACGCAAAAGACGGTTCATGATGTATGCACGAAGACGGTATGGAAGGCAGATGACGTGCACAAAACAGCTGCGGCCGTTCGTCAGTACAAGGAGCGTTTGGGATACTCGGAACAGTGGATGACGGATTATGTGTATAATATCGTCCTGTTGGCAAAAAAAGAGACGAAACGCAAAGACGACGACACAGAAACGAAAAAATAAGCGGCCGCAAGTGTTAGAAAATTGTAAAGATTGACACGATAGAAAAAGCAGGGGTTTCGAACCTCTGCTTTTTTTGTTATCTCTATAGGCTCTATGAAAACTGACATACCATCTTTATTATTAACCAACAAAAAGAAACGGATTGCTTATGAAACAAAAGAAAATGCTTACGCTTACTTTTCACAGTTGAAGTAAATCTATGGTCAGGAGATTCCAGAATTGGAGGAGATGGCTGTAAGAAGTACTACTGTTGAGGACTTTAAGTCTGAATTGCTGGGATTTTTGGCTACTTGTGACATGAGGAATGAGGCTGCGGAAGAGGCTAGGAAGCAAATCCGACTTTTACTTCAGTATGACGGGGCTGGATATACACGAACTGTCTACGGGACAAGATGCCGGTACGGATTATCCGGCTGCTTCATGAGTTTCTGACGGAAACGTTGGAGAATATGGAATTGCCGCTGAATTTGTTTATTGAGATTTTTCAGATGTTCGGACGGTTGAAGGGAAATGTGGTTCCGTTGGCTCCACCTTTCTCACGTACAGTTGCACCGATAAGCGGTTCACCTTTAGTATCGACAACACGCCCCTTACTGTCGCTTTATCAGCAGGGGGGCTACTGTTTGTTTTAACTCTTGTTGCTCTGAAGCATAACATTTTTCACTCAGGAAAAAAGAACAGGCTTATTAAACAGCAACTAACAACTACTCTTACTCTCAATGATATTACGTTAGACCGTACATTCATTATGTTGCAAAAAATAACTAATTATTTTAAATATAGCATTTTTCCGTATTGATTTTGAGGAAAATAAATAGAATCATTATTTTTGCAAGAAATTAAACAACATATAAAAATGGAAATCGAAAAACATCCGTTAGAACCGTTTCTTCCTGCGAAAGCACAACTACTTATGCTGGGGAGTTTTCCACCGCAGAAGAAACGCTGGTCGATGGACTTCTACTACCCGAACCTGAACAATGACATGTGGCGGATTTTCGGTGTTTTATTCTTCAATGATAAGGAGCACTTTCTAAATTCGACACGAAAAGCATTCGTTCGCGAACGAATTATAGACTTTTTGAATGAAAAATGTATTGCTCTGTTCGATACAGCCTCTTCCGTCCGCAGACTACAAGATAATGCCTCGGACAAGTTTCTGGAAGTGGTGGAAGCTACCGACGTAGCAGCATTGCTTCGTCAGCTTCCCGAATGTAAGGCAATCGTCACCACGGGGCAAAAAGCTACAGATACGCTCCGGCAGCAGTTCGATGTGGAAGAACCGAAAGTAGGCGATTACGCAGAATTCGTTTTTGAAGGACGGGCTATGAGGTTATACCGTATGCCTTCTTCCTCGCGGGCCTACCCGCTGGCATTGGACAAGAAAGCAGCAGCTTACCGGATTATGTATCAGGATTTACAGATACTTTCATAAAAAAATAAGTATATAATAATCATTTAATAATAATTTGCATATGACACCTTTATTCTTGCAATACCCGGCATGCAGTACCTGTCAGAAAGCCAAGAAGTGGTTAACAGAAAATAACATTGAGTATACAAATCGGTTAATTGTAGAAGAAAATCCTACGGTGGAAGAGTTAAAAGCATGGATTCCCCGCAGCGGTCTGCCTATAAAGAAATTCTTCAACACTAGTGGATTAGTTTATAAAGAATTGAAAATGAGCGAGAAGTTGCCAGGCATGAGTGAAGAAGAACTAATAGCACTATTGGCAACAAACGGTAAATTGGTGAAACGCCCATTGGTAGTGACGGACAACTTTGTCCTGGTCGGTTTTAAGCCCGATGAGTGGGAGAAATTAAAATAATTCAAAAGTTATTTACCCGTTTTTTTGGTAGTTCAAAAGTTTATATTACCTTTGCAGCCGCAAACACGGGAGTAGCTCAGTTGGTAGAGCACCGGTCTCCAAAACCGGGTGTCGGGAGTTCGAGCCTCTCCTCCCGTGCAAGATCAAATAGCTGTAAGTTATTAACTTACAGCTATTTTCCGTTTATAGGTC
>NZ_JANJZR010000125.1 GCF_024623065.1 Bacteroides acidifaciens
ATAAACATAACGCAAATTCGCCAAATGTATTTCCAATTGAGATACATCTTCTACTGAAGAAACGTTCTGCTTTATTTTTTTTCTTCACTAGTGGGCACTTTAAATTAAACATCGTTCTTTGAAATCTTTGATAATCGCATAGTTATGTGTTTTTTGGGAGCGTGACGATGTGAATTGAAAAGTTGTTTTAGCTTTGCCCAAAAGCTCAAAACAATGAATCAAGGCAAATATATCTTCGCTCAACTTACAGATTTTTTTCCCCGTCGTGTCTTTGACCGCTTGGTAGAGAAGTATTCCGGGAATAAGAAAATCAGAACATTCACCTGTTGGAATCAGATGCTGTGCATGGTTTTCGGACAACTGACCGCCCGAGACAGTATGCGTGACCTTATGCTCAGCCTCGAGGCACACAAGAACAAGTATTATCACTTGGGATTCGGTGCAACAGTTAGCCGTACCAATCTGGGGAAAGCAAACCGGAATAGAGATTATCGTATCTACGAAGAATTTGCTTATACCCTGATTGCGGAAGCCCGTAATAGCTACAACAAAAATGACTTTGAGGTGAAAGTTGACGGTAATGTTTATGCCTTTGATTCCTTCACCATAGACCTTTGTCTGAATGTTTTTTGGTGGGCAGAATTTAGGAAATACAAAGGAGGCATCAAACTTCATACCTTGTATGATGTAAAAACTTCCATACCGACAGTCGTACTGGTAACCAATGCTAAAGTACATGCCGTAAACATGCTGGATGAGTTGAGTTATGAAAAGGGAAGTTTCTATATCATGGATAAAGGATATGTTGACTTCACCCGTTTGCATAAGCTTCACACCTGTGGTGCTTACTTCGTTACACGTGCAAAGGATAATATGAGATTCCGTAGAATGTATTCCCGTGAAGTCGATAAAACAACCGGAATAAAATGTGACCAGATTGGAATGCTTGAAACGTATAAATCGCTCAAAACATATTCAGACAAACTCAGGCGGGTTAAATACTACGATGAAGAACTGGAGAGAGAATTTGTGTTCATCACCAACAACATGGAACTCTCAGTAGAGGAAATTGCTTTGCTATATAAGAACCGTTGGCAGGTGGAACTATTTTTCAAATGGATAAAGCAACACCTGAAAGTAAAATCTTTTTAGGGCACCACGATGAATGCAGTCAAGACACAAGTGTACTGTGCCGTCATAACATACTGTCTGGTTGCCATTGTCACTTACAAATTGAAAGTCAACCGTCCAATCTACGAAATTCTACAAATTTTGAGCTTTTCTCTACTGGATAAAACACCTGTAAGAGAGATACTTACCTATTGTGATTACAAAAATGTCAAAGAACTAAATTATAAACAATTGAAAATCAACTGGGACTAAGTGCCCAGCAGTGATTTCATATTTTTAAAGAAACCATTAAAATTATTTTTTCAACAACACCGAAGTTTCAGGAAATTCACCAAGGAACTTATACCAATCAGGTTCATATTTTATTTACGATTTAAAGATAATAATCAAAACGCTACTAAATAAGACCACTTAAATCCAAATAAGCAAATTGCATATCATCATCTAAACTCATTATGATTCGGTTATTCTTTTCATCATAACAAAAATTTAATATTTGACATTTAGTTTCTATAGTCTGAATGTAATTACCATTCATATCAAAAACTAAAAATTTAGTCGGACGATCTACTTTCATTCCACCAGAGCCACTATTATAAAAAGTCTCCTTACCTGAATAAAGCGCAACTATTTTATCTTTACAATAGGCTACTCCACCATAAAAACTAACTCTATTTGTTGATTTATCCCATTCCGGACCGTATATATTGTATCTTAAATTTCCGTTGAGATCACAAATCGTCATTAAATCATGATACAAATAGCATTCTACATAGCATCCACCCTTTATTGATAAATCAAAATCAACACGTTTCTTCTTTATATCAGGATGTTCATAAAGCATATTATCCATTTCTCCGGTTTTCATATTCCATTTAGTTATATTTTCATTATAACCTGAATTTCCTGTTGGTTTTATTATTAAAGCAAGATATAAAGAATCATTTATAGATTTATATTTATTAGGAAATGATCTTTCTGCCATTTTCGCTTTTACGGTTGGCTTATACAATGAATCTGAAAGAATACAATCTATATCATAAGCAAATATCTTTTGTTTACCATGATCCGATATACAAAATATGTGACTCATTCCATCTGTTCCAATATATCCCATATTAGTTATTTCATCAGGACCTTCACCTCTACTCAGTACACTTGTCAAATAGCTAAAATCATTCTTATTAAATATATGAATCAAATTATCTTGTGATTTAACATCACCTATTATTAAATACTCACCGACTATACATAATGGGCTTATTGGACCTATTAAAACATCATTAATTGCAATTTCTTTCACTCTATCTTGAACATCCAAAATATTTGCACGTTTATTTTGATATACTTCAGTCTTTGAATTTTGTGCACAACTCCAACAAACAGTTAGAAGCAAAATGTATAAAATTTCCCTCATAATATAACCTTTGGATTAATATTTATAAATTTCATTGCCCTCTTCGACATTAATTTAGCTATTCCCACTGTGGCAATGGAAATTGCACAAGAACCGGATCTAAATCGTAAGCAATAGCATACATTGTTTTTCCGTCTTCTGCCAAACATATTTTCCCTAACATTTTATCACTCTTGAGCATTGCTATTTTATTACCATTCCATGTATACACATATATCACATTTCCCGAAAATGAAGCCAAAGCATCTTGACGAAAGTTTTTTCCAGAATATAGTACATATACATAGTTTTCCGAACAAGTAGCACATAAATAATTTATTGGTGAATCCTTAGAAGCCCCTGAATAAACTGTCGGACTATTTCTATACTCATAGTCTGGATAAGTGAGAATAGTCTCTTTTAGCAAATGCACCGAATCGTTTTCTAATTGGTAGAAAGACAGTATATCCGCAGACAAAAGAGAAGCGATAAATTTCGTTTTAGAAGGAGAAGGCGCTATACCAAACATATAAGCCTGTGAACGAACAATGCCAGACACTTTCTTTTCATCCTCATCCCTGTAAGGCCATTCTCCAAATGTATTATGTACCTGCCCACTTGAATCCAGCACACAATACCTATATTCTTCATAAATACCAGGAGCTATAAACTTTCCGTTAGCCATAGGATGAACCTCAAGTGGCAATCCACTATCAACACGAAAAGCGGGGATAAATTGCACACCATCACCCATTACTGAATTAGTATAATAAAACGTTTTTTTATTAATATCGTAAAATGAAAAAGAACCTCCACCGTGCGATTCTAAAGAAGAAAGTACAGTAAATTCAGAAGGTCCTTGCCCACGTATACCAGCCTTTCCTAAATATTTTCCAGATTTTACATTAAAAAAAAGCAACATGGAATCAGACTTAGCATCCATAACCGTTAAAATTGAGTCTGATAATGCCATCTCTCTAGGACCTCCTATTATATAATTATCCTCACAAATAATAGGTTGGCAGATGATATTCTCCACCCGAATAGTTTCCTGGTTACTTGAACGACAAGATAATAGAAGAAATATCAATATTCCCCCTAATAGTGGCATTTTATTCTTTGTATCTAGCATATCTATATCAATTTTTAAGCTAACGGTTCATCATCAATTCGGTAGGGTAACAAGTATTCACAAAATGTTTCGAATGAAATGCTATCCTGCCTATCATTTGCCATCCTAGCCAAACAAGCAGTACCAAAACTATAAGTTGGATATATCCCAAATGCTTCATCAAACTTCTTGTTAATTACTCATTTCGCGTTTCCACTAATTTTCAAATGAAATGGAGAATCTTCTGCATTACAATACACAGTTATAGTCTTATTAAAATATTCAGGACGCTCCGCCATATAGTTCACTTTCAGAATTAAATTCTTCTCCGGTTGCACTGGCACTTTTGAATATTCTACAGTTGTACAGCCACAAGAAGTTATTACATTATCCACTACTAATAATTCCTGTCCAATATTAGTTAGAATAAATTCACAGGACTTTTGTTTTTTCCAATCAAACGTTCCCAAATCTATACACAATTTATCTATCATAACTTTTGTTTGCTTCTTCTCTTCTACCTCAGAAATCTTTTGCTTATCAAAAATTATATTCATATATAATTCTTTTATTTTAGGATTATGCATGGGATTACCTATAGCCAAAACCTTATTATGTTCATCCAACAAAAATGTGTGTAACATTGCATTGGCAGGAAAGTGATTCAACTTATTAAGAGAATCATTCCTGTCTATGCAAACTGGAACATCGAAATTCTGACTACATAACAACAACAGTAAATCTCTCAGATCCTTAGGATGTATAAAAAAGAGAAAGGAAACTTTATTATTAGACATAGAATCTATTTGCGTCATCCATTCCGTCCATTGTGACAACCTCAAATTACACCCTATGCATCCTGTAGAGCCAGTATAAACCAAAATCTTATATTTACTTGTAGGTATTGAATTATAAACAGAATCCTTACCTAATCGAGTAAAAATATACCCATTATCAAATTTAATCTCTCTATTAATCCATTCTTCAACCGCACTAGTGATTTCAACATTTGCCTTCTTTTGACATGAATGAAAACTCGTTAAAATAACAAATATATTTATATATAATACAAGTTTAAACATACTCTCTACTAATCATAATTATTAAAAAACAAAGATTCAATTCTATTCAGAGCCAAACTATACAAACCTCACTTCATTTTGGAGAAATTATATCTATAGTCAAGTCATCGGTATTATTCTTTTCGTCTAAAAAATTATCAACAAAAAGAGCTAGGCCACTATAGGTTGCGTTCCAACCTGTAAAGGGACTATATCTGTAATTCGATAATTTCACTTCACAGATTTTCTCCATATTTTCATCGAACAGCATTAAATATAGGTCACGCTCATTAATAAGTTTCTCCATACCTTTTTTCTCATCAAAATCAACTTTATCAGCATGTAAACGAGCATATATTTTATATTTAGGCAAATACATGACATCATAAAAATGAGGATTTTCAAGCCAGTGTTTTTCCAAAGTGGCATAATCCCCCACCGTCGTACATTTCTTTATTATATTGGAAGTATAGTGACTATCTGCCAATATATATTTCCGTTCGTTTGTTCTAATGTTTAGCACATAAATAGAAGATTCAACGGGATAGTTATATACTATATCTTCACCTACAAAATTAACATTTGGGAAATTGATATATGCATATCCTTTACTCATATCAGGAACGACCTTAGACGATGATAACTGATAAGTTGCCATTTTACCATCTTTATCTATGAAAACTTCTTTCACTAGAAATGTATCAGAAGCTATATTTTTTACTAAAAACATTAATGAACGACGAGAGGAATTATAAAACAAGTGGGAAGTAAACATTGCATAATTAGTATTTATCAACAACTGCTCCTGATCCTCCAAATATTTCTTTAAATCAATCGTTCTTTTTATCATTCCCACACTATCAACCATAAATACACGTTCTGACTCATCAGATATCCATACAGAATCTAACGATTGTACATATATTCCTGACAGACGGACAATAGCATCAGGGCCATCACCAGGCAAAACAATCTGAGTTACTGACCTCGATTTTATATTCATGTAGTCTAGTGAATGTGACCTATAATTATAACCAATCAGATAATCTGTTGAATCAACATGAACAGACGAAGATAAATAGTATGATTTTAGTTGCAAAACATTTTGTGGGGGAAATTTAATCTCCCCCACTTCTATTCCAACCTTATCATTATTATCATTCTCTTTCCTTGTTTTTTGCCCTGTGCACGATACTAAAGTCATACACAACATAAGAAAAAAGATTTTTAAGTATGACATAATAATCAACAATAAGTTATATTTGCGCATCTATTATCTTTATCATATACTGTTGAACCACACTCTGCACCAGGACGAGTGGGACATGGCCGTAAATAATAAGGACCACCAGTTTCTCCTCCCCATGCAAAAGCTTCTACGTTAGCTAAAACCAAATCTGATAATTTTGTTTCATTTTGTGACAAATAAACATTGTATCCTGCAACTATTGCAACTACTGCAACGACTATCATACCAAATAATTTCTTTTTCATATTCAACACTTTATATTAGTAAATAAACTTTTTTTTCTTCTGTATCTATCATTTCAACAGAATAGCAATAGTTTGCTACATTAATTTTTTATTCTTATGTTTGTATCTAAATAACCTCCTTTCTTTTTAGGGGTTAAGGAGCAGAT
>NZ_JANJZR010000126.1 GCF_024623065.1 Bacteroides acidifaciens
TTTTCTATTAATAGCCAAGAGCGCAACTGTTAATACCCCTTCCGCCAACTACAGACGGACGCGACAAGAAGAGCCGGATTAAGTTAAAATATCAGCTATAATATTATGACTGAAGAGAATTTAAACAGACTCTAAAATATATAATCAAATAGTCTATATTCATCATCTTTTCCACGGCCTGATGGATTTTCTCTGCGTCTATCAGATGCAGTTAGTTGCTGTGTATTAAATGTTTTTCCATAACAGCAATGTTTTATGTTATATTGTTATAACGTTCCACAGTGACGGAAAGTCCATACATAAACCGCTGTATCTTAGATTTTGGCAAGTGCCTGTTCCAGGTCGGCAATCAAATCATCAATATGCTCCGTTCCGATGGACAGGCGGACTGTACCCGGATAAATTTCCTGTTCGACAAGCTCCTGTGTGTTAAGTTGTGAGTGGGTAGTGCTTGCGGGATGAATCACGAGGGACTTTACATCGGCAACATTGGCAAGCAGTGAGAATATCTCCAGACTGTCTATAAAGCGGTGCGCCTCTTCTTGACCGCCTTTTACCTCGAAAGTGAAGATAGAACCTGCACCGTTCGGAAAATAACGCTGATACAGTGCATGGTCAGGATGGTTGGATAATGACGGATGATTCACTTTCTTTACCTTCGGGTGATTGTTTAAGAAATTCACTACTTTCAGTGCGTTTTCCACATGGCGTTCTACACGCAATGAAAGAGTTTCCAGTCCTTGCAATAGGATGAAAGCGTTGAACGGACTGATAGTTGCCCCGGTATCACGCAACAGAATAGCACGGATACGGATAGCATAAGCGGCTGCACCGGCAGCGTCTACGAAACGTACTCCATGATAGCAAGGGTCTGGTTCGGTAAGTTGTGGAAACTTGCCGGAAGCTACCCAATCGAACTTACCGGAGTCGACGATAACTCCACCTAGCGACGACCCGTGTCCGCCGATGAATTTCGTGGCTGAATGTACTACGATATCTGCTCCATGTTCGATGGGGCGGATTAAATACGGAGTACCGAATGTATTGTCTATAATCAAAGGAATCTTGTGACGGTGTGCAATTTCGGCTACGGCTTCTATGTCCATGATATTAGAATTCGGATTACCTAATGTCTCGATAAATACCGCTTTTGTATTCTCCTGAATCGCTTTCTCGAAGTTGGATAAATCGCTTGGGTCAACGAAAGTAGTTGTGATGCCATAGCTGGGTAAGGTGTGAGCCAGCAGATTATAGCTTCCACCGTAGATAGTTTTGGCCGCTACGATATGGTCGCCTGCACGGGTGATATTCTCGAAAGCATAAGTGATGGCAGCGGCACCCGAAGCGACAGCCAGACCCGCCACTCCACCTTCAAGGGCGGCTACGCGTTGTTCAAAAACTCCTTGGGTAGAGTTAGTCAGACGACCGTAGATATTTCCCGGGTCTTGCAGACCGAAGCGTGCGGCTGCGTGAGCCGAATTGTGGAATACGTAAGAAGTAGTCTGATAGATAGGTACTGCACGGGCATCTGTTGCCGGGTCTGCCTGTTCCTGTCCTACATGTACCTGTAAAGTCTCGAAGTGTAATTTCTTTGTTGCCATAATCGTATGTTTTTGAGGTTTAATATTCTTTCTTTATTTTCTTGCAAAGTTATCGGATGTAGAATTATCGAACAATATGTGACGGGAATATAGAAAATAATGCTATTTTTGTGCTTTTGTATAGAATGGATGATTCGTTCCATTCCTGAATTTTACCTTTTAGAAGAATATTATTCTATGAGTGCATTGGAGAAACTGGATAAAGTAGATTTGCAAATACTCCGTACTTTGCAAGAGAACGCCCGTCTGACCACCAAAGAGCTGGCTGCACGGGTGAGTTTGTCATCAACCCCTGTATTCGAACGTCTCAAACGTCTCGAGAGTGGCGGTTATATAAAGAAGTATATCGCCGTACTCGATGCGGAAAAGCTGAATCAGGGATTTGTGGTGTTTTGCAGTGTGAAGCTCAGGCGGCTGAATCGGGATATTGCTGCCGAATTTACCCGAATCATACAGGATATTCCTGAAGTGACCGAATGCTATAACATATCGGGCGGCTATGATTATCTGTTGAAGATTCATGCTCCCAACATGAAATATTATCAGGAGTTTATTCTGAATGTATTAGGCACGATTGATAGCCTGGGTTCGTTGGAAAGTACTTTTGTGATGGCTGAGGTGAAACATCAGTATGGAATACATATTTAGGCTATTCCGAACAGCCCTGATATTCTATTCTTAATATTTTCTCCCAATTCTCAAGGTCGACGTTCCATTTATAAGTATTTGCTCTTCCATACTTGCTATTTTATTTATGTTCTGAACGCAAAGGTAAGTCAAAATAGCCTCTGATATAGAATTATTTGACGCACGCCCTGATTACTCATGACGAAACAAGTAATATAGGAGATAAACTTCGCATACTCAAAGATTTTGCTTACATTTGTTCTTATAAATAAAATGTAAGTAAAAACATGAGAAAACAACTATCAATTACATTAGCTTGTTGCCTTCTTACTTCGGCTACGGCATTCGCTCAAAGCTGGAAACCTTATGAAAATACTGCGAAGGGAAAGACTTATGAAACATCTGATTGCGTGACATTACTGGATAGCACGCTGGTATCTGTTCAACCTACCGGACAAGGTTCGTTTGCTGTATGTAAAGTGATTAAAGTGCAAACTCCGAAAGGGGCAGTGGCTAACCGGGTAATTAAATACGATTATGACCCTCTGACCGCTTATGCCGAATTCAAACGGGTGACCGTTTACCGGGCCAATGGGCAGGTTGACGAACTCGATGTAAAGAAAACCTGTGATTATGCTGCTCCTGCCCGGGCTATTTATTGGGGAGCGAGACAGATTATGCTCGAAATCGGTGCTTTATACCCCGGTGATATCGTGGATTATGAGATAGCCAAGAAGGGGTTCACTTATGCGTTGCTTGGAGCCGGTGATGAAGACGATTCTCGTTTTATCCCGCCTATGCGCGGGCAATTCTATGATATTGTTCCTTTCTGGAGTAGTGTCCCCACCGTGCGTAAAGTTTATAAAGTGGCTGTCCCTATGGAGAAAGAACTGCAATTCCAGTTCTATCAGGGCGAATGTGCTTCATCCATGCGTTATGAAGACAATAGCAAAGTGTACACTTTTACGATGGATAATGTGATGCCTTTCGTCAGAGAACCGAATATGGTAGACCTTTTTGATGAGGCTCCCAAACTGATGATGTCTTCTACTCCTCAATGGAAAGACAAGTCCTTGTGGTTCAATAAAGTGAACGAAGATTATGGAAGTTTTGCCCCACTGCCCGAAGCGCAGAGAAAAGTGGACGAACTGATAAAAGGCAAGAAGACTGAAATGGAAAAGATTGCCGTGCTGACTCATTGGGTGGCTGATAATATCCGTTATGCCGGTATATCCATGGGAAAAGGAGAGGGCTTTACGCTTCACAATACCAAGATGAACTATACCGACCGTTGCGGAGTCTGTAAAGACATAGCAGGCACACTGATTTCCTTCTTGCGTATGGCAGGTTTCGAAGCCTATCCGGCTATGACAATGGCGGGCAGCCGTGTGGAGAGTATTCCTGCTGACCATTTTAATCACTGTGTGGCAGTGGTGAAGTTGAGTAACGGAACCTACATGCCACTCGACCCTACCTGGGTTCCTTTCTGTCGCGAACTGTGGAGCAGTGCCGAACAGCAGCAGAACTATCTGCCGGGTGTGCCCGAAGCTTCTGATTTGTGCATCACTCCGGTTTCAGCTCCCGAAAATCATTATGTGCGTATCAAAGCCGATAACCGCTTGGATGCAGACGGTACTTTGCGCGGCACTTTCACTCTTACCGCCGAGGGGCAGAGCGACAGCAATATCCGTCGCATTTTTACTACCGGATTCCGGAGCGAATGGAAAAATACAATGGAAAGCCAGCTTTTAGCCATATCTCCAAAAGCCAAATTGTTGAGTGTAGACTATGGCAAGAATCCTAAAGACTATCAGGCAGCACCTATTAAAATCACCTTCCGTTATGAAATACCGGACTATGCATTGAAAGGTGAGAAGGAGATGTTCTTCCGTCCGTTGGTGATGAATAACCTTTATAATCAGGTACGCTCTTATTTGCATATCGATACTTCACTGAAAGAGCGTAAGTATGGTTTTAAAGATGGATGTTCGCGTTTGGTTGAACTGGATGAAACGATTCAACTTCCGGCAGGATACAAGTTGGCGAATGCCGACAAGAATGAGACAATGCAGGGTACGGGGGCCGATTTTGAAGGTTCATTGGCGCAGCAAGGAAACAAAGTGCTGTTTCACAACAGACTGGCTTTGAAGAAACGTGTTTATGAGGCTGCTGATTGGGATAGTTTCCGTAATGCTGTGAATGCGCACAAAGCGTATGGTGAATATTTAGTGATTAAAAAGTAGAGCAGAATGAAAAATATACATTATTATATAGTTACGCTGGTGGTACTCTTATTTATGGTAGCTCCAGCAAAAGCGGCATCCGAAGCCGAATTCGGGAAATTGCACAAAACGTACATCTTGCATACTGACGGTAGCCAGGAGATGCGTGTACAAAAGGAACTGACATTGTTTACCCATACGGCAATGAATCGTCTGTATGGCGAAAGTTTTATTGTTTACAATCCGGAGTTTCAGGAATTGAAGATTCACGAATCGTATACCCGTCAGAAAGATGGCAATATCGTTAAGACGCCCGAAAACGCGTTTGTTGAGGTACTTCCTTCTGCTGCAGCCGATGCTCCGGCATATAATGGTCTGAAAGAAATGGTTGTAGTCCATACCGGATTGGAGCTGGGAGCTACTATTTATCTGGATTACTCGGTTATTACCCGTCCGGGGTATCTTCCCGAACTGGATGTGTGCGAGCAGATAGAGGAATTAACTCCTATCAGGGAGTATGTGCTTTCGGTATCGGTACCCGAAAACAAACCTTTGCATTATGAGTTATTGAATGGAAAAGCTGTTCCGGTGGTGAAAACAGCGGGTGGTGTAAAGACTGTGACCTGGGCGTTGAAGAATGTACAGCCGCGTCCTAATATGATTCAAGTTTCTTTGCCGGCAGGTAACGTACAGGCTATTGTGGCTTCTACGTATGCTTCAAAAGCCGATGCGTTGAAAGTGATTAAACGTCAATTTGAAAGTAACGACAAAGAAGTTTCAGAATTGGCAAAGAAGCTGACTGACAACGCACAAAGTCCGGAGCAAAAAATGAAACAACTCACTGCTTACGTGCAAGGATTAGGAAACTGCCGTTTGTCATTGTCACAAACCGGATACCGTTTGCGTCCGGCTGCCGAAGTGATTCGCTCGGCTTATGGAACGGAAGCGGAGAAAGCGGCTTTGTTGGCTGCTTTGCAACAGGCAAGCGGCATTCAGGCCGAAGTAAAGGCTGTCTTTCCTAAAACAGAAGATAAGGATGCGGCAGGACTCGCTGCTGTCAGCAGACTGTTTGTTACTGATAATGCAATTGCTGATATGCAGGATTTTGTTTCAGTTGTCAATATGGATGCTCAGCCGGTAGTCTTAGAAACGGTTTCCCATGTGATTTCGCAAACCGACACATTGCGGGTGACTGCAAAAACCGGAAAAACTTTGGAAGCAGGTTACCGGAGATTCGAACTGCCCCAGGCGCAGAGCGGCTGGGCTGTTTATGAAGGACGTTCAACAACTATGAATACAACTCGTCCGGTTAATCTGTTATTGCGGTATTTGCCTGATGAAACTTATACTTGTATTGTGAAAGTAGCTGACGGGATGAAGCCGGTAGTGTTACCGACTGATAAAAAGATTGATAATCCGGTAGGTACCGTAGAGGTTACAGTGAAAAAAACGGCAAAGGAAATAAAGATTGTCCGTACCTTGAAACTGAAAAAGCAATTGATAACTCCGGCCGAATATCCGGCATATTATCGTTTGATGTCGGAATGGATGGATACCGGTAAAAGCGTTTTGTTTTTTAATCTGTCTTCTGCTATTTTATAGGCGATGAAGCAGATGCAGACTTCGATACGCTGCTAAGTGGAATATGGGGCGTGTTTTCAGAGTTCCTTTTGATATGCGGAAGGCCTTATGTAAAATTTGCATAAGGCCTTCCGCATATCAAAAGGAACGAAATGTTAAAATATACCTAGGGATGTGGGGACAGACGCTCCTGCGGTGTATTTATATTTATTGCTGTCCGAGGAAAGAACATGTCGGTAAGTGGCATATAAATCACGATATATAGCCTCAAATATAGCTTCGGAGCGCC
>NZ_JANJZR010000127.1 GCF_024623065.1 Bacteroides acidifaciens
TAAGCCATTACCTATATCTCTATTATTAGCTTATAATTTATTGATAATCAACTACACATTAGTTAGTGCAACAAATGAGAAACTAAAACACGAAATCAACAAGAATTGGCATGGCAGTTCCCACGTTATAGCGTGGGCTGCTTAACCATATCTGTTGATTAAGGTTTTCTCAGGGCCTGCACTTTAAGATATGGTTATTGGCAGTGTCACGCTTCTCGTTTTACTGAGTGAAGTATTCTGTATAAAACAATGTATATTGTATTTTATCTGTATGTACAATATGTATTCTATACGTTATGGAGTGCAACATCAATTGTTTGAAAGGGAAGATGTTGATGTTTGGTCTATATTAAAAGAAATAGAAGCTTTTGATCTACCTTCTATTTTGAATAAGTTACCAATAGATGCTGGCATAAAACATGTTTTTGAGGATTTGTTGTCATATCGTTCTCAAGGTAATAAATTGGTAGAATCAGAGAGCTTTAAAGAAAAAATAACAAGTCAACGAAAATCAGCAGAACGCGGTGGAAGGTCGATGAATAGTAATATCTATTTACTTGAAAGTAAATTCTATCAGGACTTTAGTTTTTGTAATGACAATTATATAATATGTGATAATAATCGTTTTTCACAAACTCTTTATCATAATGTTATTATAGGAATATTAAATAGTCATGTTACTCCAGCAGTAAAAAGTGGTAAATACTTCTTCTACTTTTTCACATAAGCAGTAAAGAACTATTGGAAATTATGAGACAATATGATATAAAAAATCTTACTCTAGGTCAGGATGCTTGTAAATACCTTATACGACTAATTGAGAATTCAAGTCATATAATAAAACAATCGAATGATGGTAGTTATAAGATCATAAATGAGGAATTGTTTAGAAAGGTTGTACAAAATATAATGATTATTGTCAATAGAATAGATAGCGAAATGCCAGAAATATATAATATATACCCAACTGTTAATTATTTATTAGGCATACAATATTTTTGGTCTTTTGATAATGAATTATCTACATTAGTGTATAAGTATAAACCTGGTATTGATGATGCTATTCTCCTTTTAAACCATCTGATTTTTAGGAGCTATAGACAAAATACAATTCATCAGGCCATATTTAATTTGAGTTTAATATTGAAAGAGTATGGTAAGGAAATGGAAGATATTCACAGTATCGAGGATATTCCAGAAAAAAACAATTATTTTTTTGTAGGCTCATTTTTTTCAGTTTTAACTATTCATGTACAGAGGGAAATTATTGCATATTTTAAACAAAGTATTCATGGGTTATATACTCTATTGGTTCTCTACGAAAATTATCGGATACCTATTCTTGAAGAGGATTTGTTAAGAAAGGCTCTGAAGACTCCTGACTTTAGTGATGATACATATGTGAATAAAGAGGTATTTTCATGTTCTGTATTGAGACGTGTAAGAAAAAATGATAAATACCAATCTTTGCATAGCTTGATAGATGATTTCGCGGTACGTAATGAATGCTTACAGTTCTTTTTAAATCCTATAGAATTTGAGAAGATTGATAAAATAGAACCTGTTTGGGTGTGTTATTGTGAAGATTGGATAATACAAAATTTGCTGGAGAATAGAGTAATAAAAGAAAAGGTGAAAGAATATATAACTAATGATACATTGGGTAAACGGGAATTTGATCATATGTGGAAGTTATTATGATAAAAAAGTATATGGGTATTATGTATACTTCTTGGAGCTTTGTGCACTAAAACGCTTTTTCTTTGTTAATATAGAGGATTTTGCTTACCTTTGTGTTAATCAATATATTGAATATGAATAACAGTAATAATAATCAGATAATTCGTTTTGACTGGGCGATGAAACGCCTGCTCCGGAATAAGGCAAACTTTAGTGTACTTGAAGGTTTGCTTACTACGTTGCTGGGTGAGAAGATCGTTATCCAAAAACTCCTTGAAAGTGAAAGTAATCAGGAGGATGAGTTTGACAAGTATAATCGTGTAGATATGCTTGCCGAGAATTCTAAGGGTGAGCTTGTTTTGATAGAGGTGCAGAACAACAATGAGTATGCCTACTTTCAGCGAATGTTGTTCGGTACTTCTAAATTAGTGACTGAATATATCAATAGAGGAGAGGGTTATGACAAGGTACGTAAAGTTTATAGCGTCAATATTGTCTATTTCTCATTAGGTCACGGAACAGACTTTGTATATCATGGAAAGACGGAATTTAGAGGTATTCATCAAGGGGATATTTTAGAACTGACTCCTTTCCAGAAGCAGACATTTAAAGTAGATACAGTTAGTCAGTTGTATCCTGAATACTATATCCTGAAAGTGAATGGCTTTAATCAGGTAGCTAAGAGTCCGTTGGAAGAATGGATTTACTATTTGAATACAGGTGAGATTCCTTCTAGTGCTACAGCTCCCGGACTTGAAGAGGCACGTGAAAGACTAAAACTCGATAGTATGACGAAAGATGAATTGGCTGCTTATTATCGTCACTTGGATAATATTGTGATACTCCGAGATAATATTTATACGGAACGAGAAGAAGGAAGGGCGGAAGGCATTGAAGAAGGACTAAATAAAGGATTGGCTAAAGGGAAAGAAGAAGGAGTAAGAGAAGCCAATTTGAATAATGCTCGTAACCTGAAAAAGCTGGGAGTGGCAATTGATATAATTTCACAAGCTACTGGATTGTCTAAAGAAGAAATAGAAAAGTTATAGTGTAAACTTGAATATGTTATTGATTGAGGGGATATATGGCTTACTGTGTATTCCCTTTTTTATTGTTATTTGGATAGAGATGATAGGAGCGAAAGGGAGGAATTTTTGTGTGCTAAAATTAATGTTGTAGTTTAAGTCTTGTGTAAGTGGAGCGTATCGGACTCGAACCGATCACCTCGACACTGCCAGTGTCGCGCTCTAGCCAGATGAGCTAACGCCCCTTTTCAACCTTATATGATAACGTTTGTAAACGAATCCTTTTTTGTTGCCGCAAATATAATGCAATATTCTGAAATAATTGCTATGTTTGCAGTAAATAATTGTTTGAAAAAAAAGATATGCTGATTTATAATACTACTTTTCAGGTGGACGATGAGGTTCACGATAACTTTTTGATTTGGATAAAAGAATCCTATATCCCTGAAGTACAGAAACACGGTACATTAAAAACACCGCGCATTTGCAGAATTTTAAGCCATCGGGAAGATGGAAGTGCCTATTCTTTACAATGGGAAGTGGAGAGCAGCGGATTGCTGCATCGGTGGCATCTGGAACAGGGAGTGCGTTTGAATGACGAACTGACAAAAATATTTAAAGACAAGGTAATCGGTTTTCCGACATTAATGGAGATAATAGAGTGATTCAGCCGGTAAAGGAAAAGATAATCCTGGGGATTGACCCAGGTACGACAATCATGGGATATGGAGTTCTGAGAATAAAGGGGACCAAACCGGAAATGATTGCCATGGGGATTATCGACTTGCGCAAGTTTGCCAATCACTACTTGAAACTGCGCCATATCCACGAACGGGTATTGGGCATTATTGAAAGTTATCTGCCTGACGAGCTGGCTATTGAAGCTCCTTTTTTCGGTAAGAATGTCCAGTCTATGTTGAAGTTGGGACGTGCGCAAGGGGTAGCGATGGCGGCAGCATTGAGCCGTGACATCCCTATCACCGAATACGCCCCCTTGAAAATAAAGATGGCAATTACCGGAAACGGACAAGCATCGAAAGAACAGGTGGCGGATATGTTACAGCGGATGCTTCGTCTCTCGAAAGAGGACATGCCTGTCTTCATGGATGCAACGGACGGTCTGGCTGCTGCCTATTGCCATTTTCTGCAGATGGGACGTCCTGCCGTAGAGAAAGGATACAGCAGTTGGAAGGATTTTATAGCGAAGAATCCGGATAAGGTGAAGTGACCGTATAGGTTGGAAAGTAATTATCAAACGAAAATCGTTATTACAGGAACAGGAGAGTATAAGATGGGAATTAATTATTCAGCAATATTAGGAGTGACTACAGTGGCAACAGTGATGAGTTGTTCTTCCGCGAAAAAGGAATATGCTTCTTTCGAGCTATATCCGGTTCGTCCGGGAAGTCTTATAGAAATGGAGTATACGCCGGAAGCAACTACGTTCACGCTCTGGTCGCCGACAGCCGAAGAAGTGCGCCTGATGCTTTATGATGAAGGCGATGGCGGTCATGCCTACGAGACAGTAAAGATGGAACCCGGCGAAAACGGAACCTGGACGACCGTAGTGAACAAGGATTTGCTCGATAAATTCTATACCTTCAACGTGAAAATCAACGATAAATGGCAGGGAGACACACCAGGTATCAATGCCCATGCCGTCGGAGTGAACGGGAAACGTGCTGCTATCATTGACTGGAAAACGACGAACCCCGAAGGGTGGGAGAGCGATCAGCGTCCGCCGTTGAAATCTCCTGCTGACATGATTATCTACGAAATGCACCATCGTGACTTTTCCGTCGATTCTACTTCGGGAATAAAGAACAAAGGAAAATATCTCGCGCTGACCGAACACGGCACGATGAATTCGGATAAGTTGCTGACTGGTATTGACCATCTGATTGAGTTAGGCGTGACACACGTGCATCTCCTTCCTTCCTATGACTATGCTTCTATAGACGAAACAAAACTGGACGAAAACCAGTACAACTGGGGATATGACCCGCTGAACTACAATGTCCCGGACGGTTCGTACGCAACAGACCCTTATCAGCCTGCCACTCGTGTGAAAGAATTCAAGCAAATGGTGCAGGCATTGCACAAGGCTGGTATCCGGGTGATAATGGACGTAGTCTACAATCATACCTTTAATACAGCGGAGAGCAACTTCGAACGCACCGTTCCCGGTTATTTTTACCGCCAGAAAGAAGACGGCACGTTGGCGAACGGCTCGGGATGCGGCAATGAGACGGCAAGCGAGCGACCCATGATGCGTAAGTTTATGATAGAATCCGTTCTTTACTGGATGAAGGAATACCATGTCGATGGTTTCCGCTTTGATCTGATGGGAGTTCATGACATTGAGACAATGAACGAAATCCGCAAGACGGTAAATGAAGTAGATCCTACTATCTGCATATATGGAGAAGGTTGGGCGGCCGAGCCCCCTCAATATCCTACAGATTCTCTGGCAATGAAAGGAAATGTCGCGCAAATGCCCGGAATAGCTGTTTTCTCCGATGAACTGCGTGACGGGCTCTGCGGGTCGGTCTGGGAGAAGACCAAAGGAGCTTTTCTTGCTGACGTTCCGGGGGGAGAAAATAGCGTTAAGTTTGGTATTGTAGGAGCCGTTGAGCATCCGCAGGTACGTTATGATTCGGTGAATTACAGTCAGGAGCCGTGGGCGGAACAACCTGTTCAAATGATTAGCTATGTCTCTTGCCACGACGGGCTATGCCTGACAGACCGTTTGAAGGCGAGTATGCCGGGGATTACTTCCGAACAGCTTGTCCGTCTTGATAAATTGGCGCAGACAGTAGTCTTTACTTCGCAAGGTATCCCGTTTATTTATGCCGGAGAGGAAGTAATGCGTGACAAACAGGGAGTTGACAATAGCTATAAAAGTCCGGATGCAGTCAACGCCATTGACTGGAGACGCAAGACGACGAATGGGGACGTTTTCATGTATTACAAACGGTTGATTGACCTTCGTAAATCTCATCCTGCCTTCCGTATGGGAGATGCGGAAAAGGTTCGGAAGCATTTGGAATTTCTTCCCGTAGAGGGCAAGAATCTGATTGCGTTCCGTCTGAAAGACCATGCAAACGGAGATTATTGGGGCGATATTGTCGTGGCCTATAACTCCCGAACTACACCTGCCCGTCTTGAAGTGCCTGCCGGCAAATACACGGTTGTGTGCAAAGACGGTGTGATAGACATCCGCGGATTGGGAACGCAAACCGGGTCGGAAGTGATTGTCCCCGGTCAGTCTGCGCTGATTATGTACAAGTAAATTTTTGCTTTTATGGAGGTGTGTCGTAATGCACGATACACCTTCTTTTTTATTCATTACTATACAACTCGGTTCATTTTCTTTAAGCTG
>NZ_JANJZR010000128.1 GCF_024623065.1 Bacteroides acidifaciens
TTGATTGCAATTTTACTCATATCTCGCCTGTTGAACGGTATGAGAATCAGGCAGAACGGCGCAATCAAAACCGGATAGGTTAAATCTGTAGGGTAAAGTAAGATTCCCGGATGGAAATACCTTTTAACTGACAGTTTATCCCTTGATTGACTGCATCTAAATGAAATGAAAACAGGTAATGACTTGGTAGCTGAACAGGTTCGTTATTCTACCTGTTTTTGCTATTTACCCAACTGCGCAAACCAACACAATTTTGCTGCTTTACAACGAATTGCAGTTCTTTTGCCGGATTCCTCTATTGGTTGCATTGATAGTTTTCTATCGCTTTACTGGTCTGGCATTCATAGACGTGTATAACTTGCGCCCCGAACACGTTTCAGAGGACAGCAACGGCAACCTGTGGATAGTGAAACCCCGTGAAAAAACAAACAATCTCTGTAACATCCCGCTTTTGAGCATTCCCAAACAGATACTTGAAAAGTATAAGGATAATCCTTACTGCATGGATAAAGGAACTTTGTTGCCTGTTCCCTGCAATCAGAAGATGAACAGCTACCTGAAAGAGATTGCCGACCTGTGCGGCATTAAAAAGAACCTGACCACGCACACAGCCCGGCACAGTTTCGCGTCGGTTATCGCACTGGCTAACAACGTGTCACTACCGAACGTGGCTAAAATGCTGGGGCATTCATCCACCCGAATGACGCAGCACTACGCAAAGGTATTAGACCAAACGATACTAAGGGATATGCAAGCCGTTGACAGAACTTTGCAAATTCACAAAAAATAAATTCTAAAAAAATGGATAAGAAAATTTGGTGAAGTCAAAATTACCAAGTATATTTGCAGCATTAAATAATTAAGTCCCAACTTAAAGTCGGGATATTAACATTTAGATGTGCAGATCTAACTGCAAGATGTAAAACTTATAAAAAGATTATATTTAAAAAGGTTGCTAAGATTTTGGCAACCTTTAATTTTAAAACTATAATTCTATGGCAGAACCAACTAAAGAACTTTTCAAATTTGCTTTTTTTCTTGATTTTGGGAAAAGCATTGATTTTTTAGCCAAATTAGCATCACCTGAAAAATGGGATTTTGGCTCAAATAAGAATAATTCTATTTTAAAGAATTATTTGGAATATACTTTTAGAAAACTTCAAGATGAAAATAAGATTGTTTATACAACTGATAATCGTTTTTGTTGTTTTAATACAGGTTTAGTTACGTCACAATTAGAAGATATTTTTGCTTTTTTTGAAAGGAATAAAGGTGGTGGTACTTCTCCTTATTTCTTCAAAGCATTCTGTAAAAAAAGTGATAGCCAGTTCTTGAGATATTTTTCAAGTAATATTCCTCGAAGAGCTGATTTCTTTTCTGAACCTTCAGCACTAATATTCAACCCTAACTGTAATATTATTCCTGACATAGACCACATAATTAGTGATAATAAAAGCCGTTTTCCAACACATTTGCAAGTGACAGGAGAAGATAATATGCGTAGACAATTAATTGGAGCTATTGACGAAGTTATAAAGCTTGTTAAAACCAATTATAAAATAGCAGTACCTCAATTCTTTAATAAAAGAACTCAACTCCTATTACCTTTGTGTTTGACTCCGGGATCTAAAAATCCTGATTTAGCTCTTGTAATATATAAATTAGATGATAACAACTATTGCGCAAGAACTTGCTTAACTTTAGAAATGGCATACATGAATGCTCGTTTAATCGTAAAGCCTCAAAGTGATTGGCTTAAAGCATAAAAAAAAACGGCAATAATATAAAAACGATTATTGCCGTTTTTTAGATTTCATTTCTGATAGAACCTTTCCAACAAATCCATGATGTCACTTTCCCGGTAGATGATTTTTCCCGGAAGCTGCACGTAGCCCAGCAGCCCTGTGTCCCTGTAATCCTGCAACGTCCGTTTGCTGATGCAAAGCCGCCTGCACACCTCATCGCCCGTCAGGTAGTGTTCACCGTTCAATACCGGGCGATAGTTCATTACCACATACTCCACGTTTTCCAGCACCCTGTCAAGGGAAGAAAACAGTACCAACGTGGTTTCGAAATCTTTCGTTATCAAATCCATACGCCTACTTTTTAGAATTGTTCCTTACTTGGTCGAGCAGAAAGGCTTCCACGTCCGAAGCCTTGTAGTAAATCTTGCCGTTAACCTGCGAGTAAGGCAGTTTCCCCGTATCACGGTAGGTCTGCATCGTCCGGGCTGAAACGTTCAGCAAACGGCAGGTTTCGCAGTTATCCAGCCACTTGTCACGCTTCCTGCGTAAAGGTACGCATAGCGCATCCACACGCCCCACAAAATTTTCAAACCTCTGTTTCCATAGTTCAAAGGTTTTCTTTTCAATCGTCACTATTTCCATAACCTATATATTTATTCTTGTCAATACTCCGTTTTTCTTCACTGGTGCAAATATATAAGGCTGAATGACAGGTTGTTTCTTCCTGTCCGCAAATGACCTTGCGTGTCCGAGAATGTCCACCGCCAACCCAACAACAACACGAAAGAAACGAACCAATAATAAAAAAAACTGTTTTTTCTCCACTTCCTAAATTAAGTAAGGTAATGAACACAAAACCGTTTTCTATTTGCCGACATTAATTTGGTGCAGAGCGAAGCAAAGCGATTCCAAACGGCTGACGCTTTGTTTTTTACCGATTTTTCTTATTTTATTTGTGGTGCTAATTCAAAAAACAAGCACCTATGAACAATCCTTTCGAAGAAATTTTCAAGCGGCTGGAGAACATCGAAAAGATGATTGCCCCGGTCACGGGCGCACAGCCCGAAGAACGGCAGGACGGAAAAGAGCCTGTGTTAGTCAAAATATCCGTTGCCAGCGGCATAACCGGGTATTCGGTCAATTACCTGTATCATTTAGCCAGCAAGGGGATGATACCGTGTGTCAAGCGTGGGCGTACCCTGCGTTTCGACATGGAGGAACTCAAAAAGTGGATGCAGCAGCAGTATGTCCCGGCTTCTAACAGACTTCCCGATGAAAAAGAAAAGAAGTGATGAAACACGGCATATCGAGGGCTGGCAGTCAAAGAACGAGCGCATCGAAAGCCTGTTGAACGTCCTGTATGATTTCCGGTTCAACACCGTAAAGAGCCGGACGGAATACCGGGCTTCGGGTTCTTCGGACTTGTACCAGCCCGTTACAAAATTCGCCCTGAACACTTTCAGGCGCAGGCTGGACGCAACGGCTGACATTGCCACCTCGACCGACAACATACGCATGATACTGGAAAGCGACTTCGCAAGAAAGGTACATCCCATACAGGAGTATTTCAATGCCCTGCCCTTACTGAATCCTGCCGAACACGGGCATATCGGCAGGCTTCTGAACACGGTACAGGTAGCCAACCCCGGCAAATGGGAGGAATATTTCACGAAATGGCTTATCGGTGTGGTAGCCAACGCGATGAACGACACAGGGTGTCAGAACCATACCTGTTTGGTGCTGACCGGGGACAGGCAGGGGCAGTTCAAATCGTGGTGGCTGGACAACCTTTGCCCGACACCGCTTAAGAACTACCTGTTCACCGGGAAGATAGACCCGCAGGGCAAAGACATCCTGACACTGATAGCCGAATACCTGTTCATCAACATTGACGACCAGCTAAAGGAACTCAACAAGCAGAACGAGAACGCATTGAAGAACCTTATCACCACCCCGGCGGTGAAGTACCGCAGACCGTATGATATTTACATAGAGGAATACCCCCACCTCGCCAGCTTCATGGCTTCGGTGAACGGCAACGAGTTCCTGACCGACCCGACAGGCAGCAGGCGTTTTTTGCCGTTCGAGGTGCTGCACATAGACAAGCCCACGGCAGAAAGTATTCACATGGATAACGTCTATTCCGAAATTATGTACCTGTACCGTCAGGGCGTGCGCTACTGGTTCAATGATGCGGAGATTGAAGAACTGCACCTGACAAATGCGGAATTTGAGGTACAGACAATCGAGTTTGAGATGCTGACACAATACTTTGAGAAGCCGACAGAGGAGGAAGAAGCCCTGTTCTTCATGACAACGGCACAGGTACTCGCATACCTGCGTAATATATCCCCCGTCCAGCTATCCGAAAAAAGGCTGGGCGAATCATTGCGGAAAATCGGTTTCAAGCGGGTACAGAAGCGCATCAACAACAACCATTATCCGGTATATGGGTACAGGATAAAGCCCGTTCCGGCTTCCCGTACAGGGGATGATTACGGGTAGAACCGGAATGTAGTAGCTTCTACATATTGTTTGATACATACATAACAATTTAATAAACAATAGTTTACCAATTATGTAGTATGAAGTAAGATAGAATCCCAAACTTTTGGAAAATCCGGGAAAAAGAAAAAACGGCAATATAATATATAGAATATATTTATTCCTTTTTTAAAGGATAAATAATTACTATGTTACTACATGTACTACAATCCGTTGAAAAAGAAAAAGATAGATGTAGTAGTGTCCCGTGCTTCTTCTTACTCGCTTCTTGCTTCATTATTACTATCGTTAAATAAAAAAATAAAGATTATGACCTACAAGGAAGCCAACAATATCAGTATCAAGGATTACCTGAACTCTTTGGGAATCCAGCCCGTCACGGAAAAAGGAAGTTACGGGATGTACCGCAGCCCCTTACGGGAGGACAACACGCCGAGTTTCAAGGTGGATTATAACGCCAATCTATGGTGTGACTACGGAACTGGCGAGGGCGGGACGCTCACGGTGCTATCTGCCGACTGGAGCAGGGCGACACTACCTCTTTTTCCTTTCACGGGAAAGACCTGCCCGAAAGGGACACGAAAAGGCAGGCAGCCAGCCCGATAGAGATACGCAGAATACAGCCGTTACAGAATCCGGCACTCATGCGCTACTTGCAGGAAAGGGGGATTTCCCCCGGAACGGCAGCCCCATACGTGCAGGAAATGTATTACCGCATCGGTGGCAAGCCTTATTTTGCGCTGGCGTTCAGGAATGATTCAGGAGGTTACGAGCTTCGCAATCCCCGTTTCAAGGGCAGCACATCGAAAGACATCACCCATATAAGGCAGCAGGGAGAGCCGAGAGAGAAATGTTTGGTATTCGAGGGCTTTATGGACTATCTTTCTTTCCTCACACTCCGGATGAAGAACTGTCCGACCATGCCCGACCTTGACAGGCAGGATTATGTCATACTCAACTCTACCGCCAATGTGCCGAAAGCCATTGACGTACTGTTCCCGTATAAACGCATCCACTGCATGCTCGACAATGACGAAGCAGGATTTCGGGCAACACAGGCTATCGCTTTGGAATATTCCTACCGTGTGCGTGACTTCTCGGACAATTACAGGGGTTATTCGGACTTGAACGACTATCTGTGCGGCAGGAAACAGGAACAGAAAAACAGTACCAGCCAAGCGCAGGAAATAAAGCAGGAAACCGGACAACGTGCCACCCCAAAACAGAAAAGGGGCAGAGGCATTTAGTCCGGCAGGATTACCAACGGTAAACGGTATGATTAGGGAGAGCAAGGTTATGTTTCGGTAGACCGAAACACCTTGCTTTGCTTGACAGCAAAGAAAATTTCTCCCGTTGGTCGCAATTTTTAAGATACCACCTAAAAGCAAAAACGTATGACAGGGACAAGGAACAAACCGGGAGGTCGCCCGGCAAAAAGCCGGATAGACAAGCAGAACCGGGTAGTCAGCACGAAACTGACCG
>NZ_JANJZR010000129.1 GCF_024623065.1 Bacteroides acidifaciens
ATATACATAAAAGTTCTCTCATATCAGCGGATAGAGAGAACTTTTTTTTCGGTGGGGACTTTTTAGTCAGCCCCAATCGGAATAGTATAAGCTTATATAGAACTGACGTTATTTAAAATTTTAGTTTCAAGCAATGGAAACTAAAGTTTCATCGGTAAGAAACATTAGTTTCAAAGTATGAAACATTTAGTTTCATTCCTTGAAACAAATAGTTCTCCTATATGAAACAAATCAGCTCCTTATTTCCCTTTGAGTTTTTCATATAAGCAACGAAGTTGAACAAACTGTTCTCCCGGTTGCACATATCCGTTTTCAAACATTTTTTCTGAGACTTGAAATTTAGAGAGATGGTGGCGTATATACTTCTCTGCGTCCGGTGATTGCTTTTTGACGAAAGCTTTTAAGGCAACCTTTCCGTTTTCATAGATGAAAACTTTAGCTTTAATTGTACGGAAACCCCATTCTTTGCAGTGTTTTGTCTCTGCCTTATCTATCCAGAAGATAGCGGTAGCTTTTACTGTATCTGCAATACATTCTTCTGTATCACCATTACTCATATCTTTGGTAACAGACTTTTCAGAGTTCCCGTTTGGCTTCAATTGACAGGAAACAGTCAAAATAACTAATAGAAAATAGGATAGAATTGTTTTCATCGTATTCAATTATTATAGTATATGCAACAAAATTACTAAAAAAAGCGGGGCAATGAGCAGTTGTTCCCTTTTATTTTCTTATCTTTGCAACCAAATTTTCTACCAATAATGAAAATTAAGGAAATAGTAAGCGCCCTTGAACGATTCGCGCCTCTGCCATTGCAAGACGGATTTGATAATGCCGGCCTGCAAATCGGATTGACAGAAGCGGAAGCAACAGGGGCTTTGTTGTGTCTTGACGTTACTGAAGCAGTGCTGGATGAAGCAATCGCGTTGGGTTACAATCTCATTATATCTCATCATCCGCTAATTTTTAAAGGATATAAATCCATTACAGGCAAGGATTATGTGGAACGCTGTATATTGAAAGCAATAAAGAATGATATTGTAATCTATTCAGCGCATACTAATCTGGATAATGCACAAGGTGGAGTCAATTATAAAATAGCCGAAAAAATCGGATTGAAAAATTTGAAAGTGCTTGAGCCGAAAGAGAGCAACTTGGTTAAGTTGGTGACTTTTGTCCCTTACGCACAAGCTGATGTGGTACGCCAAGCATTGTTTGCCGCCGGATGCGGAAATATAGGCAACTATGATTCATGCAGTTACAATCTGAGAGGAGAGGGAACTTTCCGTGCAAAAGAGGGAACGCATCCTTTTTGTGGAACAATCGGAGAGCTGCACCACGAAGAGGAGGTGAGGATTGAAACGATTCTTCCTATATATAAGAAAGTGGAAGTCGTTAAGGCATTGGTAGCTACCCACCCTTATGAGGAACCGGCTTTTGACTTATATCCGTTGCAGAATAACTGGCAGCAGGCGGGGTCGGGAATTGTCGGTGAATTGGATGAACCGGAAACGGAACTCGAATTCCTGAAACGCATTAAGAAAACCTTTGAAGTGGGTTGTGTCCGCCATAACAAGTTGACAGGCAGAGAAATACAGAAAGTGGCATTATGTGGTGGTGCCGGAGCTTTCCTGCTTCCGCAGGCAATCCGGATGGGCGCGGATGTCTTTGTTACGGGAGAAATTAAATACCATGATTATTTCGGTCATGAAGGAGACATTCTGATGGCAGAAATCGGTCATTACGAAAGCGAACAATATACAAAAGAAATTTTTTATTCTATAATCCGGGATTTATTTCCTAATTTTGCGCTCCAATTGAGTAAAATAAATACGAATCCCATAAAATATTTATAAGTAAAATGGCTAGAGAAGCAAAAAAAGATCCGAATGAGTTGACAGTAGAGCAGAAATTGAAGACACTGTTCCAACTGCAAACTATGTTGTCTAAGATTGACGAGATCAAGACCTTGAGAGGTGAACTTCCGTTGGAAGTGCAAGACCTTGAAGATGAGATTGCCGGTTTGAGTACTCGTATTGACAAGATTAAGGCTGAAGTAGACGAGCTTAGAACGGCTATTTCAGGCAAGAAGGTAGAGATTGAAACGGCTAAAGCTTCGGTTGAAAAATATAAGTCACAGCAAGACAATGTCCGCAACAACCGTGAATATGACTTCCTGACAAAAGAAATCGAGTTCCAGACATTGGAAATCGAACTTTGCGAGAAGAGAATCAAGGAATACTCTGCAGACAGAGGAGAGAAAGAGGCTGAAGTAGTGAAGAATGAACAGATTCTGAACGAAAGACAAAAAGACCTCGAACAGAAGAAGAGCGAATTGGATGAAATTATCTCTGAAACCAAGCAGGAAGAAGAGAAACTGAGAGACAAAGCCAAAGATTTGGAAACTAAAATCGAGCCGCGTCTGTTGCAGTCATTCAAACGTATTCGTAAGAACTCCCGCAACGGACTGGGTATCGTGTACGTACAGCGTGATGCATGTGGTGGTTGCTTTAACAAGATTCCGCCTCAGAGACAACTGGATATCCGTTCTCGTAAAAAAGTGATCGTTTGCGAATATTGCGGACGTATCATGATTGACCCGGAATTGGCCGGTGTACAGATCGAACACAAGGTAGAGGAAGCTCCGGCAGCTACTACTAAAAGAGCTATCAGAAGAAAAACTGCCGAATAAGAGTTTGTATTTTTGCTACATTTTTCAAAGCTCCGCATCATGGCGGAGCTTTTTTTTGATAATGGGAAAAGGACGTCCGGATGCAGGAGTAAAAGTGCTCTGAGGGCTATCAGGAGCAACAGTTGACATAGTGACGCCATCCGTTCGGGATGGCGTCACTATAATGGGCAAATAGCGTCACTATCTTGAGCGGATAGTGACGCTATTTTTATTCTGTAGATAAGTGTGTTTTTTGAGGCGGATAATTTTATAGAGAATTGTAAGCCGGAATATCTTTCAGAAAGGTATAACTCTGATTTTCATAATCCATCCGGCAGCAATAATGTTGCATCCCATTGCTGACAATCAGATAATCTACTTTCAGCACCATATTATATCGGGTAATCTGGTCGAAAACCGCTTGTGTGATTTCAATATGGGGGGCTTTGTATTCCACAATCATCCGGGCGGATAAGTCTTTCCGGTAGAGGACTGTATCACATCTTTTGGTAGTACCGTTCAACTTAATCATCACTTCATTGGCTAAGAGTGCGGACGGATACCCTTTGTGCGCAATAAGAAAATGAACGAAGTGTTGCCGTACCCATTCTTCAGGGGTAAGGGCGACATATCGTTTGCGAATCACGTCGAAAATTACATTTTTTCCGTTTCGTACGTTTATTTTAGTGTCGAATACTGGTAGGTTTAACGATAACATTTATTATTTTTGTAAGTTAAATAACGGGTTCCTTTATTTGGAACCACAAATTTAATGAAATTATGAAAACAAAAGAAGAAATCGTCGCTAATTGGCTGCCGCGTTACACAAAACGTAACCTGGAAGATTTTGGGGAGTATATTCTGTTGACTAACTTCAACAAGTATGTAGAAATTTTCGCCAATCAATTTGATGTTCCGATATTGGGCAGGGACGCTAATATGATCTCTGCTACTGCCGAAGGCATTACAATGATTAATTTTGGTATGGGAAGTCCTAACGCTGCTATCATCATGGACTTGCTGGGTGCTATTCGCCCCAAAGCATGTTTATTCCTCGGAAAATGTGGTGGTATCGACAAGAAAAACCAGCTTGGTGACTTGATTCTTCCTATTGCGGCTATCCGTGGGGAGGGAACTTCCAATGATTATTTTCCCCCCGAAGTTCCTGCGTTGCCTGCATTTATGTTGCAGCGTGCCGTTTCTTCATCCATTCGTGACAAAGGCCGCGACTATTGGACCGGTACTGTATATACCACTAACCGTCGTATTTGGGAACATGATGATGCGTTCAAAGAATATCTGAAAAAGACCCGTGCAATGGCGGTCGATATGGAAACGGCCACTTTGTTCAGTTGTGGCTTTGCCAATCATATTCCTACAGGTGCGTTACTATTGGTTTCTGACCAGCCGATGACTCCTGACGGAGTGAAAACGGATAAAAGTGACAACCTGGTCACTAAGAATTACGTAGAAGAGCATGTGGAGATAGGTATTGCTTCCTTGCGCATGATTATTGATGAGAAGAAAACTGTAAAACACTTGAAATTTGACTGGTAACTCCCGGTTTTGAAATATATATGGCAAAACAAGAACTGACGTGTGATGACATTCTTAAAGAGTTGAGGGCGAAGCAGTATCGCCCTATCTATTATCTGATGGGGGAAGAATCGTACTATATCGACCTGATCGCAGATTATATTACGGATAATGTGTTGAACGAAACGGAAAAGGAGTTCAACCTGACTGTCGTGTATGGAGCCGATGTAGATGTAGCTACTATTATAAATGCTGCAAAACGTTATCCGATGATGTCTGAACATCAAGTGGTGGTGGTAAAAGAAGCACAGGCAATCCGCAATATGGAGGAACTGTCATACTATCTCCAGAAGCCGCTACTCTCTACTATTTTGGTGATATGCCATAAACATGGTACGTTAGACCGCAGGAAAAAGTTAGCTGCCGAAATAGATAAAGTCGGTGTGTTATTCGAGTCGAAGAAGATAAAAGATGCGCAACTACCGGCTTTTATTTCTTCTTATATGAAACGTAAGGGAGTGGATATGGAACCTAAAGCAACGGCTATGTTGGCTGATTTTGTAGGCTCTGACTTAAGCCGCCTGACTGGAGAACTGGAGAAGTTGATTATCACTTTGCCTGTTGGTCAGAGGCGTGTAACCCCCGAACAAATAGAAAAGAATATCGGTATAAGCAAGGATTATAATAACTTCGAACTGCGGAGTGCGCTTGTAGAAAAAGACATTCTTAAAGCAAATAAGATAATAAAATATTTTGAAGAAAACCCGAAAACGAATCCGATACAGATGACGTTGTCTTTGTTGTTCAGCTTTTATTCCAACTTAATGCTGGCATATTATGCACCTGATAAATCGGAGCAGGGAATAGCCAATATGCTGGGACTAAAGACGCCTTGGCAAGCTAAAGATTACTTGGCTGCTATGAGAAAATACAGTGGTGTAAAGACTATGCAAATCGTAGGTGAAATACGATATGCCGATGCAAAGTCAAAAGGAGTAAAAAACAGCTCAATGTCAGACGGGGATATTCTTCGAGAATTAGTGTTTAATATTTTGCATTAGAAAGAGCAAGTTTCCAATATCATTAAAGGGCATATACTTTTACTATGAATAGAATAAGTATATGCCTTTTTTATATTCATGTGATTCCCTGTTTTTATCTGAAGTATGTGGCTGCCTTTTGAGTAAAAAATCAAACAATAAATTTGCCGTATGTTGTTCCTTGTCTTTCTTTGTTCTTCTCTAATAGCTTCTCTCTGGTGAACTTGATTTTTCCTAAATAAATTTCCATTTAGCTGTTTCCAACATTATTCTTCAATTGGGGGAATTCGCTTTTCTCATTGAAAAATTCGGATTCTTTATTGAAAGATTGCTAGAGTCAGATATAATAGGTATAATACTTATTTGTTAGTGATAATATGGAAAACTCCCTTTTTAGTGGTAAGAGGGTGTGTCGAAACGATGCATCCTCTTTTTTGTATAAACAAAGCCCCGACTTTCCCAAGCCAGGGCTTTGTC
>NZ_JANJZR010000012.1 GCF_024623065.1 Bacteroides acidifaciens
GGATTATGTCACTACCGAATCGCTGTTTTATGCCACCAACAGGGCTTTGGCGGCGATAGGAACACGACTGAATATTACCTTTAGCCATTATGCTGCTTAATTTTGATTAGTTACTTATAATTTTTTTCATAACAATTTTTTATAAGTGTACTTTAATTTCTATATTCATTTATTCGGGATTGATTTTAAAGACGAAACCTGAAGAAGTTTCTGCTTTTCCCCCTTGGGAAGCTGTGAAAAGGTAAGCTGGTTTTCCATTTTTCATTAGTATTTGTGGGCGTTCGAAGCGTCCATAACGTTTGAGGTGTTTAGGAGCGGGCGGTTGTTCGATATAATGCTCTGCTCCAAACCAGCCAATTTGAGGATTCTGCCAGTTTAACCCGTCTTTGGATTCGAAATAGAGCCCCACTGTATGGTCGTAGAATCCCATATCTCTCATTAACATTTTAAATATACCGTTTTCATACCAGATATACGCATCTTCTACTTGCCTGTTTTCTCCGAAACCGGAAAAATCGACAATCGGATTTTTTTCATATCGTCGATAAGGCCCTGTAATTTCGTCTGCAAAAGCTATCCCGTATTTTCGGTTACCTGAAATGCCATTGATATGTTGGTTCACATATTCATTCTCATTACAAGATTTATAATAAAGCCAGTATTTCCCGTTCGGGTGTTTTAAGAAAGCTGGATTAGTGGTAATATAATCATCCCATTCACCTGAATTTCCAGGCATTAATAATGGCTTTTCGCATCTTTCCCACGGTCCCCAAATAGAGTTTGCTACAGCGTATCCGATACGTTTTGTTCCAAATTTGCCATTAGTTGCTCCCATGTAGAATAGCCAGTAACGACCATCTATTTTATAAATACTTGGATTGTGACATGTACTGCCATCAAAATATCCCGGACGGGGTGTCAGTACCGTTGATACGTATTTGTACGGTCCTTCCGGTTGGTCGGCTACGGCGTGTGCGATTTCACAATGTCCCAACCACCCTTTCATTTCATACTTTTTTTCCCAACGTGAATAAAATACATGTACTTTATTCTTTTCATCTATAATTGGTGCACAACACCACACATAATAATTATCGTCTTCCAAGATGCGTCCCATAGGTTCCAGACGTTCAGCAAAAGAAGAAATAGCCTCTGCTGGATAGTTCTTCGACAGGTCAAGATTTTGGGCTTGTGCTGACGCAATTTTTAAAATAAAGAATAATGCATAAAAAAGGATGTGTTTCATAATTTCTGTGATATTTCTATATGATTGATAATTCTTTTAGACTTGTATGGTTAAAGATGATTGATTTTACAAATAGCGATATTATATTTACATCACTTTTGTAGTACAAAATGATGAAAGTGAATAATGATGACAAGATTGTAAAAAACAATGGAGCATTGAATTGTGTACAATGCTCCATATTACATCATAATGCAATAATAAAAATAGATTTTTATTGAGCTATCACACCTGCCCAACTGGAAGAGAAGCGGAAGTTACCGACATTTCCGGTCAAATCATCGCGGTTCCTAAATGAAATAGAACGAATTCCCCCTTTTAATTTGTTATTATCTTCGTCCCCCTTCGCTACCACATCGGGTTGAGGTTCTTCTGCTGTTAAGGCTGGGTCTACAAATAATGAAACCTCGTTCTTTTTATAATCCAGTTTGAGAACCAATAGATGTGTCTTATTAAGCGCATGGCTTTTGAAGGATTCTGCATTAACTCTTAACAGATTAGTCCCGAATCGGATATGTTCATCGTCTACTTTACCGACATATACTCTGGCACGCAGATTACCGCCAGTATGAACAGGGGAAAGAGCAATGAAATCGCCTAAGCGACTGGAAGCGACGGAGGAAAAGTTTGCCAAAAATGAAAGGTATAAAGTTCCCCTGCAATAGTCATTCTTTTCAGAAATGGAATATACGCTAAATCTTGAACCTTTCACATTTTCCGAGAGTTCTCCTATTTTGATAGATACTCCTTTTTCCGTATATCCCTCATAACTGAGCTCTTGTCCGGTAATGGGACTACCGGCATTCTTGTCAGTTTGGGAAGAGAATGCTTCACACCAGGTATCTATTTTTATTGGAGCATCAGTTTTATTATATGTAGCTTTTTCCAATTTATCACCTTGTTTATATCCATTTAGCAGATTGCTTTTTAATACTTGTGCGTTGCCTGATAATACAAAGGCTGCCAGGCTTAAAATTAATACCGATCTTTTCATAATGCTATAATTAAATGTGTTGATAATTTTTTCTGAGACAAAATTAGTCTGAACTTTTTATTCCGACTAGTGAAAAAAATCCATTAAACATGTACATATGTTCACAAACACATAAATATATTTATTAATCTTCGTTTATTTCTGTTTCTCTTATGCCCTCTTGGTATCTTTTCAGATAACTGGAAGGAGAGATGCCAAATTGAGCCTTAAAACATCTGCTGAAATAGAACGGGTCATTGATGCCGACCATATAAGTTACTTCAGATACGGTATATTTCTTGGTTGACAACAATTCGGCAGCTTTCTTCATTCGCATGATACGAAGATATTCTTTGGGAGTATGTCCGGTCACTCCACGCACTTTACGGTAAAAGATGGTGCGACCCAGTGACATCATAGAAGCAAAATCATCGGCAGTAAATTCAGGGTTAGTCAGTTGTTCTTCCACTATCTTGGTCAGATTTTCGACAAACTCCTTGTCTTTATCCGATGTACACATCACAGGACGTTTGGCTGACAAGTCATTGGAAAACTTCTCCTTTAGTTTGTCACGCTGTTCTATCAGTTTGAATATGCTTGCCAGTAACAGTTTGGTACTGAAAGGTTTTGTTATGTAAGAGTCTGCACCGCTTTTCACTCCTTCCAGATGGCTTTCCGCTACATTCAGGGCTGTAAGTAGGATTATAGGAATATGACTGGTACTAAAGTCACTTTTTAGTTTACGGGTTATCTCGAAGCCATTATATCCAGGCATCATGACATCGCTGATAATGAGGTCTATATCATTATTATGGGCATACTCCAGACCATTTTTTCCATCCGCTTCGGCAGCAACCTCGAAATATGGGGTCAGTTCTTCTTTCAAGAATTCCCGTACGTCATTGTCATCCTCGATAATAAGTATTTTCCGTTTGTTTAGAGGACCCTCTTGATCAGATGCGTTCAGTTCTGTTTTTAGTTCTTTCTCTATATTTTCTACTTCTTTATCTATTTCTTCTTCTGATTCAGAGTGAGCATTTTCCTCATTAAGAGCAGAAAGCGAAGGATGGTTTTGTGCTTCTTCTTTTAATATGGCATTTTCAGGAATAAGGAAGTCGTTAGATTGATAAATGGAAGAATCAATAGGTAAAGTTACAATGAAAATAGAACCACCTGACGGATTTTCTTCATAGCAGATGTTCCCTTTGTGAACATGAACCAGTTCATGGGTAAGATGTAAACCTACTCCTATACTGTCGCTAGAAAAACTGCTTTGCATGAAACGTTTAAACAGCTCATTACGTTTTTCTTTGGGTATGCCTACGCCTGTATCCGTTACTTTCATAATTAATAGCTGTTTTTGTTTATCAATATAAATGCTGAATTCTATCTTTCCACCGGAAGGAGTATATTTAAAAGCATTTGATAAAAGATTGTAGGCGACTTTGTCGACATTACCTTTATCAATATACATTTTGTATGAATTGACGGATGGTATAAATTTGAAATCCATATTCTTGGATTCGGCTGTATCCTGAAAGCTTAGGTAGATTTCATATAAGAAAGCGATAACGTCAGTTTCTTCAAGCGAAAGGGCGAGTTTGTTGTTCTGCATTTTCCGGAACTCAAGTAATTGGTTGATCAGACGCAGCATACGCTGGGTACTTTTGTCCATTAGTTTGATAGAGTAACGTATCTCCTTGGGGATATTGTGGGTACGGTGGATTCTGTCCAAAGCCCCTTGTATTAGTGTAAGCGGAGTTCTGAATTCATGTGAGATATTAGTGAAAAATACTAACTTGTATTCTGTTAATTGCTTTTCTACTTTAATTTTATTCCGCAAGTTGTTAATATTCCTGATAGTACGATATACAAAATACATGATAATGCCTGCAATGAGTATGTAAACAAGGAAAGCCCATCCGGTTGCCCAAAAAGGGGGAGTTACTTTGATTTCAAGTGTCGCCTCGTTATCACTCCATATACCTGATACGCTGCAGGCTTTGACATGTAGATAGTAGGTACCTGCCGGTAAGTTTTTATAAGCTGTAAAGTTTAATGTAGAAGGAATACTCCAGTCATCGTCATATCCTTCAAGTTTGTAGCTGAACCTTGTATTAGTCGAAATGGGATAGTCAAAAGTGGAGAAGTCTATGACAAAGGAACTTTGGTAATATTTCAGACTGATGGCATCTGTATATGCCAGAGCGGCTGTCAATGGAGAGTCCATATCGGCAGGACGGACTGATATTCCGTTTAACTTTAAGTCTGTAAATGTAACGGACGGAATTTTCTCTTTGTTTTTAATTTGCTTAGTATTGAGTATTATAAGTCCGTGGTTGGTGCCGAAAGCCAAACGACCATCTTTTAATTTGGCACATCCTTCTGTATATACATTCCCCAATATATCATTAGAAAAGAAGTAATTGTTGAATATTTTGTTTTCCGGGTTAAAACAAGAAATCCCATATTCGGTGGATACCCAGATATTTCCTTCATCATCTTCAATGAAAGCTTGTACTACACTGTGGACAAGTCCATCATTGACCGTATAGTGAGTAAAGGATATATCTTTATAATCATTCTTTATATTGGCTACGCAAAATCCGATACCTGATTCGGCAATCCATATCCTGCCTTTCTTATCTTGTATAATCGATTTTATTTCATTGCTTTTCAGGGCATGGTTATCCAGATTGTATTGGTAAAAATCGTTCGGGTCTTTTATAATACGGTCAGGATCGAATACAAAAACACCTTCACTGGTTCCTACCCATATCCATCCGTTACGGTCTTCGCAGATAGTGCGGATTTCCTTTTGGCCATAAGTCTTATTGAAAAAATGCCGGAATATGTATTTGTCTTTTTTAGGAACAGCGAGATCAAGTCCGCCGCCGAACGTTCCTATCCACATACGTTGTTTGCGGTCTTGCAAAATGCAGAATACTGGATCGGCAGCTAAGGAATTTGTATCGGTTGCCTGATGTATATAGTGTTGGTCGTCTCCGACTTGGAGCCCTTTCCCGCGTGTTCCCAACCATATATTACCTTTACTATCCTCACATGCAGAATAGATATTTATATCATAATACTTTTTGCTTTTCTGTTTTGTTAGTTTATTATCGTAGATATATAATCCGCCTGCACGCGTTGTTATCCATACTTCGTCATCTTGCATGTGGGATATGAAGCGGATGGCATTTGCCCTGTCGATATTTAATTCACCTTCGGGATATACTTTTGCAGCCCCTTTATTTATGATTTCAATTTGGGATATACCGGAATATTCGCTACTTGTCCATAAATTGCCCGAGTGATCTTCTATTATATATTGAAGATAGTTTGAGGCGATGGGATTTGTATGATTGGCGGTTGCGGTAAAATGTTCCAGTTCTTTAGTAGTAGGATTATAGGCAAAAAGTCCGTTCCCATAAGTCGTTATCCATATAATGTCTCTGGAGTCATGATAGACATGATAGCGTTCGTAATCAATGAAATATGGGAGCTTTGACGATCTTACATCAATCTTTTTGACACTACCGGATTCTTTTTGAATATAGTTAATGTATCCAGTCTGATTATGAACCCAGTAGTTGTTGCGGTTATCTTTCACTACCAATCCATTACGGATATTGAGCTCTTCCGGAGCAATTCTGGTTGTATTGGTCTTGGGATTGAATAAGATTCCGCCTTGTTTGGTAAATAACAGCCATTCGTTACGTAATACAATATTGCCTGTTAGCAAAAAATCAGTTGATGTGGCAGTATTGGCAACTTTCGTGAGGTGCTGCTGGTTGTATTTCCAAATAAATCCCTCTGATGTTATGAAATAAATAGTATTATCAATGACTGCGCTTTGAAGGAAGTAGTGAGTCGAATCTATACATTCGAGCGTGTTATCTTTAAGTAAATACAGCCCTTTTCCTGTACCAATCCAAATGGAATTTGAATCAAATACACTAAGAAAACGTATATTGTCGGATTTTAGTTTATGGTTGTCGGTAGAATATGTTTCCGAACTGAATTTGTTGTTTTTATAAGTAATTTTCCGGCAGCCTTGCACCCTTCCCCAAAGCCATACATCCTTATTGGGGAGGATTGTGACTTCATTATAACGGTCTTTCATTTCTCCTTTGCCGGTGAAATCTACAAAACAGTCTTTTTTCAAATCATAACAACTGATTTGTTCCGCGGAAGTTGTAATCCATAGGAATCCGTCGGAGTCTTCCTGTACACTTCTGATACGATGATCCGCTAATGACAGTTCTTCACCGCTCTGGGGACGGAAAGTAACAAATGAATTTCCATCATAACGGCTCAGGCCATTTAAAGTAGAAAACCAAATGAATCCTTTGCTGTCTTGATAGATATGCCTGATAGAATTATTGGCTAATCCGTCAGTGGCAGTCAGATTCCTAGCATGTATTTCTATGGAGGCGTTTGCCGGATATATAATACATGTACATATAAAAAAGAAAATTGTAGCTTTAATGAAGAATCTCATACTTGTATAGTGATAATAATGATTGTGTTTTTTTAGATCTGCGGTAAAGATAGATAAATAGCACGTAATTTTAAAGTTTAAATTCAGACTTTTGCATTGAATTTCTTGAATAACCTGAAAAAAAGAAAGAGGGACTATATAAAAATGTTCAGGTGGACAAATGTGCATGGTATATGGAGAAAAATGCATGAGCAGCTTCAGGTATGCCGCTATATTTGCTGTTGAATTGATAACTGAATTTTGTATTACCATGGTTTATGAGATTGTATAAAACTAATATTATTAAATGAAAACTAGAATGTATGAAAAGCACTGTTTGTGAGATTAGTTGTTGGAGAAGAAAATATATATTTTTCTTCTTGATGATGATTTCGGCTCTCCATTCGGTCACAGTATTTGCACAAAAACGTACCATATCCGGTACGGTGGTTGATGAACGAAATGAACCGTTGATCGGGGCAACTATTGTAGCAGAAGGGAAGTCTGGAATGACGATTACCAATGTGGATGGCAAATTTACTCTTGCAGTTCCTGATAAAGCTAAGATAATTGAGGTGTCTTATTTGGGATATGCTTCACAGACTATTTCTATTAAAGGAAAGAGTGTTTTTGCCATCAGGATGAGCGAAAATGACGTGCAAATGGACGAAGTGGTTGTAATCGGTTATGGTACAGCCAAAAGGGGGAATGTGACCGGGGCCATTGCCAAAGTTGATGCAGCGAAACTTGAAGACCGTCCGGCACCCAATCTTGCCTCTTCATTGCAGGGGCAGTTGGCGGGAGTAGAAGTACGGTCAACTAATGGTGCACCGGGATCAGAATTACAGATTCGTGTGCGCGGATCTGCTTCCATTAATGCGGATGCCACTCCTTTATATGTAGTGGATGGAATTCCGATAGATGATTTGGGAAGTATCAACCCAAATGATATTCAGTCGATTGAAGTTTTGAAAGACGCTTCATCTTCTGCTATTTACGGTTCTCGTGGTGCTAATGGTGTTGTTTTGATTACAACTAAAATGGCTAATAAGGATGATAAAGTCCGGGTACAGTTTTCTGCTGCATTCAGTATCCAACAATTGGAAAAGAAAATAGATGTACTAAGCCCGGAAGAGTGGATCACTTTCCGGACTGCCTATAACAATAGTAGATACCTTGCTGCTTTAGGAGGAAAAGGAGCTACGGCAGATGATGATTGGGATACCCGTTATGCCTTGAATGGTAATCGGGTAAACTATGAGTATATGAATGACCCGCGATGGACACAGCCCGGTTACGGTGGATTAAAACTAATTGACTGGCAAGATGAATTTTATCGTTTGGCTCCGATGCAGAATTATCAGCTTTCTGTTTCAAATGGTAGAGGGAATACTCAATACCGGCTTTCTCTGGGATATATAGACCAGCAAGGTATTGCTATAGAGAGTGCTTACAAACGTTTGAATCTGCGGGCTAATGTGGAGACAAAATTGTATGATCGCATCACTTTAGGCGTTAATATGGCTCCGTCAATGGACTGGAAAGATGGTGGGCGTGTGGATGGCAAAGATCAGCAGGCAAATCAGGTTTTGACAATGTGTCCAGTTGCAGAGCCAGATGCTGGGATATATTCCGGTGCGGAACCTTATGCCTCTTATTTATGGTCTAGTACAAAAATCAGCCCTATTGCTTATATGGAGCAGGTCACCAATCATATCGAAACGGCTCGGTTGAATTCTTCAGCTTTTATCAGAGTCAATATTATTGACGGATTGAGGGCGGAAGTGAAAGGTGCGTATGATTTTACAAGCCGTCAGACTCGCACTTTTACTCCGAGTTCGGTAATTAAGAACTGGACGGATGGTGAAGGGTATCATAGTTCTGCCAACCGTATAGATATACGGTCATCCAAATATCTGTTGCAGGCTGTATTAAATTATGATAAGAAATTAGGCAAGCATAATATTGCCGCTATGGCAGGTTATTCAATGGAAAGTTCTTCGGGAGCCACTACAAACTTGTCTGCGCAACAGTTCCCGGATAATTCACTTGAAGTTTTCAACCAAAGTGATGAGGCTATAAAAGTTGCGTTAGCTACCTTGTCAACTCCCAATCGCTTATTATCCTATTTCGGGCGTGCCCAGTATGAATATGATAACCGTTACCTGTTGACAGCAAGTATTCGTCGCGACGGTTCTTCACGTTTCGGAAAGAATAATCGTTGGGGGATGTTTCCTGCTGTTTCTGCTGCCTATCGAATCTCTAACGAGAAGTTTTGGCCGGAAAAGTTTGTGGTCAATCAAATGAAAATACGTGGTAGCTGGGGTATGAATGGAAATAATTCTATTTCTACTAACGCTGCTATCGGGCTGATGGGTAGTTCCAACTATTCAATTGGTGGAAGCCTGACCAATGGTTTTGCTCCCAGTTCAATTGATAATAAAGAACTTGGATGGGAAAAGACACACAGTTGGAATGTTGGTTTGGATTTGGGATTTTTTGATAACAGGATAACTCTTGCTGCCGATTATTATGATAAAACGACTAAAGATTTATTATATCAGGTTTCTGTTCCTGGTACAATGGGATTCACACAAGCATGGGGGAATATCGGTAGTATAAAAAATAAAGGGTTTGAGATTGAACTGACTACCCAAAACTTGACAGGAAGGTTCAAGTGGACTACTTCTTTGAATATAGCTTATAATAAGAATAAGGTGTTGAGTTTGGGAGAAGATAATAGTACGGTTTTCATTGGATGGGATAAATCGAATACACAGGTATTGATGGTTGGACAACCTTTGAGGGCATATTATATGTATGATGCTGTAGGAGTGTATCAGTATAAGGAAGATTTGAGGAAATATCCTACAATGTCCAATTCTATTCAGGGTGATGTGAGATACCGTGATGTGAATGATGACGGTAAGATTAATGACCAGGATCGTACGTTGGTTGGTAAACCGGATCCCGATTATACTTTTGGTATGACAAATACCTTTAAATATAAAGATTTCGACCTGTCTGTATTACTGACTGGACAGACAGGGGGAATGATATATAGTCTGCTCGGTCGTGGCATGGATCGTCCGGGTATGGGAGCATCTATCAATGTATTGTCACGTTGGAAAAATATGTGGGTTTCCGAGGAACAGCCGGGTGATGGGAAAACTCCCGGTATTAATAACTCTAATACAGGTTCACTGTACGATACCCGCTGGTTGTATAGTACCGATTTTATTAAAATTAAAAACGTAACGCTGGGCTATCGTATTCCCATCAAAAATAAGAAGATAATTAATTATGCCCGTGTTTATATTTCGGGAGAAAATCTTCTGATGTGGGATAAATATGACGGTGGTTATTCTCCGGAAGTAAATAATGACGGAAAGAATAGTGACTATGATTATGGTTCATATCCGCAGTCTAGAACTATTACTTTAGGGGTAAATGTAACATTCTAATAAAAGAAACTATGAAACTATATCAATATATACTAAGTGGAGCTATGAGTATGGGATTGTTATTCTCTTCTTGTAGTGACTGGCTAGATGTCACTCCGGTAGATACCCGTACTACTGAAAACTTTTATACGACCCCGTCGCAAATGGAGCAAGCGTTGATAGGAGTATATAACGGACTGCTTCCGTTGTCGACTTACGCTTTACTTATGTCAGAGGTTCGTTCAGATAATACATGGTGCGGAGAACTGAGTACGGCACAGCGTGACTATATGGACATCAGTTCTTTTAACCCTAATATATCGACCATTGCAACAGTTCGGGATGCATGGAATGACTTGTTTGAGATTGTTTCGCATGCCAATTTGTTTTTGTCCAAGGTAGATGGGGTGAATTATACTATTGAAGGAATAAAGGAACAACAAATAGGAGAAGCGCGTTTTTTGAGAGCATTAGCTTATTTTGATTTGGTTCGTTATTACGGGCGTGTTCCTTTGACGCTTGTTCCTCAGACTATTTCAGAAGCAATGTCGACTCCGCAGTCGGAGGCTGTAGAAATTTATGAGAAGGTTATTATTCCTGATTTGGAATATGCTGTCGGAAGCCTGACGGAGGAACCGAAGGATTATCTAGGAAGGAAATCCGCCAGTGGCCGTGCAACATTGACTGCGGCAAAGGCATTGTTAGGAAGAGTTTATCTGACAATGGCGGGATTTCCTCTGTATGATGAAACTAAAAAGGAACTCGCTAGGGAGCTTCTTGAAGAAGTAATTGATTATGCGGATGCAACTGGTAAATTTTGGGCTAAAAATGCAAGTGAATGGCAAAGAATGTGGATAAATGAGAATGATAATAAATATCACATCTTTGAAATTCAATATATAGTCGCTAAAGATTATGGTAATCCGATGGTATTTCACTCCGTGCCTCGTTTACCTTCGAAATATGTTACTCTTGAAATGTCCGGTAATAGTATTGCTTGTGCGAAGGGGCTTGATAATTTATTGAAAGAGGAACAAGATGAAGAAGGACATTTTCTTGATGTACGGTGTCTGGCTACTATTGATACGACCAAGTTTGTGAATGATGACAATCCTAATAGTGTGACGAAATATGCAGGTGAGGATTTCTTTATCAAATTCCTGGAACATAAAATGAAAAGAGAAGCATTGGGGTATGATGATATTAATGCGCAGATAGTGGATCGTACTTATTTTCCTCTGAATTTCCCGTTGATTCGTTTGGAAGATGTGATGTTGATGTATGCCGAGATTGTAGGTCCAACTTCAAAAGGGGTTGATATGGTCGACAGGATACGGCGGCGTGCAGGAATACCGGTATTAACAAATGCCGAAAAGGAACCGGCTGCATTCCAGGAATGTGTTGACAAGGAGAGACGGAGAGAGTTGGCTTGTGAAGGAATCCGTTGGCATGATTTGGTACGTCATAATAATCTTCAAGCTGTTCGTGATAAATTTCAGGAATATGCAGTGGATGCCAATGGTAATGTCATACGTCCGACTTTGTTATTGTATATCAGGCAAATAAAGGATGGAACTTATCTCTATCCTATTCCCGATTCGCAGATGAAAGTGAAAGAGGGGCTGTATGTACAAAATGAAGCGTATCGTTAAAAATTGAAGTAAATGTAATAAATATAGGATAGAAAAATATGAATAAAAGTTGTTTGATTGGTTTTCTGATGTGCTCTGCGTTCTCACTTGTAGTACAAGCGGCGACAGATGGGGCGTATATAACAAAGACAATTTCCCAAAATGAACGTAAAAAAGGGATAAAACGTACTATACAATATCGTCCGGATGGTAATGATTTTGTTTGTGTGAACGGCAAGAATCGCTATACTCGTGCATTGTACGGAGGTATTACAGACTTTAGGATTGAAACGAGTGACCGGCCTGTGTTTGCTGCTTATAAGCCGAAGGATAGTAAGCATATCTGTTTTCGCTTGCAATGTGGTAATCAAAGTATAGCCCTTGATTCTTTAAAATTTTGTGAGGCCAGATATAGGGCGGGAAGGCGTACTTATCGTCTGATAGATCCTTTGTTGGGCAAAGGTGAATTAAATATCTCCGTACTGGCATTTCCTGACACAGAAGGAGGAATATGGCGGTTTACAATGAAGGATATGCCGGAGGGTGCTCTTTTACATTGCTATATTTCAGAGATTAGAGCGAAGAATTTAAGCCGCAATGGTGATATGGGTGCTGATCGTGCTGATAGTTTTGATGCTCCCCAACTTCCGAAAGAACAGAAGCATTATAAATTGAGTTTGGATGAAACGACTGCTTATATTGTTGTGGAAGATCAGGAGTTACGTTTACCGACTCTTGTTGAAGGAACTTCCCTATACGATAAGTCTGAAAAATGGCGTTCGGAGATAGAGTCTTCTCTTCAGATTTCTACTCCGGATCCCTATTTTAATCCATTGGGAGGGGCTTTGGCGGCTGCCGCTGATGGAATATGGGATGGCAAAATATGGCTTCACGGAGCTATTGGCTGGCGTTCGCAATTAAATGGCTGGCGTGCTGCTTATATCGGTGATTTTATTGGCTGGCATGATAGGGCTCGTACGCATTTCGATTCGTATGCGGCAAGTCAGGTTACGGATGTCCCTGCGACAATACCTCATCCTACACAGGATACTGCTTTACATTTGGCACGTTCGGTAAAAAAATGGGGTACCCCGCATTACAGTAACGGGTATATTTGCCGTACTCCTTACCGCAAGGATCAAATGCATCACTATGATATGAATCTTTGCTACATTGATGAGTTGCTCTGGCATTTTAACTGGACCGGCGATTTGGACTATGTACGTAAAATGTGGCCTGTATTGACTAGTCATCTGGCATGGGAAAAATTGAATTATGACCCTGATAATGACGGGCTGTATGATGCTTATTGCTGTATTTGGGCCAGTGATGCACTTTATTATAACAGTGGAGCTGTAACTCATTCGTCAGCGTATAACTATCGTGCTAATAAATTGGCCGCTATGCTGGCTGAAAAGATAGGGGAAGATGCTACTCCCTATGAAAAAGAGGCGGATAAGATATTGAAAGCAATGAATGAAAGGCTTTGGATAAAAGATAAAGGGTATTGGGCCGAGTATCAAGATTTCATGGGGCATAAGCGTTTACATGAAAGCGCTGGTTTGTGGACTATCTATCACGCGATAGATAGTGAAACAGCCGATCCTTTCCAGGCTTATCAGGCAACCCGGTATGTTGATACCTCTATTCCGCATATTCCGGTATTTGCAGATGGGCTGGATCGTGATTATGAAACATTATCCACTACGAACTGGATGCCTTATGTGTGGAGTGTGAATAATGTAGCATTTGCCGAGGTGATGCATACTGCGCTTGCTTTTTTTCAGGCAGGGCGTGGAGATGATGGTTTTAATTTGTTGAAAGGTTCTGTTCTGGATGGGATGTACCTTGGGAAAAGTCCGGGCAATTTCGGACAGATAAGTTTGTATGATGCTGTTCGGCGGGAAACTTATCGTGATTTTGCAGACCAAATAGGTATAACATCCCGCACTTTAATACAGGGCTTGTATGGCGTTTCGCCAGATGCTCTGAATGGAAAACTGGTGATCCGGCCGGGATTTCCTATGGCGTGGGATAAGGCGTCTATGTCAATGGCTGATTTAGCCTATGAATTTTTACGTAAGGGTGATGTGGATATTTATAATGTGACACAACGTTTTAAAGAACCATTGGCCTTGACGTTGCAAGTGAATGCTGTGAAGGATAAGATCCGTTTGGTAAAGGTGAATGGAAAAGCTGTGAAATGGAAGACGGAAGAAGCTGCGAATGGGTATCCTCTGATTGTTGTTTCTGTACCGGCTGTCACCAAAGCTGAAATCGAGATTCAATGGGAAGGTAATGTCTTACAACAGATTGCAAATGATGAAATTGTTACTACACTGGAAGGACAGGTAGACTTGAACGCTCCTCAGGGTATTTCGTTTCTTAAAGTATATGACCCGCAAAATGTTCTGGTAACGAAGAAGGTAAACACAACCAAGCTTTCGTCGAAAGTGAATAAAGATAAGAAAGGACATCATACTTTCTTTGTGTACACTCGTCAAGGGAATATGGAATGGTGGCAACCTGTCAATGTCTATGTCAATGTTCCTCAAGTCGTATACAATGGATTTGAAAATATTGAAACTGGTAAATGTCGTGTGGTAAACATGGATAAGCTGTTTAATTCTTCTGTAGCGGATATTTTTAAAAATGAGTATTTGTCGCCACGTTCTCCTTATACAACTTTGCAGTTACCGACTCAGGGAATTGGAGAATGGTGCCATCCATTGCTGACTGCTGAAATTGATGATTCCGGCTTACGTAGCTTGGTGAAGGATAATATGTATAAAACTTCACTTGGTATTCCTTTCCGTGTAATGAAAGAAGGTAACAATATCGCTTACACTTCATTATGGGATAATTATCCGGATATGGTGAAGGTTCCTCTCTCTGGAAAAGCTTCCCATGCTTATTTGTTGCTTGCAGGGAGCACCAATCATATGCAGTGCCGGATAGCCAACGGAATTGTACGTGTATATTATACAGATGGGACTTCAGAGGTGCTGGAATTGGTAAACCCTGATAATTGGTGTCCGATTGAGCAGGACTTTTATCTGGATGATTTTGCTTTTGATGCTCCCAGACCTCGCCCGTATCGGTTTCATTTAAAAACAGGGATCGTGAGTCGTGATTTGGGAAAGGCTTTGAAACTTCGCGGATCTGCCGACCGCAGATTTGAAGGTGGCGCCGGTGTCATGCTGGATATTCCGTTGGACAAGAATAAGACTCTGAAAGAACTGACATTGGAAACCGTTGCTAATGATGTAGTGATTGGATTGATGAGCGTAACATTACAATAACAGTCTTTATTCCGAAAATATAACTTGTTAAATTATAGTCTTATGAAAAGAAAAATGCCATTTATTGCTGCATTGTCTATCTTATGTTGGGGATGTAGCAGCTATGATTACTCCGGCGATGATATCGTCGGGGTGAAAGCGGCAATTTCGGGAACAATCACGGAGGTTGTGGAGAAGTCCCGGACTGTTGGTACTACGTGGACTGATGGTGATCGTATAGGGGTAACTTGTGAAGATGATGTAAATATTTCCTATAAATATACAGGAAATTTATCTTCGTTTGCAGCATTTGACGAGAATCAGTCTATTTATTTCCTGGGAAAACAGGAACATGTATTGTCCGCCTATTATCCATTTACGGAGACTTCCGTTATGGTTGCTGATTGTATAACAGTGGAAACGACTTCGGATAAACAAACACAGGAAAAGCAAATGTCCATTGATTTTCTTTATGCGACTACGGAAGCCGGACGGAACAATCCGGATGTCAACTTTGCTTTTTCGCATCAGATGAGCAGGATTGATTTTTCTTTTGAAGGAAAAGACGGTTTGACGTTGGATGACATAACTTATACGTTGATTGGCTTGAAACTTAAAGGAACTTTCAATACAATAGACGGCACGACCGCTGTTGTCGAAGATGCACCGGCTTTGGCGTTATCTCAGAAGGTTATGGCCGGTGAAAATATGCGGACTTCATTGATTGTATTTCCTCAAAAAGTTTCAGAGGTTACTTTTGAGATAGAAATGGGCGGGAAATCTTTTATCAAGAAGATTGGTGAGATGAACCTGGTTCCCGGACGCATACATCCGTACACTGTAATAATCAGTGAGAGGGATGAAACGATTTATGTAACTGTCGAATCTGGAGAAGTTCAGGGATGGGTTGAAGGAGATCGTCAGGAAATTGATACAAGTGACGGTAATACTATTACAGGAGTTGAACCAGGAGATGTACGATGGGATGGGGGAAATACTCAAACTATTGTCAGTCAGGGGGCAGGTCAATAAGTATGGAGTTATATGATAATTAAACATTTAAAAGAAGAAACGTTATGAGATATTATAAATTTATTTTTGCAGTTTATGTATTGCTCGGTTCTTTTCTGATGGTGGCATGCTCGCAGGATGAGGATGCCAAGCTGGCCGTCAATAGTAATATATTAAAGATTGAGGTGGTTGATTCCAGTATTCAACAAAATGGCAATGTAAGTCGTGCTGTCACTGATGTGACTTACAAGACAACTTTTTCGGACGGGGATGCGATTGGTATTTTTGCGGTAAATAGTGATAAGGAAGTTTTCATTAAAAATGTCCTTGCGACGTATAATGATGGAATATGGGGAATTGACGGAGGACGTCTTTCGTGTACGGAAGATTTGGAAACCGTGACTTTTTATGCATATTATCCTTATAAGGAAAATATAACTATAGATATGACGAAGGAGGATCCGTTTGAAACGATTGTGGGGAACTGGACTGTTGACACAGATCTGAGTGGTGACAGATATACAAATAATGATTTAATGACAGGGGAGGCTTCAGCAGACGGAAGTACAATAACTTTTGTAATGAATCATCGGATGGCCTTGATGGTAGCCGAACTGCCTTCTGTTACTTATAATTTCACTAATGAGGTTTCTCCTGAACTGCCATCTTACAGTGTATCTTTGAGAGAGGTGAAATTTTCTATTGGTGAGCAGGTGATCATTCCTTATTATGATAAGGAAACAACGACTTACCGTGTTTTGGTGAATCCGACAAAAAAAGTAGCGCAAATAGGAGGAAGTTTTATCAGTTCTGTAGACAACGGGCTTAAAAAATACTCGATAGATGCGACAAAGTTGAAAGCCGGAGAGTATATTTATTGTGAGATAGACGGAGGGCTGCAAACTGTGGATCATGAATTGAAAGTGGGTGATCTGATATATTCTAATGGTGCGTTGGCTTCTGTTGACGATAATGCTCCTGTTAGCGATGATTGTGTAGGAGTCGTTTATTTTGTTGGTAATCCGATGCCTTCTGTGTTATATCCTTTTACAGAAGATAATGAATTTACTTATTCTGAACGTCAGGATGCATTATTGCGTGATCATCCGGGCTGTACCCATGGATTGGTTTTGGGGCTGAAAGAGAATATCAATATTGTTTTTGGGGAGAAAGATGAAATAAGAGTTTGGTATCGTACAGAGTTTGCCGAAAGAAATTCCTATATTGATTTAAGTCCGATGGGATGGGATGGATCGGCGTCTACCGGGACATTGAATGGTACGCCGAGGGATCAGCAATTAGGGTATAATCACACGGAAGTAATTAAAAAATATGCGGAAGCAAAGAATAAGTCACTTTTAGTGAATTCCTTGAATAACTATAATTTGGTTGCTCCGAGTATTTCTTCCGGTTGGTTTATTCCTTCTGTCGGTGATTTGAGGGCAATGGTAACTAATTGGGAAACGATGAATACGCAGTTGGGAAAAATAACAGGTAGTGACGGACTGAAAAATGACATGTATTATTGGTCGTCTACAGAGCGTAATAATACAAGTATATTTGGAGTACAGTTGACAAGCAGTGGAAGTACCAAAGTTGATGGATTGAAATACGACAGACCTGGAGTAAGCTCCCGATATGTATTTGCTTTCTGATATTTATTGAGGTAAGGAAATGATAGAGTTTTGAATAGGGTTAGTTTTATAAAAAGCGTGTATGTTCTTTGCGGAAAGCATACACGCCTTTCTTTTTTATTTGTTCAAGTCAGAACCGATATAGTAACCCGGATGAGTGGGCTGGTTGTAACCTATGTTCTGATGTGTAGCGCTTAAACGATATAAATGGTCGTCCATTAGAGGATGGAAACGATAGTCGGTTTCAAAATCAGTAGTAAAGATTCTTAGCTCTGTATCATTTTCATCAACGAAGATAACTTCTTCCCGCCAGTCTCCCCAAATATCGCCATAAAAACAGGCATTGTTTTTGGTTCCGCTGGCTGTTTTTACACCCCAATCGCTGCCATTGAACAAACGTCCGTCGGTATAGCTGTGAATAACGAGGTAATCGAGCATTTGCCTGTTTAATGATCCACTCCACCAGATTGCCATATTGTATGATGTATCACCACCTTTGGCTATAGGTGCCCTTTTACCTGTCAGTTCATCTCCTTTGCAGGAATACATGACACCGTCTGGTTCTGACGACCAATATTCACATCCGGGACTGTCCGGGTCAACATCTGCAACCATACAACGTCCTACGTCCTTGCCGTTTCCGGGAATATAATGTAATATCCTGCCCGTTTTGGCATCCCGGAATTCTGTTCCAACATTTCCATACTCCTTGGGTTCTTCATGGCAGACTACTACTTGATACCCTTCCAGTGTAGGATCAAATTTGCCCAAATGCATGGCATCACCATGCCCTAATTTTGTGCTATATAGCCCTTTACCGTTATGGTCTATGACACATGCCCCATATAAGACTTCGTCTTTTCCGTCATCGTCTATATCTCCGACTGCTAAATTATGATTACCTTGCCCTATATAATCTAAATAGTTGTCAGCTGTATCAAAATGCCATCGCTCTGTTATTTTGTTATCAGTAAAATCTAAAGCTACAATCTGGTAGTTCTTATAATATCCTCTGCACATGAGTAGGCTTGGAATTCCTTTCTGAGATCTGAAGTGTCCGACTCCCATCAGAAAACGATCCATCCTGTTTGCCCAATTATCTCCCCAATATGTCACCCATTTATTTTTTTCACCACGGGAGATGTAGGCGGTTCGGGCTATTTCTTTTCCGGTTCTGCCTTCAATGATAGATAAGAATTCCGGCCCTGTGATAATTCTGCCATAAGTGGCACTTTGAGGAGCCCTGTCTACATAGTCGGTTATTCCATCTTGGTTGATATCGCCTATTTTCGTTCCGTCCCCGAAAACGGTACCTTCGGAGGTTCGGACTGCGATCTCCGCCTTGCCATCTCCATTCAGATCATATACAATGAAGGGAGTATAATGAGCACCTTGACGGATATTAGGGCCTAAATCGATACGCCATAAAAATGTTCCGGTTGTCAGCTTATATGCTTCTAACAGGTTACTTCCGGGAGTAATTCCAATTCCCGTGCTACCATTGTCAAGAGGTGACACTTCACGTTTCAGAACCAATTCATAATCTCCGTCGCCGTCTAAATCGCCAATGGCTGCATCCGAAGCTTTATATACTAAATTGGGATACGGCAGATTATTGTTATTTAATGGGACTGTCCGGTAAAAATTCTGTGCCATTTCCGGAGTCAGGCTACATGTACATAATGTGTTGTTTGTATTTGCCAGCCGGACTTCGTATTCGAGAACTTTGTCGGTGTTTGCCGTCAGATCTTTGTAATTGGAACTATTTATAATGGGAGTTCTGTTTAGTTTCCTGAATTCGTTATTTCCTTCTTTGCGGTAGATGTCGAAACCAATATCATCCGGGTCGGAAGAGAGCCATCTCCAACTGACTAGTACTCCTTTCCTTTCTAGTTTTTCCGTTTCTTTATTGGAAAATATAGTGTTATAGCTTGCTGTCATGGCACGTTCTTTTAAGAATTCCACAACCTGTGTGTGAGTATCATCATTTTCCTCAGGTGTGGGAGAGGGTGTCAGATTTCGGGTTGAGTCGTCATTACAGGCTATTGCAACACCAAGAAATACAAAGGCATAAAATAAGTTTTTCATAATTACATTGTTATAAAAATTAGATATTTGCGAGTTTTTTTAGTTTCTGTACAAAGGAAGAGGATTGGCTTGGAATTCACCTGTAAATATGTGTACAAAGAATGTATTTTTATACTTACCATGGAATATATTGCCTATTGTAAATTAAGTGATTGATACAAGAATTTGTCAAATAATTGAGGACGAAAAGATAATTGTCTATCCTTTGCGTACAATCTTACATCTTTTATAGGAGAAAATGCTATAACTTTGCAATCACATAATACATAATATATCATGAAACGCATCACTCTTTTTCTTCTTTTTATAGGATACTACCTTTGTCTTCCGGCAACAAACTATTTTGTAGAGTGATAATCCGAAAGCGCCTGCTGTGATTCCCATGCATGTGGTTCAATACTGCCTGGCATATATGAACAAGAATAAAGGTTTCTATGCAAACCATCACTTGGGTGGAATAGCCTGGTATAATAATACCGGTTATCAGAATCCTTCTAATTTCTGTATGCTGAACAGGAAGACTGCGTCGGAAGCGGTTGACGTGCCGGGATATGGACATATCATAAAGAACAACTTGTCTCATAAGCCGAGGTCATCGGAGAAACATATCATAGATGTAAATCAGGTGGAATGTGAGATTGCCAATAACTCTTTTCTTCCGATAGAAATGACCGTGACAGATGATGATTTTATCAGTTTGGATGCCGGTCAACTTACTTTGTCGCGTAAAGTGGATGGAAGTCTTCCGGAGATAGATTTTCTGCGGTTAAAGTCGGATAGTAAATTGAGTAATGCCGGACTCGGCTGTTTCATAGGGAAAGGAAATGAAGATACATTCCCTGCCCTTTCTCCTATAAGAAAAAACAAAATCATTTCTCATGTTCTCATAAAGAATGGTATTCGATTGATAATTAAGTGTATAGACTATGAGAATAAAAATATTTACATGCATTTCTCATAGTTTATAGCTCTAAAATGCCTTTAAAGAAGGTATTTCTCATGCTTCGTTTCGCATTTCTCATGCTGCATATTATGCTTGTCTTTGTTTCAAGAGACTAATATGTAGAAGGCAATATAGCCGTAGTTTGTATGTTAGGTCGGTAGATAAGATATCTCTTACAACTGATATTATTGTGTTTTCCTGCCTTCATCCGTATTATTCCACTCTAGTGAACAGATCGGTGTACTCGAGTAGATAGACCTGTGCACTCTAGTGCACGAGTCTGTTCATTGGAGTGCAACGATAGAGATGTCTTATTGAAAATCTATTGATTACAGTAGTATAATCTTTGACTGTCAGCTAGTTATAATGAAGGTGAACGGTAGCTTTACTACAGTTCATTAAGCATTGATGCTCAGACTATGAGAATACTATTTTTGATGCATGAGAAATGCCGGTAATAGGATGAGAAATGCATTATTTTAAGCGCATTTTCTTGATAAAACCATGAGAAATACATGTAAATAATTTTATTCTCATAATGTATGAGGTTAGTAGTCAGATGAATATGCTTTCCTATGAGAATATGAGAAATGATTTTGTTTTTTTATTCTAGAATGGAGTTGAAAAATAAAAGTAATCTGCATGATTAAATAATAGAAGAAAGTAATATCTATAATGAAAAAATATACTTATACTTGTGGTGTGTCTTGAAAAAGAAGATGCATTTTATTGAATTACTAGAGATAGTGTTTCATTATTATCTGTTGTGAAGAATCTGGTAAATTTTAGCAATCGCAGATAATAAGTGACCTGTCTCCACGTCTATGTTGTATATAATTTTGTTATATATCTCAATGGGCGTGGAGCTATTACTTATTATTGGATTGCAGGCTTACCAGAGCCTTTCACAAAATAATATCGTAATAGTTTCCGCGCCTTTTTTGATATTGCGGGAAACCAATACAATACTAAAATAAATGAATACCCTGATAAGCGACAAGTCGAAAGGAAATATCACTTTATTCAGTTTCATCATAGATAATAACCAGGTATGAGTTATTTGCTAAAGCGATTTCTTCGTAAGTCATATTGGCCGAATTGATATTTATCGTATATTTGTAGAAGAGTAAAGAAGAAACGAATATGAAAAGTCATGCAAATAAAGTATTAGAATCTATTAAGCAGGCATTAACGGAGCATTTGCCAAAAGGAGGAAAGGCTTTGTTGTTTGGTTCTCAAGCTCGTGGGGATGCACGGATTGATTCTGATTGGGATATTTTGATTATTCTTGATAAAGAAAAACTGGAGCCTGAAGATTATGATAAAGTAAGCTTCCCTTTAACTATGTTGGGATGGGATTTGGGAGCGCGGATTAATCCGATTATGTATACCATGAAAGAATGGACTGCAAGTTGTATTACACCATTTTATAAAAATGTCGAACAAGAGGGAATTAAATTAGTATGAAATTGACAGATGAAGAACGTAATTCTTTAGTGGTATTACAATTGGAGAAAGCTAAAGTATTTCTAAAACAGGCAGATGAAATGTTTGATATGAAGTATTGGGATATTGCTTCCAATAGATATTACTATGCCTGTTTTCATGCGGTTCAAGCTTTGTTAATACAAAATGGTTTATCATGTAAAACCCATGATGGGCTGATAGCTTGCTTTGGCTTGAATTTTATAAAAACAGGTAAAATAAGTGCACGCTTAGGAAGCTTTTTGGCGCGTATGGAACAATTACGACAGAAAGGAGATTATAATTGTATTTATTCAATATCAGAGGATGAAATCAGTACGATAAAAGCCCCGGCAAGAGAACTTATTGAGACTATTGAAGTTCTGCTTGCCGAATCATAACTATTCTTGTAAAGCTATTTGTATTAAAGAATCAATCCTTTTATCTCTTCGGCTATATCCACTATATATGCCGGACTAAACTCTTCCAATTCTGCCTGTGGACGGAAGCCCCATGTTACCCCACAAGCTATCACGCCTGCATTGACTGCCGTTTGCATATCGACTCCCGAATCACCGACATAGAGTACATCCTCTTTTTCTACATTGGCCAATTTCAGAATGTCAAAAACTACTGTCGGGTCAGGCTTTACGTTCACCCCTTCCCGTTGACCGAAAACGGCAGTGAAACGGATTTCGGGGAAATAATGGGCAACCAGTTTCTCGGTAGCCGCTTGATACTTGTTGGAAGCTACGGCAAGTTGGATACCTGCGGATTGTAAATAGGATAAAAGTTCTGAGATACCCGGATAAGGGCGGCTGTTATCTGCATTGTGGATGTCGTAGTAAGGAACGAACTCTTTTCTAACTCGGAGTACATTCTCTTCTGTCTTTTCTCCTTCGGGCAATGCACGTTCAAAGAGTTTGTTGATACCATTTCCTACCATGAAGTGATACTTTTCCACATCATGTGTGGGGTATCCTAATTTATTTAAAGCATAATTAGTGCTATGGGCAAGGTCTGCAATAGTATTTAGTAATGTACCGTCCAAATCGAATATTGCTAGTTTTTTCATTAAGGCTTATGTTTATAGTTAATTCTATATTTAAATTTCTTATTCTGCAAAGGTATACTAAAAAAATGAGATTGGGAAAAATGAGGCAATAGTTTAGAGAATATCGAATGAACAACAGAGCCGGAAATATATTTGTTATTCTACAAGATTGGCTTAACTTTGTAATGTTTTACAAGCTAAAATAGTCTGATTATGGGAATGGAAGATGTGTTAAGGATAGACAAGATTCTGGATTTCTGTGATGTGCCTCTACACGTAGACTTGAATCTTTTTTAGCAGGTAAAGCCGATTTGCGTTTACTCTATCTACAGCCTGAAAATGAACATGAATATTACGATGTTGTGTTTCAATCGGGTGAATACCAGAAAACGTTATTAAAGGAAAGTGCATTGTTGGAAGATAAATTGCCGGCTGAAGGATATGTTTTATCTGGAGAGAAGCGCGAGAATGTGGTTATTAATTTGCCAATGAAAGACCGTAGTCTGCTTGCAGAGCTTGTTCGCAAATTTGGTTGGGCTTGCATGTAAGTTGAAAGAAAATAAAAAAGATTGTCCCGCTACTGCTTGAAAGTAGCGGGACAATCTTTTTTATCCTTATATGTATTTTGGCTATTTCTTCGTAATACGGAACCAATCCACGTCTGCCCAACCGCCATCATTCGTTTTTATAGCAGGGCGCGTGCAGAACATGCCGATTTTAGCGCCAATCCATTGTCCTTCTCTTGCCTGGAAAGGATTGCCTAGTGGATGATACTTCTTTCCATCGAGGCTGTAGCTGAAGTTGCACATCACAATGAGGTCATGTCCGCCTTCGCTACCTTTGATTTTCTTGCCATCACAACTGAAACGAACTTTCAGGTAAACCGTATTTTGAGAAAGAGCAACAGAAGCATTTGCCTGTTCCGGTTTTCCTTTATCCGCTCTTTTACATTCAACTTGAGATAGTACTAATCCTTTATCTGTATTCTCCAAAATGATTCCGGCATAATCCCTGCCCATAACAACCAGTCCGGTGCGTTCACCTTTATACTTTTCAATGGGTTGGAACGTAAGTTTCATTGTTGCGGTGAAATTGTCGGAAGGAGTTTTCTGCAAGAGCAGGTTGGCAACATCCCACAGGTTCTTGTAATCTTCTACGACCGGATAAGAATACAGTCTGACATAACTCTTGTCTCCTGCATAATACGCCCATTTTTCATTGATGTTGGCGTGCCATTGCCACTGTGGGGACAGCGTGTAGCCGTCAAATTCGTCACTTTCCTGCGGAGTGCAGATAGGATATGTCTGACCTACATTCGGCTTTTTGTAAGTCAATACAGGTTCGCCGCAGCCATCACCGTCTTTGTCAATACCGATAACAGGCCAGTCGTTTACCCATTTCATCGGTTGCAAGTGCATGATACGTCCGTAAGCGCCTACATCTTGAAAGTGAAGAAACCAGTCTTCGCCCGTAGGAGTGTCTACCCATGCTCCCTGATGGGGACCGTTGACGGGAGAGTTGCCTTGTGCGAGTACAGTTTTCCATTCGTAAGGGCCGTAAATGTTCTTGGAACGCAGTACGACCTGCCAGCCTGTCGGTACGCCACCTGCCGGATGGAAAATATAGTAATAGTCATTTCTCTTGTACATTTTGGGGCCTTCGCAAGTTTGATGTGCTTCATGACCGTCGAAGATAATACGAGAAGGAGTAATCGCTGCATTTGCCTCTGCATTCAGTTCGCAGATAGCGATTACACTTTTCAGTCCGGCACGGCTTCCTGCGTATGCATGTACCATATATACTTTTCCGTCTTCATCCCAAAACGGGCAGGTGTCGATGATTCCTTTGCCGGGTTTAACCAAAACGGGGGCACTCCACGGGCCTTTCGGGTCTTTGGCTTTCGCCATGAAAGCTCCCTGGTCGGGGTCGCCCCAAAAGATATAGAATTCACCGTCGTGATGGCGGATGGCGGGAGCCCATACACGGTTACCGTGTTCCGGACGTTCCGGAGTTTCGATAGGAGTGAGGGCGTCGGGCACTGCCGCACCGACAATCGTCCAGTTCACTAAATCTTTGGAATGTAGTATCTGTAATCCCGGCAAGCAGTTAAAACTGGATGAAGTCATATAAAAATCATCACCCACGCGGCAAGCGTCGGGGTCGGAGTAGTCGGCATAGAGAACCGGATTTTTGTATTTGCCGTTTCCGAGGTCGGAAACCCATACTTCGGATACATAGTTTTTCTGTGCCAATGCCGGGAAGGCAGTCAGCAGACAGAGAACTAAAGTCTGTGTCAATCGTTTCATGATGTAGGTCGATTAATAGTTTTATATAAATGATTCGTTGGCTTGTCTTACGATGGCAAAGGTAGAAAAAAAGACTCTGCACAAGGAGTAATAATTGTGCAGAGTCGTATAAAAATTGGTAGAAACCTCGTAATTTTTGTTTAGTTGTATTTGTATTCTACCTTATTTAGTGGGATGTGGTTCTTTTAGTATGTGGTTCTCATTACTTGGTGGTGTGGCTGTCCTTCACCTTTACTGTCACAGGATGAGCCAGTTCCTCTTTCCATTCGCGGAGATAGGCGAACCATGCTTCCGGTGTCTTATATCCGAAGGTTTCCTTCATGGAAGTGAAAATCGTATGATATTGGAAGTAATTGTTTCCCGGAGCGCTGATTGTATAGAGGAAGTTTGCCTTGTCTTTCTCCTCAGATTTCACATAACGCTGCGGGATACAAGTTCCCAACCCTACGGTTTCTTTTGCGTACTTCACCGTGTCGTTTACAGGCCAGTCCGTACCCCAGCTTCCTACTAAGCCTTTATGGTCGGAGAATGATCTGGAAGCACCTACAATATTCTGTACCCCTGTGCAGAAAGTCTCTTTATCGAGCGGATCGTCGAAGAATGTTTCGATGTGAAGATCACGATGTCCGGCATAGAGCGTGTAGCGTGTCATCATATCGAGTTCTGCACCCTGATACTGCCATCCGGTTACTTCAATTTCAGCAATCGCACGCACCGGCCCGTAAGAGATGATACGTTCCGTACGGGTTTCTACCGGGGTGATATGGGTTGCTTTCTGTCCATCCCAACCTTTCAATGCACCCGGGCCGCAACTGTCGAACACACGAAGCACATCGTCACCGAATCCTTTGGCCAACTGTGCATCCGTAGGATAGAACTGCGATTCTTTGATTTCCAGCCCTTTGTTGAATTTACCGTAAATATCAGGTGTCTGTTTCTCATTGAAGTAGAGACGATAACCTACCAGTTCCGATTCCAAAACCGGACCGTGAGGACGTACCATGCTATATATATTACTTGTTCCGGGAACGGTAATCGCTTGTACACGTTGATGTTTTCCTTTCCGGAAATCTGCTATAAACATATCAGCATATACCCGTTTAGGATAAGTCTTTGTACTCTTTTCCGAAGAAAGCGTCACTTGGAAAGTCTTTTTGCCATGGGCGGGAAGATTGGTTACAAAGGCAAGTTCATCCATCTTTCTGTCCCTGTTCAAATCATCAAGTTGAGAAGGAATTTCATTCGTCCCTTCCATGACAACGGCAGACTTGATTTTGAAACCTGCGTGCAGTTCGTGCAGATTGACGACAACCGGAGCGTCCGTTTTTGCCTGGTTCCAATTGTTATGTATCTCGACCGTAATGGTCTTTTCCTGCTTCTGAGCCCAGGCTGGCAGGCTGAAACTTCCTAAAAGGAAAGCAATTATAAAAAAATTCTTTTTCATGATTCTAAGGCTGATATTATACGTCGTATTTCTCTCTGCAAAAGTAACTGAAAAAAAAGCAGACCGTCTATCTTTTGAAGATAAAATAGTCTGCTATTTGAGCTTTTTACTCTATATAATGATATTGTGGTTTTCTTTTTCTTGCGTTTCTTGCGGTGAATTTTATTTGAGACTTAAAACTTCTCCTTTTGCGCCCAATTCTTCATAAACCTTTCCATCTACAGTCAGGTTCTTTGCATTCTTGACATTCAGGATATTGTTGCCTTTTGAAGACTCTACATGAATATTTTCCATAGTGACTCCGTCCGCCTGGCTGATGACAACCCCATCCGTAGCTTCCGTTATCACAACGTTTTTAACGGTGATATTGCTAATCGGCATTTCCGGCAGACCATTGAAGAACATCGCACGTCCCGAACCTCTGCATACAATATTTGAAATATGTATATTGCGGAACGCCGGAGTCTCTTCCGTTACCGGTGGGATGGCTGTTTTCATACGGTTCAGCAAATCTTCTTCCGATTCTTCCCCCGCGCCTTTGCCACCATAGAACAGGTCGAACAATAACGGTTCGTTCGGGATGTTAATCATATTGATGTTATTGATGTAGATGTTTTCCACTACACCGCCACGTCCGCGAGTACTCTTGAAGCGCAAGCCTACATCGGTCCCCATGAATGTGCAATCTTCCACATAGATATTCTTCACGCCGCCGGACATTTCGCTGCCTACAACGAATCCGCCATGTCCGTGCAATACCGTATTATTTTTCACAATTACATTTTGGCAAGGTTCGCCGCGACGGCGACCGTCTTCGTCCTTACCCGATTTGATACAGATAGCATCGTCTCCTGCATCAAACACACTGTTGATAATCAGCGCGTTCTTGCAAGATTCCAAGTCAATAGCATCACCATTCTGAGAATACCAGGGATTGATAACCATGATGTTATTTACAGTGAAATCTTCGCAGGACAACGGGTGCAGGCACCAACTCGGAGAGTTTTTGAAAGTTACGCCTTCCAGCAATACTTTCTTGCTTTTTACGATACTGAGCAGCACCGGGCGCAGCCATGGACGGATTTCAGCCCATTCTTCATCCGTATTGATGCCTTCGGGCACGTTAAAGTCTTTACAAGCCATAGCTCCTTTCAGCGAACCTGCTGTGGGATACCATATCTCTTGCTTCTCATCGAGAACACCGCCTGAATTTACTAACTTCTTCCATTGGGAAGCGGTCAGTTTGCCCTTTTTCACCGGACGCCAGCAATCACCGTTTCCGTCGAATGTGCCGTATCCTGTGATAGCGATATTCTCCGCGTCGCGTGCCGAAATAGGTGACTGGCAACGACGGGTTTCGAGCCCTTCAAAAGAAGTGGCGATGATAGGATATGCTTCGAAATCACCGGTGAAGAGCACCAGTGAATTTTGTTCCGTATGAAGATTTACATTGCTCAGCAGTTCGATAGGACCGGTCAACCAGATGCCTTCCGGGATAATCACTTTACCACCACCGTGTTGGTTCACGTTCTTGATAGCATCGTTGATGGCTTTCGTATTTAGGAACAAACCGTCCCCTTTGGCTCCGAAATCCACAATGCTTACCTCATAAGCAGGAAAAGTCGGCTGTTGTACTTTTGGCATTTCAAAAGGTAAATTCTGGTAAAGGGCATCGCTTATTGCGTTTTCACTTGTCGCATTCCCGCTTTGCGTTTTACATCCTGCGATAAACGGCAAACAGCATATAGCCATCCAAAAGAGTCTTTTTGTCAATGTGTTCATTTGGTAATCTTATTTTATATTAGGGTTATACATCTATTGTTTTCAATGGTCTTTCGTTGGAAATTACCGAATGCAAAGATAGGAGCGACCCCCCAAAGGGATGTGGACTAATTGATAGAATACGTGTATTTTTTGTCATTTCTGTCTATTATTTGCACACTTCTCATGATTTTATGCGGAAAGATACTATCTTTGCACAAAATTTAACTATTAAAAGATATGAGTTACAACTTGTTGAAAGGAAAAAGAGGTATTATTTTCGGTGCGTTGAATGACCAGTCCATCGCTTGGAAAGTGGCCGAACGTGCTGTAGAAGAAGGTGCAACTATTACATTATCAAATACTCCGATGGCTATCCGTATGGGAGAAGTCAATGCTTTGGCTGAAAAACTGAACTGCCAGATTGTGCCGGCAGACGCTACCAACGTAGAGGAGTTGACAAATGTATTCAAGACCTCAATGGATATACTGGGCGGACAAATTGATTTTGTGCTCCATTCTATCGGTATGTCTCCCAACGTACGCAAGAAACGTACTTACGATGACCTTGACTATGGAATGTTGGATAAGACATTGGATATTTCGGCCGTGTCATTCCACAAAATGATTCAGGCTGCCAAGAAACTGAATGCTATTGCCGATTACGGTTCAATCGTTGCACTGAGCTATGTGGCTGCACAGCGTACTTTCTACGGCTACAACGATATGGCGGATGCGAAAGCATTGCTGGAATCTATCGCACGTAGTTTCGGTTATATCTACGGACGCGAACACAGCGTGCGTGTGAACACAATCTCCCAGTCGCCTACGTTTACAACAGCCGGTTCGGGTGTGAAGGGTATGGACAAACTGTTCGATTTTGCCAACCGTATGTCTCCGCTTGGAAATGCGACTGCTGAAGAGTGTGCCGACTATTGTATCGTAATGTTCTCCGACCTTACCCGCAAGGTGACTATGCAGAACCTCTTCCACGACGGCGGATTCTCCAGTGTGGGTATGAGCCTTCGTGCCATGGCTACTTACGAGAAAGGACTTGAAGAGTACATGGACGAAAATGGTAACATCATTTACGGATAATAAATTATGAAACTACGGATTTCTCTTCTTATTATATTAATAAGTATGCTTTTCGCCGCCTGTGGGTTAAGCACAGGAAAAGGTATGGAGCAGAAGGAAGAAGGGATTTCTGTTCTGAGGTATGATAAGCTGTTGAGCGAATACGTTCGCTCCAACAGCTTTTCTGCTATGCAGAAATTGTCGATGGATTACCGTCAGCCAACGAAGATTCTGATTGAAGATGTGCTGGCTATCGGCACGGTGAAGGATGATACCATCTCACAACGCCTGCAAAAATTCTATTCGGATACGACACTGGTCCGTCTGATGGGGGACGTGGAAGCTAAGTTCCCTAATTTGGATGAAGTGGAAAAGGGGCTGACTAAGGGCTTCAAGAAACTGAAAAAGGAAGTGCCCGACACAAAGGTGCCGTTTATCTATTCGCAAATATCTGCGTTCAATGAATCCATTGTTCTGGTCGATTCTTTGCTTGGCATCAGCCTTGATAAATATATGGGTGAAGATTACCCGCTTTATAAACGTTTTTATTATGATTACCAATGTCGTTCCATGCGTCCCGAACGGATTGTACCGGATTGTTTCGTGTTCTATCTCTTAAGCCGTTATGACATGAATTACCACGAGGAGACTTGTTTGATTGACTTGATGATGCACTCCGGAAAAATCAATTACGTGACACAGCACTTATTGGAATACAATGACGGTGGTGAGGCGATGGGGTATTCAAAAGAGGAAAATGACTGGTGCAAGGAAAATGAAAAAGCCATTTGGGAGTATATCTGTTCCAATGACCACCTGCATGCGCGTGACCCGATGGTGATTCGTTATTATATGAAACCTGCTCCGGCTGTTGAAATGCACGGTGTCCAGGCTCCTGCATTGATAGGTACATGGATAGGTACGAGAATCGTTTCTGCATATATGAAAACGCATAAAGACATGAAGTTGAAAGACCTTTTGGAATTTAATGACTATCACGAAATGCTGAATGAATCCAACTACTTGGCTTCCTGAATCGTTTCTCTTTCTTATTTCTCAATTTTTAATTCTCAATTTAATAAGTGGAAACTGCCCTTTATTTGTTGCCCGTGACTTTAGGCGATACACCTATTGAAAAGGTATTGCCTTCCTATAATAAGGAGATTATCTCCGGTATCCGGTATTTTATTGTCGAAGATGTTCGTTCTGCCCGCCGTTTCCTGAAAAAGGTAGACAGGGAGATTGATATTGACGCACTGACGTTTTATCCGTTGAACAAACATACTTCGCCCGAGGATATTTCCGGTTATCTGAAACCTTTGATGAACGGTGCTTCAATGGGAGTCATCTCTGAGGCGGGTTGTCCGGCTGTTGCTGACCCGGGTGCGGACGTGGTGGCTATTGCTCAACGCAAAAAGTTGAAAGTTGTTCCGTTGGTAGGACCTTCTTCTATCATTCTTTCCGTGATGGGTTCGGGCTTTAACGGTCAGAGTTTTGCGTTTCACGGCTATCTGCCGATTGAACCGGGAGAGCGTGGAAAGAGACTGAAAGCATTGGAACAGCGTGTCTATGCCGAGAACCAGACGCAACTTTTTATTGAGACTCCTTACCGGAATCACAAAATGGTGGAAGATATTCTACAGAATTGCCGTCCGCAGACAAAGTTGTGTATTGCTGCCAATATCACTTGCGAAGGAGAATATATACAGACGCGTACAGTGAAAGACTGGAAAGGTCACGTGCCCGATTTGTCTAAGATTCCTTGTATTTTTCTCTTATACAAATAACATTTTTCAGATGTTCGTACTCGTCTTCGAAGCAACTGCTGAAAAAGCCTTTGCCTAAGTTTTCTTCAATCTGCTTGAAACTCCATAGCTTGCTGTTCTTAAAGCGGGGAGTGCAGAGGACGGAGTCGTTGTCCAGGTCGACGATGAACAGGTAAATCAGCCGGTTGGTCACTTTATTTTCGAAGTGATAGGCGATGTTGAATTCGGGTTTGATGTCATTAACCTGAGGAAGCGCATTGTTCATCAAGCGGGTAGCGCCTGCTGTCAGAGACTCTCCGTAACGGAGATAACATTCCATCGGAATATCTACTTTATTTTTGTCCAGGATAGCTGTTGACGGTCTGTCGCAAAGAAATAGCATCCCATGGGTAGACACGGCAATTCTTATCACCGGATTGATATAGGCATTCTTATAATTGATTGCCTCAATGGCGGGGGTTTTCCCAATCACGTCTCCTTTGGTATTGACGATAGGGACATACTCAGTGTGAGACATCAGATGGTTAAAGAAATGGATAGCTATTTGATTGAAAACGATACTTAGAATGAAGACAGTAGGGGGCAGTATTTTATAGAGGATAAACCCGCTCATCTTGCTCAGTGGGTCTTGGGAAACAACAACGATGCTGATAATGATGAAGTGCAGCGCGCCAAAGATTAAAGCGATGCGTGCCGAAACGATGGCAGCTTCCGCACCTTGTGCGTACAAGCGTTTGTTGCAGGAACCTATCTGTTTCAAGAAGTGGCTGATAAACCTTTTCTTATGCATATAAAGTATCAGCATGGGAATGAGGATACTGACTTCCAATGTGATGGGAAGTGCGCCTGCCGGAACATAATCACCGGGGATAAGTGCGGCTAAAGATAATAGTGCCAGCATTCCGGTCGCTATATATAGGATGAAGTTAGGAATTAATATCCCCTTTTGTTTCAGGGAAAGATATATACCTACGCTACCTATTCCTGTACCGATGTAAATAGCCGTGTCTTGCGTTATAAATTCACACAATAAAATGGAAATAATAACGGGGATAAAACCCAGTGACATGTTAAATGCGGAAGAAAGTATTCCTTTATGCTCCATTTCTATTTTATGTTTATTTGTCGGTTCTACTAATAAAACAAATAGTCTCTGTGTTTTGTTTGCTAACGGATATGTTTTTCTGCATGGTAGGATGAACGAACAAGGGGAGCGCTCTCTATGATGTTAAATCCTTTTTCTAAACCGATGGTCTTGTACTTTGCGAATTGTTGTGGAGTCACGTATTCTGCAACGGGATAATGGCGGTGGCTGGGTTGCAGATATTGTCCTATAGTAAGAATCTGGCAGCCGGCTACTAATAAATCATCCATCAATATTTCCACTTCTTCGGGAGTTTCGCCCAGGCCGACCATGATGCCGCTTTTGGATTTGACTCCTTTGGAAGAGATACGTCCGATGACTTGCAGGCTTGTATCATAATTGGCTGCACTGCGCACCAGCGGACTGATGCGGCGCACAGTTTCCATATTATGTGAAATGATGTCGGGACAAGCGTCTATCACGAGGTCTACCAGTTCCGTTTTACCTTGAAAATCGGGTATCAGCACTTCGATGGTAGTCTGAGGATTCAGGCGTTTTATTTCACGGATGGTGCGTGCCCAATGTTCCGCTCCCAAATCGGGAAGGTCGTCCCGGTCTACGGAAGTGATGACTGCATGGTCAAGTCTCATTAAAGCGATGGACTCTGCTACACGGGTCGGCTCATTCGTATCCAGCGGATGCGGGCGTCCGGTCTGCGTATTACAGAATTTACAACTGCGGGTGCAGATGTCACCGCCAATCATGAAGGTGGCAGTGCCTTTCCCCCAGCATTCTCCCATATTAGGGCAACGCCCGCTGCTGCATATGGTATGCAGGCAGTGGGAGTCGACTATCCGTTTTGTTTCGGTGTACCGTTCATTGGCACCGATATTAATTTTCAGCCATTCGGGCTTACGTACTCTATCCGCCATTACAAATTGTTCAAGAAGAAGTTAGTTAAGCGTGTGTACAAGTGTTGGCGGGTATTGCCACCGTATATTCCATGATTACGGTTGGTATATACCTGCATATCGAATTGCTTTCCGAGTTGGACTAAGTGTTCTGCATACTCGGTACAGTTTTGGAAGTGTACATTGTCATCTGCCATACCATGTACAAGCAATAGGTTGCCATGCAGTTTGTCGGCACGGGTGAAAGCAGAGGACGCTTTATAGCCTTCGGCATTTTCTTTCGGGGTGCGCATGAAGCGTTCCGTATAAACCGTGTCGTAGAAGCGCCAGTCGGTCGGTGCGGCAACGGCCACTCCTGCCTTGAATACGGGAGTTCCTTCGCTCATACTCATCAGAGTCATGTATCCGCCGTAGCTCCATCCCCAAATACCGATGCGGTCTTTGTCCACGTAAGGTTGTTTGCCGAGGTAAAGAGCTGTTTCCACCTGGTCTCTGGCTTCTTTCACTCCGATTTTCAAGTAGGTGCACTTTTCAAAAGCCTCTCCGCGGCCGCCTGTTCCGCGACCGTCCACGCATACAACAATGAATCCGCGGCTTGCCATGTATGTTTCCCAACTGATGCCCCAAGTGTCCAATACTTGTTGAGAGCCCGGGCCGCTGTATTGATACATCAGTACCGGATATTTCTTCGATGCGGAGAAATCTACAGGTTTCATCATCCATCCGTTCAGTGTTACGCCGTCCGTAGTCTGGAAAGTGAAGAATTCTTTTTGCGGTACTGCATATCCTGATAGGGTCTGTTTCAACTGCTCATTTGTAATCAATGTCTTGAGTGTCTTACCCGAATTATCGTTCAAGGTCACCACCATAGGAGTGTTCAGGTTGGTGAACTTGTTCATATAATACTTCATTGATTTGCTGAACAGCGGAGTGTTTGTTCCTACTTGTTGGGAAAGTTTGGTCTTTTTGCCTTTCTTGTCTGTCTTGTAGACAGCTTTGCGCAACGGGCTTTCTTCATTGCTGGTGTAATAGAAAGAACCGTCTTCCTCGTCATATCCCAGGAAGTCTTTTACTTCAAACTTTCCGTTTGTCACCTTTTTAATGAGGTTGCCCCCCATGCTGTACCAATAAAGGTGGCTGTAACCGTCACGTTCACTGAGCAGGCTGAAGTATTCGGGATAAAATTCGATGTTATCGAAAGTGTTCTCTTTAATATAATAAGGAGACTCGTCACGCAATACCAGTTTGCAGAGTGTAGAACGAGGGTCGGCAAAGTAAAGGTCGAAACGATCCTGATGACGGTTCAGTGTCATGATAGCCAGCTTGCTGGCATCTTTGGTAAAACGGATGCGGGGAATATATCCGTCCGCGTCCAGCGGAAGTTTCATCGTACGGGTGACGCGTGATTTGATATCATACGTGCGTACTTCTACTTTAGAGTTCGGATAACCGGCTTTCGGATATTTATACGTATATTCTCCCGGATAATCTTTGAGGGCATCGATACGGGGGGCTTGTCCGGCAAATACTGGGAACGTGTAAGAAGGAACTGCCGATTCATCGAAACGGATAAAGGCAATCTGCGTATTGTCAGCACTGAATTCCAAAGCGCGGTTGAAACTGAATTCTTCTTCGTACACCCAGTCGGGGATACCGTTGATGACAGAATTCTGTTTGCCGTCTTCCGTTACCTGGCTTTCACTGTTGCCATAAAGCAGCTTCACAAGAAAAATATTGTTGTCACGGACAAAAGCAATCATTGTTCCGTCCGGAGAAAAGACGGGGACCTGTTGGGGGCCGCCGTCAGACAGCCGTTCAATAATGTTGTTTGTCGTAACGCCCTTATCATTTCGTTTCAAAGGGTAGATATAATGTACAGCTGTATAAGAATGCCGGTAGATCGGAGTCGTCTTGGTGGCAATCAGCAGTTTCTGACCGTCGGGTGAGAACTGATAACTGTCGAAGTTCTTGAAGTCACATTCGCGTGCAGTGTTCACGTCGAAGATAACCTCTACCTTTTCACCTGTCTTGAAAGAGTATTTGATGATTTGCGTGCCTTCGGCGTTCATCTGTGTGTAGTGTTCACCGTCGGGTGTGGGGATGACTCCCTGAATGTTTTCCGGTCGGAAGCTTCCGGAGGTGACGTCTTTTAAATCAAGTGCCTTTGAGCCTTGGGCCATTCCGGTCAGGCAGAGAAGGCAGGCAAGCAGTGCTAAACTTATTTTTCTCATATCAGTGTGTTTTTTATATGTTGCTTTTTTAATAAATATAGGGTTCGTATCTTGCAAAAATACGAATAAATTGAATATCTGGCAGCGGGGTTTGGTTAAAAAAGTGTCTTCCGGTAGAAAAAACGCTCTTTGCGTGCCCGCAATTTGTTAGTGGTGCTGTATGTGCGGACGGACAACTTCAGCGGGGTATTGCCAAAGGATTGCTTGAAACCAAAGTTTCCATTACTTGAAACCAAAGTTTCTATTACTTGAAACTAAAGTTTCTATTACTTGAAACTAAAGTTTCTATTACTTGAAACTAAAGTTTCTATTGCTTGAAACTAAAGTTTCTATTGCTTGAAACTAAAGTTTCTATTGCTTGAAACCAAAGTTCCAAGCAGTAGAAACGACAGTCGTCACTATATCCTGACAATTTTGACATACAGACTTTGACTCTGTTTTTTGTGACAGCATACTTTGCTGTCACCATGCTGTCACACTGTGCTGTCACACTTTAAACTGGTTATAACCAGTGTGATAGGACATAAACTGTGACAGGTGACAGATATTTTTCATTTTTTTATTTTATATGTAGGTAAATCTGTTGATACGGGTTGGTCTGTTTCGTTGCAACAAAGTAAACTATAGCTTTTAGTTTATATTAACTATAATAATTAGTTTATAAACTAAAACTTCTCGTTATTTGCATTCATATAAAGATGCAACTATGAAAGGATTAACAGCAAAAGAAGAAGAAATCATGGGATTCTTTTGGAAAAAAGGTCCCTTGTTCGTAAAAGAAATGTTGGCTTTCTATGAAGAACCGAAGCCGCATTTCAATACATTGTCTACCATTGTACGCGGGCTGGAAGAAAAAGGCTTTCTGGCTCATACTGTGTTTGGTAATACCTATCAATACTATCCTATTGTAAGTGAGGAGGAGTTTCGTAAAGGTACGCTTCGGAATGTAATCAGTAAGTATTTCAATAACTCCTACTTGAGTGCAGTTTCATCCTTGGTCAAGGAAGAAGACATTTCTTTGGACGAGCTCAGGCAACTGATTCGGGAGGTGGAGAAAGCCGGAAAGGAAAGTTAATCGGGAAAATATATAATTCAGGGAGCTGTACTATGGGAACATTTTTCGTTTATGTCTTGAAATCGTCTGTTTGTCTTGCCATGTTTTACCTGTTTTTCAGGATATTGCTTAGCAAGGAAACTTTTCATCGTTTTAATCGTATCGCTTTGTTGGGAATCTTGTTCTTGTCCTTGTTGCTTCCTTGGGTCGAAGTGACAACCGGTCGTCAGATGGAAGTGCAGCAAACGATGCTTACCTTGGAACATTTATTGCAAAAGACGGAGACGACATCATCCATTGTTGCCGATGAGGCGGGTATAACTTCTGAAGCCGTTTCTTTGTCGTGGGTCGAAATCCTGCTGTTTGTCTATGGGGGCGGCATTGTCTTTTTTACTTGTCGCCATTTATATTCGTTGGTCTGTCTTTTCAGGTTGATACGTTCCGGCAGGCAGGAAAAGTGGGAAAACGGGACAATACTTGTGGTCCATCGGCAGGCGATAGCTCCGTTCAGTTGGATGAAGTATATCGTTATCAGCCGGAAGGATTTGGAGGAGAACGGACGCGAAATCCTGATTCATGAAGCGGCGCATATCCGCCACCGGCATTCTATCGACTTGCTGATAGCCGATGTCTGCGTGTTTTTCCAGTGGTTCAATCCCGGTGCATGGCTGTTGAAGCAGGAATTGCAGAATATTCACGAATATGAAGCGGACGAGACTGTCATCAACGAAGGAGTCAATGCCAAAGATTATCAACTATTATTAATAAAAAAAGCCGTTGGCACAAGGCTCTACTCTATGGCCAACAGCTTTAATCACAGTAAACTTAAAAAACGTATCACTATGATGTTAAAAGAAAAATCAAGTCCGTGGGCACGGATGAAGTATTTGTATGTACTTCCGTTGGCGGCTGTTGCCGTAACTGCTTTTGCCCGTCCTGAAATCTCGGAGAAAGTGGAAGAGATTTCAGCAGTCAAAGTTAATGATTTGGTGGAAATTGTGCAAGAAAAGGTGTTGCAAGATAGCGTGCGTGTGCCGAAAAAGGCGGTTTCTACGAAGGCTGTATGCGTTGGAGGAAATGCGGAGTCCGCCAAAGAAGAAGTGGCTGTTTTTGTGGCGGTGGAACAGATGCCGGAATATCCCGGCGGCATGGAAGCGCTGCAAAAGTATTTGGAAGAGAGAGTGGCAGGCTCTCCTGTGAAAGGTGAAGCAGGTGGAGTGGTAACGATCGGTTTCACAGTCACTGAAACCGGAAAAGTAACCAATGTGCAAGTTCTTGAATCTGACCAACCTTCGTTGAACAAGGAAGCCGAAAGGATCGTTAGTGAAATGCCGGACTGGATTCCGGGAAAGCAACGTGGTAAGCCTGTTTCTGTGAAGTATTCTGTTCCTGTAAGATTCGGTAATATCAGGTTTGGATGGGATAAACAACAGCTGATTCTTGTTGACGGTAAGGAAATCAGCATGAATGCTATGAAAAAGATGAATCCGTCAGAGATAGAGAGTGTGTCTGTACTGAAAGATAGCGCTTCTGTAAGAATATATGGCAAACGTGGCGAAAATGGAGTGATTCTTGTGACTACCAAGAAGTCGGATACGACAACACAGTGTGATTCTCCTAAAGTGGATAATCAGGAAAACGTGGTACCCGATTTTCAAGTTAGTGGGACTGTCGTTGACGAGCAGGGGCGTCCGAAAGCAGGTGTGAGCATACTTGTGCCTAATACGACTTATGGCACAATCACGTATAGAGGCGGTCATTTCAGTCTGAAAGCTATAAAGGGTGGTAGCCTGCTGTTTTCGTTTACCGGATACAAATCCGTGAAAGTTCCCGTAAGTGCTACAATGTCAGTGCGGATGGAGCAGGAAGTGGTGAAACTATTGCCGGAAACTACAAGTCGGCTGACGAGGATTAAAAGTACAGGCTCTAATGGTCTTATCAGTGGCAGCAGTGTTCATGGAATAAAAAATGGCGAAGAGCCTTTGATTATTATTGACGGGAAGGAAGCGTTGGAAAAGGATGCTCTGTCCAAACTTGCTCCCGATCATATCAAAAGTCTCTCTATACTGAAAGATAAATCGGCTACGGCTGTTTATGGGGAAAAAGGAAAGGATGGAGTAATTATTATAGAAATGCTGACGGACGAGGAATTTCAGGCTAAAAAGAATAATCCGAAAGGTTCCTATGCTAATGCATGGCAATTGGCGGAACATGCAGCGAAAGATATGTTGGGAGAAGTTATATATCTTTTGGATGGGAAAGAAGTACATGCGGGCATATTAGAAACTATGTCAGCTGAGAGCATTAAAACTGCATCTGCGGAAAATGTTGATGGCAAGGTTGTTATTCGTTTAGTGAGTAAAAAGTAAGATAGTCGAAGGCTACGATAAAGACTGGCGGAGGTATGCAAATATCTCCGCTTCTTGTTCCGGGTGGAACCAGCGTATTTCTTCATCCCGTTTGAACCAAGTCATCTGCTTGCGTGAATAAATACGTGAGTTCTGTTTTATCTTTTCGATGGCAAACGATAGTTCCCACTCTCCGTCCAAGTATTTGAACAGTTCCTTGTAGCCTACTGTATTGAGGGAGTTGAGGTGGCGGTAGGGGAGTACGGAACGTACCTCTTCCAGCAGTCCCTCTTCCATCATCATATCTACGCGTCGGTTGATGCGGTCGTACAGTTCTTCCCGGTCGCGGGTCAGTCCTATTTTGATGATGCGGAAAGGGCGTTCTTTCTTTTGCTGCGTGCGGAAAGAAGTATATGTGCGTCCCGTCATATAGCAGATTTCCAGTGCATGAATCACTCGTTTGGGATTCTTTAAATCTACAATACGATAATATTCCGGGTCCAATAAGCGGAGTTCCGCGCAGAGTTGTTCGAGTCCTTCTTCCTCATATTTCTGCAACATGAGTTGGCGGGTTTCTGCATCAACGGTAGGAATGTCGTCAATACCTTTGCAGATAGCATCAACATACATCATCGAGCCGCCGGTAAGAACCACGACTTCATGTTGGATAAATAATTTTTCAAGGATTTCCAGTGCTTCCGCTTCGTATTGGGCGGCACTGTAATAATCTGTAAGATGAAGCGTACCGACCAGGTGATGAGGTACACGTGCCAATTGTTCGGGAGTAGGCGCTGCCGTACCTATTTTTAATTCAGCATAAAGTTGCCGCGAATCAGCAGATACAATGCTTGTCCGGAAATTCTCTGCTATCCGTAGACTCAATTCGGTTTTCCCTACGCCGGTAGGCCCTATAAGAACAATGAGAGTAGGCAATGGACTTAAGTGATTAGTGATTAATGATTAGTGATTAATGATTAGTGATTAGTAATTAATGCAATACGAATATCTGTGCAGCGTTAATCATTAATCACTAACCACTAATCGTTAAATTAAAATTTATCTTCTTCGAATGACCCGCCTGTGTCGCCACCAATATCGAATCCTTCCTGGTCGAAGTCTTCCATATCAAAATCTTGGTCTCCATAGAAGTTTTCGTCTAAGTCGAGAGAGCCGCCGGCAGCAGCCATTTCTTCAAAGTCGACCGTTTGTTTGGGAGCTTCCCCTGATTTCTTGGTGCATTTGGCACCTTTCATTTCCTTTCCGGTAATGATTTCAGATAACTCGATGAAGAAACAACGCTCTGTCATGTAATCGAATATATACAGCAGTTTTTGCTTTTCATCTTCTACCAGCTCGTTGATAGGAGTTTCTTTCATTATCCAGCTGTCCATTTCCGGGTTGTCGTCCATTTCTTCCAAAGTCACTTCCTTTTCTTTTTCCCAATCATCATCGCAGATAAAGAATGAAGTCATCTGGTCGTTTGCGTACCCGACTGATTTCAGTATTGTCTCATGGAAGTCTAAGAAAGTTGCTTCCGGGTCAATTTGTATTTCTCTGACAAAATCGTCAACTTCATCAGATATGATAGTAAATCTGTATATCATAATATGACTATTTTGAACTGTTTATTTAATAATACCACGTTCTGAGTTACGGATGAAGCCGATGATGTAGTCGATTTCAGGACTCTTTTCGAATTCATCTTCAATTTTCTTTAATGCTTCTGTCGTGTTTAATCCACTTTGGTAGATGATACGATAGGCATTGTGAATGTTTTCAATTACTTCATTGGCAAAACCACGACGGCGCAAGCCGATAATGTTGATTCCACTGAAAGCGATTGGTTCGCGTCCTGCAATGATATAAGGAGGAATATCTTTGCTGAAACGGCATCCGCCCTGAATCATCACATGGCTTCCTACATGGCAAAACTGATGCATCAGGACATTGGCACTCACTATTGCGTTATCGTCAATAACGATTTCGCCTGCCATCTTGGTAGAATTTCCTATAATACATCCGTTTCCGACTAATGCGTCATGTGCCACATGCACACCTTCCATCAATAAGTTGTTATTTCCCACAATCGTGCGCCCTTTAGCTGCCGTGCCACGGTTAATAGTCACGTTTTCGCGAATCAGGTTGTTATCCCCGATTTCGGCTGTCGATTCTTCTCCGCGAAATTTCAGGTCTTGCGGAATAGCACCGATAACGGCACCCGGAAAAATCGTATTTCCATTACCAATACGTGAGCCATATAAAATATTGGCATTAGCCATAATTTTATTGTTGTCACCGATAACCACGTTTTTATCTATGAATACAAAAGGCGCAATTTCTACATTTTCCCCGATTTTAGCTTCAGGATGAACATACGCTAAAGGACTTATCATTTGAATTTCCAATTGTTGATTACTTGTTTTTTACTATTTGTGCCATGAATTCTGCTTCGCAAACTACTTTTTCTCCAACGAATGCGTAACCTTTCATAGTGGAGATACCACGACGGATAGGTGCTAATAATTCCACGCGGAATATCAGCGTATCTCCCGGCACTACCTTTTGGCGGAACTTCACACCGTCTATCTTCATGAAATAAGTAGAGTAACGTTCCGGTTCGTCAACAGAGTTGAGAACAAGCAAACCGCCGACTTGCGCCATCGCTTCTATCTGAAGCACACCTGGCATAACGGGCTCTTGCGGGAAGTGTCCCTGGAAGAAAGGCTCGTTGGCAGTGATATTCTTGACACCTACAATATAGTTGGCTCCGATTTCAATCACTTTATCTACCAGTTGGAAGGGATAGCGGTGCGGCAACAGTTCGCGGATACGGTTTACATCCATTATCGGCGCACGGTTGCAGTCATAGCTTGGAGCCTGTATTTCGTGCAGACGGATTTCTTTCCGCATCTGGCGGGCGAATTTATTGTTGATGGTGTGTCCCGGGCGGGTAGCGATGATGCGTCCTTTAATCGGTTTGCCGATTAAAGCAAGGTCACCGATAACGTCCAGAAGTTTGTGGCGGGCACATTCGTTCGGCCAGACCAATGGCTTGTGGTTGATATAACCTAATTCGTTGGCATCCATGTGGGGAACTCCCATGACGTCTGCCAGCTGGTCGAAGTTTTCCTGCGACATCTTGCGTTCGTAGATTACGATTGCATTATCCAAGTCCCCCCCCTTGATTAATCCCGCGGAGAGAAGCGGCTCTATTTCGCGGACAAAGACGAATGTACGGCTGGCAGCCACTTCGTCTTTGAATTTATGCATATCTTCAAGTGTAGCAAACTGGTTCGGGATAATGGTTGAGTCGTAAGAAACCAGTACATTCAGACTAAAGTTCTCGTCTGGTAATACAATGATAGAAGAACCGGTTGATTCGTCCCGGAATTCAATCTTTGACTTGATGATATAAAAGTCTTTGACAGCATTTTGTTCTACTGTTCCTACACGTTCTATTTCTTGTACATAATATTGTGCACTACCATCTAAAATCGGAAACTCCGGGCCGTTTACCTGGATAAGGCAGTTGTCGATGCCCAATGCGTAAAGGGCTGCCATACCATGTTCGACGGTGCTTACTTTGACTCCATTCTTCGACAACACAGTACCACGGGTGGTTTCTATCACGTTGTCGGCTACTGCATCGATAGTTGGTTGTCCTTCTACGTCAATTCGCTGGATTTTATATCCATGATTGTCCGGAGCAGGATTAAATGTAACAGTGAGGTCAAGTCCAGTGTGAAGACCTTTCCCGCTCAGTGAAAAGCTATCTTTCAGCGTTTTTTGTTTCAGCATTGGTTACTTATTTAATAGTTGTTTTAATTCTTCGATTTCTTTGCGCAGGTTACGCAGTTCTTTCTGCATATCCGGCAGGCTCCTCTGCACAACAGATGCCTTGAAATATTGTTTAGGGTCCATAGGAGGAGTTCCGATAAGCTGGCTGCCCGATTTAATATCTCCGGGTACGCCGGATTGTGCGCCCAAACTTACTTTATCGCCTATTTTTGAATGTCCGGCTATACCTACTTGCCCGCCGAACATACACCATTCTCCTATTTTTGTAGAACCGGCAATGCCCACTTGTGCAGCCATTACGGTATGGGAACCCACTTCGTCATTATGGGCTATCTGCACCAGATTATCTATTTTGACACCGCTATGTATGATGGTAGCTCCCATTGTAGCACGGTCTACACAGGTATTGGCGCCTATATCTACTTTATCTTCCAGAATAACGATTCCGATTTGTGGAATCTTGTCGTATCCGTCCGAGGTAGGAGCAAAGCCGAATCCGTCGGCTCCGATTACCGCACCCGAGTGCAGGATACATTCATTCCCTATACGGCAATCATGATAAACGTTTACATTCGAGTAAAGCAGGCAATTGTTGCCTATTTTCACACCGTCTCCAACGAAAGTATGTGGGTAAATTTGAGTATTATCTCCAATCACAGCGTTTTCGCCAATGTAGGCAAAAGCACCTATATATACGTTCTCACCAATCTTGGCACTGGGGGCAACAAATGCTAATGAGTCGATACCTTGTTTCTTGGGTTTGCTCATCTCGTAAAGATTGAGCAGTTTCGCCAGACTCTCGTATGCATTGTCTACTTTGATAAGGGTTGTTTTGATTTCGTGCTCAGGAGTGAAGTCTTTATTAACCAGGACAATGCTTGATTGTGTCTCATAGATATAAGGTGTATATTTGGGATTTGACAGGAAAGAAATAGCTCCGGGCATTCCCTCTTCTATTTTAGCGAATGTGTGTACCGTAGCGTTTTCGTCTCCAATGATTTCCCCTTGGATAAATGCTGCAATTTGCTTAGCCGAGAACTCCATGTCTTTAATTTAAAATTTAATTAGTTCACAAATAACGGACTTTTTTTTCAGATTTCCGTGTTATTGCATGAATATTTTATACTTACCTATGTAATCTCTGGTAGCAGAGATAGTATTTCTTTACCTTTTTGGACAATAACGAGATGTTCAACATGTCCGATGCTTCGGCGATATTTTTGATAGTGCCGTCTTTGTAGATAATGTCAATACTGTCGTCTGCCGGGTCATACATATTCTTTTCGATGCTGGGGGTAGAAACAAAATAGTTCGCTTCGGAAAGTGTTATGCCTAGTTGCTGGCTGATTTGCAAAGTTAATTCTTTTTTTCTGTCTTCACCAATCGGTTCCGACGAGATTTCCACTTTAAAGATATTTCGGTTTATCATTCCCATGCTTAAAGTAGAAAGAACCTTATCTGTATGGGTGCTCCATACTTTCAAGGCTGTCCATATATCGTTATCATCCAGTTGGATGAAATTCTCCAGGCAGTCGGGATTGTTGTGGAACTCCTCAGGAGTAATGTCTTTGTAAAGGAAAAAGCGCAATGCGGGCGATGCGAACAGTTTCACTCCCTGCGAAGCCAGTTCTTTGGCACGCAAAAGGGCACTGATAAGCATCTTTTCGTAGGCTACCGAAGTCTTGTGCAGATATACCTGCCAATACATCAAGCGACGTGCCGTGAGGAAATTCTCGATAGAGTAAATCCCTTTGGATTCGATGACAAGACGGTCGTCTGCCACGTCGAGCATCTTGATGATTCGTGCCGAGCCGATGTTTCCTTCCGTAACTCCCGTATAGAAACTGTCACGACGAAGATAATCGAGCCTGTCCATATCCAACTGGCCGCTGACAAGCTGGTGCAGAAAGCGTTTCGGATACTCGTCCTTGAAGATTTGAATGGCAAGGTTGAGTTGGCCGTTCATCTCCTTGTTCATCCGCTCCATCAGCATAAGGGAAATCTCTTCGTGGGGGATTCCTTTTACAATGGTGTCTTCCAGGACATGGGAGAAAGGGCCGTGACCGATGTCATGTAGCAGGATGGCAGCTTGTACGGCCTCCGCTTCACTGTCAAAGATGAAGTTTCCTTTCGATGCCAGTTGCGTGATGGCTTCGCTCATCAGATAGAAAGCTCCCAAAGAGTGCTGGAAGCGCGTGTGTTGAGCGCCGGGATATACCACGGATGAGAGTCCTACCTGTTTGATGCGGGTAAGACGCTGCAAAAGGGGATGCCGTACTATATCGTACAGCAACCCCTTCGGTATATTGATGAACCCGAAGACCGGGTCATTGATTATCTTTCTTTCGTAAGGCACTTTATTAACGGTTTAGTGGTTGGTGATTAGTGGCTGTGCGCAATATGCTGCATAGTGCTAATCGTTAATCACTTTTTTCAACTGTTCAGCCATTTGTGCCTGTACTTCTTGTGCGGCTATGCGGGCAGCTTCCGCAAATTTCTCGGTTTTATCCACATAGATGATACCACGGGATGAGTTGACAATCAATCCGCAGGTACTGTTCATACCATATTTGCAAACTTCTTCCAGTGAGCCGCCTTGTGCGCCGATACCGGGAACAAGCAGGAAATGATTGGGGACAATCTTGCGGATATCCTCGAAAGCACGTCCCTGAGTTGCGCCTACCACATACATCATGCGGTCGTCGCCTGCCCATTCTTGTGATTTGCGCAGTACTTTCTCGAACAGACGTTCGCCGTTTACATCTTCTGTCAATTGGAAGTCATGAGAGCCTTTGTTGGAAGTCAATGCCAACAGGATCACCCATTTACCTTCGTAAGTAAGGAATGGAGTAACGCTGTCTTCACCCATGTACGGAGCTACTGTTACAGAGTCGATATCAAGTTCTTCGAAGAAAGTACGGGCATACATAGCGGAAGTGTTTCCGATATCTCCACGTTTTGCGTCGGCAATGATGAATTGGTCGGGATAATTATCCTTGATGTATTTTACCGTCTTTTCAAATGCAATCCATCCTTTTACCCCCATGCTCTCGTAGAAAGCCAGATTGGGCTTATAGGCGATACACAAATCAGCTGTCGCATCGATGATTGCTTTGTTGAACGCGAAGATTGGGTCTTCTTCTTTCAACAGATGTTCCGGAATTTTCTTGATGTCGGTATCAAGTCCTACGCAAAGAAATGATTTTTTGCGTTTTATGTTTTCAAATAATTGTTGCTTATCCATCTTTATAATAATGTTTTAGAGTTCGCTTTCTTTCAGTCGTTCCGCGTTTTCAGCCACAATCAAGTGGTCGATACAGTCTTGGATGTCTCCGTCCATGAAAGCGGCCAGATTGTAAATCGTGTAGTTGATGCGGTGGTCGGTGATACGTCCCTGCGGATAATTGTAAGTCCGAATTTTTGCCGAACGGTCGCCGGTCGATACCATTGTCTTGCGTTTGGAAGCAATATCATCGATATATTTCTGATGTTCTTTGTCGTAGATAAAAGTACGGAGACGTGCCAATGCTCGTTCTTTATTTTTCGGCTGGTCGCGTGTCTCGGTACATTCAATCAGGATTTCTTCGGCAATGCCTGTATTCGGGTTCTTCCAGATATAGCGCAGGCGTACTCCTGATTCTACCTTATTGACATTCTGTCCGCCGGCACCGCCGCTTCGGAAAGTATCCCATTTGATTTCGCCTTCATTAATGACTACGTCGAATTCTTCCGCTTCGGGAAGTACGGCTACCGAAGCTGCCGAAGTATGTACACGTCCCTGGGTTTCTGTGGCGGGAACACGTTGTACGCGGTGTACGCCCGATTCATATTTCAGGATTCCGTAAACATTGTCACCTGTGACGCTGCAAACTATTTCCTTGAATCCGCCTGCTGTTCCTTCGTTCGCATTGGAGACTTCCATCTTCCAACCTTTTGTTTCGCAGAATTTGGCATACATACGGAAGAGGTCGCCGGCAAAGATGGCCGCCTCGTCACCACCTGCACCGCCACGGATTTCAAGAATCGCATTTTTGCTGTCCTGCGGGTCGGCGGGAACAAGCATCAGTTTGATTTCTTCTTCCAATACGGGAAGGCGTTCCTGGCTGTTATCCATTTCTTCTTTAGCCATTTCACGCATTTCGGCATCCGACTCACTGGCAAGTATACTCTTGGCCTCCTCGATGTTACCTAGCAATTGGATATATTCCTTGCGGGCTTTCATCAAGTCATCCAGTTCCTTATATTCCTTAGTCAGCTTGACATAGCGCTTTTGATCGGCAATTACTGCCGGGTCGGTGATAAGGGTTGATATTTCTTCAAAACGGGCTACAAGTCCGTCCAGTTTCTCTAATATGGTACTGTTGTCTGCCATTCCTTAATATCTGAATTCTCCGAACTCGCTCTTTATGATTAACTCTGTATTGTCACATTCTTCAACGCGTCCTACTATCTGTGCCGGGATACCGAATGACTCGGAAATAGCGATAACTTCTTCTGCATGTTCCGGTGACAGGTAAACTTCAAGACGGTGTCCCATATTGAATACCTTGTACATTTCGGCCCAGTCGGTGCTGCTTTGTTCCTGAATAGTTTTGAACAATGGGGGAACAGGGAAAAGGTTGTCTTTTACAACACGGACGTTTTCAACAAAGTGCAGCACTTTGGTCTGTGCACCACCGGAGCAGTGAACCATACCGTGAATTTCGGGACGTAATGCATCCAGCAATTTCTTTACTACCGGTGCATAGGTACGGGTAGGAGAGAGCACTAACTTGCCTGCATCAATCGGAGAACCTTCTACACTGTCTGTCAGTTTCAGATTTCCTGAGTAAACAAGTTCTTCGGGAACTGCCGCGTCATAGCTTTCCGGATATTTTTCGGCAAGGTATTTGCCGAATACATCATGGCGTGCACTTGTCAGACCGTTGCTGCCCATACCGCCGTTATATTCTTTTTCATAAGTAGCCTGTCCGTAAGAAGCAAGACCGACGATTACGTCGCCCGGACGGATGTTGGCATTATCGATAACGTCCGAACGTTTCATACGGCAAGTTACGGTAGAATCTACGATGATAGTGCGAACCAAGTCGCCGACATCAGCAGTCTCGCCACCGGTTGCATATACGCCTACGCCCATTTCACGGAGTTCGGCAAGTAGTTCGTCTGTTCCGTTGATGATGGCGGAGATAACTTCTCCCGGGATTAATAACTTGTTGCGTCCGATAGTTGAAGAGACAAGGATGTTGTCTACGGCTCCTACACAAAGCAGGTCGTCGATATTCATAATCAAGGCATCTTGGGCGATTCCTTTCCATACAGACAGGTCGCCTGTCTCTTTCCAGTACATATAAGCAAGGGAAGATTTGGTTCCGGCACCGTCGGCATGCATGATGTTGCAATATTCCGGGTCACCTCCCAATATATCGGGAATAATTTTGCAGAATGCTTTCGGGAAAATTCCTTTGTCAATGTTCTTGATGGCGTTGTGCACATCTTCTTTCGACGCGCTTACTCCACGCATCATGTATCGTTGATTACTCATGAGTTATAGAATTATTTTGTATACGGCTGCAAAAATACTGCTTTTTTTTCGTACAGCCAACTATCTTAATAGAAATGCCGCTGACCAATAAAGTTTTCGTGTCTAATGAGATACGGAAACTTTATTGGTCAGCGGCAAAATCTTTTCAGCACTTTTTTTCTTAGAACTCTACTTTAGGTGCTTTTTTACTGCCTTCTTCCGCTTCAAAATATGCTTTCTTATCGAAACCGAACATTCCTGCAAATATGTTTTTGGGGAAACGGCGGATATTGGTATTGTAGGCTTGGGCGGCGTCATTGAAGTTCTTGCGTGCCACATTGATGCGGTTCTCAGTCCCTTCCAATTGTGCCTGTAATTCAAGGAAGTTCTGATTAGCTTTCAGGGCAGGATAATTTTCTGTGATAGCTAATAATTTTCCTAATGCGGAAGTTACTGCCCCTTGTGCTTTTTGATACTGAGCAAGTTTTTCCGGTGTCAGGTCGGCGGCATCCACTTTTATCTGGGTTGCCTGGCTGCGTGCGGCAATTACTCCTTCCAATGTCTCTTTTTCATGCGTTGCGTACCCTTTCACTGTATTTACCAGGTTGGGAATCAAATCGGCACGGCGTTGGTATTGCGTTTCCACATTTGCCCACTGGCCGTTTGTGTTCTCCTCCATAGTAACCAGACCGTTATATACACTGATTGCCCAAAAGACAAGGATAGCTACAACGGCTAAAATGATGATAATTGACTTTTTCATATTTACTGTTTTTATTGATATTGATATTCTGATTTTTGAGTTTTATTTTTAGAACCGTGAACCTGCACCGCCTCCGCCGCCCATTCCGCCGCCGAAGCTGCCTCCGCCGAAACTTCCGCCACCTATGCCGCCAATGAATGGTCCTCCGCCGCCACTGCGATGATGATAGTCATTCTCGTAACTTTGCTGGCGACGTACGAGAGTATGCCCGCAGTTTCTACAAGTATAAGTGACGTCTTCGGTTTTCACACCGTTAATCCGGGATACCACCCTGCTGCTACTTCTTTGTAATGTATGCTTACCGCATTTCGGACAACGGCTTTGTTTGCGTGCAGCAAAGAAAGCAATGCCTCCGCCAATCAGAACAAAGAAGAAGACAGCGAGTATAAAATCAAACGAACTGCCGTCACTTGAATCGGAAAGGGAATCATTTTCCATAGAACCGTCAAGCCGTTGGCAAGTCGCTTTCAAACCTGCTACCATTCCTGCATCCCAATTCCCGTTTTTCAAATAGGGAATCATATATTGGGTTTGAATCCGCTTGCAGATAGCATCGGGAAGAACGCCTTCCAGGCCATAGCCGGTGTAAAACTGGATACAACGCTGGTCGGTAACCAGCAAGATAACCAGACCGTTATTTTTATCTTTCTTCCCTACGCCCCATTTGTTAAGTAATCGGTGGCTGAAATCGAAGCAATCCTCCTCTCCGATAGATGGGACTACGGCAACTACAGTTTCAATGCCTGTTTGCTGTTCCAAAGCATAAAGCATGGCATCTATACTGTCGCAAGACGCTTGTGAAAGTATCCCCGCAGGGTTGCAAACATACTGCATCTTATTCTGGAGATGAACTTTCGGAAGATTGTCTACCGTATATACTTTCTCTTGAGCCTGCAAGGGAATCAGTAGAAAAGTGAAGAGTATAAATGTAAATATTGGTTTCATAACAGTTTTAATGAATGTATCGCCCGACGAACTCACGGACTTTATCGGTGTATTCCTGCTGGTTCTCTTGGTATGAGACGGCATGGGTGGCACCCGGCACAATCCAAAGTTCCTTTGGTTCCGGTTTCGCTTTATAAAGCGGGTGTACCATCCATGTCGGGACGTATGTATCCTTATCTCCGTGAATAAACATCATTGGCAGTTTGCACTTCGCCACCTGTTTCAGTGAAGAAGCTTCTTTGAAGTTCCAACCGTATTTCTTTTCGCATAGCCAGCTTGTGGTGTACATTAGCGGGAAAGGCGGAAGTCCGAAAGATGACTTCAGTTCGTGGGAAAACTCATCCCATACACTGGTGTAACCGCAATCTTCCACGAAGCATTTTACAAAAGGTTGCTGCTGCTCGCCGGATACCATCATCGTAGTTGCACCGCCCATCGAAATGCCATGCACTACCATTTGCGTACTGTCTCCGAAAATTTCATTGGCAATATTCATCCACTGCAACACATCCAAGCGGTCTTTCCAACCCATCTGAATGGCACGGCCTTCACTTTCTCCTTGGTGCTGAAGCTCAGGAAGCAAAATGTTAAAGCCTAAGTCGCGGTTGTACAAGTAACCAATCATAAACATACGAATGGCATTGTCTGTGTATCCGTGAACAATAACTGCTGTTTTGTTGGTCGGTTCGGGAGCAGCGACATAGTATGCATGAAGTTGTATGCCATGCGGATTGATGATGAAGGTATCTTTCAGCGCATCAACTTGTCGCAAGCTATCCACCCACGGATGCAGAAATGGATAGTTCCCGTACATAAAAGGATAAGAGTCGGCATCTTTAGACAATATTTTCGCATCTGGCGCCAGCGAGAAGTTTAACATATAGAAACTTCCTCCGATAGCGCAACCGGTCATTACCAGCATAACGATAATAATGCTATAAACCACTTTCCTCTTCATATGATACCTTTAACCTTTTTTTTACTCTCTCGTCTTGAAAAAGGGGTAGGAGAGAATTTATTTGTGCCAGATTTCCCAGGCGGCAAATGCCTGAAGAAGCAACATTTCAAGACCGTTTTTTACAACGGCACCCTGTGCTTCTCCCTTTTTCATAAAAAGGGTAACGTTTGGATTATATAACAAATCGTAGAGCAAATGGTTTGGAGTAACCAACTCATAAGGAATATTAGGACAGAAATCGACCTTGGGAAACATGCCGACAGGAGTGCAGTTTACAATTACCGTATATTCCGCCATGATTTCAGGGCTTAGCTCCTCATAGGTCAGCATGCCGTCCGCTCTGTGAGTGCGTGAAACGAACACGCTTTCAATGCCCAGGTTTTTAAGACCGTGGTAAACAGCCTTGGACGCTCCACCGGTGCCCAGAATCAAAGCCTTTTTGTGATGAGGCTGCAATAATGGTTGTATGGACTGGGTAAATCCGATAATATCAGAATTATAGCCGACCAGCTTCACTTTACCTTTTGGCTGACGGATAATTTTGATTACATTCACTGCGCCGATTTTCGCAGTATCAGGGTCTAGTTCGCTTAAGAAAGGAATCACTTGCTCCTTGTAAGGGATAGTGACGTTAAGACCGCGCAGATTTGGATTCTCTTCAATCACTTCCATGAAATCGTTGATCTTGGGAATCTCAAAATTCACGTATTCCGCATTGATGCCTTCGGATTTGAACTTCTCGTTAAAGTATCCGATAGAAAATGAATGTCTCAAGGGGTAGCCGATTAAACCATATTTTTCCATAATACGAAAGGATTAAATTAATCAATCATAAAAACTCACTATTTTGTCGCGGTATAAAGTGTGCAGATGCCAAAGGTTAGCCGCTTGAAATTAACCTCGCTGAATCCGGCTCGTGAGATGACTCCTTTCATGACTTCCCCTTGGGGAAATACTTTGATGGTGTCCGGTAGATAGCGATAGGCACTGTTGTCTTTGGAGAGAAGTTTGCCCAGCAATGGGATGACGACTTTAGAGTAGACGGAAAACAGTTGTTTCATCGGAAAACGGTCGGGAGTGGTAAGCTCCAGAATTACAAGATGACCGCCTGGTTTCAGTACACGGCACATTTCAGAGAGCCCTTTGTCAAGGTCTTCGAAGTTGCGGATACCGAACGCTACGGTAATGGCGTCAAAGTCATTGTCGGCAAAAGAGAGTGAAGTACAGTCCTCCCGGGCAAAAGAGATTTTGTCCGAGAGTCCTTCCTTCTTTACTTTTTCACGTCCCACATTCATCATACCTTCAGAGATGTCCGTGCCGATTAACTCGGCAGGGTGCAACTTGCGGCAGGCGAGGATGGCAAAATCCCCCGTGCCGGTAGCCACGTCCATCATGCGTTGCGGTTGGAAAGGACGCAGCCAGGCAATGGCTTTGCGGCGCCAACTGCGGTCGATACCTAAAGATAAGGTGTGATTCAGCTTGTCGTAGGTATGCGCGATATTGTCGAACATGCGTTCTACCTGCTCAGTCTTTTTCCCTTCCTTGTCGTAAGGCTTGATATGTTGTTGTGGGTAGTCCATTCTTATTTATTCAAGAAATTTATTACGTTCTTTTCGATACGCTCAGCGATGTTGCTGGTATCTTCTTTCACAAATTTCTCGCCGGTGATGTTTTCGAACAGCTCGATGTAGCGGTCACTGATGCTCTGTACGATAGCCGGGGTCATTTCCGGCACTTTCTGACCATCCTTGCCTTGGAAACCGTTTTCCATCAACCATTCGCGGACAAATTCCTTGGAAAGCTGCTTCTGCGGTTCGCCTTTTTCGAAACGTTCCTGATAACCTTCAGCATAGAAATAGCGGCTGGAGTCCGGAGTGTGGATTTCGTCCATCAAGTAGATAGTGCCGTTGTGCTTGCCGAATTCATATTTGGTATCGACAAGAATCAGCCCGCGTTCCGCAGCGATTTCGGTACCACGTTTGAAGAGAGCCAGCGTATATTTTTCAAGTACTTCATACTCTTCGGGAGTAGCCAGACCTTGTTTCAGGATTTCTTCTTTAGAGATGTCCTCGTCGTGCAGTCCCATTTCGGCTTTGGTAGTCGGAGTTACGATAGGTTCGGGGAATTTCTCGTTTTCACGCATTCCGTCCGGCAACTTCACACCGCAAATCTCGCGTACACCGCTTTTGTAAGCACGCCATGCACTACCGCACAGGTAACCGCGTACAATCATTTCTACCGGAAAGCCTTCGCACAATACACCGACAGTAACCATCGGGTCCGGAGTAGCCAGTTTCCAGTTCGGACAGATGTCAGTAGTGGCATCGAGGAATTTAGCTGCAATCTGGTTCAGCATTTGTCCTTTGTAAGGAATACCTTCAGGCAGTACCACGTCAAAAGCCGAAATACGGTCGGTTGCTACCATGACGAGTTTTTCGCCGTTGATGTTGTACACATCGCGCACTTTTCCGTGGTACACGCTTTTCTGTCCCGGAAAGTTGAAATCTGTTTTTGTTAATGCTTTCATTGTTTTATCTATAATTACAAATTACAAGTCTCAAATCACAAGTCGCAATAGGTGTTCCGAACCTGAAGCGATTATTCTTTTGCCAGTTTCGCCGGATGTTCTCCGTTGAGAACCGGTTGCTTGTTTTTCTGTTTCTCCCGTTCGGCTTTCGCTTCTTTGTCGAATTTCTCGTAAGCATCCACGATACGTTCCACTAGTTTATGGCGCACAATATCTTTTTTGTTCAACTCGACAAAACTGATGCCTTTCACTCCCTTCAAGATGCGGAGGGCTTGCACCAATCCCGATGTTTGCGAAGCGGGAAGGTCAATCTGCGTCATATCTCCCGTCACAATCATCTTGGTATTCATACCCATACGGGTGAGGAACATCTTAATCTGTTGTGCGGTAGTATTCTGCGCTTCGTCAAGAATCACGACCGCATCATTCAGCGTACGTCCGCGCATAAAGGCCAACGGGGCAATCTGTATAATGTTCAATTCCATGTATTCCTTTAACTTGGCGGCAGGTATCATATCTTGCAGGGCGTCGTATAAAGGTTGCAGATACGGATCGATCTTATCTTTCATGTCGCCGGGCAGGAAACCGAGTTTTTCTCCGGCTTCTACGGCTGGTCGGCTGAGGATAATCTTTTTGATTTCCTTGTTTTTCAGCGCACGTACGGCAAGGGCGATAGCGGTATATGTCTTTCCTGAACCTGCCGGACCGATGGCGAACACCATATCGTTCTTTGCGAATCCTTCCACCAGTTTCAACTGATTTTCACTTCGGGGGATGATAGGCTTTCCCGTGACGCTGAACACGATTACGTTTCCGCTCTGTTCCGCTTGTGGGGTATTTCCTTTTATAATGTCGATGATAACCTCTTCTTTCAGTGAATTATATTCGGCGCAGTACTTTTCAATCTTGGTGATATTTTCCTCGAAGGCGCACATTTCCTCCTCGTCGCCCAGCACTTTGATGACATTGCCACGGGCAACGATACGCAGCTTTGGATGTAAAGCTTTAATTAATTGTATGTTGGCGTTGTTTACACCGTAAAAAATAACAGGATCAACATCCTCAAGAACAATTGCTTTCTCTATCATTAAGTTGTATTAAAGAAAAATTTCTGCAAATTTAATCAAACGTTTTGGATTCTCTGATTGTTTGGAGGTGAATTTTATTGCAAATCTTCTACTATCCACTTTTCGATGTTTCTTGTTTCATTACTGAAATTAATGCCTATTTTAAATATTTGTCGCTTGTCGGCAGTAAACGCTTGTGCATAATGTTTATCATTGATTTGTTGCAGAGCCTCTTCGGCAGTTCCTTCCAGTTTGAATTCCATCACATAGATGAAATGATCGGTTTGCAGGACGAGGTCAATGCGTCCTTGTGAGGTATGATATTCAGCTTTTACATAGAATCCAATGAGTTTAAATACGATGAAGAGTACATTTTGATAATGTAGTTCCAAATCGCGTACCAATTCGTAAGGTGTATCGGCAAAGAAGCTTTGCAGGCGGCGGAAAAAGGCATCATAATCACCTTGTTCCACTTCATCGACAAACTGCCGTATTTGGAAAGGAGATTCGATTACGTCTATATTGGTATAGAACGGAAGGAGGTATTTTACAAAACCTTCTTCTACTTCCCGATTGGGAAATCCTAGTCGATAAATATCAAAGCGATTGTCAAATCCTTTGATCGTTAGATATCCGCTTTGATAGATAACCGGAATAGGATTTCGGGACGTCGAATCAATGCTGTTCAGTACATCTGCATCCGTTTCTTCATGCGTGATACGTTGGAGATTATAATTAGATTTCTTTAGTAATTCTACCAGATAAGTCGGGGTGCCGGTCTCAAACCAGTAACTACCGAATTTCATCTTGTAGAATGTGTTGAGCAAACTGAATGGATTGTATATTCCTATGGAATTTTCTACGAAATGATAACCATCATAACATTCTTTCAGTTCGGAGCATACCTCTTCATAAGTCATTTTTTGCTTATCAGCCAAGATATGCAAGTCTTCTTCCATATTGTCGTGGATTTCTTTCTCTGTGATACCGCAGAGTTCCACGTACTGTTCATCCATTGAAATATCAATCAGATTGTTCAGGTCGCTGAATACACTGACTTTTCCGAATTTGGTGACACCTGTAAGGAATCCGAGTTTGATGCATCCGTCTTTACTCTTTAATGCTCCATAGAAAGGCTTTAGTGTGTTTCGGTAATATTTTTGCAGTTCTTCGTTTCCGATGGCTTGCAGCATCGGTTTGTCATATTCGTCTACAAGGATAACGACACGTTGCCCGGTCTGTTCGTAAGCCCGCTGTATGATGCCCGCAAAGCGTAAAGAAAAGGAAACTTCCGACGGGCGTGTGCCATATAGGCTTTCCCAATGTTCCAGATTGTCATTGAGTATTTGGTCCAGACTTTCGGGAGTATCATATTTCTCGATATTTAAATCAAGGTGTAATATCGGATGTTTGATCCAGTCTTTTTCCAGTTGTTCGATAGCCAATCCTTCGAATAGTTCTTTCTTTCCTTGATAGTATGCTTCAAGAGTAGATATTAGCAGACTTTTCCCAAAGCGGCGGGGGCGGCTAAGAAAATAGTAACGACCGGTTTTTACTAATTGGTAAATGAGTCGGGTTTTATCTATATAAAGATAACCGTCGTTACGGAGACTTTCAAAATTCTGTATGCCGATAGGATATAGCTTGCTCATAATCTGATTCTTTTAGCGTTGGATTCATACAAAGATAGCTGTTTTTCATCTTAACGCAAAATTTACCTTGAAGGTTTTATGATATGCTGGTCAAAGATTTTGAAAAAAGGTATTATTTATCGGGCGGTGATATGGAAACATCCTTGCTTTAATTCATATTTAATATAGCATTTTTCCGCTTTCCGCAAGTCCCTTAATACCTCAGACAGAACGAGTTTCAGAGTATCTGAGCTTACGTCCTGTAAGGGACGTCCGTCTTTGTCTTCTACCTTTTTGAAGCGTTTCCAACTGACGTCGAAAGTGGCTCCGAAGCAATGTGCCGAGTTTGCCGAAGCATTTCGGTTGCGACGACGGAGGCGTTTCACATCGTTTTCGGTACGCAACACCGAAGTAACGATTACCTGATTCGGATTCAAGCCTTTGGCAGTCAATGAATCGAGGAAATTGGAACCGATCGTATCGAGTAGCGCGCTGGCACAAGGAACGAGATAGGGGATAGAGTGTGTCAGTGAATCTACTACATAAAACTCATTGTCGGTAATATGAGTTAGCTTTTCTTTCATATCTTCTGCTGCCTCACGGTCTGCCAATGGACGAATCCCTATCTTTTGGGCTGCTTCCAGATGTGCATCGTTCAAATCAGGGAAAGAACGTTTGTAGCTGACTACGCCACGAATATTGCGCGGCTCGTTCAGTTTTAGCGACATGTCTTTCTTTTTGCAACCCGAAGTAAGCGTTGTAAGCCCGATAACTAGTAAAGATAGCGGTAATATGCGAAGCTTATAAATAGTCATTTTATATTTTTTGTTCGCAAATATACGCTATTTTTTCATACATTTGTAGCGATTTATAAAAATAGGTCACTTTCTCACTAAACATAATGCACATGAAAACTGATTTCGATTACAATTCTATGCCCGTTAGCTTCGCTCATTGCTTGAACGGACATTGTTTGCGTGCGGACAAATGTCTGCGACGACAAGTATCTCTCCGAATGCCGAAAGAGCGGGCTACTGTAATGGTTATTAATCCCGAACATATCGCTTCCGATGGTGGGGACTGTACTTACTTTATTGATGAAAAGCCGGTGCTCTTTGCACGGGGGATGAAACATTTGCTGGACCAGGTGCCGCTTGCTGATGCCACCGTTATCAAACGACAGATGATGGCCTACTTCGGCAAAACGATCTATTACCGTTGTTGCAACAAGGAACGGCTGATTAAACCGAAGGAGCAGGAATACATACAGGGACTATTCCGCAGGCGGGGAATTACCGAAATGCCTCAATTTGACGAATATGTAGAATACTATGATCTTGGGTAAGTATATCCGTTAGTTCCATTAGTCCCATATATTGTGGGAAAGTATTCCCTCATATTATGGGAATTTGTTCCCACAAAATGAGGGAATAAATTCCCACTAGCTAGGGAATCTTTTCCCACAATATGTGGGACTATCTGATTCTGTAATCCCCTGATAATAGTTGACTGCCTTTTTCCCTTAGCTTCGGGTTGGGTTGACATTGATTAGATAGGTATTATATAGCAGTCCCGGTATGAGAAATGCATGATGAAGGTATGAGAAATGCCTGTTTTTTATGGCATTTCAGGCAAAATACTATGAGAAATACCTTTTTGGAAAGTATTTCTCATAGTGTTAATCTTTTGAATTATAGATGAATATCCCGCAAAGTATGAGAATATGAGAAATGATTTCGAAAAATCTTTTCTAGTGCATATTAGATTACTGCATCTTTCAGCCATTTTCCGAAAAAACGGTCATAGACAATATACCCATCTGGTGTATTATATATCAGTTCTTTATTTAGTAAGGATTTTAGTGCTACGTTAACGCTACTGGGCGTTTTTAGATGGTGCTTTTTGATGAAGTCATTGGCATTTATGTTTTTTATACAGCCTTCTGTGGCAATAGCTTTCAATAAATCTACTTGATTGTTGGTTAGTAGAGTCAGGTTACTTTGATATATGGTTTCCTGTTCATCTAAAATGTCATTTATACATCTATCTACCAGTCGGTTATCAATGGGACTGATTTTCTTTTCATACAATCGGTTGAGTATACTTTGGACGTACCATGTGTGTCCGTTTTCAAGTTGGTACAAATAGGAAAATGTTTCTAGTGTCAATTCTCTTTTTTTCTTAGCAAAGAATGAGTGTGCGAACGAATAATAATTCTCCAGTGGGATTTCCGTTAATACAATGATTTGGGTACTTTGATAAAAAGGACGTTTTGCAGAAGTAAACATTTCCTCCATTACATGTTTTTTACTTCCGGAAAAGATAAAGTGTACATTGGGCATGAATTGGATATGAGAGCGGAGCAATGCTTCTACACCTTTTTCCGGATATTCTGTAATTTGTTGGAATTCATCAATGGCAAGATAACATTGCTTCTTTGAGGCTACCATATAATTGAGTATTTCTTTCAATGTTTGTTCAGCGTGGGTGGGAGCAAAGTCTAATGTTATGGTAGGCATACCACTTCTTTCGTCAGCACTGATAATAGGACGGCAAGATTTGAAGAAAGCAGTCATTTGCCGGAGTATGTTTTGGGACAGAGTATCTAATTCTCCAAGTACATTTTGAGCAAGTAACTGGATGAATGCTTTTAAATCACGTGTAGAGTAAATGTCCATATAAAAATAGGCAGCATTCGGATTATTTTCCCGCTTCATTCGATAGAATACATTTTTGATGAGTCCCGTCTTTCCCATGCGTCGGGGGGATATTAAGGTCAGGTTACGTTCATTTAGTAAAGCTGAAATCATTTTATCAGTTTCTTTCTCCCGATCGCAAAAGTATTCGGGGCTGTTGTAACCGTATACAAGGAATGGATTGTATGGCTTCATGACTTATTACATATTTTACGTTACATATTTTATGTAACACAAAGAACGTAATAAATTGGGAATATTCAAAGATTTATTTGAATTATATAAAAAAACAAACGCTGATGAGAACAAGCGATCATTCTTTTCTCATCAGCGTATATTTATGTCGGATTACAACTATTTCTTATCTTTTTTCTCCGTCAGCTTTGGTTGCAGGCTTTTCCTCCGTTTTGCTTTCCGGATTGATAATACCTTTCACTGTTTCACCGATAGGAAGCTTGTCTAATACGCCAAGGCTTGGAGCTACTGTTTTTACTAATGTATTCAGGAAATTACTTGTACTGCCGTTTCCTCCGTCGAATACGGTGATATTTCCTAAGTTCATGTGTTCGAACGCCTTCACCTGTTCGCCGGCGATTTCCTTCCATTGGTCTACCATCTTATATTGGATAGCGATAGCCGGATTCGATTCGGCTGCTCTTACCATTGCTTCGAAACCTTCCGCTTCCGCAAGCAATGACCGTTTCTTACCTTCCGCTTCTGCTTCCAGTTTCATTTGGATAGCTTTTGCTTCCGCTTCGGCTTGTGCTAAAGTAGCCTTTGCGCGTGCTTCCGCTTCGCGGGTAATCTTTTCGGCGATGGCATTTGCTTGCAGGATAGCTTCCTGTCTGGCGATTTCCGCAGGAACAATCTTTTCAGCCTTCAATGAAGATTCCACTTTCCGTGCCTTAGCTTCTTCCACTTCCTTTTGCGCAATTTCGCGTGCAGTTTGTACGGCAGCTTCCGATTTTGCGGCAGCTTCACCTGCTTGCTTATCGGCATTGGCTTGTGTTACCGCCAGTTCTGCATTGGAAAGTGCTACCTCTTTCTGTGCGTCATTTCGTCCGATGGCAGCTTTCTTGGCAGCTTCCGCCTGTTTGATTTCCATATCCGAGTTTAGTTCGGCAACGCGGCTTTCTTTTTCTGTATTTGCCTGCTCGATACGGATACTCTTTTCAGCCTCAGCCTTTGCTACTTGTGATTCTTTTTCTGCATTGGCAATGGCTACTTGTGAGATTCTGTCTTTATCTGCATTTGCAACGGAGATTTCCTGTAGTTTTTTGGTTTCCGCAATAGCAATATCCTGGTCTTTGCGGGTTTCCGCTACTTTCGTTTCGCGTTCCTTTATCTGGTTGGCAATTTTGATAGCACCCAGCTTTTCCTGTTCTTCAATGTTAGCCTGTGCTTCGTTCAGTGCTTTACTTTCAGCTTCCTTACCTAAGTTGACAATGTAGTTGGCAGCGTCGCGAATGTCACTGATGTTGATGTTCATCAGATACAAACCGAATTTGCGAAGTTCGGTATCGATGTTGTCTTTCACTTTAGCCAGGAACTTGTCTCGATCCGAATTCAATTCTTCGATAGTCATATCGGCAATCACCATACGCATCTGACCATATACAACATCGGTAATTAAGTTCTGCTTGTCATCCATCGTTAATCCCAGCATACGTTCAGCAGCGTTTTGCATCACTTCGGGATCGGTGCTGATAGCTACAGTGATGGTAGTCGGCACATCTACACGAATGTTTTGAGCGGATAGTGCACCGGTCAGTTTACATTCGATCTGCATCGGTTTCATGGACAGGAATTCGTATCCCTGAATAATCGGCCATACAAAAGCCGCGCCACCATGATATAGCTTTGCCGACTTTTTATCTCCTCCTGTTTTACCATATACAACGAGGACTTCATCACTCTTACATTTGCGGTAGCGCGAAAGGATACCAATAAAAGTAAGTAGGATGACTGCCACTAATATAGCAGCCATGGTTAACATTTCTTGTGTCATAAAATTGTGTATTTGAATAGTTATTGAATGAATAGTGTTCCGTCTTTGTAGCTGGTGATCATTGTTCTGTCGCCAGTCTGGTATGCTTTTCCGGATTCGGAGATGACGTCTACTTCGCGCATGGCTCCGTCCCGGGTGGTCTGTACGGTATATTTGCTGTCACTTTGTTTGAAATAGATTACACATTCCCGTCCCACAAGCTGGTCGGTCTGCTCGGTGTGGTTTACTTGTTGCAGTTGATAAGCTTTTTTATAAAGGAACCACACGGCGAAAACAAAGAAGAGTCCAATCAGGATGGCGATGATATAGCTTTGGATTTCCGTGTTGCCTGCCAAGTACATGTACCAGCCGAAGCCGATACCAAAATGGGTGAGCCCTTTAAAAGAAACTACGCTACTGATGTCGGCATCTACGTCCACATCTGCATCCATGTCTCCGAAAAAGATTGATAGAATAAATTGAATTACAAAAATGCCTGTTGTGACAAGGGCAATAATGAGAAAAGTAGTATTGCTCATAATTTTGTACTGTTAGTGAATTATATGTATTGTTCCCCAAATATACAGGTTTGTGCGGATTATACAAAGATAAATGGGATAAAATGACTACTTTTGCACGCAAAAAACCTAAAAAAAGGAATTAGCGTGCAAAAGTATTTTATTTATTTGGCTTATGACGGAACCAACTATCACGGTTGGCAGATTCAACCGAACGGAATTAGTGTGCAGGAATGTTTGATGAAAGCATTGTCCACTTTCCTGCGTCATGAAATAGAGGTGATAGGGGCTGGGCGGACAGATGCGGGAGTGCATGCTTCTTTGATGGTCGCCCATTTTGAATTTGAAGAGTTGCTGGATACGGATTCCGTCACAGATAAGTTGAATCGTCTGCTCCCTCCGGATATTTCCGTTTATCGGGTTTGCCGGGTCCGGCCGGATGCACATGCGCGTTTTGACGCAACTGCCAGAACGTATAAGTATTATGTGACAACGGCGAAATATCCTTTTAACCGGCAATACCGTTGCCGTGTTTACAATCAATTGGATTATGAGCGGATGAATGAGGCGGCACGTACCCTTTTGGAATATACCGACTTTACGAGTTTCAGCAAATTGCATACGGATGTAAAAACAAATATTTGTCATATCACTCATGCTGAATGGACACAGGAAGATGATGCCACCTGGGTATTTACTATCCGTGCCGACCGTTTTTTACGGAATATGGTACGTGCTATAGTGGGCACTCTTCTTGAAGTGGGGCGTGGTAAACTTTCTATCGAAGGGTTCCGTAAGGTCATTGAACAGCAGGATCGTGGCAAAGCGGGTACTTCTGCACTAGGAAATGCTCTTTTCCTGGTAAATGTGGAATACCCCGAAAGTATATTTGAAAGTAATAAATAGTAAACCCTAAAATAGTAAATATCCTTATGTGGTTATTATTAGCATTTCTCTCAGCTACTTTGCTGGGATTTTATGATGTATTCAAAAAAAAATCGCTGAAAGACAATGCGGTACTGCCCGTTCTGTTTTTGAACACTTTCTTTTCCAGTCTCATCTTTCTGCCGTTTATTCTGCTTTCTGTATTTCAACCTGCCGTATTGGAAGGAACGGTATTCAATGTCCCGGTTGCGGGATGGGAACAGCATAAATATATTATTATCAAGTCGTTCATCGTGCTTTCCTCATGGATATTCGGTTATTTCGGGATGAAGCATTTGCCTATTACCATCGTAGGGCCGATTAATGCCACCCGCCCGGTAATGGTACTTGTCGGAGCTATGCTTGTGTTTGGCGAACGGTTGAATCTTTATCAATGGATTGGTGTGATGCTGGCTATTGTCTCCTTTTTCATGCTGAGTCGTTCGGGAAAGAAAGAGGGGATTGATTTTAAACATAACAGATGGATATTTTTTATTGTATTGGCTGCGATAACAGGGGCTATCAGCGGATTGTACGATAAGTATCTGATGAAGTCGTTGAATCCGATGCTGGTGCAGTCCTGGTATAATGTTTATCAGGTTTTTATCATGTGTCCTATTTTGTTGCTGCTTTGGTGGCCGAAGAGAAAGTCCACCACTGCGTTTCGTTGGGACTGGACGATTATTCTGATTTCTGTTTTCCTTTCGTCAGCAGACTTTGCCTACTTTTATGCGCTGAGTTATGAGGATTCTATGATTTCTATCGTTTCGATGGTTCGCCGCGGAAGTGTCATCGTTTCTTTCATTTTCGGGGCTCTTTTCTTCCGTGAAAAGAATTTAAAAAGCAAGGCGATTGACCTTATACTGGTGTTAATCGGAATGATATTCTTATATTTGGGGACTAAATAAGATTGATATGAAAATAAATAAACTTTGTATTGCTATATTTTTTTCGGTTGTCGGGTTATTTTCCCTGACTTCCCTGCACGCACAAGAGGCCAAAACTTTGTTTGTGAATATGCCAGACTCTTTGAGTCCCTTGCTGACTAAAGTGAATCGTGCCGATTGTGTCGATTTTCTGGAAAGCAAAATGAAAGCACTAGTGGAAAATCGTTTTGGAAAGAAATCCGAAATGACGGAGCTTGGCAAGGACTATATCCGTATGCAAATCTCTCCGCAAACTACGTGGCAGATGAAAGTGCTTGTGTTGAACGATACAACGAATATTATCTGTACAATATCTACAGCTTGTGCTCCTGCCTGTGATAGCAGTATCCGTTTTTATACGACGGACTGGAAACCGCTTGCTGAGTCTCAGTTCATCACTTTGCCCACAATGAATGATTTCCTGAACACGCCGGATTCCACAAGTACAAGTATATATGCCTTTGACGAAGCACGCCGTCCGGCAGACATACTCTTGATGAAAGCCGATTTCAACAAGGAGAATACAGACCTGACCGTTACACTTACTACGCCCGACTATATGTCAAAAGAAACGGCGGAAAAACTGAAAACGTTTCTCTGCCGTCCTATTGTTTATCGTTGGGAGCATGGAGCTTTTATTAAATAAACTCTCCACTCTCTCTGTTTTTTATTCTTAGCTCTTTAAGCATTCATTGATGAATGCCACCATCTCCGGTGTGTGTGCTTCTACGCTTTGAAGTAGTTTGAATTGTGCCTTGGTGCGAACCAGATTATGTTCCGGATATTTAATCTTGTAGTAAGTATCTCCGTTGATATAATCGGCAAGGAAGCGTACGCATTGCATATATGGGAATAAAGCCGCAGCATAAGGAAGATTTTCTATCTCAATCGGTGTCAGGAATGACTTGGCACCTTTCAGATAGCCTTTCGTAAATGCTTTGAATATTTCCATATTGAAGTTTACGCGGTCAAGGTCTTTGTCATCTTCATCACCGGTGTTGGCTCCCGTACGAAGGAAGTCACCGTAATCTGAGAATATAAAGCTGGGCATAACCGTATCCAGGTCGATGACACAAAGCACCTTGCCATCTTCATCGAACATCATATTATTCACTTTTGTGTCACAATGGCATACTCGTTTGGGCAGTTTGCCTTCGCGGTATAAGCGTTCAGCTTTGCACATTTCGTCTGCACGTTTTTCTATTTCGTCCAGGAAATATTGCACTTCAGCCACTCGTCCGGCAGCATTGGCGGCAACGGCGTCACGCAGTTGTTTCAGACGGAATTCCATATTGTGGAAGTCGGGGATAGTCTCACCCAAAGTCTCAGGTATATCTGCCAGCATAGCCTGGAAGTTACCGAAAGCTTCTCCGGCATAGTTTGAATATTCGGGATTTACGGTTTCATAAGTCTTGGCACGTGGGATGAATACCATAACACGCCAGTAGTTGTCACCGTCAAACCAATAAGTCTTACCTTCTTCTGTTTCAACGAAAGACAAGACTTTACGGTCGATATCCGACTCTCCCGCTTCTGTCAGTTTCTTACGGATATGTCCTGTGACAGCAGCAATATTGGATTGAAGCATTTCTACATTCTGGAAGATAGCATGGTTGATGCGTTGCAAAACGTAGTCGGGAGCGTCTGATTCTTTTGTGTTTACTTTGTAGGTGTCATTGATAAGTCCTGCTCCTAACGGCTTGATTTCTTCTACTGTGCCTTGGACTTTGAATTTAGCTACAATGCTAGATAAATCTTTCATGGGTCTTTTCTTTAAAATTTATACTAAGGTTATTGATACTCATATTTGGCAGCTTCATTAGCTTGACCGGCCGAGCGAACAGGAACCAGGGTGAATCCCCAGTTGTATTCGCGGTTGGCAGGAATCTGATAGAAAGGTTCCGGGTGTGCTCCCCAACTGTCATAACCACCGACTCCTTGTTGTTTCATATCCACGCAAACTTCCACAAAATCTCTTGGAGTGATGTCATTGACGTGGTGCATTCTTCGCAATACGTTGCGGGCAGCTTGCTCATCATGGTTGGCAACCTCTTCCGGACTGAAGTTATTCCATTGGTAAGGGTGGGGCAGTGCTTCTTCCGAGTCGAAATCCTCAATAGAATTGCGCAAAGCATTGAATCCGACAAGACTGTCGGCCACAATAGCCAGTCCGCTGCCTTTGTCGGGTGACAAGGCAATCCAGCGAGTATCCGTATGATGTCCGTTTTCCTGTGGGCGAACGTAGTTGAAATACATCTTGTCAGCCGTAGTTTTGTAGACTCCGACAAGTGTACCATGATTGCGGTCAATGTAGTTTTCTTCCGGGCCACGGCCGAAGTACTGTACGTTATTCATCTTGGCAGGCAAGCGGAAACGCACACCGATACGGGGAACTTCCAGTTTGGAAGCAGCTTTGCGGGCAGCACCACTTCCTGGGGTGAAGGTAGCCATGCGGGTGGCTTCGGACACTTCTGTTTCGGCAGCTTGCATATCCGTAGAGGTAAACGTAGCGTTTACATTCACCGCTCCACTCGGATAAATCTTATAAGTCACGACATATAGATTGCCGGCAGCCAATAAATAAGTCACTTTCAATGAAACGACTTTATTTTCCGTAGTCATGCTGGCATCTGTCACATGGAAATTCTTGCTCGATTGTTTCCAGACCTGCAAACGTTTGGGAGCACCGTTTCCGTAATCATTGTCATTGGGAGCACGCCAGAAGTTAGGTTGAATACCAAATCCATCTTTGAAATACTCTGTTCCGTCTACTTTGTAAGAAGTAACCAATCCGCTTTTCTTGTTAAATACAAAGTTCACTTTTGAGGATGAGGCTATCAATTCATCTCCTTGTGTAGATGTATTCAATGCGGGGCCACTCACCTTATACGTTCCTTTCTCAGCATGGATAGGAAGTTGGAACTGGTCGTATGCAATTTCATATCCGACAGGAATCAGAGGTTCCGGTTCTGTCGTTGTCACACTGAAGTTGACAAAATATTCAGTTCCCGGTTGGGCTTTCAATCCATTTACCGGTACTGCAAACTCTTTGGATGCTTGCGGAGCAATATCCAAAGATACTTTTCCACCTCTTATATTCTTGCCATTAGCAACGACATTATAATGAATCTGGTACTTTTTCAGGTTTGTAAAGTAGAAGCGGTTGGTAATCTTAAATTTGCCGGATGCGGCGTCTGTCGCTTCAAACCCTACATTCTGATGTACATACTTCACCTCGGCCATTGCCGGATGCGGACCGCGGTCGGGGTTTACAAGACCGTTGCAAAGGAAGTTGCCATCACTAGGCATATTTACACCAAAGTCGCCACCATAAGCCCAATACTCTCTTCCGTTCTTATCTTTCTGAAGGATACCTTGATCTACCCAGTCCCAGATGTATCCGCCCTGAAGATTCGGATATTTATAGATTGCCTGCCATTGTCCCCACAGGTTTCCGGTGGAGTTACCCATAGCGTGCGCATATTCGGAAGGAGCTATAGGACGGTCGCTGCCGTTCTTGCCTATATTCTCCAACCAGTCAGCACCCGGATATTGGGGAACGTACATATCAGTGTTCCATTCCCATTGGGCACGCTCATAGTTTACAGGACGAGCCATAATATTCTTATCCGCTTCTTTCAGCCACAGATATGTTTGATAGAAGTTATATCCGTTTCCGGCTTCGTTACCTAACGACCAGAATGTGACACTGGGATAATTCTTATTGCGTTCGAACATATTGATGGTACGATCCATATGAAGTTTCAGCCATTCCGGGTTGTTGCCCAACGAGCCGCCTTTACGGAGATCGTAATACATACCATGGCTTTCGATGTTCGCTTCATCATATACATACAGTCCATATTCATCACAGAGTTCGTAGAAACGGCGATCTTGCGGATAGTGGCAAAGACGTACACTGTTTAAGTTGTGCTGTTTCATTAACTCAAAGTCACGGCGCGTCAGTTCTTCTGTTACATAGTGTCCTGTCGCAGGATTATGCTCATGGATATTTACGCCTTTCAGTTTTAATGGCTGTCCGTTGATAAACAGGCAGACATATGGTTTACCGTTGGCGGCTTTCTGTTCGATCGGTTTAATCTCAATACGGCGGAAACCGACATTGAAAGGAATAATTTCTTTTACTTTTCCATTCTCTTTTACTGTCATCAGTAATTTATACAGGTTCGGATGTTCGGATGTCCATGTATTTACATCTGCCAGTTTTTTATCGAAAGAGAGTGTACGTACTTCATCAGTAGGGATATAGGCTGTTTTCTCTTCGGTAGCGATGACTTTGCCTTGAGCGTCCAATAATTCATAAACTAATGTTAGATTGGCTGCTTCTTTTTTATGGTTTCTCAAGTCTACGTTCAAGTCAAAAATACCATTCTTGTAACTGTCATCCAAGGTTGATGTTACTCTGAAGTCTTTAAGGGCAGCTTTGGGTTGTGAATAGACAAACACGTCACGTTCAATACCGCTGATACGCCAGAAGTCCTGACATTCGAGATAAGAACCTGTACTCCAACGGAAAATCTTCAACGTAAGCACGTTCTTGCCCGGTTTTACATACGGATTGATTAAGAACTCGGCAGGATTCTTTGAATCTTCGCTATATCCTACTTCCTTGCCGTTGATATATACATATACGCCTGATTTGGCTCCTGCCAGATGCAGATAAATATCCCGTCCGTCCCAATCGGCAGGAATGTCGATGTCGCGGCGATATACACCAACGGGATTAGCTTCCGGTAAGATGGGCGGCTGCGGGTTACGAGCCTTGAATTCGTAGCCGTGGTTTGTATAGATGGCTACTCCATGTCCCTGTACTTCCCAGTTGCCGGGTACCTGAATATCATACCATGAGTCCGTACTGGTATTCGGGTCGGTAATGTTGTCGGGAAGATCCTTGTAAGAATCTGCAAAGTAAAACTTCCATGTTCCGTTTAGTAACCGGTAGTATTTGCTCCGTTCAAATTTGCCGCTCATGGCATCGTTCCGGTTATCATACGTCATAAACGAAGAACGGGGATATTCTTTGTTGACTGCTACCACCTGCATGTCTTGCCAATATGGCTTTTGGGCATTATCAGCTATGGTATTGGTTGTCACCAGGGAAAATATTCCCATAAAAATGTTAGTTAATAGGAGGGGGTACGATCGAAATTTCATGTTTTTCAATATTGGTTTCTCATTCTTTTTTATTTCACTTTAATATGGTCAAATCCTTCTCCGTAAACTCCGATGACAGCACTTTGTGAAACAAAGGCTTTCGGGTCGATGTCTTTTATCAGCCGGAAGATAATGGTAGATTCCCGCTTCTTGGCCAATACAAACATCATTTTCTGTTCTCGTCCGGTGTAGAACCCCGTTGCATTGATAATTGTAACTCCCCGGTGCGGATATTCATTGATTCGTTTTCCTATTTCCTGATATTTATTGGATATAATGAAAAACTGTACGGACTGCCGGGCGCTATTCACTACCTGATCGAGTACAAAGCTGCAAATATAGAGAGTTGCAAATCCATACACTACTTTTTCCCAGTCTTTTAAGACAAAATAACTGGATACTATAATAATCATATCACAAATTAATACAACTCTCCCTAATGTGATATCCCGGTATTTGTTAATAATGGCCGCGATAATATCAGTGCCGCCGGTACTTCCGTTGGCCGAAAAGGCCACCCCGATACCACCGCCACAGAAGGATGCTCCGATAACGCATGCCATAAAAGGCTGGTCGTGAAGAAGGCTGATACCTGCTGCCAATTTCTGTATGACAGATAAGAAAAAGGTCAGGGTGAATACTCCAAAAATAGTTTTGATGCAGAATTTCAAACCGAGCAGTTTGAGTGCCAGTAGCAGCAGGAAGAAATTGATAGTAAAATACGTATATTGAACAGGGAAGCCGGTAGCCCAATATACGATAGAAGCAATGCCCGGTACTCCCCCGGTAGTGATATCATTAGGAAGCAGGAAAACTGTCCAGCCGATGCCGTATAAAATCATGCCGATGGCAATCATTACATAATCTTTAGCTTCGCGGATAATGCTTTGCTTGGAAGGCCTTGGAATAGCTGTTTTCATAAATGCGATTATGATGTTCTATAAAATGTTCGAACACGAACCTATGAATAATCCGGCTTTGGGGGAAAGCCGGATTGGTTCGTAGTGTTCGTGTAAAAAAGGAAAATTCTATTCTATTATTTTGCAAAAGCGTGACGGTAGCCTTTTACCTTGTTCCATCCGCCGCGGGTGAAATCGGGAACTTCAACCGGAGCTGAATTGTTTTCGATAGAAAGGCGGGTAAGTTCGGCCATACAGCACCATTCTGCAAGGTCATAAACGTCCATATCCAACGGCAGACCATTCTGCAGGCAGTATGCCAGGCGATAATCCATGATAAAGTCCATACCACCGTGACCACCTACTTTCTTGGCAGTCTCTTCCAGTTCTACGTGGATGGGGTGTTTGTATTTATCCATTAGGGCTTTTCTTACATCGGCAGGTACGGAACCGTGTGCGTTCAGGTTTTCGTGGTTGGGCACATCGTCCGATTTCACTTGTGACGGTCTCAGACAGTATTCCTGAGTCGGATATTTGCTTGCGTAACCGTCTGCACCTACTATCTGATACATACGGCTGTAGGGGCGGGGAGTCATTACGTTGTGTTGAATCAACATGGTCTTGCCGTTTTCGGTGCGGATCAAAGTTGAAGTCTGGTCACCGTTCTGGAAATCGGTCACCTCTTCGCCTGTCTGTTTCTTGATATAAGCCGGACCGTTAACAGCTTTTGTATCCATTGCCACTAAAGTCTTCATGCGGTCGCCACGGTGGATGTCAAGTAATTGGCAAGCCGGACCCATACCGTGAGTAGCGTAAACGTCGCCACGGAATTTGTGGTTGTAGTCCATACGCCAATTGTTCCAGTATGTACCCCAGAAGTCTTCCAGGTTGTGGATATAAGCACCTTCTACATGGAGCACTTCACCGAATACACCTTGTTGTGCCATGTTCAGAGAAGTCAGTTCGAAGAAGTCATATACACAGTTTTCCAACTGCATACAGTGCTTACGGGTCTTTTCAGACGTATTGATTAATTGCCAGATTTCGTCCAGTGTCATTGCAGCAGGCACTTCGATAGCCACGTGCTTGCCGTGTTCCATAGCATACACGCCCATTTCCGCATGGTGTTTCCAGTCTGTTGCGATATATACGAGGTCGATGTCTTCACGTTCGCAAAGTTGTTTCCATGCATCTTCCGAACCGCTGTAAGATGCAGCTTCGGGCAGTCCGGCATTTTTCAGAATTTCCTGTGATTTCTCTACACGCTCGGGAGCAAGATCGCATAAAGCTATGATTTTAGTTCCCGGGATGTGTGTCCAGCGTGCTACGGCACCGGGACCACGCATTCCCAGTCCGATGAAACCGACACGTACGGTATCAATTTTGGGAGCAACAAGTTGGATTACATCCTCTTGACCGGCTGGGCGGGCAGGGGTTTCAACTTTGATCGGTGCAAAAGCTTCCTGAGTTTTTTGCTGTGAGGTGCAGCTAATGTGGCAAGTTAATAAAAGGCCAAGTGCTGCGACTGTGAATAACTTTTTCATCATGTTTTTTAAAATTAAAATTTTGAAATAGGGGGTTATTTGTCGTTTCTCATTTGATGGGTCAAAAATAGTAATTAATTAGACAATAACGTGTATCTGTAGACAATAATTTTACTTTTATTCGTGTTGCAGGCCGAATATCCATATATAACAAGGTTTGCAAAATTACTTGTTGTTGCATATGGGGGGCAACAACAAGTAATTTGCAGTGTTAAGTTTATATTTCTTAGTTGAGGGGCACTCGTTTTCCGTCTGCCTGCACGGCAAATACTTTCGCATTTGTCATGGAGATGGATGCCGGAACATCGAATGTGAAGGAGTTGGAGAAATAGAGGATTTTTCCGTTCTCGCTTCTTTCGCGTACTTCAAACGCAACAGCTTCTTCTCCGTTTTGAATGCTGACCGCATTGCCGGAGATGGTGGCGCTTATTGCTTTCGTGATTTTTACATTGTTTTGGAATTGTGTGTAGTACCCTACATCTCCGACTTCGTTGTAACGGTAATCGTTGGTGGGGAACTCACTTTTCTTTCTGTCCTCAATGTATTGGAAAGCGTGTTTCGGCTGTGGGTATTGCGCCATGAATCTTTTTGCTTCGTCAATCATAGTTTGGGTAACGGTGTACTGGAAATCTCCATATTGGGAGATGGTGGTGCTGACCGTACCGAAAAATCCCCACATCTCGAAGAAGTCTGTCAGATTTTCGTTGGCAGCTTTACTTGCCATCTTGGCGAATTCCAGTTGTTTGCGTCCGGGGTCGTTCTCATAACTTGCTCCCACCTCTTCGCGCATAAGTTTGAAGAGTGTTTGCCAGAAGTCGGTTTTATATCCGCAGCGGTGGTAATAATTCCACAATTGCCAATTCATGCGCATATGTACTTCGGTATCTTCGCCCTGGTGGGTGGCGTCGCCCATGTTATACCACAGTTGTTTGTCGCGATATCTGGCGTTGGCAACCTCTACCAGTCCGTTACCGCGTGATTTGTATTTGCCTAATTTGTAGATGATGAAGTTTGAGAACAAATTGTTGGACGATTCCGTGCATCCTGCCCAGTCGATGGCTTTTTGATGAATGTGTCCGATTTCGTGGGCGGGGCCCCATGCATTGTCTTCGGCGGCCATTACGTTGTCGTATAGCAGGATATTGCCTAAGTAAGTGTAGACGAATGCGATTCGGTAATCGGAGGCCCACATATAACTACCTTCCGGCGAGATGGCAAAGAGATGGTTGTTGAACTGGCTCGGACGTACGTCGTCGATACCCATAAGTTCTTGTTCCCATCCGATGATGTTGTCCCACAATTCGATGGCGGAAAGGATGTTGTTGCGCACGTGTTCCAGCATTTTTGTCCGGTGGAAGTAGAAGATGATGTTATTTCCTTTTACTCCGAAATATTTGTCAGTGGCTTTCGACAGTAGTTCCGCATATTTGGCGTCCGTTTTGTGCGTTTTCAAGTCGAAGAAACCCGATACTTTCCCACTACCCAACGGAATGTGTATCTTTATGGGAGCAGGCTTGGAAGTCAGGTCGCAGTTGTACATAACGAACAGTTGTCCACGGTTGCGTATGGTGATTTTGTTGACACCTTGTTTCAGGTAGTAGATATCACCTGATGCGGCGGTCTGTACATAGGGAGCATCTTCCAGGAAATTGGTTCTTTCTTCTCCTACGCATTGAAGAGATACGTCTTGTCCGTGTGTGTCGCCTACAAGAACGATGATTTCATCGTTTTGTTCAACGGAGATTCCTGTCAGATTGTCCAGGCAACTGTAATGCTTGGTCATTAATTTGTTTGCCCATATATTGACATCGCTGTATGCTTCGTAGTTGCGTATGCGGAATTCCTTTTCCCATTCATCGTAGGTATTATTCTTTAAGGCTTCGGCAATGCGGATAAAATAACTATTGGGCAATGCTTGTATATCTTCATTGGTTATTCCGTTTTTCAATTCTGTACAGGTTATGTCTGTAAATACGGTCAATAGCTTATTTTCGAGGGTTTTATCGGTGTTTGTTTTAAAGAACTGCATTTCGTCGCAACTCACAAAGTTGCCCAATCCGCTTTTTACAACAAATTTGATTCCGGTAGCTTTTATGCTGTTTTTGAAAGAAACTTTGGATGGATTATTTTGCATTTTGAAGTCGTAGCTACCTTGCAGGGTATAGTTTTTTCTTCCTTCATCTGTAGAAGTATAAACTTCTACCTCTCCGAAATTTCCATTTCCAGAGCGTGTGTAATAGATGAAATAGTCTATTTCCGTATCACCTCTGAAATAGTATTCCAATGTTACGGGAAGTTGGGTATTGTTCCATAGACTGTGATAGTGTGACTCTGTTCCGTCAATCGTGAATTTTCCGTCATAGGATTTTTCGATACCGTATCCCGGTTGGTATTCGCTTGCTTTTCCGCCATAAGGTTTTATTTGAATATCTGCATCTACAACTACGTCGTTAGAGCCATATTGGGTAATAGTAATTGTATATTTACGAATGGGAGAAATCACATTGATGGTTGCTGTTCTTTTATCTCCGGTATTTTCTTGTATTGATACATTTATGTGGTCAGCAGATGGAAATGCAGTCAGCCACTTATCTGTATATACCACTTCCCATTCTTTGACGGAAAGCGTGGTGGTGACTGGTATGCTGAAACTTGTAGCTGATTTGTCTAATTCTTTGTTTAATGTTTCACTGGCTATTTCAAAGATATTTGTTGCATTGGCTTTATTATCGTCTTTGCAAGCTATCAGGATGACAAGTGACAGGCAGAATATGGTTTTGGATATAATGTGTATTAGTTTCATTCCGTTTCATTTTAAAAGGAAATGAATAGTATTTCCTGTATAGAATAACTATTCATTTCGCATATGTTTATTTAAAGATTAGAAAGAACTTACAGAGCGTATAAACTGAATTCACTCCATACGAAAAATGCACCACCTGTAAAGTTTTGTTTGCAGATAAAACGTATGCTCTTAAACGGAGACGTACTTTCCAGTTTGGTAGAGTTGAACACTTCCGCACCTCCGCCGGGAAGTGAATCGGCATCCCAGGCATATGACTTAAGTGGAGTGAATGTTTGTCCGTCATTGCTTGTTTCGACATCAAACCATGCTAATGCGGCGTTTCCATTAGAATCTCTGTTGGTATAAGAGAACATAAATGACGATATGGTGTTCGGTAAGTTGACTTGTACATAATGTTTTCCTTCTACCGCAACACTCCATGCACTATGGAAGAATGTTCCTATCTTTCCATCTAATACATTGGCCAATGGACCTTCGGAGGGCTCTTGAGCATTGGTAGATAGCATACTTGCTTCCAACGGGAATTTTGAATTTACTCCTAACAGGTAAGCATCGTTGTCTTTTTGGAATGTTTCAAGGCTGATGCTTTGCAAAACCAAAGGAAGTACGTAAGTATTCATATCTAATTCAGTAGTCTCCGTTCTGTTGACAGTGACGGTCAGATTAGCGGTTTTGTTACCTTTGCTGAAAGTTACTACACCATTGTTTTCCAATGTATATCCATTTTGTAATAAAGGATGATTTCCAGCCTTAGTCTCATCAACTTCGACTGTACAAGTGAAATCCCACTTATTCTCTATTTGCAGTTCTAACGGAATGGTCAGAGTGGTCGTACCTTTACCGCAATATTGAGCTTGTAATCCTTTTTTTGTAAAGGTAACAGACGGTATAATCACATTAGGTCTGACAATCAGTATATTCTGTGCACTGCTTACCGAATCTGTCTCACTTTTTAGAATTAACGGAATCACATAATCTTTTTCTGTATCAGCCAATTCATCAATGTTGTTTGTATGTAATGTCAGATTGACTTTTTTATATCTTTCGTTAGCATTGAAAAACATATCCTGTCCGGCTAATTCATAGCAATTTTCCGGTAATGCTTCAAGCGATAGACCGCGTGTTTCATTGTAAACCTTCAGTTCTTCTTTATTCATTGGACAAATGACAGCTTCCGCAGTTTTTTCCGGTGAAGTACCGTTTTTCATAATTGAAAGTTCGTAAGTAGAGTTTTCGCCCGTTTTGTAAATGGTTAAATCTACTATTCCATTTGTTTTCAGCATAAGTATTTTCTGAAAATCAGCTTGGAAGATAGCACTTTCATCAATATCTTCGCAAGCGGTGTTGATGGCTAATAATCCCAATAATAAGGATGATAAATATATTTTTTTCATGTTTGTAGACGTTTTATGAATTAATAACCGGGTGACTGTACCATTTGAGGATTTTTGTACACTTCATTGTAGAATACAGGAGCAATGTACATTCTGTTTTCCCATGCATACGGTTGCGGAACCTTCACGCGTTGGTTATATTCCTCAAAAGTGGGGTTCACCTTTGCTTCTGCATTCAGACCTTCGCGTTTTCCGGCAGCAAGATATTTAGGACCCTCTACCCAACGACGGATATCGAAGTAACGATGACCTTCTCCCCATAATTCGATGAAGCGTTCATTGCGTACCCAATCCATCAATGTCATATCTTTGCTGATGTCCTCTTTGGTCAGTGCGGGTACTCCTGCACGTTCGCGTATGATATTCAGGTTGTCTAATGCATCATCATTACCCAGTGCAGCTTGGCATTCGGCCAGGTTAAGGTATAATTCAGCCATTCTGATGAGTGGTTTGGGTTTATGTTGCAGGTTCCAACTGTTGTTTGCCGACAGATTCAGGTTCGGTTGGATATACTTTTGGCACAAGAAACCTGTTACGCAATGGTCTCTGTTGAATAATTCAGGATTGTATCCTTGCTTTTCTCCATTTCTTAACTCTAATTTTAAAGGTTGGCCGGCACATAGTGTAGACGAAAAATCACCGCCGTTGAATGCAATCCATGCATAATAGCGTGGTTCGCGTGCTATATTAATATTTATGATATCTTCACGGTCGGAAATACCTGCACTTTTTAACCAGTCTTCTTTTGCGTAGAATGTTTCGTCTTTTTCGGGAAGTTTTCCGTTCTTCGTATAGAAATGTTCTATTGTATAGAGGAAAGGTGAAATTCCACTATATCCGCTATACCAGTTACCACCGTTCAACTTCAATACACGTGTCGGAATGGAAGCTATATAATTATCGTCGGTGGCGTTCAATCCCCATATTGTTTCTTTATTTCCTTCGCTGGGTCTCATTTGGGTGACATATCGCATCAGAAGTACTTTTTTGGCAAATGCTTCCCCTTCCGGTGTGGATGTATTAATACCGGGAATGTAAGGTAGAGGTACATTCTGTTCGGCATATTTTTCTTCATTCCTATAAAGGTCGTTTCCGTTGCTTAGAGCAGCATCTATTGCCTCTTCACAGGCTTTTTGGGCACGTACCCATTTTTCTCTGCTATAGGTTTTGCTGACTAATTCTTTTCCATAACCGGGAGTCTCAAAATTTTTATTTTGCCATTCGGGGTAAGGGAAACTACCGTTCCATAGCGGGGAGGCTGCATACATTAATACACGTGCTTTCAGGGCTTTTGCTATGACAGTTGTAGCACGTCCCCATTCGCTGACATCTTTTGTACGGGTATCGGGAAGTCCGCTTCGGATAGCATCCTCCAACATATTTACAATCCACTCTGTTACATAGTCGTAGTGTGAACGGCCGTTGTAACTTGCATTTGGTGTGTCTTGCGGTATGTAGGAGTCGGTGATTGGGCAAGGGCCATAGAAACGGAGCACTTCAAAATGATAATAAGCAAGCAGGAATTTAGCTTCGGCGCTCCATTCGGTGCGTTGCTGTTCTGAAATACCTCGTGCGTTTTCTAATTCTTGCAAGAACAGGTGCGTTTGTCCGACAAACCGATAGAACGATCCCCAACGATGGTCTATCAAGTTCTGTGGTGTATTTAGATTGTATGCTACTTTATGAGCCGCGTGTCCCCATAATTCGGGCAAAGCATATTCGTCTGTACTGGCTTCCGAGTCAGTATAAGACATCGGACTTCTCACTCCTGCATAGCATGAATAGAGGAAACCGAGAGTAGATTCGGCATCTTGAGTCGCATCCGAAAGTCCGGGTTGCTCAACAGGAACTACATCCAGAAAATCGCATGAACTGACTATTCCGCACATTGCCATAGCAAATGCGCTGCTCCATAATTTTATGTTTTTAAGTAGTCTCATAATTCTAATAAATGTTTTTCAGGTTAAAAATTCAGTTGTAATCCAATATTAAACGTTCTTTGTAACGGATATTTGTACCATTCCAATTCCGGGTCCCAATCTTTGAATGGTGAGAATACTGCCAGGTTGTCGCCTGTGAGATAAACACGACCGTGTTTGAAACGGTAACCTAATTCCAAAGTCTTGAACCGTAGGAAATTTCCATTGCGCATCCAGTATGTGCTGGTTTGCTGGTTGTTTGCTACGCTACTGTTGGTTAATCCTAAACGGGGATATTTGGCATTCGGGTTCGGATTGGCTTCCGTCCAATAGTCATCGGCGATGAATTGGAAAATATTGCGGTCTGTTTCACCGAAAGGATGGATACCGGATACAAATATTTTACGCATGGCAGAACCGTTGAAGAATACGCCAAAGTCGAATTTTTTATAAGTGAGGTTAAGACCGAAACCATATTGGATACGTGGAGTTTTTCCATATTCGGAAATCAATGCTTTATCGTAGGAGTCGATAACACCGTCGCCGTTCAAATCGCGGTATTTGATATCTCCGGGTTGAGGAGTACTACCGAGGTTTTGTGCAGGGCTGTTGTCAATTTCTTCCTGGCTTTGGAACAATCCTTCTGCTATGTATCCGTAGGAAGCAGCGAGGGAGTGTCCTGTACTGGTTTGCCATTTGTACGGATAAATCGGTTCATCCAGATTTTCATATCTGTTTTGAGTATATGTGAAGTTTGTGCGTACATCCATTGACAAATCTTTTGTGATTTGCTGGTGGTAATTGCTGCTGAATTCAAATCCCCAGTTGCTCACTTCTCCCATGTTTTTCCACGGTTTGGCTGTGTAATATCCCAGTGATTCGGGCCATGCTTCACGGTGAATTAAGATGTTGTAGCGGCGTTCGTGGAAATAGTCGGCAGTAATGTTCCAGTTTCTGAATAAATTCAAATCAAGACCGATGTCAAATTTCCGTGAACGTTCCCATCCGCCGTTGACAACACCGTATTGATTGACGAAAGGTCCTTTTTTAGTTGTATTCCAATCTTCTCCGGTAGTGAAGCCTACGCTTCCCAAACTGAATGAGTCGATATACAAGAAGTGAGGAGAGTTGGCAATCAGACCTGTTTCATCACTACCTACAAGACCCAAAGAAGCTCTTATCTTCATGTTGTCGACTGTATTCTTGAGGGGTTCGAAAAATGGTTCATTGCTGATAACCCATCCTAAAGAAGCAGCAGGGAAGAATTCAAAGCGATTACCTTTTGCCAGACGTTCTGTTCCGTTGTATCCGAAATTGAATTCAAACAGATACCGTTGTCCGTAGTCATAGGTGAAGCGTCCGGAGAAGCCCTGGTTGCGCTTGGGAAGCGGGTTGTTGTAATAGGTCTCTTTATAATCACGTTGCATATACATCAACATTCCGCCTACGTTATGCAAACCGAATTGACGCTGATAGTTTAATTGGAACTGGAGCGTGATGGTACGGTCGCTGTTCTTGGCTATGTCACCTTGTGAGATATAATCTGTTCCGGAAGTGCCTAATCGTTCCAAGTCGTAAGTTGTGGGATTGAGGGGGTCGTAACTTCCGCTTGCCACTCTGTAGTAGTAAGGTTCTATGCTACGTGTATATGCGGTTACCGAGTAATTTTTGAAGTTTACCAATGCATTGGCACTTAAACCTTTTGTGATGAAATCGAATTTCTGGTTGATTTTCAAGGTTGTGTTCAATGTGTTTTCGTCCGACTGTTTGAACGAAGTTGACATATAAGCATACGGATTGCTACGGTAGTTATTACCACTGATGTAACTGTTACCGAATCTCATGTGGCTGTCGCCTTCTTGTTGCGGATAATAAGCCGGGAAGTTGATAGGATTGGCAGCCAATGTCATTGCAAACAAATCGGAAGTGCTGAAATTCGGTCCTTTGAGATTGCCGATTTGTGCATTCATGTTCAAGTCGATTTTAGTACTTGATGTCACCTTGTAGGAAATGTTGTTCTGGAAATTATATCTCAGGTTATTGATATTGTTGTTCCATGAATAAAGTTTGGGTGAATCTAACAATCCTGTATCGTGGTTGACATTCAAACTCATATAATAGGTTACTTTTGAACCACCACCCGACAAGTTGACGTTGGCACGTTGATTGATTGCCATATTTCTGAAAATTAAACTTCCCCAGTCAACATCAGGGTACACGTATGGATTGATGTGGCTACGTGTGCCGTCGATTTGTTCTTGTGAGTATTTGGGAGTGATTCCCGGAGTACGGGTTAACTGAGCTTCGTTGTACATTTCCATCCATGTGGCACCGTCTGCGAATTTGGGGAATCTCATCGGACTGTTGAATGAGTTTTCTACAGTGATGTTGATTTTTGCTTTCGAGTTTTCCTGTCCTCTTTTGGTGGTAATCAACATTACACCATTTGCACCACGTGCACCATAAATAGCTGTGGCCGAAGCATCTTTCAAGATAGAGAAACTTTCGATGGTTTCTGCAGGGATGTTATTTAAGTCTGTTGTAGAGATTTCCACATCGTCCAACATGATAAGCGGCGTTGCACGTCCGCCGAATGTGGCGATACCACGAATATAGAATTCGGATGCTGCTCCCGGTTCACCACTGGAGGTTGTTGCGATGACACCTGCCAGTTTACCGGCAAACGAATTGGTGAGTGAAGAACTCGGAGCTTTCAACTCCAAACCTTTTACACTTGTGATTGAACCTGTTACACTGACTTTTTTCTGCGTTCCCGAACCGACGATTACCACTTCGTCCAATACTTCGTTGTCAGATTCCAGTTTGATATTAATAACTCCTAAGTCTTCTACTGGAATTTCGCGCTTTTTGTAGCCGATGTAAGTAATTTCAAGTGTAATTCCTTTTTTGGTTGGTACGGAAATGCTGAAGTTACCATCCATGTCGCTAATGACACCTGTATTTTCACCTTTTACAACGATGTTTGCGCCAATGATTGGCGTGCCGTCGGATGCATCTGTAACTGTACCGCTGATGGTACGCTTTTTAGTCTGTTGTGTAGTTGTTGTTTTTTCTACTTTAAGGATGACTTCTTTTCCTTTGACAACATAGCTTATTCCGCTACTGCTGAAAACTTCGTGCAGAACTTTTTCGATAGAACCGTTGCAACTGATGTCTTTTTTAGGGACATTTTCCAAATCTAATCCATTATAAAAAAAGGAATAGTCACTGCTTTTCTCAATAATCTGAATAATTTGTTTGATTGTTAGAGATTGTCCATTAACAGTAATGTTTCCCTGTGAAGCAAGGGATGATAATGGACAAAAAAGCAATGCTAATGCGATATATTTGACATATCGCTTGCAACCGAAAATGGTAAAGTTTCTCATGCTTTTTAAATTTAAAATTAAAAAAAAATAATAATATAATATTCTCATTAATAAACGATTATTTTACTACCTTCTTCTTTCTTGTTCAGGTTCAGACTGTAGCATATTTTGTAAAGCACTTCATCAATTTTTTCATCATGCCGGATATTTCCACTGAATGAAGATTGTTGTATATGTGTTGCTTTTAAAACGATGTCACTATCATATTTCTGGTTTATGAATTCGATGAGTTGGTTTAATGGAATATCTTTAAAGGTATATTTGCCATTTTCCCAGTTGATATTTGTAATGCTTTCTATTTGAGTTTGTGAGTTGGCTGAATTATAAATGAGTTTTTGTGAGGGAAACATTTCCTTTGTTTGTTGGGTCGATTGTATGTTGAACTCAACCTTTCCTTTAAATAAGGTTACTTCGCAGAGATCGGTGTTTTCTTGCTTTACAAGAAAACAGGTTCCTTTTACCTCAATAAAAGCATCATTGATATGTACTTGAAAGGGGCTTTCTTTGCGTTTGAAAACTTCAAATAAAGAGTTACCGCTTAACCATACTTTTCTGTCTTTATTGAAATCTTTGTAATATTCAATAGAGCTTCCGGGTTCCATCCATACTTTACTGCTATCTGGAAGTATATGTAATGTGTTGTACTGTGTTGTAACCTTGACTAATTCATTTTCTGAAAATTTGTAGTTTAATGAGTGTTTCCACAATCCGGCTATACCTAATAATAGGGCAAGAGAGGCGGCAACGTAAATCCACCTAAGTTCTACAGGAACTATGTCATTTTATCTATTTCCCGTGAACAGGTTTAATTCATTGTTATTCTGTTTCGGACTAATTGAGAGCCTGTTTAAATTTTCCTGAGATTATGTTAGATAGGCTTTACCGACCAGTTTTTATTCGTCACATAGTCTCCGT
>NZ_JANJZR010000130.1 GCF_024623065.1 Bacteroides acidifaciens
GACTATGTGACGAATAAAAACAGGTCGGTAAAGCCTATCTAACATAATCTCAGGAAAATTTAAACAGGCTCTTATAAAAACAAAAGCTTTGTTTATAGTTTGAGATTAGTGCATAAAAAGTTTAGTACTAATCCAAAACAAGTTTGCTGGTAAGCTATATGAAGTTTGTTACTAATTGATTGGCTCATACGCTATACCTTTCCATACAGAAAGAAGGCTTTCAACGATATCGCTGAAAGCCTTTATCCTTTTGTTCCCTTTTGCTATGTCTTTATACATCAAATAATTGATTCAATCCTTCGCTCATGCTGGGATGAGTGAAGATGCAATCGCGTAGAAAAGCAGCATCTTGTCCGGTTTTCATAGCCATAGCTACGCTGTTGATTATCTCCGGGGCATCGGCACAAAACAGCGTGCATCCCATAATCTTTCCGCTGTGGCTGTTCACAATAGCTTTCAGCATACCGTCTGTCTGTTGCAATGTGTGCGAACGGACTACGGAAGTGGCCGATAAGTGGGAAACCTTAAAGGAATAACCTCTTTTCAGTGCTTCTTCTTCAGTGAGACCGATGTGAGCCAGCGGCGGGTCGATAAATACTGCGTACTGAACGGGGGCACGGTCGCCGATATCCCGTTTTTTATCTCCGAAGAGCTGGTCGCGGATAATCCGGAAGTCGTCCAGTGAAAGATAAGTGAATTGCGGGCCGCCCTTCACGTCGCCCATTGCCCATACATGAGGAGCGGTAGTGCGCAACTGGTCGTTTACCACGATAGCTCCGTGGGCATCCACTTCCACGCCTGCCGCTTGCAGGTTCAATCCTTCAATCATCGGTTTCCGTCCGGTAGCGATAAGGATAGCGTCACCGTCCACAAAGTAAGGAGTGCCGTCGGACACATCCGAATAGGTCAGTGTCACACCGTCATTCGTGTCATGGATAGATTGTGCACGGGCATTGAGATGAATCTCTATGCCTTTTCTTTCCATCACCTCTCTGACGCTTTGGGCAATATCCTGGTCGTTGCGAGGCATGAAACGGTTGCCGCTTTCGAGGATAGTCACTTTACTGCCGAATCCGGCATACATCGAAGCAAATTCCAGTCCGATATACCCGCCGCCTACGATAATCAAGTGTTTGGGCAGGACGTTCGTATCCAGAAGAGTGGTACTGGTGTACACATGCTGGCTTTCCTTGAGTCCTTCGATTGCCGGAATAATGGGAGTAGAACCGGTATTGATGAAAATCTCTTTCCCTTGCAGTTCTATATCCCCGTCAGGGAGTGCCACTTTCAGGGTATTGGCAGATATGAAGGAAGCTGTCCCAGTGTAGACAGTCACATTCGGGCGTTTACTTAACTTTTCGTAATTGTTTCCTCTGAGAAAAGAGGTCAGACTGTTTTTACGGGAAATAGCTTGTTTATACATATTTGCCTGTTTCGGAAAATCCTCATAATACAGAAGGGAAGAAATCTCCGCTTCGTGTATCAGAGTTTTTGTCGGGATACAAGCAATGTTCGGACAAGAGCCTCCATACATCATATCGGAGCGTTCGACGACGGCGATTTGCCATCCCCGGTTTGAAAGTTCGGCAGCCAGTGTTTTTCCTGCCTTGCCGAACCCTATAATAATAGCATCATATTGTTTCATAACTTCTTTATTTAACGATTTGTATTAGACTATATAACAGTCTGAAAATACGATTTGTTCCGTTGCCCCAAGAAGTCAGAAACCTCTACAGTAGTGTGATTAGTCTTTTTTAAGTGTTTTGAGTACGCATTGTGACGAGTCGGCCAGAAGTACTATGGTGCCACAACTTTTCAGACTTGAGGTGGTATCCCCTTATCAATTCTTCCCTTCCAGAGTGTTTCTGAATTGTACGGCGCTCTGTCCCGTCATATTTTTGAAGAAACGGCTGAAAGAAGCCTGGTCTTCGAATCCCAGAATATCGGCAATTTCCTTGGCGCTTTTGTTACTGTAAAGCAAGAGGCGCTTGGCTTCCGCTTCCACCCGTTCGTGAATTACACGGAGCGGAGAGGGTAGTTTGCAAGTGGAAAAGATATTTGATAGTGTCTTGGGTGATTTGTGCAGCATGTCGGCATAATCCTGCACCTGCTTCTTTGTCCGGTAATGTTCGTCAACGAGATTATAGTACTGGCGTACAATCTCGAAACCGGATTCTTTTTCACGGGTAATATTCATGCGATGGCGTGCAATCCGGGTACACTGGATGATGAACCTCTTCAGCAATATACGCAGCATCTCTTCCTGCAAGTTGTCGGAAACGGTGAATTCGTTTTCTAACGCCGCAGTGATGGCATCCAGTTCCCTGCGCTCTTTCTCATTCAGCGTGAAACGGATGAGATGGGACGAACCGTTGAAGAGGAAGCCGCTGCATGATACCTCATGGTCGTTGCCATAAATACAATAGAAATTGCTGTTAAACAGTAAAGTCAGGTAATCGCCGTCGATTGATTTGAATTCGAGATGTTGCAGGTGAGTCAGTGAAATCACTTCATCTTTGGCAAGCACCATTTCCTGGTGGTCTATCTCTGCCGTGATGCTTCCGTTGCGTACCCATATAAACTTATAAAGTCCTTTTTCTTTCTGCAATGCTTTCTCCGTCAGGTATGAATCCGTAAGCGCGAGCGTTCCTTTTAGTTTGGTGTGATATTGCTGTAACATGGCTAATCCTCCATTGCTGAGGCGTCAAATGATAACGGTAATAAATCGCCTATACTTTTTATTTCGTAAATACACTCTTTGCCATAGAGCAAGATACGGATGGGATGTCCATATCTCTTTTCCGTTTCTAAAATTACCTGGCGGCAAGCACCACAGGGCGGAATCGGGCGGTCTATAAAGTCTTTTTCGGTTCTTGCGGCAATGGCAAGGGTAACGACCGGCTGGTCGGGGTATTGGGAATTGGCGTAGAATAGGGTTGTGCGTTCCGCGCAGAGTCCCGACGGATAGGCGGCATTTTCCTGATTCGTTCCTGTTACCACGGTGCCGTCGCCTAACAGTGCGGCAGCCCCCACCGAGAAACGGGAATAAGGGGCGTAACTGCGTGCTGTTGCATCCATGGCTGCTGTCATAAGTGCCCGGTCGGTTTCATTCAACTCATTATATTGATATACTTTAATAACTGCGGTAATTATGAGGTCTTTCATATACGTTGGAGTATTGGTTTCTAACAATTAATGTTACAAAGTTAGGAAAGAGATTGATAATCCCAATTATTTTTCAGATTTTTGTGTCCTATAATCCACATCTGAATTAAAATGGAGAACAAATTACATAGGCTTGTCTTTTTAACTATCGTATTCTTTTTTGCCATAGGAGTGCAGGCACAGAAACGGAATGCCCGTTACGTCGAATATATAAATAAATATAGTGATTTGGCTGTTGAACAGATGAAGCTTCATCAGATTCCCGCCAGTATCACGCTGGCGCAAGGACTGCTGGAAAGTGGTGCGGGATACAGCCAGTTGGCACGAAAAAGCAACAACCATTTCGGTATCAAATGCGGTAGTGCTTGGCGGGGACGTACAGTCCGTCATGATGACGATGCACGCAACGAATGTTTCCGTGCCTACAAGCATCCGCGTGATTCCTACGAAGACCATTCCGATTTTCTCAGAAGAGGCGCCCGCTATGCTTTTCTTTTCAGACTGGATATCACCGATTATAAAGGCTGGGCGCGCGGACTGAAAAAAGCAGGCTATGCCACCGACCCTTCCTATGCCAATCGTCTGATTACGATTATTGAAGATTACGATTTGTATAAATACGACCGCAAAGGCGTTTACTCGGAACGTAAGTTGCGGAAGAACCCTTGGCTGATGAATCCGCATCAGATTTATATTGCCAATGACATAGCTTATGTCGTTGCCCGTAGCGGGGATACTTTCCAGGATTTAGGCAAGGAACTGGACATTAGCTGGAAAAAGCTCGTGAAGTATAACGACTTGCATCGTGAATATACATTAATGCCGGGAGATATTATCTATTTGAAAGCCAAAAAGAAGAAAGCTTCCAAACCTCATACCGTATATATCGTAAAAGACGGTGATTCCATGCATGGCATTTCTCAGAAATATGGTATTCGTCTTAAGGACCTGTATAAGATGAACCGCAAGGATGGTGAATATGTTCCGGAAATAGGAGACCGTTTGCGTCTGCGATAGAGACTGCTCTCGAAAGTTCCGAACTTCGAAAGCTTAATGATTCGCTCATGTGTTGTTATTCTTGATATGCTGATGCGCCACGGATGTACATTCTCCCTCTGTACATATGTCGGTGTATGGACCGAATTTCGGATTATTTTTCCTTGACGGCACTTCAAAGTGTTAAATAGCCTCAAAAAGAAGTTGTGATATGTCCACATTTGTGGTAATAAGATTTACTTTTGCATAAAAAATTAGGAATGGGAAAAGAATCGTCGAATAGGATACAGACTTCATTGCTCAATGCAATGGAGAAGAAAGCATTGATTTGGATGGCAGAAAGACAGCCGTTGTGGATGACATCGGATACGTTGACATACATCGGATTGTTGGGTGCCGTTATTTGTGGGCTGGGTTTCGCTTTGGCTCATATAGATAAAAATTATTTATGGATTTCATCATTGGGGCTGGTTATCAATTGGTATGGCGACAGCCTTGATGGAACGTTGGCACGCGTACGTCACACGCAGCGTCCCGTTTACGGATTCTTTATCGACCATACGTTGGATGCGGTGACTATTTGCATCATGTGTATCGGTGCCGGCATTTCTCCCATGTTCAGGCTTGATGTAGCCATGTTGGTGTTAGCGGGATACTTGGTGCTTTCCATTTATACATATATTTCCACGATTATCAAAGATGAGTTCCGGCTCACTTATGGTAGCTTCGGACCTACGGAATTCCGGTTGGTAGTCATACTCATCAATACTGTGTTTATGTATACTCCTTTGTCATCAACTATCTACACTATTGCCGGGCAGACATTGGGTATATTTGATATTGTCGGCTTGCTGATAGCCCTTTTCCTTTTCGGAGCATGGCTCAGCCAATTTCTTATAGATCGTCGTATCCTTTCCGAACGCGATCCGTTGAAACCCTATAACCCCGGAAAAAAGGAGGATTGATAATTTTGCGTACTTATTTGGAATTTGTAGTGAGCCGTCTGTTCGGCACAGGAGTCGATACGTTTGTATTGTGGATATGTTCTCATTATTTGTTTGAGGAATATTGGGGAGTATATATTGTTTCTCCCGTGATTTCGTTCGAATTTGCTGTGATGAGCAATTTTATCTGCTCCTATTGCTGGATATGGAAAAACCGCATAAGTGGTAGGTGTGTGCGCGATTTTTGGGTTCGTTTTTTTGTGTTCAATCTCTCTTCTATAGTAGCTTTTCTAGTGAAAATGCTGTTCTTGCTGATTTTTGAGAAGATGTTCGGGTGGGGGGTGATATGGTGCAACTTTGCAGCGTTGCTTATCTCCGGATTGCTTAATTATTTTTTGGCAGATACGGTAGTGTTTCGCAAGTGCTTTGTATCTACAAAGCACGAAGCTTGACGATGATGATATATGTTGTTTAAACAAAAGAAGGTGTGTCAAAATGCGCACCTTCTTTTTTTATGCACAAAGCCCCTACTTTCACAAGCTGGGGCTTTGTTA
>NZ_JANJZR010000131.1 GCF_024623065.1 Bacteroides acidifaciens
CTATAAGTATAATTAATTAGATACAAGTAAGTTACATACGAATATAAGAGCGGGGGATTTTTCTTTTTAGAGGAAAGATATGAAAACTAAACAAGAATGGAAAAAGAAAACAAGGAAAATATTTGTGTAGTGGAACTTTTTTATTTTAAGGGCTGTTTATTGCCAATAGAACGGCAAACAGCCCTTATAAAAGTTGTGTTCCATGTAAGTACATAACTACTGTGACATTCCACGTTTCTTCTTTGGCAAAGCCTCCAATCCTATCTTCTGCGTTCCATCCCAATTGGTGAGTTGGTCGGCACAGCCGTTGGAACCTCCAGTTGTGACATTGGTTTTGGAGCTGCATGACATATAGTCAATAAAGCAGATGAAGTTGTTGATGGCATGAGAATCGTACATGTTGTCATTTTCCGCAAAGAGCTTCGTCCAGTTAGTGACACACTCCATGCGGAAGCTCGTGCAGCCATTCCACGATAGACCTTCGAGGAGTTTCCTGACGGCAGAAGAAACACCATTCTTTGTGCATAGGTCGAAGCCGAACTTTTGAGCAATAGCCATTATGCCATAGTAGATTGACTTTGCTTCTTGCTCGTTGAAATCTATTCTGTCAGTAAGAGCGAAACTTCTTAGGCTATCTTTGCCATTAGTGACAATACTATCGAGCACTGTCTGTCGTCTGTTTTCTCTTGCTTGCTCCTCACGCTTCGCCTCTTCCGCGAGACGAGTTTCTTCTTCCTTTCGAGCTTTGACCTTTCTTGCAGCCTCGTTGTATTCAGGTTCGTTCCATATTTCATTCCACTTACGAGATAGTCTCTCATAATCAGATCGAAGTGTACTTAATTCACTCTCTGCTTTGTCTGCACGTACCATTTCTGCATTCTTGGCGGTTTGCAACCTATCCACAGCATCAGCATCAATTAGAGTCAATCGGTATTTAAGCCCATTTACTTCCTCAGTAAGTGTGGTCACTTTAGCATTAAGGCTCTTTATTTTTGCATCCTTTTCTAAAATGATGGAATCCTTTGATTTCAGTTCTTGCGAAAGACTCTTGTTGCTATCCCATATCATGCGAAAACGTTGTCCCAATGATGTCGCTGTAGGTTCGCCATTCCATTTCAGTCCCGTTGCTTTGATAAAGCTGTTGGTGGCTTCCTTGACACCAGCATTGTACGACTCTTTGAGTCTTGTAGCTTCTTCGTTCTTGTACTTGCCAGGTTGGAATATCTTGGCCAGAAATCCAGATTGTGCAGTTTTCAGTTCCTTTTGTGCAGCCTCCTTCTGTTCCGTGACGATGGCTGTTTCGGCTTCAATGTTCGCCTTTAGCTTCTTAGCCTCTACAATAGCCAGTTTCGCCTGTCGCTCTGCTTCAAGAGTAACCTTATTCTTGTGTCTGCGTCCACGCCTTTCCTCTGGAGACAGTTCATCGTATGGAATGCCTCGTTGCAAGCCGTACTTGCAGCCCACCTCATTGTAGTATTTGGTATGAAGATCAGACAAATACTTCGACTTGTCTTTGGCTGTTTCACCCCAAACCTTGGCGTATGACACACGCTCAACGGAATCCTTGGTCAGTTCACTTTTTATGTAGTAGGCACGCTCTTCTTTTGGTAATGCTTTCCATTCCCTAGTAGAAAGCACCTTGTCAAGATTATTCTTGTGTACGTATTTGCTGCCGATGCGCCCACGCTCTCTGACTCGCTCCATCGGAACGGTTAACACATGAGCATGAACGCCAGTCTCGTCACAATGCACGTCAAAGCCAATGATATTCTCCTCTCCCCATAGTCGGCAACAGAAGCGGTATGTATCCTTTGCCCAGTCGGTGATGGCTGGCATTAGCTTTATATGACTGTTGTCTGCGTAAGGGTCAGAGGTGTCTATCTCTTGATCGCCAAAAGCAAGTTCCTTCATCACTTCATGGTCACCACCGAAAATAATGTTCACCAAACTGTTCGGACTGTTCTTTGCAATCTGGCTGGGGTGCTTGGCATCCATATAAGGTCTGAAGCCAAGTTCGTCATGACGCATCTGTAAGCGCTCGTTTAAAGGAACGGGATTGGAACCAAGGGGCATAACCTTGCATCCTTTGGCGATTTCAAAATTGAGATGCTTGCGAGAGTAGTTGTAGTGGTTATTCTTTTCCGTTTCAGCATTTCTTAATCGGTAACGTTTCTCGTCCCAACCTCTGCGTTCCGCTTCGTTGCCCATCTGCGACGAAAACGCCTTCTTGTTTGAGCCTACATGGATTGAGGCACGTGGTATGTTGCTATAAGTCATTTTGTACTGTGAGTTGTTAGGTTCCAGTGATGCCGCTGGCAGCGTTGTAAAAAGTAGTGTTTCAGCAGGTCTCGGGCGGAGTCTGAGCATAATAGAAGGACTTTTTAAGTGAACAGCGCAAGCAGGTGAATCTAAAAGTCCCTATTATGTTTAGGATTATTTTTGATAATCCGTTGCTAGCCGCTTGCCTTTACTCAGACTCGCTGTTGACCTGCAGAACTGGTTGATATTACTTTCTTAAACTGGAGCCTTTGAAATAAACTACATTCGTAATGGCCCTAAGACGATCAACCACACGCTCACCGTATTTTATTCTTAGTTCATCCACAGTTAGGTTTGTGGTAAGAATCAGTAGTGTGCCCTTTTTCTCAGCCAAATCAACAAGTTCGGCAAATGGCACACGATGCTCACCATATTTAACGTATTCACCTTCTGTGCCAATATCATCTATACACACGATACGGTTCTTCAATATCTTATCAATAAGATTATTCAAATCAGTTGCATCGTATATGTTCGTAATGAGATTACAGCTATCTATAATAATTGGAGGAATAATCTTGGTGCAGATGATAGTCTTGCCACGACCTGGATGTCCGATACATAAAAGACCACGACCGTGATTGTTAGTCAGCCAGCTTACTATCTCCTCATATTCGGGCAACCATTGATGAGCGCCAATGAAGAATCTGAGTCCATTTTGCAAGTTGACTTTTGCATCGGATATTTGGATATACACTCTTTCTGGTCTCAGCCGAAAACCGAAATCTTTCAAGCGTTCAGCTGCATGTCTAAAATCTATTATTGCCATAATTTACCACTTTTCTTGATTGTCATACTTGGAGAGTGAGTTGTCTTTCAATGTGACGCCAGTCTCCATTCTTTTACTTACAGGACCTTTGAATTGACTAGAAGTCGGAATCGGATACAAGCCTCGCCATCCTCTACTGATACAATAATTCACAATAGCGTCAGCCTTTGAAGGATCACCTCCACTCAAAGCTTGCAATTTCTTATAGCAAGCCTCAATAGTAGAAAGTGATTGTTCACGGTGATATATTTCGCACAAATATCCAGACCATTTATTCAAAGCTGGCAGAAGTTGTTCGTCGAAGACCAACGTACCTTCTTTCTCTTCTTTGTTCTTCTCTTTCTTTATATTAATATTATTACTTGTAGTATTAGTAGATAAAGAAGAAATACAGTTGGTATTGTTTTGGTATTGACTTGGTGTTGATTTTGCTGCATTGCGATTATTCTTAGGAGCACCGCCACGATGATGAGTCTCTGGTTTGGAGCATCCGTTACGATATAGCTTCCAACTTTTATCTAATTCTACCTTGGCATACAGAAACAGTTCGAATGCTCTACCGTGCAATTCATTCTCAATACAATCAAGGCCATATGCGATGAAAGCCTCAATGAGCGCCAGCTTGTCCTCCACGGGGCACGACTCAATCAGATGATTGAGCGTGCGTGTGAATGGGAATTTCTTACGTACAAACTCCATAACCTACTTATGATTAAATGATGAAGTAAGGTATGCTCTCTCTGCTTCTTCCTGAAGCTGTACCATGCTCTTAACGGGTTTTTGACGAAGCCAACAGTCAAGTTCTTTTCTTTCGAAGAATATCAACTTTCCATGAGGCTTATAATACGGAATCTCATGTGCAGAGGTCATCTTATATAATGTACTCTTAGAAATCCCCGTATACTCGCTGCCCTCCTCAAAGGTCAAGATTTCTTTTAGAGCCAACTGCTTTGACTCTAACTGGCGGATACGTTTTTCCTGTTCGTCACTCTTTTTCTTGAAGAGTGCCAACTGTTCATGCTGCTCCTGGCACTTTGCCTGAATTTCAGCATAGCTTTCAGATAAGTCTATGTATGACATTTTTATCTTTGCATTAATATGTTTATAAATAGGAGCTGGCCAGCATCCGTTACTGATATCGGTGCAAAGATAGACTAAAAGAAAAGGGAGAATAAAAAAGTAAAATAATAGTGGACTAATAATAGATTAAGTCCATTAATAGTCCACTATTACACGATAAAAGCCTGATTTTCTATTTATTATGTGTAGTTAAGGTGATAATCAGATTGTCGATAGATTTACTACCTACTGGTAAGGTAGTCATAGCTTTGTTCTTAGCTACTTTCAAATCATTGTGATTCACAGGAGCTGATGTGCTTTGCTTCAATAGCTTGTCAGAAAAACAAGCCGTCCAGTCGTGTGACACAAAAGACTTTGCTGCCAGCATATTCATCAAATATGCAAAAGCGGTGTTGGCATTCAAAGTCAGCATAGCCTCATTATCAACTGATGCGCAATAGAAAAGATCTAGTATCTGTTTCTCATTCACGTCCCTATTATTGTACTTCAACAGACCAGTGACTTTACGTATTGTTCACCGTAGACGTGATCTCTGTGATAAAGAACGATAAATTCTTATAACAAACTCCTAAAGGATTGGATGGAGAAACAATGCCATCACAAGGATAATTGCTCGTTTCGTTAGGTGAAATGTTCTCTGCAGAGTCAAGTGTTCTATCTTCAATATCTTCCTTTTGTTCACCTGCTATCAACTGATGGAACACCTGCATGGTCAACTCTCTGCTTGATTCTGCATTGAATAGTTTCGCGACAAGATTCGAATGAGACTCGAGAACAGACACGACTCTATTGTAAGAACGCCAGTTTTCGTCCTTACGGTCTTCCGCATCATATTTGTAGTCTTTTGTGTCAGGATTATGATCATCCTTAAAGCGACTGATAAACGCACGATAATCAACATCTGTCTTGACTCCCATACGCTTATACTTCAGGAATGCCTGGTTCATGTATAGATACTCACCTTGGTTGTATTGAGGATATTTCTTGGTCCAAAGATGGTAAGATAAAAGTATGGTAAGGAGATATAAAATCAGAGCGGCTATCCAATAGCCACCTGATATACGCACAACAAAAAATAATGTAAATACAAACAGCAATAATGCTGAAGAAGCCAAAAATGGCCATGATCGTTTACTAGGTTTGCGGAATATAATAAAGCTCATTTGGTGAAATATTTCAAGCAAAGTTAATATATATTCCCAACATAAACGAACATGGCCATATTTTTTTATTGCTGTCCGATAAAACTTTTTGAGGCAAAACAAAATTAGGACTGGCACCTATTGCGGGAGTCAGTCCTTTTAGTTTAGTTTGTGTTCGCCAAAACATTTTCTAAACTATGCCCAAAAGTAGTCATTTTAACGGACATCCGCTCTATGGTCAGGTAATAAAATTGCTTGATAAGTCGAAAATTCTTCAGTTTAGCCGCGAATACGGAGGAGAGAG
>NZ_JANJZR010000132.1 GCF_024623065.1 Bacteroides acidifaciens
TTTTGCCGGATTCCTCTATTGGTTGCATTGATAGTTTTCTATCGCTTTACTGGTCTGGCATTCATAGACGTGTATAATCTGCGCCCCGGACACGTTTCAGAGGACAGCAACGGCAACCTGTGGATAGTGAAACCCCGTGAAAAGACAAACAACCTCTGTAACATCCCGCTTTTGAGTATTCCCAAACAGATACTTGAAAAGTATAAGGATAACCCCTACTGCATGGATAAAGGAACTTTGTTGCCCGTTCCCTGCAATCAGAAGATGAACAGCTACCTGAAAGAGATTGCCGACCTGTGCGGTATTAAAAAGAACCTGACCACGCACACAGCCCGGCACAGTTTCGCTTCGGTTATCGCACTGGCTAACAACGTGTCACTGCCGAATGTGGCTAAAATGCTGGGGCATTCATCCACCCGAATGACGCAGCATTATGCGAAAGTATTAGACCAAACGATACTAAGGGATATGCAAGCCGTTGAAAAACAACTATCTGTATAACAAAAGATTACTTAATACATACTTATAGAACTAATACTCCCTAAAATTATGAGGAAAATTTTCCTCATAATTTTAGGGAGTATTGACCTATTTCTTTATATTTGCAGAAAATTTTCTGCAAATATGGACAATATAGACATAGAACTTAGTAAAGTAATTGATGCAGCTGTTCAATCTTCAATCGATATAGGTCAGGTTGCATCCTTAAAGGATTTGTATAAAGAAAAGAAAAATTCACTAAACTTATCAGATAGGCAGATTCAGAAAATTTTAGGAATGGATTCTAAAACTATAAATCCTATATTAAATGGAACTGCTAAACAAATCAATTTCATAAATGTAGTAAAATTGGCTCATTTTTTAGGTCTGTCTGTTAATGACCTAATAAAAGTTTACGTACCAGAATTAGCTCCTAAACAAATAGGAGAAATCCAACGAGCAAGAGAAGCAGGATATATCGTTGAAAATTTTGATGTATCTATCCTTGTTAAGATGAAGTTTTTTAATTCCAATGCTTCATCTAAAGATATGAGTGATAAAATCAAACGTTTTTTTGACATTGATAATATTTACAGTTACTCAGAAAATTCTTTGCTTCCCGTTTTTAGTCGCTCTAAAAGAAACTCGAATGATTTAATGCGTAATTTTTGGATACAATCTGCGTTTATCCAATTTAAATCTATTGCAAATCCCAATCCATACATAAGAAAAGAACTAGTTGAACTAATACCCAAAATCAGACCATACACAAGAGATATAAAAAATGGTCTAATTAGAGTGCTGAAAGCACTATTTCGTATTGGGGTCACAGTTATATATCAACCAAGCTTAGAAAAAATACAAGTTAGAGGAGCTACCATGATAATAAATGATAAACCATGTATTGTACTTTCTAATTTACAAAATAATTATCCTACATTATGGTTTACTCTTTTACATGAACTACATCATGTACTTTTTGATTTTGATGAAATCAAAAAACAAACGTATCATATTAGCAATAATGAGGGAGACATATTTTTAATGAATGAAGAACAAGCAGATAATTTTGCTTGTGAATATTTATTAAATGAATCCCGATTAAAATTTGCATCAGGGTATATTACATCACATTATAATATTGAAAAACTAGCTAAAGAATGGGGAGTACATACCTCTATTATATATGCAATGTATTGTTATAAAACCAACGAATGGGCTTTTTATAATAAATATATACCTAAAATGAATGAAGCCTTAGAGCTTATAAATACTCACCCATTTGAAAAAGAAACGTTAATGGAATCAGTACAACAAATCAAAGAATTTTTATACAATTAATTATGGAAGAAAAAAAGAAAAAAAAATCTCAGGAGGAATTAGAAGAACTCCAAAGGAAACAAGAACAAGATTTAGAGCGTGCAGCAATTTTAATGAAAGCTGATGAAATCAAAGAAGAAACATTTGATTTTGATGTAAACGGTCAAATCGAACTCAAAAATGAGTTGGCAGATATGGTTTTAGAACAAATCGATGACCCTGAAGCTAAATATAATTTATATTATAATGTTGTCAATCGTTTATTAAGAAAATATCTTCCAAAAGGCGATACATATAAAGATGCGAGAGATTTGATTTATGAAGAAAAGAACACATTTTTAACTCGTGGACACAGAAAAGATGCACAAGGTATAAGAGGAGCAGACGGAAGAATGTCCTATATTTCAGATATAAATGAGCTTGTTAACATTATCACTGAATGGATTTCAAACAAAGGAACAATGTTTGATTTATATACTCAAATTAGGGATTTGAATATTTCTAAAGGATATGGCGCTCCACAGTCAAAATAAAATGAATAGAGCTATATATATACTCATAATCTCTATTTTAACCTTTCTTTGTTTACACAGTTGCACTGTGGATATTGACCCTAAAATAGCTAATACAGCCTTTGGGCTTACAGCTATAAAATACGAATATATAATAATGATTTTAAGTTTATGCAGTGGCATCTTCTGCATTATTGGAGGTATTATACTTACCATTTTAGGGTTTACTGGGAACATCAATTGGATTATTGAAGGAACAGATTTTACATCAAAATTAATAAATGCTTCTCCTGGAGTTTTACTAATGGTAATAGGAGCCTTGATTATTATTTTTAAAAGATTGAAAATAAGAAGTAAGTAAATAGAAAAGCCAGCAACACAGTTTTCAAGAAAACATGATTGCTGGCTTTCAATCAATCAAACAATATAGAAAACAAGATAGCTATATTTCAAGAAAGCAAGACATCAATAAAACAAGATTTCATGTTTTCAAGATTTCATTTTCTGTAATGCCTTTCTAGCAGGTCTAAAATCTCACTTTCCCGGTAGATGATTTTTCCCGGAAGCTGCACGTACCCCAGCAGCCCCGTGTCCCTGTAATCCTGCAACGTCCGTTTGCTGATGCAAAGCCGCCTGCACACCTCATCGCCCGTCAGGTAGTGTTCACCGTTCAATACCGGGCGATAGTTCATTACCACGTACTCCACGTTTTCCAGTACCCTATCAAGGGAAGAAAACAGCACCAGCGTGGTTTCGGAATCTTTCGTTATCAAATCCATACGCCTACTTTTTAGAATTGTCCCTTACTTGGTTGAGCAAAAATGTTTCCACGTCCGAAGCCTTGTAGTAAATCTTGCCGTTTATCTGCGAGTAAGGCAGTTTCCCCGTGTCACGGTAAGTCTGCATCGTCCGGGCTGAAACATTCAGCAAACGGCAGGTCTCGCAGTTATCCAGCCATTTGTCACGCTTCCTGCGTAAAGGCACGCAGAGCGCATCCACACGACCCGCAAAATTTTCAAACCTCTGTTTCCAAAGTTCAAAAGTTTTCTTTTCAATCGTCACTATTTCCATAACCGATATATTTATTCTTGTCAATACTCCGTTTTTCTTCACTGGTGCAAATATATAAGGCTGAATAATAGGTTGTTTCCCTCTGTCCGAAAATGACCTTGCGTGTCCGAAAATGTCCACCGCCAACCCAAAAACAACATGAAAGAAACGAACCGATAACAAAAAAACTGTTTTTTTCCACTCCTTAAATAAGTAAGGTTAATGAACACAAAGCCGTTTTCTATTTGCCGACATTAATTTGGTGCAGAGCGAAGCAAAGCGATTCCAAACGGCTGACGCTTTGTTTTTTACCGATTTTTCTTATTTTATTTGTGGTGCTAATTCAAAAAATAAGCACTCATGAATAATCCTTTCGAAGAAATTTTCAAGTGGCTGGAGAACATCGAAAAGATGATTGCCCCGGTCACGGGCGTACAGCCCGAAGAACGGCAGGACGGAAAAGAGCCTGTGTTAGTCAAAATATCCGTTGCCAGCGGCATAACCGGGTATTCGGTCAATTATCTGTATCATTTAGCCAGCAAGGGACTGATACCGTGTGTCAAGCGTGGGCGTACCCTGCGTTTCGACATGGAGGAACTCAAAAAATGGATGCAACAGCAGTATGTCCCGGCTTCTAACAGACTTCCCGATGAAAAAGAAAAGAGGTGATGATACACGGCATATCGAGGGCTGGCAGTCTAAGAACGAGTGTATCGAAAGCCTGCTGAACGTCCTGTACGATTTCCGGTTCAACACCGTAAAGAGCCGGACGGAATACCGGGCTGCAAGTTCTTCGGGCTTGTACCAGCCCGTTACAAAATTCGTTCTGAACTCATTCAGGCGCAGGCTGGACGCAACCGCTGGTATCGTTACCTCTGCCGAAAACATCCGTACCATACTGGAAAGCGATTTCGCAAGAAAGGTACATCCCATACGGGAATACTTCAACGCCCTGCCCTTACTGAATCCTGCCGAACACGGGCATATCGGCAGGCTTCTGAACACGGTACAGGTAGCCAATCCCGGCAAATGGGAGGAATATTTCACGAAATGGCTTATTGGTGTGGTAGCCAACGCGATGAACGACACGGGGTGTCAGAACCATACCTGTCTGGTATTGACAGGGGACAAGCAGGGACAGTTCAAATCGTGGTGGCTGGACAACCTTTGCCCGACACCGCTTAAGAACTACCTGTTTACCGGAAAGATAGACCCGCAGGGCAAAGACATCCTGACACTGATAGCTGAATACCTGTTCATCAACATTGACGACCAGCTAAAGGAACTCAACAAGCAGAACGAGAACGCATTGAAGAACCTTATCACCACCCCAGCGGTGAAGTATCGCAGACCGTATGACATTTACATAGAGGAATATCCCCACCTCGCCAGCTTCATGGCTTCAGTAAACGGCAACGAGTTCCTGACCGACCCGACAGGCAGCAGGCGTTTTCTGCCGTTCGAGGTGCTGCACATAGACAAGCCCACGGCAGAAAATATCCACATGGATAACGTCTATTCCGAAATCATGTACCTGTACCGTCAGGGTGTACGCTATTGGTTCAATGATGCGGAGATTGAAGAACTGCACCTGACAAATGCGGAATTTGAGGTGCAGACAATCGAGTTTGAAATGCTGATGCAATACTTTGAACAACCGACAGCAGAGGAGGAAAGGAACTGTTTCATGACTACCGCACAGATACTCGCACACCTACGCAATATATCCCCTGTTCAGTTATCCGAAAAAAGATTGGGGGAATCATTGCGGAAAATCGGTTTCAAACGGGTGCAAAAGCGCATAAACAACAACTATTATCCCGTATATGGGTACAGGATAAAGCCTGTTTCGGCTTCCCGTACAGGGGATGATTACGGGTAAAACCGGGATGTAGTAGCTTCTACATACTGTTTGAGATATAGATAACAATTTAATAAACAACAGTTTAACAATTATGTAGTATGAAGTAAGATAGAATCCCAAACTTTTGGGAAATCCGGGAAAAAGAAAAAACGGCAATATAATATATAGGATATATTTATTCCTTTTTTAAAGGATAAATAATTACTATGTTACTACATGTACTACAATCCGTTGAAAAAGAAACAGATAGATGTAGTAGTGTCCCGTGCTTCTTCTTACTCGCTTCTTGCTTCATTATTACTATCGTTAAATTTTGTAGATGACAAAATTTAAATTTATGCTGTTAAACATCTAATTTTTAAGTGATTAAATTTGCGAAAGTCCCT
>NZ_JANJZR010000133.1 GCF_024623065.1 Bacteroides acidifaciens
CTTTCGAGTATATTTTCTGTTGTTGTGAGGAGCATGACGGAGACTATGTGACGAATAAAAACAGGTCGGTAAAGCCTCGTTTCACATACATATCTATAGCTTTGGAAAACAAAGGCACTGTTTCAAGATACAATTGCCTATATCCTGCTTTCTGTGCCAGCTTTATCACGTAGTCCAGAATATATGCGCCGATGCCGTGATTCCTTACAATTGGCAGTATGTAAAATTTTACAATCTCAGCACATCCATCAGGTAACCCATTAGTTGGATAGAACCCACAACCGCCAACAGCCATGCCATTATAATCTATTACCCAATATTGTGCATTTACACCTTGAAAACATTGAAAAACACAATCAGTAGTCGGATCATCATAAACACTATTGGTCTGAGATGCTTTGTGTTCATCAATGACAGCACGAATATAGTTCGCGATGTTTCTGTTATCAGATTCTTTCATGGGTCTGATTGTAAACCCATCAATGTTATGATTAGTCATATTTTCAGTTTGTCTAATGCTTGCTTTATATCATATATCAGATCGTCAACATCTTCAATTCCAACCGATAGACGCATCAGATCGGGAGCCACACCGGTAGCCAACAATTGTTCGTCACTCAACTGTCGATGTGTGTGACTTGCAGGATGAAGAATGGAACTTCTGGCGTCAGCAACGTGAGTAACAATTGCTATCAATTGCAGACTATCCATAAAATCAACAGATGTTTGACGAGAACCTTTTAGCCCGAAAGTTAAAACTCCGCACGTCCCGTCAGGCATATATTTCTTCACGAGACCATAGTTTGGATTGTCTGGTAACTGTGGGTAATTTACCCATGCCACTTCAGGACGCGATTGAAGAAATTTTGCTATCTTCAACGCATTATCGCAATGACGAGGCATTCGGAGATGCAATGTTTCAAGTCCGATATTCAATAAAAACGCATTTTGAGGAGCTTGAGCTGCACCCAAATCTCTCATAGACTGCATTGTCGTTTTGGCAACATAGGCTTTTTGACCGTAATGTCGGGTAAATACCAGTCCATGATATGATTCGTCGGGCTGAGTCAATCCGGGATATTTATCAGGATACTCATCCCAGATAAAATTTCCACTGTCAACTATTGCTCCGCCAAGGCAGACAGCATGGCCATCCATATATTTAGTTGTAGAATGAACAACTATATCCGCACCCCAGTCTATTACCAGGGCGCAGTCTATATCTTCCAATTCCTTAAATCCGAAATCGAAATCGGTAAGGCTGCATAAAAAGAATATTAATCAAATTAGCATATAAAATGAGCACGAATTTCTTCACAAACGAAAAAGATCATACTCTTCTTGAGAAGATAGAGGGTGTTTTCAAATATAAGCAAGTACATTTCTTTGATGCACTTGTAGGATATTTTCGCGCTTCAGGTTATTTTAAAATACATAAGTTTATTCAGCAAACGCCGCATATTCGAATATTGGTAGGAATTAATGTAGATAAACTAACCTATCAAGCTAATCAGCAAGGTCTGTTGTTTAATCCGAATGCAGAACAGTCTCAGGAAGAATTTTTTAATGAGATAAAAAAATATACAAGAAGATCAATGTGATAAAGAGGTAGAGGATGGCATGTGCCAATTTATTGAGGATATTATGTTTGGACGAATCATAATGAGGATTCATCCGAAACAGAATATTCACGCGAAAATTTATATTTTCAGAGAAGAAGTTTATCATCCGCATGGATACGGTTCAGTTATAACGGGTTCTAGCAACCTTACCGAAGCTGGACTTGAAAATAATTTTGAGTTTAATGTGGAACTACGTTATGATGACAATATTAAATTTGCAACCGAGACTTTCGAAAAACTTTGAGAGGAATCCGTAGAAATTGATTTAACTCATATAGATAAGATTAAAACAGAATCCTATTTAAACCTGGAATTCACTCCTTACGAAATATATATTAAATTCTTGCTGGAGTATTTTGGCAAGAGCATCGACTTTGATCTCAATTCTGTTTCCGATTTACCTAAAAGGTACAAAAAATTATCTTATCAGATTGATGCCGTAAATGACGGTTATTCCAAGATGTTAAAGTACAATGGCTTTTTCTGTCCGATGTCGTGGGGCTTGGAAAAGCAGTCGTAGCAGCTCTTATATAAAGGGGGAAAACGAAACGTGTCAATATGTGGTGGACCTGAGAATGACTGATTGCTTTGGTTATCAAAGTATTATGGTGGAGTAGGGGAGAGTGGTCCGGAAAAACGAAGCGTTTACATCGCTTTACATTGAAGGTGGGATAGGAGAGGTTTCGGGAGTGTTGTTGTTGATTGCTCTCCATGCTCCTAATAAACCTGTGTTTAGGCATAGATTTTACAAAGACGGGAGATGAAGAATTTAGTGTCGTTGACGCCGTGGGGTTTAGCTCTGAATGCTTTGATTTTTGCGTTTATGGATTCGGCAGATGCGTTTGTCGAACGGTTGTCAAAGAAGTTGATAATCTCCTCGGAGTGCTCGTAGAATGTGGCGGCTATTATGTTGAATGACTTGAAGCCGGAGTCAGCGACTCGGTTGTACCAGCGGGCGAGATTAAGGCGGGCGCTTTCTTTGGTTGAACGTTTGTTGAATATGGCTCTGAGATTCTGCGATAGCCAGTATGCTTCTTTGAGGTCGGGATACAGGCGGAACAGTATGTCGGCTCTCTGATGCTGTGAGGCTGTCCATTTTTCAGGAGACTTGAACAGGGTGTAGCGCCCACGTGCCAGCAGCTCTTTCAGCGTGTCGCCGTTTTTAAGTCGTACAGGCTCGTATCTGCGTCCTTCGAGTTTTGCGGTCTCTCTTGCTTCAGTGTCTGCATTTATGGCATCCCAGCGATGCTTGATACGGATTTCCTGGACTGCATCAAGTGTAAGCTTCTAGACGTGAAACCGGTCTATAACGCGCGACGCCTGCGGGAATGCCATGCGGTATATCCTGTTCATACTATCCAACAGATCTAGCGTCACCTCTGTCACTTTATTGCGCAATGCGTTATTTATCTGACGCAAAGCATGGATAACCGTATCGGCATCTGTTCCAAGTACTATTGCCACGATGGCGTTTTTTCTGCCGTGGGCATCCTTGTTGGTAACGATGGTATAAAGTTCTCCGCAACTTAGCGAGGGCTCGTCAATGCTCAGGTGAGCGCCTATATTCTGCGGAAACACGCACCATTGCTCCGCGTGAAGGCTCTCGGTCGAGTCCTTCCATTGCCAGTAACCGCTCGGATGGCGCTTGTACTGACGCTCAAACAGATCTCCGTCTATATCAAACAACCATTCAAGAGAGCGGCCCGTAATCGGGTATCTGTCCAAGCATATCTTTTAAAAAAGCCGCAGACTCTTTCGAGAAGTGGGTGCCTTTGGTGACTAAATCCCAGCGCCGGCTGACGCTTTTGCCTGTCTCGACATCCACCCAGCGCCGCCGCTTGATATGGAACGGCATCTTGCGTCCTCTGACCGGATAATTACGAACGATGCTTTCCTCATAGAATCCATTTGGACGAAGCTGACCGGGCTTATAGCCCTCGAATCCATTGTCGCGTTCTTCCAATGTCACGTCGAGAGTCTCCAAGGTCTTCTCTACCATGACTACCTCAAAATACTCGACCATCTCTTCCGACAGAAGACACTCAGCCAACTCTATGTAAGGGTTCTTTTCCATTGCAATTGTTTTCAGTGATCCGCCTGGGATTCACTCATATCTTTTAATCCTCTGATATTCAGTTGTGACTTTCAATCTTCAAAATAATCTCTACCGATTTTGCAGCGTGATACTTTCTGCATTTTGCGTGCCACTCTGAGGCTTTTATTTGATGCAAAGGCAGTATTAACTTTTGAAAACGCACTATCGCTACTCTAAAAATGTGTGTATGATAACAGTTTTTTCGATTAGTTGTTTGGAGGCTCAGAAAAAGGACTTAATTTTGTAGTCGAAATCTTTGATGAATATCACATAATTTTCGATTAGGACTATGATACAGCGTGATCATTATTTGAACGAGCTTGTTTCCTTGCAAGGAAACGGCATGATAAAAGTCATAACAGGAATGCGCAGATGCGGAAAGTCATATCTGTTGTTTGATATATTTGTGTCTTATCTTGAAGAACAAGGAATAGCACATGACCATATCATTAAGATAGACCTCGAAGACTTTAAGAACAGGGCTTTGCGCAATCCAGATAATTTGTATTCATACATAGAAAGCCGTATTACGGACGATCGGATGCACTATATCTTATTGGATGAGGTACAGATGGTTGAACATTTCGAGGATGTGCTGAACGGTTTCCTGAAGATACGACATGTGGATGTATATGTCACAGGTAGCAATGCCAAATTCCTGTCCAAAGACATCATTACTGAATTTCGGGGGCGTGGATATGAGGTGAAGATGTATCCTTTGTGCTTTTGCGAATATATGTCGGCATACAAAGGTTCGGTTCAAGCCGGATTGAATGAATATATGCTGTATGGTGGATTGCCGCAGATATTGTCATATACAACGGAAGAACAAAAGACAAAATTCTTGAAAACGTTGTTTGACGAAACTTACATCAAGGATATTAAAGATCGCTATGATATACGCAAGGATGATGATTTGGAGGAACTTATCAACATTATGGCTTCGGGCATCGGTGCTTTGACTAATCCAAACAAGTTGGCAAACACTTTCCGCAGCGAAAAAAAATCGGTCATATCATACGATACCATCAAGGATTACATTGATTATCTGTGCGATTCGTTTCTTGTGGAAAAGTCCACCCGTTACGATATAAAGGGTAAACGCTATGTCAACTCTCCCTATAAATATTATTTTATGGACTTGGGGTTGCGTAATGCCCGTATCAATTTCCGGCAATATGAGAAAAGTCATCTGATGGAAAATCTCATATACAATGAGATGCGTGTGCGGGGGTTCAATGTGGATGTCGGTACTGTGCCCACTTACACAAAGAATGAGGAAGGAAAGCCACAACGAGCCAATTTGGAAGTGGATTTTGTCTGCAATTTGGGAAGCCGCAGATATTACATCCAATCTGCCTATAGAATGGAATCTGAAGAAAAAATAAAGCAGGAACGGGCTTCATTGCTAAAGGTGGATGACTCTTTCAAGAAGATTATAGTTCTTGGTGAGGAGTGTCCGGTGACACGTGACGAACAGGGCATTACAACGATGAGTATTTTTGATTTTTTATTGAAAGAAAACTCTCTAGAACTTTAGTAATTCAATTGGGGCTGACTAAAAAGCCCCCCTCATCTTTTTCCTCAATTTAAATAATAGTCCACACAATAAAAAGTCTCCCTTT
>NZ_JANJZR010000134.1 GCF_024623065.1 Bacteroides acidifaciens
GTGGAAGAACTCGTTTCGTCTGATTTCCGGGATAAGGTTCTTTCCATGGATGAAAATGTCGACCGTGTGGAAGAACTGGAAGAGGAACTGGAGCAGGCAGAGAAACGATACAAGGCAGCTCCGGAAACCGTAACCAAAATGATACGTTTCCGTGAGAAATTTACTTTCCTGAACTCTCCGGATTGTCCCGACATTCTGAAAGTACTTGTTTCCGACATGTTTACCGCATACGGGAAGTATAAGGAGGCTTTCGCCCGCCTGGAAGCTACGCCGGATGATGTCAGTTCACTTTCTACAGCACAGGAAGCGCAGGCGGTTGTGGAAAACTTCATCGCTAACCGCGATATGTGGGACGAACTGGAATATTACCGGGAAAACGGAAAGATTCTGGGTAAATGTGAGAAGGTAAAAAGTTTGTCCGTCCGTAAGGGCGTCGAGAACCTTTCGGATATCGACATACAAAAGGCACTGAATAACGCCCGCGCCAACCTTTCAAAAAATAAGGCGAAACTGGAACAGGCTGGGGATGATGAGAAGAAGAAAGCGAGTGCCCTTGCATTGATCCAAAAGTGGGAAACTACACAGAAGGCCATAGAGGAAGAAATCGAGGCGCGAAAAAAAAAGTAGTCGAACTTATTGCCAGTCTGACAGGGAAACGGCAACGGATCACAAAGAACCTGGGCCGTTTCTCTCACCCTTGCGACCGTTCGGAGCTGGGACACCAGCTCAAAACATTAACCCTCCGGATAGAAAAAGAAGAAAGCCGGCTTAAACAATTTTCCAATGATTACAAATAAAATTTATAACGAGGACTGCCTGGAAGCATTGAAACGTGTTCCGGACAATTCCGTAGATTGTATAATAACCGATCCGCCTTATTTCCTGGGAATGACACACAACGGGCAGAAAGGCAGCTTTAAAGATTTGTCTATCTGTAAACCCTTTTACCGGGATTTGTTCCTGGAATTTAACCGGGTGAAGAAACCCGGTGCTTGCGTGTATTTTTTTACAGACTGGCGCGGGTATGCTTTTTATTATCCGTTGTTTGACTTGTATTTAGGCGCGTCAAACATGATCGTTTGGAACAAACAGTCAGGCCCGGGTAATCATTACGCTTTTATACATGAACTTATTTTGTTTCATTGTGGAAAGGGTGTTTCTATCGGTGCCACAAACGTAATAGATAATATCCGGTCTTTTTCGTCCGGTGCCAAAAAGGTAGAAGGTGAAAAGATTCATCCTACACAGAAACCGGTGGCGTTAATCCGTAAACTGATTGAAGACAGTACAAAGCCGGGTGATCTGATACTGGATACTTTCGGCGGTTCCGGTACTACGGCCGTGGCAGCCATTGAAAGCGGTCGGAACTTTGTATTAATGGAACAGGATGAAATTTATTATTTCACCGCACAGAAACGAATAAAAGATGCGTATGAACGATTTAACGGTGGTGGATAGTATTTATCTGGATGCACAGCAAAAAGAGGATGTACGCCGTTTGTCTTCTTTAGGGTATTCCCTGAAAGACATAGCCGTTTCCCTGGGGCTTTCTCTGGAGGATGCCGGGCTTTTTGTCCGGGATGCGGAAACGGCGGGAACTTCTGTTAACTTCCTGATCCGGGAAGGGATTCTCGTAGCACGTGCCGCCCCTGAAATAAAACTCCATGAAGCGGCGGAAGGTGGAAACGTGGAAGCTATAAAACAGCTGGAGGCCGTACGGAGAAGACATACTTTTGAACGTTTAATCGAACAAATGGATGACGACGAATTTAATTAAGCCCTCACGAATAGACTTTGACAAGGTGGATATCAACCAGATTCAAAGGATTCTTTCTACCGGTACGCTGGAAGCTCTCGCGCCCGATGAAAGGGAATATTACAGCCTTATGGAAATGGTACGGGGTCTTCGTGCCCGTATGCGTATAAATGGTAAGTTGGTGACAAAGGCCGGTATCATCCGCCTTTTAAAGTCGGAACCTTACGGCCTTTCGGACTGGATGGCCCGCCAGGTGTACGCCGACAGTCTCAATTTCTTTTATACGCAGGATAACGTACGCCCGCAGGCTTTCGCCAACCTGTATGCGGAAAAGGCCGAAAACTGGGCGAATACCGTCTTTCTTATGGGAAATGTGAAGGAGGCTAAGAACCTGCTGAAACTGGCGGCGGAACTTCGCGGATGTTACAAGGATCAACAAGCCGAAATACCGGAGGAACTGCTTTCACAGAAAAGCACGGTTATTTATACTACCAGCCGTAAGGATCTGGGTGTTCCTGAAATCGACCGTAAGGAACTGGAAGAGTTTATCGACGCGATACCGGAAATTCCTGTTATTGTACGTGATAATATAAAAGAGGATGCGCGTATTAAAGCTTTTGACCTGAAAAAACGTATGTTGTATGATATCAAAGAGTTCGGGGAAGACAACGAAGGTGAGTAACGCCGATGATGTGGAAATCAAATACGGCCATATAATCCAGGTTCTGACGGACTGGATCGATACTACTATTCTTGTATCTATTGACGGGCGCGGTACGGCCAAATCGACCGTTATACAAGCCAGGCGTTCCGCCCGTTGTGTGGAAGAAATGCCCGGCGGTGCGTTCGCTTTTGTTGCCAATACCTACAGTAACCTGGAAGATAATATAATGCCGGCCGTTCAGAAGGGCTGGCAGCTTATGGGCCTGATCGAAGGGGTACACTATGTAAAAGATACCCGCCCGCCTGAATCCTGGCGGCGTAAATGTTCGGTTATTGTGGATGATTATAAGCATGTTTACAGCTTCTGGAACGGATGCGTTATTTTCATGGGATCACTGGATAACCCTTCGCTGCTTGCCGGAAAGTCTGTAATACATCTGTTTTATGATGAAGCGAAGTACGACAAGGAAATGAAAGTAAACCGTGCTATGCCTATTCTTCGCGGTGATGCGATCACTTACGGACATTCCCATTTATTCCTGGGGATAACCATTACTACCGATATGCCGGATATCGACGAAAACGAGTACGACTGGTTTTTCCGGTATGTCAAGCAAATGGACCCGGAACGGATCATTAAAATAGTACAGGCGGCAAGTATGCGTAATGACCTGGTAATTTCTCTATTAAAAGAAGAAAGAAAAAATAAGCCTTCCCCCTTGAAGTTGAAACGTTTGAAACGGGATATTGAATATTACGACCGAGCTTTGTTGAAGTTGAGAAAAGGACAAACGTTCTTTCTTAACGCTTCTTCATTCGCTAATGTTGAGATACTTACGATTGATTATTTAAAGCGGTTGTATAATGGTACGTTGGAGCTTCACGAATTTAAAAAATCGGTGGTCGGTATGCGTCCCGGTCTTCGCAGGGATTTACGTTTCTATGTGTTGTTTGGTGAAGGACATAAGTATTATAACGGTACCGCGTCCGGGGAAGCCGCTTACAGTTCGCAGGAACTCCGGTACCTGCACCATGATAAAACGATTGAAGGCGGTATGGACTTCGGTAATATGCTTTCTTTGGTGATCGGTCAGGCGGACGGTGCTTATTACCGGGTACATAAGAACTTTTTTGAGATACCGCCGGGCTGGTTCCGGGAGATCGCCGACCAGTTCCTCACCTTCTTCCAGAACCACGAATACAAAGAGCTGGATTTGTACTATGACCGTGCAGGTAATAACTTTGAGAAACAGAAGGAGGATTACGCGGGTAAGATCAAAGACGCCATAGAAAAAGACGGCAGCGGGAATCGTACCGGCTGGATCGTAAACCTAAAGAGCCGCAAACAGGCAGTTATCCGGCAGGATGCGGAATACGACTTTATGCAGGAGATTATGAGCGGTACCAACAAGAACCTGCCTATCTTGCTGGTTGATGCGGTGAACTGTAAAGAAATGGTTAGTTCCGTAGAAAAGGCAAAGGCTGAAATCAAATACCGGGGTAATTCCAAAGTAGTGTTCAAAGTGAAGAAGTCCGAAAAGCTGGCACCCAAGAAATTACCGATGTTATCCACCAATTTCTCCGACGCTTTCAAATACTTATTGATGCGTCCCGGCTGGATAGCTTTAGTACGAGGCAAGCGGACACTGCAGGCCGATTCGTTTGTGGATCAATGGATAGAGAACAGGCACAAAAGGTAATTGCCTTATAACGCTGGAAAATTGCTTTTCCGGCGTTTTTTGTGTTACCAGGTTACAGGTACCATCTTCCAAGAGGTCATATTTCACCTTTTAGGGGAAGGGTAACTGCTTTCCGACTTCTGAGCGGCTCGGTCTTCGGAAGGTGCCATTTTTTTAGTTTTTGAAATTTTCTCCGGTTTTTGACTGTTTTTCAGTTGTTTATCTGCATTTAGACCAAAATTTTACGCGAAAAAGCGTGTTTTTTATGCGTTTTTACTCGTTTTTTGCCCGTTTTTGGGTGAATTACCGTGTATTTTGGGGCGGTTGCCTTTCATTTTTGGGGATTATATTCTTTATAAATGTACATATTTAAGTATTTTTGCAATCGTCAAAATTACACTGCATATAACCGTCAGAACTTACGGGTGGTACAGATGAAAGTATACACTAATTTTAAGTTACTGATATGAAGAAATTATTATTAATTACCGTGTTGGCTATTTTAGTAGTAGCAGCGACAGCACAAGAAACTCGAAAAACGTTTTGCCAAATTGTTGGTACCGGGAAATTTTTAAGTGCTAAAGTACGAGTTCAAATCGATTTTGGGCAAAAACGTTCTTATTGGAACCAGTATAAGAACTTTATGGTAGATGAAACTGGTAAGAGAATAGAGTTTTACTCTATGGTAGACGCTATGAATTATTTGGCTAAATTTAGGTGGAAATTTGAGCAGGCGTATGTTGTTACCGTGGGGGGAGAAAATGTATATCATTGGTTATTGAGTAAAGATATAGTTTCTGATGATGAAATACGAGAGGGGATTATAACACAAAAAGATTTTGAAGACATGGAGAAAGCGGCCATGGAAGATAAAGAGAATAATAATGAAGAGGTAGAAAAGAAAGTTCCTTTATTTATGCGAAATATGAAAAAAAGTGATAGTATTTTAGATAACGAGGAAACTATAAGAAAACGATATGAATAATAAAATATGGATTAACGCTCGCCAATTCTGGCGGGCGTTTTTGTTATGAAGTAACGAATCGTAGAATCGATAAATTTCTTTTATTTGTAACTTTAATTAACGTTTTTTTTTTTTTTATTCAGAATTTAATGCCGACATTTGCCC
>NZ_JANJZR010000135.1 GCF_024623065.1 Bacteroides acidifaciens
GGAGACTATGTGACGAATAAAAACTGGTCGGTAAAGCCTATCTAACATCATCTCAGGAAAATTTAAACAGGCTCTAAGTATTATATGGGTAAAAATCTTCCTTATGACTCGACTAAATCATACAATCTATTAAATTATTGCATCACTTCTTTTTTTATTCTTTCTATATCAGCTTCTCTGATTCTTCGAATAATATTTTTATAAATACGATGAAAGCCAAAGCCCCCTTCAGTCATTTCGCGAATCGCATCTTCTTTAGAGACATTCTGAAATACAATGCGGTAGAGCGCACAAACGGCTCCTGTGCGGTCGGAACCATGATGACAATGGATTACAATAGGAGCTTTGCGATTCTTTATGATACGTAATGCTCTTATTAATTGCTCCTCACTGACTGAGTGCGCCTTCATTTTTACCCGATGAAGCTTCACAGCTGTGCCTTTTGCTTCATCATCATCACTATGTCTGTTCCGAAGATTAAGAGACTCTTTGATTCCATATTTTTCGAGAGCTTTAAAGCCGGCTGATGAAGGCTGCTCTGAACGGTATACTCCCACGTCTATCTTATACAAATTGGCCAGTTCACTGCCAGGAAGAATAATCTTCTCTGCTTTCAAATTTTGACTAAAAACTGATAATGAGAAGATTATCCCTAAAAGCAAACTCAATAAGATTCGTCTTTTCATAAATCTACGAAGTCACAATTATAAATTAGTAATCAATCAAAGTACGCCTTTACTGGACGGAAGTTCAAAATGATAGATATCTCTTTTGAGCGCCATCTTCAAGGCACGTGCAAGGGCTTTAAAAATACCCTCTATCTTGTGATGTTCATTCTGCCCTTCTGCTTTGATATTCAGATTCATTTTTGTAGCGTCACTTAATGACTTGAAGAAATGAAGAAACATTTCCGTGGGCATCTCTCCTATCTTTTCGCGCTTAAATTCAGCATCCCATACTAACCAAGAGCGACCGCCGAAGTCCAGGCAAACCTGACAGAGACAATCATCCATAGGCAATGCATAACCATATCGCTCGATTCCTCTCTTGCTGCCCAAAGCCTGATAAATACACTCTCCCAAAGCAATAGCAGTATCTTCGATGGTATGATGTTCGTCTACCTCCAAATCTCCTTCTACACGAATTGTCAAATCCATGCCGGAGTGTTTTCCAATCTGTTCGAGCATATGGTCAAAGAAACCAAGACCGGTAGAAATATTACAAGTACCATTTCCATCAAGGTTCAGAGCTACATATATATCCGTTTCTCTAGTTGTACGACGGACCTCCGCTTTTCGTTCACCTGCAAAAAGAAACTCGGCTATCTTATCCCAATCTGTTGTTGCAAGCACACAAATATCTTCCAAACCTTTTTCTTTCAAACTTTCAGTTGAGTCTTGCAAATAGATGGCACGACATCCCAAGTTCTTGGCAAGTTCCACATCAGTGGGACGATCACCAATCACAAAACTTCCGGCAAGGTTATAGTCGGGGTTGTCGATGTATTTTGTCAACATGCCAGTACGCGGTTTACGAGTCGGTGCGTTATCCTCAGGAAAACTACGGTCTATCAGAATATCATCAAAAGTAATCCCCTCTCCTGCCAATGTTTTCAACATCAGATTGTGGGCAGGCCAGAATGTTTCTTCCGGAAAAGAAGAAGTGCCCAATCCGTCCTGATTGGTGACCATCACAAATTCGAAATCGAGTTTGCTACGGATAAAACCCAAATTACGGAAAACCTTCGGGTAGAATTCTAACTTTTCTAATGAATCGAGCTGATAATCAACAGGTGGTTCAATGACCAATGTACCGTCTCTATCTATAAATAATACTTTCTTCTTCATATTCCTCATTCTTCGTATTTTCTAAGAGCTGCCAGCAATGTGTTATTTTCTACCCGGGTACCCACCGTTACACGCAAGCAATTGCAACAAAGTGATACTGAGTGGCGATTACGGACAATGATACCTTCACCTACCAGATAATTATAAATTTTCACAGCATCCGTCACTTTAGCCAGGAAAAAGTTCGCATCAGACGAGAATAGTTTGATGGTGCAGGGTAGTTTTTCAAATTCTTCCTCCAAATAGTCACGCTCTTCTTTCAGTGTTTTTACCCAACGTTCTATCTCATAATATTTGTGTAACATAGAGATAGCCTGCTGCTGAGTCAATTGATTGACATTATAAGGATACTTGATTTTACTCAGGATACCGATTATTTCCGTTGACGCGAATGCCATTCCCAAACGGATGGCGGCACATCCCCATGCTTTGGAAAATGTCTGGAATATGACAAGATTCGGATATTTATCCAGTTCTTTCAGGAAGGAAGGTGCGGAAGAGAAATCATTATATGCCTCGTCCAACATTACCAGTCCTTCAAACTTACAAAGGAGCTTTTCTATTTCGGAACGAAGCAGGTCGTTTCCTGTCGGATTGTTCGGTGAACAGAGGAAAATCAGTTTGGTATGGTCGTCAGTAGCCTCCAACAGTTTATCTGCCGAAAACTGGAAATTATCATCCAACAGCACTTTCCGGTATTCTATATCATTCACATCGGCACAAACCTGATACATTCCATAAGTAGGGTCGATAGCTACAACATTATCCTCACCCGGTTCGCAGAATGCACGAAAAACCAAGTCAATAGCTTCATCACTACCATTCCCCAAGAATATATGTTCGGGAGATACTTTCTTGATTTTCGACAAGAGAGTCTTCAACTCCCACTGCATAGGATCCGGATAACGGTTATGAGGTGTATTGTATGGATTCTCATTCGCGTCCAAAAAGACAGATGCCGTAAAACCTTTATATTCATCACGAGCCGAAGAGTATGGTTTCAACTTCCATATGTTCGGTCGGGTTAGTTCTTGTAACGTTTTCATCAGCAATACTTTTTAATTTTCAATTATTACTTATTAATTGCTTTGAGACGGATAGTGACAGCATTCTTATGCGCGTCCAAATGTTCATTGGCAGCCATTTCTTCGATAGCCGGACCGATAGTTTTTATTCCTTCCGGAAGGATTTCCTGGAATGTAATCTTACGGATGAAACTATCCAGGCTTACACCGCTATATGCTTTTGCATATCCATTAGTCGGCAAGGTGTGATTCGTGCCGGAAGCATAGTCGCCCGCACTTTCAGGAGTCAAAGAACCCAAGAAGACAGAACCGGCATTGGTGACACGCTCAGCCACTTCCATATAGTTTTCCGTTTCTATAATCAAGTGTTCGGGAGCATAAGCATTTGTAAGCTCTAATGCTTCAGCCATATCCCTCACCAGAATCAGTTTACTGTTCTCCAATGATTTGGCAGCAATCTCCCAACGAGGCAATTCAGCCAATTGACGCTCTACTTCTGCCATAACTTCTGTTTGTAGTTTCTCGGAAGTCGTAATCAATATGGCCTGGCTATCCACTCCGTGTTCTGCCTGCGACAATAAATCCGCAGCCACAAAAGCCGGATTTGCCGATGCATCAGCCAAAACTTCCACTTCAGAAGGACCGGCAGGCATATCAATAGCCACATCCCGCAAGCTGACCAATTGCTTGGCGGCTGTGACATATTGGTTACCAGGACCGAAAATCTTATATACTTTAGGAACACTTTCCGTTCCATAAGCCATCGCTGCAATAGCTTGTACACCGCCTGCCTTGAAAATCCTGCTTACTCCTGCCAATTGAGCAGCGAGAAGAATGGCCGGGTGAATGTTTCCTTCCTTATCAGGAGGAGTACAAAGTACAATCTCTTTGCATCCGGCAATTTTTGCGGGAACAGCCAGCATCAGTACCGTTGAAAAAAGCGGAGCTGTTCCACCCGGAATATAAAGTCCTACTTTTTCGATACCTACCGCTTTCTGCCAACAGGTTACACCGTTCATCGTTTCTACTTTCTTTCCGACAAAGCGTTGTGAAGAGTGGAATGTTTCAATATTCTGTTTTGCTAAAGAGATGGCATCTTTCAATTTGTCACTCACCAATGATTCGGCTGCCTGTATTTCTTCAGGAGTGACAGCAAGCGCAGACAGAGTTACTTTGTCAAAGGTCGCTTCATATTCGAGTACAGCTTTATCGCCTTCTGTCCTTACCTTATTTATGATGGAACGAACCGTATCAAACAGACTTTCCGTATTCAGTGCCGGACGCTTCAAAAGCTCCGTCCACTGTTCTTTAGAAGGATACTTAATCAATTTCATAGTTCATATTTATACTATCATCTTTTCAATCGGCAATACCAAGATGCCCTCTGCTCCCAAAGCTTTCAACTTCCCGATGATTTCCCAGAAACGTTTTTCATCAAGTACTGTATGAACGGAACACCAGCCTTCTTGCGCCAATGGCATAACGGTAGGACTCTTCATACCCGGCAATACGGTGATAATTTCTTCCAACTTATCTTTCGGGGCATTCATCAACACGTATTTCTTGTCTTCCGCTGTCTTCACTGCATTCATACGGAATAGAAGTTCATTCAGCACCTCTTTTTTCTCATCGCTCATGTTCTTGTTACCAATCAGCAGAGCTTCCGATTTCATAACCACTTCCACCTCTTTCAAACGGTTGCTGACCAAAGTGGAACCGGAACTTACAATGTCAAAAATAGCGTCAGCCAAACCAATGCCTGGAGATACTTCTACAGAACCGGTAATAACATGGATTTCTGCATTCACACCATTTTTTTTCAAGAAGTTGCGGAGAATAACAGGATAAGAAGTGGCTATTTTCTTATCATTGAACCAGGATAATCCAGGATATTCAAGATCTTTCGGCATAGCTAATGACAAACGGCATTTACTGAATCCCAAGCGTTTAATGATTTCAGCATTTTCTTCTTTTTCCATAAATTCATTTTCACCGACAACACCCAAATCGGCTACACCGGTAGCTACCGTTTGTGGAATATCATCATCACGAAGAAATAATACTTCAATAGGAAAATTGGATGACTGCACCAACAAGGTACGTTTAGTAGTGCTCAACTTGATATCCGACTCTTCTAAAAGTGCCATTGTCTCTTCAAAGAGACGTCCTTTGGCCTGTACTGCGATTCTTAACATGATCTTATTTTATTATTAATTACTATTCGAATTTGAAAATAAAAAAGGAGGTGTGTCGTAATGCACGATACACCTTCTTTTTTATTCATTACTATACAACTCGGTTCATTTTCTTTAAG
>NZ_JANJZR010000136.1 GCF_024623065.1 Bacteroides acidifaciens
CAAGAGCGTAAACTTAACAATTGGACAATGATGGAAATATCATTAAACTTCAATGTCCGCACAGAAAGTGATGTTTCGTGGAAGCGAAAAAGTAGTCAGAATTCCTAAGGAATGGCTTTCTGCCGAAGTTGAAGTGAGTGTGTTGCAGTAACTGAGATATCACTATCCACAGCGATTACGACCGTTTCCCGAAATCCCTGAGCATCTTTTTTATGGGCCAGACTACCCCTCCAATAAGTAAAAATGCAAGTGACAGTATGCACAAAAGATACTTCATCATAACTCTCTTATAAACGTAACAATTAATTCGCATAAAAGTGCGCTCTATATAGAGAATTAACGATTATTGCATACTGTCACACAATATTACTACCTGCTACTTCTTCTTTATCTATACTTTCTACAATCCATGAACGGTTTTCATTAATTGTTCGCCCAAGCCGATAGTATATCCTTGAGAAACAAAGACTACACGGTTGAATGTATCAGCGATAATAAATACCGGCAGACTATTCTTATGTTTCAACTTCATGTTTTCCACAATCTGTTTGCAGATACCGTCCGTATCAATACCATAGATAACCGTAGAAGGTAATTCTGGAAACTCTGAAAGACTAAACTTCTTACACTGGACTTCATCGGGAAAAAGCAATACCATTTTCCTTCCCCATTTCTCCAAATCGGACTTCAAAGCGGCAATATCACGCAAAGCATGATTGGTAGGTTCCTGCCCTGGAGCGAGAACACCAACCACAAAGTAACCACGACCACATGATTGCAACAAACTTTGTTTAGCTAAAGGTGTACTATCCTTTCCTATACCTTCAACCGATGTGAAAAGCGATTCGGAATTGAAATTACCGATAACAGCAACTTTCTCTCCTGATTCACGTAGATGAAAAGGGACTTTAGTTTCTATAAGTTTATCATTCTCTGCTGACAACATAAAGGAAGAGACTCTCGCCAGCACACCACCGCTTGCCAGTCTCGTACCAGTGACCAGCAAATAATATCCAGTATCCAATATACCGGAACACCCTTTTTCCGGATATCTTTCATCAAAACTGATTAATTCCGGTTTTCCATCAACAATCCTGGAGATTGTATATTTGCTGTAATATCTAGGTTTATCATCACCGTAGCCAATCGCCTGTTCTCCATCACATAAATGATAATATGCCTGCGGCGTCCGCACACTCTCTTTTTTCTCAAAATCAGCTTCCACAAACTCACCAGCCGGAGTAATATCTTCTGTCGGAGGAAGTACATACCCCACACGCCCATCTGTACTCCTCATGTGGGCAAGAATACCCATACTACGTGCCAATGCTACAAAAAAGATATCCCTTGAATGGGAATCCGCAACACGTGAACGCCACACGCCTTCCGGAGAGATAGGAATACGTTGAGAATTGTTTTCTTCATCAATCGCAATATTATTACTTACCCATTCTATCAGTAGTTGCGGACGATTGCGAAAAGAATCAATCTGTGCTTCCGTAAATTTTGATTGGAAAAAAGACCTGTATGGAGTCAACGCTTCCATGGCAATACGTGGATTAAGGATATCATCTACTTCTTCCAACCAAGCATCCATACAATTCAAACAATCCGACAAAGTACAACCATATAAATATTTGGAGATATCTTTCGTATGGAGAAAATGGTCTAACAACACTTCATAATTTACATCACGACGATCTTTTTCAGAAAGGGTTTGTAATAAAGCAGCAGCCTTCATCAGTTTTCCCTGACGATCCGCTTCTCTAATAAAACGAATCAGTACATCATGATTCCCACGTGAATCTATAATAAATGAACATAGAGCCTTTTTAACACACGGATGTATTTTTTCTTTCAAACCAGATATAACAGAATCAATTTGCGCCATAGTCGGAAAAGTAGCAACATAAGCATTGCGAATCGAATCTTCCTGCGCCAGTCTCCTGTCATTTTCGGCCCGCTGTTCCGGAGTCACTTCAGGTAAAATAGCATTCTCAACCGGAGGAACAATATCAATATCCACTTCAAAAATATCACCTTCTTTTTTGTCAAGCGCTAATACCAATTCCGATTGCTTTCCAAAAGACAATTTAGAAAAACCAAATCTCCCCTTGTCAGAAGCCCATACCAGCATATCCCCTCTTCCGGCTGTCAACGAAGCGCGACCGTCCGCATCGGCATATTTGGTAGCTACCGTATAAAACTCAGCATAATTATAGACTTTAAACTCGACTTTAGCACCGGAAACAGGACGACCATCCGTATCGGTCACCGTCACAACCGCCTTAGCCGTAGGAGCATAATTATCAATTACATTAATCTCAGTATAATTCGGAGTTTCAAGCATAATCTCTTCCGGCCCGTTATAACGGCCGAACACCTTTGTATGCATCAACATTCCCCGACTTGCAGGTGCATTAAACCATCCTAAATTCAAAACAGGCTCGGGTTCACAAGCCCCAAGAAAATACCACTTGCCATCCGCCCAGGCTTCTACCCAAGCATGATTATCGTCAGTGTGCGCCCAACGAGGAGTGTAAACCTGACGTGCAGGTATCCCGACAGAACGTAGCGCAGCAACCGTAAAAGTCGATTCCTCGCCGCAACGTCCATAGGCTGTTTTCACAGACGCCAGCGGTGAACTTGTACGGGCATCACTTGGACGATACACCACTTTCTCATGACACCAATGATTCACCTCCAAAATCGCATCTTTCATCGAAAGACCTTTCACCCGCTCCTTCAACTCTTCATAAAAGACTTTGCGGGATTCATCCAAGTTTTCGTTATTCACACGGACAGGCAGCACAAAATGCCGGAATAACTCATCGGGAACAGTCTTTCCCCAAGGCATCTCATGACGAGTCTGCTCGGAAAGACGAATATTTGCCAAATAATATTTCCCGTGATAATCCGTTATATCTCCTATCGGCATATACGCATACAGAAACATCAGAGCTTCACGCTCTGAAAGAGTCAAAGTGCTATCCGAAAAGACAGCAAACAGCTCCCCATTAGGGAGTACCTTCTGTTTCTGCTCAAAATCCTGAAGTACCTGATTACGATAAGCTTCTTCTTTCAGAAAATGAGATTCACTGCATGAAAATAATAGTACAGAGAAAAACGAGACAAACAAAAAACGAACGAGTGTTTTCATATTTATGTGTTAATTAAATAAACGAATCATGAAACAAAGGTGCATACTAAAATATACGTCCACAAAATTACAAGTTTTTTTTTAAAAGACGACACAAGTAACTGTAAATGTATGTAATAGGTTTGTAATATCTACCGTATTCGAACCTTTCATAAAAAGAAAGCCCAGAAAAAAAAGATTTTTCTTATGTTTTACAGCATATATTCCAAAAACATTTTGTACCTTTGCAGTGTTAATAAAGAAAACAAGATGTAAAACCGCTCTTCAAAACGTGGGGAGCAAAAAAAGAGGAAACAAATTATGAAAAAGAATGCAAATGAAAAAATTATGATGTTACAGTACCGTATTAAACGCTATCAAGCAATGGGAAACGGCGCAATGTGCCAAACCTTGAACGGTAAACTTCAAAAGCTGCTGTCACAGCAGGTTGCCATGTAAATAAACACACTAATTATATTAAATTGAGCGAGGAACTTTCGAGTATCCTCGCTTTTTTTATACTTTTGCTTTCCTGAATATAATGAAACACATATGTCATGAAGAAATTTTTGATTTCGGTTGCGTTGCTCCTATCAGCCGCCACCTCTTTTGCACAAACACCCGGTTATGAATTCACAACCGTTGTTTCTCACAAAGCGACCCCCGTCAAAGATCAGGGTTCTACCGGAACTTGCTGGTGCTTTGCCACCACTTCTTTCATGGAATCCGAACTGCTACGCATGGGCAAAGGAGAATATGATCTCTCGGAAATGTATATCGTCCGCCAGAAGTACATGAATCAAATGAATGACAATTATCTCCGCCGTGGAAAAGGCAACATAGGAGAAGGAAGTCTGGCGCATACATTCACAAATGCCTATAAACAGGTGGGGATTGTTCCCGAAGAAGCTTATTCTGGTTTACTTAACGATAAAAAAGACCATAATCACGGAGCATTGACACGTTATTTCAAGGCTTTGGTGGACGCTAACATCGCTTCGAAAAAGCGTACTCCGGAATTTTACGCCCTCATCAATAATCTGTTCGATACTTATTTGGGCAAACTTCCCGAAAAGTTCACCTATAAAGGAAAGGAATATACTCCCCAGTCTTTTACAGAGAGCCTGGGATTGAATATGAATGACTACATAGAGTTGACCAGTTTCACCCATAAACCTTATTACGAAACTTTTTCACCCGAAGTTCCCGACAACTGGGAAAACCAGCCGATGTACAATCTTCCATTGGACGAACTGATGGATGCCATCAACCACGCACTCAACAACGGATATACCATATGCTGGGATGGTGATGTCAGCGAACAAGGTTTCTCTTATAAGAACGGAATTGCCATCAACCCGCAGGTGGAAGATGTGAAAGACTACTCTACTACCGACCGTGCACGTTTTGAAGCAATGCCTAAATACCAACGTATGGAAGAAGTATTCAAGTTTGAACATCCTTATCCTGAAATCGACGTGACACCGGAAATCCGCCAGGAAGGTTATGAGAAGTTCGTGACAACCGATGACCACCTAATGCATATCACGGGTATCGCAAAAGATCAGAATGGTACTAAATATTACATTACCAAGAATTCCTGGGGAGCAGACGGCAACAAGTTCGGCGGATATCAGAATATGTCCGAAAGTTATGTACGCGCTAAAACTATCAGCGTCATGGTACACAAAGACTCTCTACCCAAGAAACTGAAAAAGAAACTCGGTATTAAATAAAAAGATTATTCTCCAAATAGATAGGGCGACAAAGTATCACTACTTAATCGCCCTATCTTTTTATTAACCTACTATTAAAAAAAATTCTTCTTTATTT
>NZ_JANJZR010000137.1 GCF_024623065.1 Bacteroides acidifaciens
GCTCACCATTTCTTTCCAGTTCCACCACACGCAAATGGACGGGGCGCACGCTTCCCGCTTTTTGGACGGGGTTCAGAGAGCAATTGACAATTTGCAGTATAAGTAAGTTTGCTATAAATGATATACACAGGTTACGATTTTGCAGCTTATTTCAAAAATGACTATTTAGGGTAACTGATTTCGTAACAGATTGAGTAACTTTGCTCTCAATAATAGAAACAGCAATGGAAACAGACATAGAAACCCAATATTGCCAAACCTGCGGAATACCCTTAGATATTGACTACAATAATCTTGGGGTAAATACGAGTGCGGAATATTGCGACTATTGTTTGAAGCATGGTGTCAAGGGTTACGATTTTTCGATGGACTATCTGATTTACCTTTGGGGGCTTTTCCCCGAAGAGTATTATAAAGAAGTAGGCATATCCTATACTTCGCAGGAAATCAGAGAGGTAATGTCAAAACGGCTTCCCGAAATAAAACGGTGGAAACAAAAAATCAATACAGCCCACGTGTTATATGAGCTGATTGTAAGGGTACAAGAATACATTAACCGCCATTTGTTCGAGGAACTTAGTTTAGATGCCCTATCGCAAACGGCAGGTATTTCCAAATACCATTTCCGGCGTGTTTTCAAGGCTGTATGTGGTGAAAATGTCGGGCTTTACATTCAACGGTTAAGATTGGAATATATCGCTTTCAAGTTAATTTCAACCGATATAAGTGTTACAGAATTGTTATGCCACATAAACTACCAAAACAAACATACACTTTCAAGGGCATTCAAAAGTTATTTTAAGTGTACGATACCGGAATTTCGTAAACTACATTCCAATGCCAACCCCGCAGGAATGTATCCGGTGCAAATTGTTCCTTGCATTGAGAAAGTTCCGCCTGTTCGTATTGCCTGTTTGAAACTGGAATGGACGGAACATATAAACCATGATTTTACAGTATTATGGAAACAGATTCTACGTCTTTCTGAAAATTGCGGTTTACAGTCAAGTGGCTGTAAATTTATAAGCCTTACATTGGATTGTCCGCTAATTTCTTCAGAAGAACAAACTCGTTTCATGGTGGGTATAACCGTTCCGGAATCATTTAACGTACCCAATGGCTTTTCTGTTCATGAAATAGAAGCCGGAGAATATGCACTGTTTCAATTCAAGGGGTTATATCACGAGTTGAACAGAGTGTATCGTTACATATACCTTGATTGGTTGCCGACAAGTGGATATGCGCTACGGGAACCTTACACATTTGAAACCTATCTCAATACTCCCGAAAAGACCCCTGTTTCGGAGTTGAGAACGGATATTTATATTCCTATTGTGCGAAAGAACAAATGAATGGCTTAAATAAGGGAATCGAACAACAGCTAAGAAATGAAAATGCTGATTTTGTCCACTTCGTGGATATTTCCATGATGGATATACGACAAAACCGGGGACTTCCGTATGCCATATTAATGGGAATTGCCATAAATCCATATTTTATCAAAGCTGTGCATGATAGTCCCAATTATGTGCATACTCTCAGCGATGAATATGCACAGACTGAAAAACGGGTGGGACTGATAGCGGACAAACTGGCTGAGTGGCTTGTCTGCAAAGGTTACAAAGCATTATCACAGTCCGACAATGCCTTGATAACCGAGAATACATTTGACTTCGCAACAAAAACGTCCGTTCTACCACATAAAACTATTGCTGTACTTAGCGGCACTGGTTATATCGGTAAAAACAACCTGTTCATCACGGCTGAATATGGAGCAGCACAATGTATTGGTACTGTTCTGACAAATGCCCCGCTATCAATATTAAAACACAAAATCAAGTCCTCGCAATGTGGTAATTGTAATATATGCAGGAATGTATGCCCACAAAAAGCGTTGAACGGGGTTGGATGGGACATAAATGTTTCAAGGGATGAGATAGTAAATGTTTATGATTGTATTACGTGCTTGAAATGTTTGGTTTATTGCCCGAAAACACAGGCATACATGAAACGACATATCACTATGAAGTAAGATGAAGGGGTATATAGGTAATATATTACAGGAAATAGACATAGAGATTGACGAAATCGACCTCTACGGCTATGATATTATCGAAACTTCTTTGTCAATGGTACATCGACTACAGGCGGTTCTTAATGATTTGAGAACTAAAATACAAACCTATATATTTCCAACCAAAGAGGACGAAATCTTATTTTTCAAGACACAGAAACCGGAAATACTCGGTCGGTTGCTATTCTTCTATAAGATATACAAAATTGAAACACAATGTCCTAATGGTAGTGATGAAGTGATTAGAAACTATATCAATCGGGAACTGGATAATCTGACTTATTTCTTCAATCGTAATTTGGACTTTTACCAATATTACCGTTCACACTCCACTGTGTATGATGAATATTATTTTGTTCGTGGAAAAGCAGATTTACGGTTATGTACCGATAGCGCACAGTTTGATAAAGACCCTAATTTCTCAACCGGATATGACTATAAAGTGGCTAAGATTATCGCCAATGAAATGCTGCGCATTTATCTGAATAAGCGATTGGTGAAACTGGTAACGAATAATCAGATAGAAGATAATCTACAAAGATGTTTCAAATACCCGTTCCGCTTCACAGGCAAAAAGTCATATCTTATCGAACTGGGATATTCTCTTGTATCTTCGGGCGACATAAACAATGGCAACGTGGAGATAAAAGAAATGATGAATTTCCTTAGCACGATATTCCACATTGATTTAGGGGATTATTACGCTTCATATATAGCCATGAAAGAGAGAAAAGACCGGACGGCATATCTTCATCATCTGATAGATAATCTTGTTAAGCGGATGAATGAGGATGATATGAAGTGTTAGCAAAAATTTAATTGATAATCCGATAATATAAGTTCAGGGAAAAACGCTATCTTTGCAGAACTAACAGAAAAATAAATAGTTGTTCAACAATATGAAATGGCAGTTGTGCATATAGCTACGCCGGGCGAATAGCACTTCCAATTATTGCTATTCAGCAATAGACAGGCTTATGTTTTAAGTTTGCCTGTTATTGTTTTGTCATTATTCCTTGTTATAAATCTATAAGATTGTCGTGCTGCTTAAAGCGGCAGGATATATTGTATCATATTGGTTTGAACAAATGAATTATACCTATAAAAAAATCTGGCTCATCGCTTTTCCTGTAATGATGAGCATCCTTATCGAACAACTGATAAATATTACCGATGCTTTGTTTTTAGGGCACGTGGGTGATGTGGAACTGGGCGCATCTGCCCTTGCCGGAATATGGTTCTTGGCAATTTATATGCTCGGCTTCGGGTTCAGTTTGGGGTTGCAAGTGGTAATTGCCCGCCGTAACGGAGAACAGCGGTATGCAGAAACGGGAAAAACGTTCTTTCAGGGATTGTTTTTCTTGCTGATACTGGCGGTACTCCTCTGTCTGCTATCCAAGATATTTTCTCCCGTTCTGTTGAAACATCTGATAACTTCGGATGATGTTTATAATGCGGTTATCCGCTATTTGGATTGGCGTATTTGGGGATTGTTGTTCTCTTTCCCGTTCCTTGCCTTACGCTCGTTTTTGGTAGGCATTACACAGACAAAAGCTCTGAACATGGCAGCTTTCACTGCCGTACTGGTGAACATTCCGCTGAACTGGCTCCTGATATTCGGCTTCGACATGGGTATATCGGGGGCGGCTATCGCATCTTCATTTGCCGAAATGTGTTCGCTGGCTGTATTGGCTGCATATATGTTTCGGCACATTGATAAAAAAGCGTATGGTTTATACTGGCATATTGATATAACGGTATTGAAAGAGGTATTTTCTATCTCGGTATGGAGTATGCTCCAGTTCTTTACAAGTGTAGCCATTTGGTTTCTGTTCTTCGTGGCTATCGAACGTTTGGGAGAAAAGGAATTGGCAGTATCGAACATTGTAAGAAGTGTTTCCGCACTGTTTTCCGTTATCGTCAATGCGTTGGCAGGTGTCACCGGTTCTTTGGTGAGTAACCTGATTGGAGCAGGTGAAAAGAAAAAAGTATTTCCGCTTTGCCATAAGATTATCCGTTTAGGATATGCGACAGGCATTCCACTGATTACTTTTGCGTTGTTCTTTCACCAGCACATTATAGGGGCTTATACGGAAAATCCCGCTATCATACAGCTTGCATGGCCGCCTTTTCTTGTCATGCTATTGAATTACTTCTTTGCACTACCCGGTTACGTCTATCTGAATGCTACAACAGGAACGGGAGCGACACGGACGGTATTCATTTTTCAGGTGATAACTACTATTGCTTATCTGTTCTGCTTATGGGGATTAGGTTGTTGTAATGTCACGTTAGCGGCATATTGGGCAGTGGAATACTTATATGTGATACTGCTTGGTACACAATCCGTCATTTATCTTAAATATAAACAATACTAAGAACTGAAAGTTATGATGAACAAGATATATCCCCGTAAAGGTGACACGCAAACCGTTTATTTGAATGCTGTCGTAAAAGACCCGTCTATCGAAATAGGCGACTATACCATTTACAATGATTTTGTTTCAGCCCCGTGTCTGTTTGAGCAAAACAATGTGTTGTATCACTATCCCATTAACCATGAACGGCTGATAATTGGAAAGTTCTGTTCTATTGCTTGCGGTGCAAAATTTCTGTTCAACTGCGCCAATCATACCCTGAAATCACTATCGACTTACACGTTCCCGCTGTTTTATGAAG
>NZ_JANJZR010000138.1 GCF_024623065.1 Bacteroides acidifaciens
CTTTCCGAACTGAAAGCCTTATACCGGGAATTTAATTCCAGGGAGGAAGCCGCATTTAAAAAGAATCCGGCCAATGCGGAAAAGCCCTATAAGGAACAGAAGCTGCAGGAAGCGTTTATATGTTCCGGAGAGCGCGACGCCTTGTGCGTTAAATCGCTGGGATTTTCCCCAATTTGGTTTAATTCGGAAACGTATAAACTTTCCGAACAGGATTACAAAGAAATCATGAAATACGTTGAAGTCCTGTATAACATACCTGATATCGACACGACGGGCAGGGTGAAGGGTACGGAACTTGCATTGCGTTTTATTGACATCCACACGATCTGGCTACCGGCCTGGCTTAACACTTACCGGGACCAGCGGGGCAAACCCCGTAAGGACTTCCGGGATTTCATGGAGTTAAGAAGCAAGAACGAAGATTTCCGTAACCTTATGACGCTTGCCATGCCCGCCAAATTCTGGTATTCCAAGTTTAACGAGAAATCCCGGCAATGGGATCACAATATAGACGCGGACTGCCTTCACTACTTTTTACGTCTTAACGGTTTCTATTCGCTTCATGATGAAAATTCCAGTTCAACGAAATACATCCGTATTACCGGCAATATCGTAAAACTGATAAAGGCAAAGGATATCCGGAAGTTTATCCGCGGTTGGGCCCAGGATAGTTTTTTATCCCGCGATATCAGAAATTTAATTTTGAACAGCCCCAAACTTTCAGATACGGCCCTGGACAATTTGCAGGAAATAGAACTGGACTTTACCAATTATACCCATAATACACAGATGTTTTTCTTTCCCGGTTGCAGCATGGAGGTAAGCGGCACCGGTATAAAGGAACATCCGGCCAACGGCAGCACATTATCCCACTACGTTTGGGAAGAAAATGTACTGAAACACAAAGTCCGTCTTATGGAAGATATGTTTACCATTTCCCGTAAAAAAGACATAGAGGGCAACGATGTATTTGATATCCGGATAAATGCCGTACCGTCTAACTTTTTCGGCTATGTAATCAATTCGAGCCGCGTTTACTGGCGTAAGGAACTGGAATACAATTTCGACAACAAGAGCGTGGGGGAAGCGGAATCCTACCGGGAGAAACATAAATTCGATATCGAGGGGGAAGGCCTCATGGCGGAAGAAGTGGCCGAACAGAAAAGGAACCTTATCAATAAGATATTTACTATCGGTTATATGTTGCACCGGTATAAGTCCCCTTCCCGTGCCTGGGCACCGCAGGCCATGGATAACAAGATCGGTGAAGACGGGGAATGTAACGGACGTTCGGGCAAATCATTCATGTTCAAAGCCCTTTCCTACTTTATGAAGACCGTCAAGCTTTCCGGCCGTAATCCCAAGTTAATGGATAATCCGCATGTGTTCGACCAGGTAAACCAGCATACCGACTTTATTCTGGTGGATGATTGCGACCGGTATCTTAATACAGGCCTGTTTTACGATATCATCACGTCAGATATGACCGTGAACCCGAAGAACAACCAGTCATTTACTATACCTTTCGAGGAATCGGCCAAGCTGGGATTTACCACCAATTACGTACCTATTGATTTTGATCCGTCTACGGAAGCCCGTTTGCTGTACCTGGTATTCTCCGACTACTACCACCAGCGTACGGAAGATAACGACTACCGGGAAACGCGTTCTATCCGGGACGACTTCGGAAAAGATTTGTTTTCTAAGACGTATTCCGAAAGCGAGTGGAACGCCGATATAAATTTCTTCTTGCAGTGCTGCCGTTTTTACCTTTCCCTTTGCGAGGAATCTATAAAATTGCTTCCGCCCATGGAAAACATTATCAGGCGTAAATACAAGGCCGATATGGGAAATAACTTTGAGGATTGGGCGAACTCTTATTTCTCTCCGGACAGCGAACACCTGGATAGCTTTATTGTTCGTGAAAAGGCTTTTGCTGATTACAAAAGCTTTTCCGGTGTGAATAAAATCACGATGCAGCGTTTTACAAAGGCTCTTAAAGGCTTTGTGGCCCTTTGTCCCTACATTGAGGAACTCAACCCGAAGGACCTTTGTAACTCCCAGGGACGTATCGTACGCAAGGATAGCGACGGAAAGGCTGCCGATATGATTTATTTACGTTCATGCGGCACGGCGGAAGCGGCTGCCGGTGATGAAACGGGACCAACCGACCAGACACTTGTATTTGTACCGGATGAACGGCCAGAGGAATGAATAATGCACATTTAAAATTAAACAGCATGTCCGAGTTTACCACGCTTTGGAATAGCGGCGAGAAGTTCCGGAAATTCGCCGAACAGGTTTACCGCTATCTGGAGCGTATGAAACCCGGTACTGTTTTGGTGCTGGAACGCTATTCGGGCGAGCAGCTCGAATGGATCATAAAAACAGCCTGTGTTTTTATCCTGGAAGGAAACAATGGCCTGGAGTATGAATTTAATGAAGACTATACGGCCGTCGTGCACCGCCGTGTGGACCCGGACATCAAGGAATGGATTTTAAGCAGGTGCAAACATCGTGTATAAGACGATCCGGAGCCGGTATAAAATACGAAAAGAGGGACCAGATACGAAAGTGTCGGTCCCTCTTTTCGTATGGAAACAAAGGTGCCTTGCCCGGCTTCCTTCCCCATACCCAATCTATATTTCATGCAAAATTTTAGTAACCTTGTAACCTTTGTTTGCTTGAAAGAAAAAAGTCTGAAAATCAAATAAATAAATAGGAAATAAAGGTTACGAAGTTGCAGTTACAAACCGGTTACTAACTTTTCCGGTTTGTAACACAGGCCTTTTTATCTTCTACCGGTAAGCCCGGTTACAAACTGTTTTCCTGCCATTTTTTTGTAACGGGACTTAGTAACGCTATTAAGTTGCTAAGATACAGGGTTTTACATTTGTTGGTTGCCCGGTTACGAAATTACAGAAATTTAGTACCGGATTATATCAGAACAGCCTGGAAGGGAAAATGCCGGCCGTGTGGTAGCAGGAAAAGACACATTATAATTATTCTCTCGGAGTATATTTATCAAAATGGCGGCTGAAATCCTACATTTTCTTGTAAATGGCAGAACAACAGCTAATAAAGGAATATCTTTGCCTTTAAAAAGGAATGTTATTGTTATGATTACCACCCGAATACAGATTGAATCCTACCTGGCCGAGTACGTCCGTGGCAAATATTATGACGAAACAGTCGGTACCGTTCGTTTTCCTTCTTCGTCCGATATCTATGTGACTATTTACGATCTTATGGAGAAACGGCCGGTTAATTGTCCGGCTGACCGTGGCAACCTGGAGTTTATGTTACCTGACCGCCGGGAGGCCAATTTTGCCGGTGGCAAGTCTCCGGAACAGTTCAATTACATTTCCGTACGTGGTACCGCCATTCTTGAAAAGCGTTTGCGTGCCCTGATGTGGGCCGAGCTGCACGAACTCATGGACGAAAACAAGCATCTGCGCGGAATCGAGTTTAAGGAAACCGTTTTTACCTTCCTGAAAAAGTATGATATATCTTCCATTCAGGAAGACGGGCTACTGAAAAACTACCAGCGGTGGCGGGACAGTTTCAGGCGCAAGAAGAAAAGGGCCTATAATCGAAAAAAAGTGTAAAAAAGCAAGTTGTTTTTTACCTACCAAGTGTATCTGTTTGTCCTTTTTTGTCCGGTTTTTGGCTGAAAAACGTCCGAAAAATGCTGAATGTTTGATTATCAATATTTTATATCTGTAATTATGTCAAGAAAGTTAATATCTGCCGCCCATAACTTACAACTGGTTCCCGTTTACAACATTATTCATTTTGGCGTCATGCGTTCGAAAGTCGTTATCCGTTCTATCGGAAAACCTGATATTCTTACGATCGTACCGGGAACCTTAAAACTTGGTGATAGCAGAAATGAAGATGTCTATACTAAAAAACATACCTTCAAACTTGCCGACGTGTCGCGAAATAAGACGCTTTATCTGGAAAACCTGAAAGCGACGCCCTTTGTCGCTCTCTATATTGATGAAACGGGTAATCCCCGTGTTTCCGGCTCCCCTGATTACCCGCTTACCTTTTCTTTTGAGATCGGCGGGGGGCTGTATAATTGCACCCTGTCCGGTACGGGGTCGGGCGTTGATGCGTTTCTGTAGGCTCCTTTCAGTCCTTCTCTGCCTATAATATAGGCGTTTTCTTTGTCGTAAAAAAGAGAACGTGGATAAAATACAGGAGATTTTTACAGCACCTTGGGCAATCGCTGATAATGATTATTACCGGTTGCTTTCTTTACTTGTGCCGTGTGTTGCAGCCGGCAACCTGGATGCGATCGAAAAACGGCTTAACAATAATAAAATAACCGCTTACGCTACTACTCCTTACCTTGCCAACCGGTGGGAACTGGATGATGACACCCTGCCGGCTGACAGCGTGGCCGTCATTATCCTGGAAGGTACCTTGTATTCCTGGGAGACTTACCGCCTGGAACAGCAACTCCGGGATATTTCCGGTAATCCGAAGATTTGCGGCGCGGTACTCTGGATAAACGGCCCGGGCGGCATGGTCGCCCATGTAGACCTAGCAGCTAAAATGATTGCCGAATCTTCCAAACCTATAGCTACTTACGTGGCCGGTAC
>NZ_JANJZR010000139.1 GCF_024623065.1 Bacteroides acidifaciens
AGGGCTTTGGCGGCGATAGGAACACGACTGAATATTAACTTTAGCCATTATGCTGCTTAATTTTGATTAGTTACTTAACAAAATAATTCAGATTCTTTTGTAGCGGAAACTCATAGCGAAATCCCAAACCATCATTATAAAGGCGGAAACGGATAATAATACTGCGCTCCTGTGCCTTTTGATTCAAGGTAACAGCCATTTCATTATAATAATTGCGGATTGATTTCACTTCTCCCCACACCGGTTCCCAAGTTTCATCAAAAGTAGAAGTCCGGGTATCGGCCAAAGTAAATCCATTCATTAACCCCGGATCATTCTTCAGTTCCAATCCCAGCCCGGAAGGTTTAATCACTTCCTTTCCTTTATAAGAAAGTTCATACACGGGTTCTCCTTGCGCATTGACGGAGAAATCAAGTTTTAATTGCCCATCGGGAGATGTAATACTTTCGGCTTTCGCTGACGTGCCGACTAAAAAAGCAAGTAGCAGGCAAAGCCACATTGCAGTTCCTGTTTTCATGTTCTTCATGATATAAATACGTTAGTTAGTAATCGTATGGCAAAGATAGACAAGAAACATGACGGCTGTTTTTCTTTATAATCAGAATATAGAGAAAAAGGGTATCCCATACCACATAAAACATTAATTATAAGTAGATTACAAAACACATAAAGAAGAAAAAATATAGTGGCTTTGCCGAATAAAATAGCATGATAACCTTCATATATCGCAGTTTCTTTCTATATTTGCAAGCAAATTATTTATTTCTCTAAAGGTTATACAATCTATTTATGTAAATTATGGCACAACACCTTAAATTTATTATCTTATTCGCATTCTCACTATCCGCCTGCCACATCTCCGCCCAGTCCTTACGGAAATTAATGGAACGCCCGTTCGGAATCATTGAATCAAAATGGGAAACGAACACACAGGGAGACAGGGAGCTTAATTACTACAACGAAGATTATTGCGACTATTATCTGTACCGCATGAACGACCGCTCCTACAATCTGACTCCCGGAAAAAATACAATATTTAAAATAGAAAAGAACGCGTCGTTCGAGAATTCGTTTAAAAGCGCATCAAGTTACAGATACTATCGCGGCAAATTTCCCAAAGACTTCCAAATCGGCACCCCTTACGCCTTACCCGTGAAGGACGGACAAAAGACCGGCTGGCAGACCGACCCGCGCGAACCTGTAAAAACACTCAATTTCCGTATAAAAGAAGGTGATACCATTTATGCGACCCGCAGTGGTGTAGCCTGCACAACAGCCAATCCACGCCAACTGCTAATCTACCATCCCGACCAAACTTTCGCGGCTTATCTGGTGATGAGCGAGAATTTCATTCAACCGGGCGAGGAAGTACAAGTAGGACAAGCCATAGGAAAAGCAGGGCCTTTGAGAGTCTCCATCTCCTTCTTCTTTTTGGACGAGAATAAATTCAAAGGCGGAGAATCTTCGGGTTACCCTTACTCCCACTTCATACCCGTGTTCCGTACAACCCAAGGAGACGTTAAGCTCAAAGAGAAAACAATCTACCAGGCAGTCATTGACGATGAACTAATCACGCAAGATATGAGCAAACGCGACAAAAAGAAATATATGAAACATAAGAATCAGAAATAACAGTAACATCATTATGCGTGCACCTTTTCTTCTCTTTTCGCTTTTCATCTTTTGCGGTCTGCTCAATGCGCAGACTGTAAAAATAGAATATGCCGGCGACCCGCTTCCCGACAAAGACCGACGAAATATCGAGGAATTTATCAGTTATGAAGTCAATTTCTATACTCAATTCGGACTGCCCGATACACTTACCCTTCAACTGCATGTATTTGAGGATAGAAAAAAGGCAATGGAATATCTTGAAAGCGTAGACATACACCTGCCCCTGCTATTCAAAGCGAGCGGCATATATTCACCGAAGTTACAAAAAGCAATCATATTGGGACGGGAGAAAGGACAGGAAAGAAGCCTTGCTATTATTTACCACGAGCTCAGCCACCATTTTGTCCGGCAAATCCTCGGCAAATTCCCGCCTAGCTGGCTTAACGAAGGGTTGTCAGAGTACTTCGAACATTGTAAAGTAACGAAAAAGGGACTCCGCCACACATTTACTGAATATGAGCAAGGAAGAATCCGCACAATGTATATGTTGGGAGAAATCGATCTACTTGCTTTTATGAATAGCGGGCGCGGCAAGTTCATGAAGCGCCAAGCAACTGACGAGCAATATTCATATATTCTTGCACACGCACTTGTCACATTCTGGATAGAAAAAGCTCCCAGAGACACAATGAAGAAGCTCATCGCTTCCCTGCAAAACAAAAACGACTCGTCAACCGTTTCCGAACGGATAGACCGTGTCTATCCCGGTGGTTTCCAGAAGTTCGAAAAAGATTTTGAAGCTGCTTACAAATAATGCAAATGTTAAAATCAAATGAGTAAAGAAATTATCTATATCTTTATCGGCGGCGGAACCGGCAGTGCGTTACGCTATTGTGTCCAGTTGTTTATGCACGAACGGATTGTCCCCTATCATTTCCCGTGGGCAACGTTCACCGTCAATCTTCTCGGCAGTTTTCTTATCGGTCTGTTTTATGCACTTTCAGAACGTTTCCATCTTCCTTTCGAAGTCCGCCTGTTTCTAGCTACGGGGGTATGTGGCGGATTCACCACCTTCTCCACTTTTTCCAATGATGGCATAGGGTTGCTGAAAGGAGAATTCTACGGGACATTCATCCTCTATACCTTATTAAGTATAGGCATAGGACTGGTTGCCGCACTGGCCGGCGGATATGTGGGAAAGGCATGATAAAAAGAAATTCAGCAAAACCCGTCCGCGTAGTTCCTCCCATGATGGAAGAACAGGAAACCAGTACAAGCACTTTAAAGGAATGGCTCGACAAGGAAGAAACAGTCTCACATCTCTTATTCTGTAAAGGAAGAGAGGAAGGCATCGACCAATCTTATAAGAGCCTCAAGAACTGTACCTTCCGGCATCAGACATTCTGTGAATGCAGGTTTCTTTCTTCCCAACTAACCGATGTGCGGTTTGAAAACTGCGATTTATCAAACATTTCTTTTGCCGAAAGCTCCCTCTACCGAGTAGAATTCATTTCCTGCAAACTATTGGGTACCAATTTATCTGAAACAACGATGAATCATGTCTTGCTGCACGAATGCAATGCCGGCTACATCAACCTCGCCATGAGTAAAATGAATCAGGTACGTTTCGCACACAGCCAGTTCCGCAACGGGACTCTGAACGACTGTCGTTTTACATCTGTCGCTTTTGACGGTTGCGACCTTGTAGAGGCCGATTTCTCACATGCTTCGCTTCGCGGAATAGACTTGCGCACTTCCCGAATCAGCGGAATCACGCTTAATATCAGCGACCTGAAAGGAGCCATCATCACCTCTTTGCAGGCAATGGATTTGCTCCCGCTACTAGGCGTTGTCATCGAAGATTAAAAAGCCGTTCAAGAGAATCCGCACTTTGCCATGATTCACAAGTGCGTCTCAAAGAAAAAAGCCAAAAGATATCATAGTAGCCACATTCCATTCATTCCCGATATAAAACACATCAACAGAGGGAGTAAGTGTCCACCGTTTGAAACGCGTGTCCATTCCTAATCCGATAGCAGCAGCTATCCCCTTTTTCTTTATATCGCATCCAAGTGTGACATGCCCGTCTTCACTGCCGGTTATCTGGTAATCATCAAAACGAGAAGACCTGACACCATAGCCGACAAGCCCTTTGATGTATATATCAAATGTCTGATTCTCATTCTGAAATATCTCATAACCAAGACCAACAACTCCCAATAGTGTGTTTCGCTCATCATCAATGTCGAACGGATTTCCTTTTTGCAGTACACTCTTACTTCCCTCATGCGTCCCCCAATGTCCCATAAGTTCACAAAAAAGCTGCCCTGACATATAGAAACGGGCACGTACGTCAAGTGCAAATCCATTGGAAGAATAAGCGTCCGACATCCATTCATAGCCAAATCCTATACTATAAAGTGCTGCCCCGTCTTTGAGATTACTTTCCTGAGCCGAAATATTATGGCATAAGCATGGTGAGAAAAGTGTTGCAACAATCAAGAAGAAACACCCGAAATGGGATTGCCTCTTACATTCATGTTTAATACAAAACGGCACGACAAACTCCCTATTCTTTCTACGGTTCAAAAAGAAAGTCATTTACCTACAGGATTATATTGTTCGGTGATAGCGGTAAAATCAAATGCGTCAATCTCCTTCTTCGCTATTTTCTCACACAATACAGGATCATCAGCAAGATATGCCTGCCACTGTTTGCGCATATACGACCGGCTGGAGATGCTTCTTCCGATAAGTATCGGACAATCATCGCTCTGACGCTGAATACAATATTGTATTCCCTCGTCTCTACTGTAAGTGATAATTAAAGCTCCGTCTTTAGCGAGGCTGTAAGTGTGTCCGTACGCAGTTGGGGCTGACTAAAAAGCCCCCCTCATCTTTTTCCTCAATTTAAATAATAGTCCACACAATAAAAAGTCTCCCTTT